>JAFNAV010000005.1 GCA_017860345.1 Bacteroidota bacterium | reverse complement strand
CAAAATATAATTAAATTGGGATTTAATGGGGTGTTTTTTTTAATGATAAGTGATGAATGATAAATGATATACCAGATGTTTCTCGCATTGCGCTCTTAAGACATAAGTCCTAAGTCTTACGCCTTTTTTATAATTTTATTTCTACGTATTTCACACGTTGTCTGCGCCAGGTATATACGGCGTGTATGCGTCCGTCTTTTCCCTGTATAATACTTGGGTAAGAGTACTGCGACACGGGCGAATCTTCGAGTGTTAGCACCATTTGCCAATGTACACCATCGTTGGAAACTGCAATATTGAGCGGAGTACGAATACCTTTTTTTGCACCTGGAGGTGTGGCTATGGCGTTATAAATAAGTACCTGTCGGCCATCCTGCAGGGTTACGGCGTCGGTGCCGGAGTTGTTGTTGGGCAGGTTGGTAAGCGCCAGTGGCGACCATGTTTCGCCCTTGTCGGTACTCCACGAGGTGGCTATACGCCCGTTACGACTGCGGCACAGTATCTGAAGCCTGCCGTCTTTATGGGTAAGTATGCTGGGTTGTATGGCTTGCACGGTGCTGGCTTTGCTATTGTCGCCACCTTCGGGGTCGGTTGCGGTTGTGCCCTTGTTATCTACCATATCCTGAGTCATTACAGCATTTTCGGCAGCTAATGGCCCTACGATGTGCGTTTTGCTGCCACCATTTTCGGCTATCTCAAAATGCACTTTCCAGCCACCTTTTTCGGTGCTCGACGGGGCTATTATTTTTCCATCTACCCATACAGGTTTGTTCTTGATAGGACCCAGATATCCGGCTTCGAGCGGCTGTACTTTGCTCCAGGTGCGCCCGCCGTCGGTACTTGTTTTTACGTAACCTGTCCAGTCGGCCACGTTTTTCCCTATTTTATAAAACAAGAAAAGCGGTCCGTCGGGCATCTGAAAAAGTACCGGATTGTAGCAAGCCTTCCTCAGGGTAGGAGAGATAATGCCATCGGCCACTAATTCGGGTTTTGTCCATTGGGTGCTACCCTTTTCTTTCCGGCATACGTAGATACATACATCGGGGGCGCCTTCGCGTGTGCCGCCAAAAAATGCCGATACCAAATCGCCCTGAGTGGTTTCGGCTATGGTGGCCGAGTGACATTGCGGGAAATCGGCTTTTTCGTACAAAAACTCATTTACAACAATGCCTTTGCGCTGAGGAATATCCACGTCGAACACATAGTTTCCGGAGCCAACCTTCTGTACTTTGCCATTGGGGAAATGCAGTTCGGCCGTAGTATTTACAGGAATAGTAAGCTCCCAATGCAGTTTCATCAGCGATTTTTTCCAGTTGCTAACCAGTTTGCCATAGGGTGTTATATACGAGGCATTGATGTATTCCAAATCAGGAATATCAAATCCGGGTTTCAGAACGATATGCTTAAACGCAGTGCGGTTATAGTCGGTTTTGATGCCGGCCATGTTTTCGTAAGCCCACACTACGAGGTCGCCAAGCTGCATAACGTGATTGCCCGAGTTCATTTTCGGGTTAGCGGTATTGCCATTCCAAAGTTCCCAGATGGTAGTAGCCCCATTGGCAGCCATATATCCCCACGAAGGATATTTAGTGTTGGCAGCCAGTGCAAAGGCCACATCTTGCCGTCCCATGCGATGCAGTTCGCGCATAAGCCATTGGATACCCACAACACCACAGGTGATGTTCAGGTCGCCGGTACCAATCTGCGAAACGACATTGGCCGGCACTACGGTATGCAGTATATGTTTGGCAACAGTATCGTGATACTGAGTGGGTACCATGCCGAAAGCCAGTGGCAACAGGTTGGAGGTGGCAGTGTTGTTGCCATAATACAGCGAATCGGTACGGAAGAATTTATCGTTGAAAGCGGTTTTAATTTTTCCGGCTAAGGATAAAAAATCTTTTTCGTCCTGTTTCAATCCCTGAATGCGGGCGAACCGGGCCATTACATGCAAAATTTTATAGTAATATGCCGTAGAAATAAGCGTTCCGTCGGTGATGCGTTTCGGGTCCTGACTATGAATCATTTTGATATCTTCGGGAGGCATGCACCAGTCGCCGTATTCATCTTTTGTCATCAGGTAGTTGGCCGTCAGGTAATTTTTTTCCATGTGCGTCATCCATTTTCTGATGGCCGGATAGCTTTCGGTCATGGGTTGGGTGTTGCCATACTGCGTGTATGCCATATCGCACAAAAACGGCAGAGCAGCCGGCCACGTTACATTGTCGCTGTAGTAAGTAAGGTAGTTAGGCGCTACGTCGGGAATGCAGCCATCGTGGCGTTGGGCATCGCGTATGTCGGCAGCCCATTTGGTGTACATGGCATTGATGTCGAACAGGAAGCTCTCGCCCCAGCATCCGGTAGCGCGGTCGCCGAGCCAGGGTTGGCGCTCGTCGCGTTGCGGACAGTCTACAGGCATGCCTTTGTAATTTCCTAAAATTCCCCACCAGGCATTTTTCAGTACCTGATTCACTACCTCGTTTGAGGTTTCGAGTGTGCCGAGCCTTTCCATTTCGTCGCTCACCACTTCGCCCGCAAAGTCAGCTATTTGCGGTGTATATTTTAATCCGCTTACCTCCACGTATCTGAACCCGTGATACACGAAAGCCGGTGCCCATGATTCTCCATTTTTATCGCCTTTCAGGATGTACACGTCGGTTTGAAGCGCCGAGCGCAGGTTTTCGGTATACAGTTCGCCATTAGGTTGCAGGGTTTCGGCAAAGCGCAGAACCACTGAGTCGCCACTATTCCCTTTCACCTTTATCCTGAGCCATCCGGCCATATTTTGCCCCATATCCAGAATAAACTTATTGCCCAAAGGCTTGATAGAAACCGGGGCAAGTTGCGCCACCACTTTCATGCCCGGCATCATTTGAGGGCGTACCCGTCCTTCGGGGAAACGCACACGTTGGGCATTGTCCCATTTTGAATCATCGTATCCGGCTATAGTCCAGCCGGTAAGTTCTTTGCGGGCATCATAGTCCTCGCCGTTATATTCGTTGTTGCTGCGTATAGGCCCGTCGGCATTCAGTTTCCAGTTATCTCTGGTGCTTACAGTTTCGGTAGTACCATCGGTATATTCCACTATCAGAATCATGCGTGCCTTAGGGTAACCAAATGTAGGCACTTTCCAGGGTTTGTAGGTTTGGCGCATATTGTAATAGCGCCCTGTACCCAGCGCAATACCTACGGCATTAGCTCCTGCCTGCAGCAGCTGACTTACGTCATAAGTGTTGTACAACACCGACTTATGAAAGTCGGTAGGTGCGGGAGCCAATACCTGATCGCCAACGCGTTTCCCGTTCAGAAACAATTCGTAAACGCCAAGCCCCGAAATATGTACAGTGGCTCGTTTTACGGCTTTTTTTACAGGAAACTCCTTTCGTACATAGCGCACCGACAGGCGACTGTAATAGGTTTCGTCGTCCCAGGGCATGGCCTTGTCCAATCCAATCCACTGTGCCGATTTCCATTCCACCTCTTCCAGTAAACTCATGCTCCACAAAGCTGTTTCGCTCCAGGAACTTTCGCCTTTGTTGGTCCACACCTTTACTTTCCAGAAGTATTGTTGGTTGCTTTTCAGAGCCTGTCCGGCAAACGGAATCCAGAGCTGACTGTCGGAGCCAACCTTTCCGGAATTCCAAATGTCAGCTTCGTTTCTGCTCAGTTTCTCAGCCGACGATGCAACCAGAATCTGATAAGCTTTTTGTTTTACATTGTTTGCGGCAGGAATCTCTGTTTTCCAACTGAAACGTGGTGTTGTTACATCAATACCCAAAGGATTTTTCATGCCTTCGGTTTTGAGATCGACCACCGATATGGCAGCATTTAAAGAAACGAAACAGCAAAGCATCAAGACAGATAATATCGGTTTTACCAAAGCGGCAAAGCCTTTTTTCAGTCTTCCGAATATTGATAGATGCTGATAATCGGGTGTTTTGTAACAAGCGTAATGGGCAGAACGATTCATTTCAATAAAATTTTGATTCTGAGAATAACAGATATTATATAGAACAAAGAAAGATAAGCCTGAAGGCTGTTTTTTTAAACACAAAGTCACGAAGTCACGAAGATACAATACAATCTGTTTTTAATTGGTGTCTTCGGGTCATTGTGTTTATAATTGCATATTTTCAGGCATATTATTATTGTATAAAGCAATATAAGCCTGAAGGCTGTTTTTTTAAACACAAAGTCACAAAGTCACGAAGATACAATCTGTTTTTAATTGGTGTCTTCTGGTCATTGCGTTTATAATTATCGTATTTTCAGGTATATAATAAACTATTCTGTATAAACTCTAATATATGTTTTATTAAGACGCAGATTTATCTAATTTGTTTCGATAGTTAATGATTTGTTCCCTCTGGTTTTATAATCAATAATGCGCTAATTTACGATAATCTAAAACAACCTGAACCAAAACTCTTTTATTCTTTATGAAAAATTTACATCGATGCTTCCCGTTTAGCTTGTGATAAAAATGGGTGTTAATTTCGATAAAAAGTCATCGCCTGTATTGAGATATTATCTTGGTTTTTTTGATTGTCTTTGTTTGTTGTTTTATTGAAAAACATGCTCGTAAAGTGTTATCTTTGCGGGACGAAACAATATGAATTTATGAAAAAGCTTCAAAATATCGGGCAGGTAGCTAATGTACGATGTATAATTATAGTAACCGCTATATTGCTGCTGGTGGCTGTGGGATTTTTTTGGTACAATAATTCCCGGTTTCACACCAGCTTTGAGATTACGGATGAATTGGGAGGTAATATCTTTCCATCCGGTATTTTGTCGGTTGCTACTACCGATACGCAGGTAATAGTGCCTGCCGATACGATGTACGTAGGCAATCCCAAATCGGTTATAGCCATCCGTATCCGTTCCGGGAAGGCTTACTCCCGTGTAAGAGTAGAAGTTGCCGAAACACGGTTCTTTTCCCGTTCCGTATCGGAGTTTGTTTTGAATAAAGCCCGCACAGAGTACGTTATCTATCCTGATATTATTTGGGATTACGAAGCATTGAAAAACAACACTCAGGCGGTACCTGTAAGCGTGGCTGTGGCCGTGGAGGTCAACGAAAAAAATCTGGGGCAGCGTGTACGTACTTTCTCGATGCGAAGCGTAAACGAATGTTTGCTGGGCTACATTACCAATGGCACAAAATTTCATGATACCGGAATTTTCTTTGCTGCTTATGTGAACGAGGATAACCCGATGATAGATCAATTGCTCCGCGAAGCATTAAATACCCGTATTGTCAACCGTTTTCTGGGTTATCAGATTGGCTCGGCAGCGGCGGTAGATAAGCAGGTATACGCCCTGTGGAATGTATTGCAGAAACGTAAATTCCGGTACAGTTCGGTTTCAAACACCAGTTTATCCAGCAATGTTGTATTCTCGCAACGGGTTCGTACCTTCGACGATGCGCTGAATTCGTCACAAATCAATTGTGTTGACGGTACTGTATTGTTTGCATCGTTGTTGCGTGCCATCAATATTGAGCCAATACTTATCCGCACGCCCGGCCACATGTTTGTGGGGTATTATACCGATTCAAAACACAGCGATATGAATTTTTTGGAAACTTCGATGATAGGCGATGTTGATATGGATGATTTTTTCCCGGACGAAGAGCTGGATTCTTCAATGGCGGGCAAATCTCAAAATCAGATGTCGCGCATCACTTTTGAAAAATCCAAAGAGTATGCCAACAAAAAATACAAACAGTACGAAGCCGGCATACACTCCGGGAAAGTAAATTATATGTTTTTAGAAATATCTAAAGATGTACGCCGGAAGATACAACCTATAGGGAAATAAAAAAAACACTACGCTGTAAAGAATAAACTTTACGTGGCGTAGTGTCTTTCGGGTTATTTTTAGTTGTCAGGATTATTGATAAATGGTATTAGCACTTTTTTTGATATAATCCTTAGCGCTATCTACCGCAATAAGCACGCGGTCTTCGCCTGCACAGTAGGGCGCATCTGACTGAAATGCCTGCTTTTTGTTACCTTCAAATTCTCCGATAAATTGCAAACTGCCGTTTTTGGGATTAAACCACCAGCAATTTTTTCTGGCTCCGCTCACCTTCGATAAGTCAATTTGCATGGGGCGTCCGGTGTAGTTATATACCAGCAAATAATCGTCGCCACGGGTAGCAATAGCCCGGTCGTACTTTTCGCCATTCACGCCGGCAATAATGGTTTGGTCGGGCACCCTGACAAAAAACGGAAATTTCAGCACCAGCTCTTTCAGATATTTCATTTGAGTAAATCCGGGGTCTTTCAGGCAATCGTACCAGGGACGGTTAGCTCCGTAAGCTGCCGGTAATCCCGGTTTGTAAAACTGCATAATGGAGTTGTGACCGTACGTGTGACCAAACGACCCGGCAAAAACCGACCAGTAAGCATAGCGACGTACGTCGTTGGAGTCCCAGCGTTTTTCATTAAAATCATGCAATCCCTGCGGAATGTCTTCGTACGAAGGCTCCCCATCGATAACCGGTTTCAGAGGCGTAACCGCCAGACTTTTTTCCACAAAACGCCAGCTGTCCTCCTCGGTGTTTTCCTCGATAGGATAATCGCCATCGCCTTTGCGCTGTCCATATCTTCGATGTCCGCTCTGGAACATATTAAAATCGAGCCATTCAGAGTTGTTAAACCATGTGGTAGAAATAGTTCGTCCGCGCGGGTGATAAGTCATCAGGTGGTTTTTATCCACAGCTTTGATGCTGCGCGCCAGTGTTTCCCATACGTCAGTTTTAATATCGCCCTTAATATCGCCGCCAATAAACCAAATGATGTTGGGTGAGTTTTTATAGCGCTCGGCCAGAAATTTACCGTAAGCCTGAGCATCTTTCAGGGTCATCAATCCTTCCTGAACCAATCCGCCCCAAATACACACCATGCCGATGTAAATACCTCTTTTTTCGGCCGCTTTAATAATAAAATCCATGTGATCCCAATATCCGTAAACGCCTTTTTTGTTGATGTCTTTAAAGTTGAAACCATCAATCATTGACATTTGTCCGTAAATATTGAATGCCGGAACATCATTGATGGTTTGCACCTGTACCACGTTGTAGCCTTGTTTTGAGCATTCCGAAAGATAATATTCCGCCTCATCTCTGTCGAGTCGTTCGGGAAGCAACCACCCTGTTTCGCCAAGCCAGAAAAAAGGTTTTCCGTTTTCAAACTGTAGATATCTGCCATTTTCGCTTACTTTCAGCTTTCCGTTGTCCCAGGGTTTTGCAGTCCTGTGCTGAGCTGTTGTAAAAATAGCAATTAATAAAAATGCATTTAAAAATAGTTTTTTCATGTGTATGTGTTATTTTTTATAAACGATATATTCTTTTCCTGCTTCTGTTTTCAAATCGTAGAGATAGGTGTTTTTCAGGTTAACCGGATTGAGTTTAGCCTGATCACTGACAATGGGTTTCAAAATATTCTGAACTTCAAATAGCGGATTGCTGTTAGCCCCGTGAGCCTCAGTAAGTCCCTGCCCTGAAAGGGGATTAAGTGCTCGCAAGCGGCAGTTGCCCCCTATTCGCGAACGAATTTTTACTTGTTCCAATTTTCCGTTCGCCCATTTTATATCCATTTCAAAACCTCCACGAGCTACCAATCCTTTTACTTCTCCATTTTTCCATACCGAGGGTAAGGCAGGGAGCAGATATATAAAACCATCGTAACTCTGCATCAACATTTCGGCAATACCGGCAGTACAACCAAAGTTACCATCGATCTGGAAAGGCGGATGCGCATCAAAAAGATTGGGATAAGTTCCACCACGCTTGGGTTCATTTCTGACAATACTGAGTTGGTCTGTTATCAACTTGTACGCATGGTCGCCATCGAGCAGGCGCGCCCAGAGACAGACTTTCCAGCCCATACTCCAACCGGTAGAAGGGTCGCCACGATGAATAAGCGATGTGCGGGCGGCATCGAAAAGTTCAGGATTCCTGTAGGGCGAAATCTGACTTCCGGGGAATAATCCCCATAAATGCGAAACATGACGGTGAATGTCGTTCGGATCGTCCCAATCGAACATCCACTCCTGCAATTGTCCCCAACGACCTACCTGCATAGGCGGCATCAAAGCCAGTTTCGATTTCAGCTCAACAGCGAAATCGCTATCGGTATTCAGTACTTTAGCGGCTTCGATAACAATATTCCATAAATTAGAAACCAACTGATTATCCATGGTTACACCACCGGCTGTGGTGGATTTGCCATTGCTGCCGGCATGTACATTTTCGGGTGAATTGGAAGGGCATACCACCAACCAATTATGCACAGGCTCCCGAACCATAGTTTGGCTGAAAAACAGAGCCGCATTTTTAATGATTGGATAGACCAATTTCAGAAACTCCTTGTCGCCGGTATAAAGATAATGTTCCCACAAATGACTACTCAGCCAGGCGGCGCCCGTTGGCCACATGCCCGAAGGCGCTCTGTCGACCGCGCCTGTGATACGCCAAATGTCGGTATTGTGGTGCAACACCCAGCCATCGGCTCCATACATTATTTTTGCGGTTTCGTGTCCCGATTCGCTTACCTCTTTAGTCAGCCTGAAAAGAGGTTCGTTCAACTCGGTAAGGTTGGTAACCTCAGCCGGCCAGTAGTTCATCTCCAGATTGATATTGGTGGTATATTTGCTGTCCCACGACGGAAACATTTTATCATTCCAGATTCCCTGAAGGTTAGCAGCCTGACCTCCCGGTTGCGAAGAGCAAATCAACAAATACCGCCCGAATCTGTAATAAGTAGCCACCAGGTGAGCATCATTGGTTTTGACAAAATTCTCAACACGCATATCTGTTGTTTCGGTCGAGAGATTAGGCCCCAAATCGAGCGAAGAACGCTCCATAAATTTTGAAAAGAAAGCAGTATGCGCTCTTTTGGCCTGATTATAATCTACTTTCAGCGCCTTATTCAGATAATCTTTGGCGCGTGCCGTTTCGTCACCGCTAATATCTTTATAATTATTGAAATTAGTGGCTATGGATACATATAAAATAGCTTCGTCGGCATTCTCAACCGATAGCACTCCATCTTTGGAAATTAATTTACCACCTTTGATTTTAGCAGTCAGTCTGCCGTTAAATTTCACCTTGCCCTTCAACCGTTCATGCGTGGGTGTAACGCCGCTCAGAGTAACTTCATTGCCTTCGGAGGCGATAAATACATCCTGCTGAGGCGTAGTAAGCACAGCATTGAAAGAAATTTTTTTCTTTCTTGAAGCCGATAATTTCACCATCAACACCTGATCGGTAAACGAAGTAAATGCCTCACGCGTATAGGTAATACCTGCCACTTTATAACGTACTGTTGCACGCGCCGAATCGAGATTCAACTCACGGTAATAATCGGTGTATGCGGCATGACCCGGAAATGAAATGCGCAAATCGCCAAAGGTCTGATAAGGCATACCGTGATTGGTTTGGGACATTACCTTATCGGTAGCCAAATTCTCTGCCTCGGTGTATTTCCCGGCAAAAACAAGCTCCCTAACCTTGGGTATATATTCCAAAGCCAGTGGATTAGCATTGTTGTTGGGCTGGCCAGCCCAGATGGTTTCTTCGTTGAGCTGAATTTGTTCGGCAGCCGGATTCCCAAAAACCATAGCCCCTAACCTGCCATTACCCAGCGGCAGGGCTTCGGTCCATACCTGCGCAGGTTTATTGTACCAAAGTTTATAAGCGTTATCCTGAGCCACTGAGGTAGCGAACAGGCACAACATAGCTCCCCAAAGAATAAAATGACGATTGAGATATTTCATTGGTTTTTTTAGAAATTATTATTTAGCAGACGTAAAAAAAGCCTGTTTTGTACCCATAGAGCACTATATGAACATGAGGTTGCTAACGGGGTACGCCAAACTCTGTTTGCTGTTTTTCAACCTCATCCAGCATTTTTTTCTTTTCTTCTTCGGAGAATTGTTGTTGGTTAGCTTGTCGTTTAGCGTTGATGCCTGTTTTTCCATTTTTTTGTTCCAAAAAATTAAACGGAATATCCGAAGGCACACTTGTCAGCTCTATTTCTGCGGCGGCAGGCGCTTGCGTACCTTCAAACTGAGCATGCGCTTTGACCTTGATTTTACCGGCTTGCGTTGTAGACCGAATGAGTACTGGCGCTGAACCCCACTCTACCGCCCGGGGATTAGCGCCTATGCTGCGGTCGCCAATAATTTCACCTTCGCCTTCAACCGTAAAAACAATGTTTTCTTTGGCCAACCGGCGTACATTGCCGCTATCGTCGGTTACTTCGGCCACCACTACAATAAAATCCGAGCCATCGGCCACCAAGGGCTTTCCTAACTGATCAACGTATAAGCGGAGTTTGGTGGATCGGCGCGAAGGCATTTTCTTTTCGCTGCAAACCACTTTTCCATCTATAATTCCTTCTACCAGAAAATTGACTTTTTGCCAGTTTTTCTGTTTGTATGAGTACTCAC
This sequence comes from Bacteroidota bacterium, assembly GCA_017860345.1. GTDB lineage: Bacteria > Bacteroidota > Bacteroidia > Bacteroidales > Paludibacteraceae > Paludibacter. Next base: position 75,863 of record JAFNAV010000005.1, on the reverse strand, counting down.
GGGCTTCCCAAAAGTCGAAAACGTTTTCGAAAACCACAGGTGCGTAAGGTATCTGTCCCCGGATATGTGCCACAGGTTTTGTCCACGATTTTTCACCGTAAGCTGTTAGCCTTACCGAGTCGCAGTTACTGAATACTGTTATATCTTTGTCCGAAAAGGGCGTAATTTCATTGGCCACAAAAACCATGGGACCTGTTTCAACTCCCGGCGCTTTCAACAACGGATTCACCTGACTTTTAAACATATAATATGCATATTTAGGCTGCCGAAAAGCGTCAAAAATACCACCCCAGTACGGATCGGGGTGATAGCCACGCTGGTGATCGAATGGATGCCACTGCGCTCCACCAATAAACTGTCCCGTAGTGCGAAACATTGCACCGTAGGACTCGGCCAGCGACAGCGCCTGTACAAGTTGTGGCTTCTCGCCCCAACTGCGACTTGCACGGTTATTATTGTTGTGAGCATACCAGTCGTCTACATTTTCGCCAAACTCGCGGGTAAAAATAGATTGGCGAACCTTACCTTCATCCTCAGGCCATCCATAAACCACATCGTAGTTTTCGGCCACACCATCGGAGTGCATATCGGCAGCAGCTCCCGGTCTGCCGGGGTATGGAAATTCGTCCCGGGTTATCTTCAACGCTTCGAGCGAAAACTCAAGCGGGAAACGCGTTTCGTTCAATATCGGCTCCCACAGAATCACCGAAGGATGATTTCGATCCCGGCGGATCATATTGCGGGTATTATCGTGAACCAACTCACCAAATTTCGGATCCTTATTCCAATACTGCCAACCCGGCGTAGCCACAATGATAAACATACCCAGTTCGTCGCAGGCATCCATAAAAGCCGGATCCTGCGGATAATGCGCAGTACGCACAATCACGCAACCGGCGTCGCGCAGTCGTTTCACATCGCGCCATTGCTGGGAGTTAGGCAGCGCGTTACCCACATAGGCAAAATCCTGATGACGGTTACCGCCAATCAGTTGTCCGTATGGTTTTCCGTTCAGATAAAAGCCATCTTTGCCTCTGAACTCTGTCTTGCGTATCCCGGCGCGTATCATGCCGCCATCTATGGTTGCTTTACCCTCTTTAACCCTGAAATTAATCTTATATAAACAGGGCGATTCGGGAGCCCAGAGTTTAGGGCTGACTACGGTTTTCTTTTGTTTTACAGTTTTCGATTCGCCCGGGCGAAGCATCATTTTATTCGCTAATACCCCTATTATTTTCCCTTCGGGCGAAGTAAGCGTGGTTTCAAGCTCCACAGTCCTGCTCGTCATACCGTTATTTTTCAGCTCAGTATCAATAAAAACATCAGCACTTTTGACAGAAATATTATCATAATGGACAAATACGCCCCCACCAGCCACCTTATTGGCCTCGATGGCATCGGTTATAGCCACTTTGTTTTTGGCTATCATCCATACATCGCGGTAAATACCTCCATGATATGCAAAATCGAGTGTATATTGCGGTTTGCCGGGTGGATAATTTTTGTCATTACTATTGTCGGTCATTACAGCTATTAAACAAGAATCTCCCGCGTGTATTCCATTCGCAGTCAAATCAATAGTAACCGGCAAATAGCCACCCAAATGCTCTTTTATCAACTTGCCATTCAGGTAAAAACTTTGCTTGCCCATGATGGCCTCAAAGTGTAGCATTACATCTTTATCCTTGCCCTCGCGCGGCACTACAAAACGCTTCCTGTACCATGCCACACCCTGATAATTGCGACATCCACTGGCTTCGGCAGGCATTAGCTCTACGGTGTGCGGAGTGGCCACTACTTCCCACGCTCTATCATCAAAGTCAGGCGATTCGGCATGTTTCACATCGCCACGAAAAAAACGCCAGCCATTATTAAAATTATAAACCAAGCGTCCACTACCTTCTAAAGGGAAAAATCCGGCTACCGAATTAGCAGCGCTAAGCGATGGAATTAAATCACAGGAAAATAAAAATATCAGAGTTAGAATGTGTTTGAGTTTCATTGAAAAAATATGTGTGTTAGATATAAATACTGGCAATCCAAGAATATGACTTTAGTACCATTGCTAATGGAATTGTATGTTTTGATGACGCAATATGATTGAATTTGTAATCAAATATTTAACGCGCTATTTTAAACGTCGCATATAAAGGATAAATATCAATATTATTGACTGTTGAGAAATTTTCTTGCGAAACCCTGATGCCTCGCATTATTTTCTTTTCTTCCATGAACAGAAACATACTTTGCATACTGCCTTTAAATCCTGATTTCACTTCAACAGGGATAATGTCACGTCCTTTCTGAATAATGTAATCCACTTCTGCATTGCTGCTTTTAGCTTCACGGTGCCAGTAATAAAGCTCGTAACGCTGATAGGGAGATGCAGATTTAATCAAATCAAGACCAACATTCAATTCTGCAATAGCTCCTTTATTTACAGAAGAAAAATCGTCGGCTAAAAGAATATCGGACAAATCAAGCCCATGTAATCTTTGAAAAATTCCGGAGTCAAAGATTAAAAATTTTCTCATTTTAGGATTCACCTCTGCGCCAAGAGGAATACCATTAGCTGAAGTATGCGTCACGGGTACAATCAATCCTGCCATTGTGAGTAACTCTAAAGCTTGTTTTATTTGAAAATGTGAGGTGTCCGGCATGGCTTTACTATACACAAATTTTTGTCCGTTTTGTTCTGAAACCGATTTAAATACCTGGCGGATGATATGAGGAACAGCAGTCTTTTTATATTTAGCGAAATCATCCTCGTAACCTTCAATTAAATTATCCAGAATTCGCTGGCATTTTAGCAAATCAGTATCAGTCATGTATGCAGATACAACCTTAGGCATACCTCCCAACAATATATATTTTTTGTATAATTCAAGTGCTTTTTTATGAATAGGGTCTACTAAAGGCAATAATGGAGAGGCTGATTCAATAGCCTGTCGGAGTAAATTTTCATTAGCAGCGCTTAGAAACTCGCCAAAAGAAAAAGGGTATAAATACATGGATGCAACTCGTCCTACCCCAAACGAAGGCAAATCCGACAAAGCAAACTCAAGCAATGAACCTGCTGCAATTACGTGCAAATCCTGATATTGTTCATAGAAATATCTGAGTACGGAAATAGCTGGAAGGCAATTCTGAATTTCATCAATAAACAACAATGTTTCACCAACGACTATAGGCGTATTGTAAAAAACTGAAAGCTGCTCACAAATCACTTTTGGGCGTAAGGAATTCTCAAATATTTTTTGGACTTCAACATCTTGTTCAAGATTAATTTCTATAAAATATCTAAATTGTTTCCCAAACTGACGCACCAATGAAGATTTGCCGACTTGTCTTGCTCCACGAATGATTAACGGCTGTCTATCCGTGTCATTTTTCCATTTGTTGAGTTCAACCTCAATATCTCTCTTAAAATAAGCCATATAATTAATTGTTTTAATAACAAAGATACAACTTATTTCAAAAATACAAGGCAATAATGAGATAAAATTTCAAAAATACAAGGCAATATTGGCTCATTTATTTCAAAAATACAAGGCAATGACAAATTCTATTCTGCCATAGTAACACCGAAAGGCTATAAAAAACGCAGGTAAAAACGATTTTATAAGTACATTTCTATATCCCGGGCTCTTTCCTGCGGATATACCTGAATGATCTTCACTTTGCCATCTTTCAGTTCGGCCTCTACCGTAGTGTTTTGTGGGGCATGTAGCTTAAAGTGTACATTCCATGCGCGGGGCCAGGCAGGAAAGAGCAGTATTTTACCGGCGTCGGTAGTTTGGAGCAACATTTCCTGCAGGCCAATCATGCCACTACCGCCCCAGTTGTGGTCAGGACTCCAGTCGTAGCCCGGACCCCAAAAGGCCGGAAAGCGGTATGGGCCGTTGGCAAGTTTAAGCTGCGTGAGTCGGGTAGCTTCATCGGTAAGTCCCAGGCAGGACGCAAAGATATTATCCTGCTTCCACCCCGTATGGCTACGGAACTTCAAAGCATCAGGGTCGTGAAAGTAAGTATTGCGGGCAATAGCCAGACTATCCCGACCGACACCATAAAGTCGCCACGGAAATACGGGATACAACTGAGGCGACTCCACATTGTTCACCCGTTCCCAGGTTTTGGCTGGCGCAATCAGGGTCAGTCCGTTTACTGTACGAAGCGGAATGGGCGGTATCGTTTTTAGTAAGGAATCATTGCCTAAAGTCATTAAAATCCGTTTCAATCCCGCTATGGTCGAAGCCGGATTATTGGCCATTTTGTAAGTTTCGCAGGCCGAAGCCGGAAAAAGTATCAAATGCCCATCGCCATCAAGTGTTTTGCGTCCGCGGCGTTGAGCCAGGTAACGATAGTGCTCATCAAAGAAACGCACAACACTTTCTATCAATGGTTTGTATTTCGAAATATCGGCCTGAGCATAAGTCCGGGTTTCCAGTATCATCTGGCAAAACTCCAAAGCGGTTTCCCATTCATATTCGAGCCAGGCGTTGTATTCCACACCTTTATCGAAATAATCGGGGCGTTTCCAACCATATTCACTGGGGTTGGGCAATCCGAAATTTTCTATTTGTTCGGCAAAGCAGGCTCCACCGTGTCCCCAGTAAGTGCATGAACGTAGCTCTGCATTTTTCAGAATGCGGTTGTAGAACTCAAACTGAGGGGTCATCAAATCAGCATCGCCACTTTTGAGCATAGGCCAGTAAACGAGCCGCTGATTTTGAGCAGTGTATGTGCCACCGCCCCACTTACGGTAATCGGGCGTAAAACGAGCCGTTGAGTCCACAAAAACCGGATCGAAGGTAAACAAGCCACCATTGAAACGTGTAGGCCAATCCGAATGGGCATTGCAACCCAGCATGTAACGGAAAAGCGTGTAGTTGCGGGAAATATGGGCAGCATCGCCATCGATATGAATAAAACTGCGGTTCCAGAACGCCTTCCACCAGGCAATTGTTTGTGCTCTGTCTTTTTTTGTGTTGATTTGGGCTGCGGTTTTATTCAGAGCCACAAGCCAATTGGCCACACTGGAACTTTGCGAAACCTCCAAAGCGACACTGAAACTTTGCTTGACAGCAGCTTTTTTGCTTTTAAAAATCCATGCCCGATAATCCGTATCAGCATAAACGCCATTTTCAGTCCCGGCGAAAATCAGATTCCCGCTCCACATCTTCCCCCCGGAAGTAAGGTGCGACAAAGGATTGTAAAGTTCGGACTTAACCCCGACAAGCCCTTGTTGCGCCACAGTCACGTCGAATACCGTATGAGCGGGGTTGCGGTGAAAAAATGTCACAGCATTGTCAGCAACCAGTATGGAATCGCGCGTTGTAAGCAATCCCAGAGGAACAGCCCATTTATAGGAGTTTTGCTGGCCTTCACCTTTGACTATCGGGCGGTCGGAATGTCTCCAGTTTTCGTATCTTACTTCGTAACTAATGGGGCGGTTGCTCTGTATTTCTACATGAATTACAGGTTTAAATACATCCACCCAAATGCCCATAACCACAGCACCGGCCGAAATTTGTATATGACCTTCGTTCAGCTTCAGCGTTTGCCTGAAATCCCGGGCATTCTGAAAAGGGTTTGAAGATAACCGTACACGGAACCGCCCCTGTTTAAGCAAAGTATTATTCTCGTCGAAAGCCCCGTTTTTACTCACATAAAATAGCAAGTCACCATTTTCTACCCACACATTCAGTCCGACATCGCCACCACCACAAGGCATGGATTCTGACGAATTTCTTGAGGGCGAAGTCCATGTGTACTCCGGCTCTGCAGCATGTAGGCTACTCCAAAAAACAAACCATGTGAGGAACAAACATAAAGGTTTTGTACCTGACTTGAGTAAAGCTGATATTTCTGAAATAACTGAATGGTTGTTTTTTGTCATCTTCTTAAAAAATCTTTATCGCGGGATATTCTGTTTTCTGCCAGCATTGCGTACAATACTATCATTGACCATTGGCCCGTTATTGTCCCAGATATTACCCGGGCCATTGGCATTTTGCAGAAATTTTACGCTATCGGTTTTGTTGTTGATAACCCGTATGTACGACGACCCTTCATCGGTATATAAATAAAACCAATGATTGGGATCGTGAACATATGGTGGCTTGTAAATATCATGAATATAATTTTCGGAAATAAGCGTTCCCGGTTGTGCACCGAGTGTATAAATTCCGGCCACATCGTACATATGTCGGGCATAGTGGTAAATGTTATTGCGGTAAACAAGGTTGTTTTTCATACACACTAAATCCCGGTTCCAGCCCCATCCGAGGCTTATGCCGGAGTACGACACATCGTTAATTTCGTTGCAGGTAATTCTGACTCCCGAAACATATCCGGCGCAAATGGCTACACAGCCCCAATCTTCGTTTGTAACATCGCTGAAGAGATTATTGTCCACTTGAAGGTTGGCAACTATGTCGCGCAAATCAGTTGGCAAATAAGGTAAATGCGTTTCGTGCGAAGCAGGAGAGAAACCGCCTGCTACCAATCCATTACCGGCAATATCGGTAAAGATACAATTTTGAACTTTCCCTTCGCTTGTTCCGGCTATATAATCGAGACCCGAGTAACCCAAATGTTCAAAAATACAGTTTTCAAAATCAATATACTTAGCGCCTGCCACTGTTACGGCGGCGGAAGGACGACCCAGCCAGCCCTGATTATCTAATTTATGATTGTTCGCGCGAATGATTTGCGGACGGAGTTTATATCCCTCGGTGAGATACATGCCCGCCTGAAGAGGTACATGTCCTTGCTCCGAAGGCCGCATCCACGTGCTATGACTGAAAGTGATATTTTTAAAAACGATATGCTCCACGGGTCGGTCGGTAGTTCCTTCTACCTGCACAAGTGTTTCGATAGCGGGCACAATGGCTTCGCTCACCGTCTCGCCCTGAAGCGGCATATAATATAGTTTCTGTGTACGAATATCGTGATACCATTCGCCGGGCTGATTGAGCAATTCCGGAGCATTGGTCAGATAAAACGGAGAATTAACGCCCGGTGCAACCATAGGCTGTGGCCACGGACGTTCAAACTGAAGCTTACTTTCGGGATTGTGAAAACGTACAGCAGCCGAATCGCCCTGAATTTGTATTGATTTTATGCGTAAAAACGAAACCGCCCACATCTGGTGCAATGCCATTTCGGCATAAGGCGCTTTTATAATGTTTTTGACGGCCTTAGCGGGTACCCAGAGAATTTGGTTTTCTTTATCGTTACGAATAATGCGGTACATTTTATCGAAATCAGACACGTCGCGGGCGCGAACTGCTTTTTTTCCATTAATCCACAGTTGGCGAAAATCTAAGGGGCGACCATTAAAATCGGGTACATCAGCTACCAAAAGCTGGCCTGATTTTTTCCAACCTGATATTTTTACACCTCCACTGACCACCGCTTTTTCGCCAGCCGCTCCGAGTATGGTAGTGGGCGATTGCAGCGTACCGCTATCTTCGGGGCGAACATTGAGCGGTTCGTACTGAAAATAAGTGCCGCCTTTGAGAATAATCTGAATACCATTTTCGATACCCGGGGCATTCAACCTGCGCATTTCGCGTGCCTGACGCAAAGCTGCCGAAAGTGTGGCTTTGGGCGCCGTAGAACTTCCGTCGTTGGTATCTTTGCCTGTAGACGAAACGTAAATATCGAAGGAGCAAAAAACAACAAACAATCCCGCAAGTACCCAGTAAGAAACTTTTGAAAATAAATGCCTGATATTTTCTAACATATTATTTTTGTCTTTTTTATTGTAAAATAAGCTTCAGAATCCTATAACAGCGATACAACATTGTTTTATTTCCCAAGCGGCATCCATACGGTCATATCAGTTTTTGTGCGATTGCCCCAGGCATAATAAGGTATCAATCGTATTTCTACGTTTTTATCAGCCTTAGTTACCGGACGATACAAAGTATTTTTCCATGATTGTGCTTCGTTAAGTCGTGCCATCCCTTTGAGCGCAACAATATCGCTTCCATCAATTTTTATTTTTTCAGGAACGAGTTTAATATCCGAAGGAATAATTACATCATCGATATTCTTGTTCCCAGCCACATCAATGCCTTCGAGACAGTACACTATAGGCCCACGTTTCACAGCTGTCTGGTTGCGGGTTTCCTCCACTAAAGGATTCGACTCAATCAATCGGGCCTGCATATCCAGCACCAGTTCTACAATATCTCCTTTTTTCCATACGCGTTTAATTTCGGTATAAGTATTGGCTTTATTTTCAACTGTATAAGGTTGACCGTTGATAGTTACTGTGGCATTGTCGCACCATTCAGGAATGCGCAGGTGGAGCGAAAGTTCTTTTTTCTTGGGGGCAGCTTCTATTGCTATTTTTATATTTCCATCCCAGGGATAGTTGGTGGTTTGAGCCACTTTAAGTTTTTCTTTTCCAAATACTGTTTCAAACTGGCTACCACCGTACAGGTTAAACCACACTGCATCGGCCGAGGTGGAATAGGCGTAATTTTGAATTTCGCAAAGGGTGCGAACGGTATTGGGCGGACAGCAGTTGCAGAGTTTGATATACACTTCGCGCTCTTTTGACCAGCGCAGCGTATAAGGGAAATCAGCCGAAACACGTAAAGGATTGGTGTAGAAAAAACGCGTACCGTCCAAGCTTACACCACTTAATACACTGTTGTACAAAGCTGTTTCGAGCACATCGGCATATTTGGCATCGCCGGTTACCTGAAGCATACGCCAATTGAAAAGCATGTTGCCTATATTAGCACAGGTTTCGTTGTGGGCTGTGATATTAGGCAACTGATAAGCACGCCCGTAGCTCTGATGAACTTTCTGTATGCTATCGGGAACGTAGCAGGTACCATCGGGTGAAGTGCCGTCGTACAAGGCTCCGCATCCTCCGGTAATATACATTTTACGGTTTACAATATCATTCCATATACTGGTGAGATTTTTCATCAATTGCTCTTCGCCGGTTTCGGCATACACGTCGGCCACACCTGCATACAAATAATTGGCGCGTACGGCATGTCCCATCGCTTTGTATTGCTGGCGGAAGGGGATACGATCCTGATTGTCGTCAGTTCCGTTTTCGACCATACCACGAATGTTGATCAGGTTTTTGGACAATTCAAGATAGCGCGGATTTTTCGTTTCGCGATACATTTCTACAACACCCATATAATGCGAAGGACAAATAGCATTGCGAGCCAGCTCAGCCGAAGCTGTTTCGTAGAAATGACAAAGAAAATCGGTAGCTTTCACTGCTATATTAAAAAGACTTGTTTTGCCAGTGGCTCTTTTGTGGATAATTCCGGCCATCATCAGGTGCCCGAGATTATAGGTTTCGAAGTTGAGCCGATCAGCAAAAGCCTTTTCGTTATTTTCGCCGGTTTTGGTTCCGGTAACTACTTTTTCGTGTTTGTGCGAATCAATACCTTTATTCAGTTCGGCTATAATCACCGGAGTGTGTATATATCCGTCCTCGCGTTGCACTTTAGCAATGACGGCAATAATCTCGTCCATCATTTTATCGAGTTTCGGATTTTTAGTTACAGCATATACGCTGGCCACACCTTCAAAAAATTTATAAAAATCCCCATCGTGGAATGGAGGCCCGCAATGCGTACCATTGCACTCGCCGGCAGCAATCTCAAAATTGCGGAAAGCATGACTCAAATCAGCATCTTTCAGTGTATTCCACATCGACATAATCATGGTGTCGCTGATAATGGCATAGCGTTCGGCCCAAAATCCATTGGTCCATTTTACGGCATCGATATTGGTCGAAGTCATTTTGGCAAATTGACTTACCGAAGTATTGGTAATGCCCCGGGTTTGAGCAAAAGCATGGATAGTACCCAAAAAAATCAGAAGACAAAAAACTTGTATTAAGCGTTTCATTGAATAAAATAAAGTGATTATTGATACATAAATGACGTAAGAATTAATTTTGTTGTACTTAGTTGGAGTTGATGAACTCATATAGTTTCTGATTGTATGAGTACTTTTTTTGTTCTAAATCGTCAAAAAGATTGTAACGAAAGCAAGTAATTATGAGTTTGAAGAGTAAACCCTGTCTTTTTTTGGTGTTGATTTTGTCGTTTCTGATTTTTTCATCCTGTAAAACGGAGAAAATGTTGTACGTCTCTACATCGTTTCACGAACCCGCTAACGAAGGGTTACGTTTTATATACAGCAGAGATGGTATCAATTGGGATAGCATTCCCGGCATTTGGCTTAAACCTACTTTAGGAAACCAGCGGGTTATGCGCGATCCTTCTGTTGTTTGCGATCCAAAGGGAGTATACCATTTGGTGTGGACTACCAGCTGGAAAGGTGATCTGGGATTTGGTTATGCCAAATCTACTGACCTGATTCACTGGAGCGAGCCCAAAATGATTCAGGTAATGAAAAATGAACCGACCACGATTAATGTCTGGGCTCCGGAGATTTTTTACGACGACGAACAAAAAGAATTTGTTGTCGTGTGGTCATCGTGTATCCCCAACCGTTTCAGCAAAGGCATCGAAGATGAGGATAATAACCACAGACTTTATTATATAACTACAAAAGATTTTGATACAATATCTGAGACCAAATTGTTGTTCGACCCCGGTTATAGCAGTATAGACGGAACAATTGTAAAACGAGGAAAATCGGATTATGTGTTGGTTTTCAAAGATAATACACGTCCTAACCGTAATATAAAAGTGGCGTTTTCAAAATCGGCTACCGGGCCTTATTCCGGCGATGGACCGGCTTTTACCGAGAGCTATACCGAAGGCCCGACAGTTGAAAAAGTGAACAAGGATTATCTGATATATTTTGATGCTTACCGGAATTTTAATTATGGTGCTGTAAAAACCAGAGATTTTGTTAAGTTTACAGACATTACCAACGAGGTATCCGTACCTAAAGGGCATAAGCATGGTACCATGTTCACAGTACCCAAAGCAGTTGTACAGGGTTTGATTAAACAATCGGCTACTTACCTGAAAAACAGTACTGACAGCCGCACAGCCTCAAATGTAAAATAATTCAGAAAATCTTTTTACGATATTTGTAAAGGGTAGGTTATTTTTAAAGTATAAAACACAGATACACATACCAATGAAACGTATATTTTTTCTTATTTCGGTTTTTATAATCCCGACATTGGGTATTCAGGCACAAAACAAAATTCATTATACCGGCACTACTTTGTCTAACCCTGCTTATCACGACGGGCAGCTGTCGCCGGTGGTGGGTGTGCATAATATACAGGTAATGCGCGCTAACCGTCAGCACCCCGACGCATCGAACTGCAATGGCTGGACTTACAATCATCAGCCCATGCTGGCTTACTGGAACGGTAAATTTTACCTTCAGTACCTGAGCGGCGAGGTGGGCGAACACATTCCGCCTTCGCAAACATTTCTGCAAACTTCTGTCGATGGTTATACATGGACAAATCCGCAGGTACTTTTCCCTATTTACAAAGTGCCTGATGGTTTTACTAAACCTGAGTACCCGGGAGTTGCCAAAAATCTGACTGCCATTATGCACCAACGCGTCGGGTTTTATGTTTCAAAATCGGGTAAGCTCTTAACTATGGCCAATTACGGAGTGGCATTAGACAAAAAAGACGATCCTAACGACGGTAACGGCATTGGACGTGTGGTGCGCGAAATAAAAAAAGATGGCTCTTTTGGCCCTATCTATTTTATATATTACAATCACGGATTTAACGAAAAGAATACCGATTATCCTCACTTTTTAAAAAGTAAGGATAAGGCTTTTCGCGCTGCATGTCAGGAAATTCTGGACAATCCGCTCTACATGATGCAATGGGTGGAAGAAGCTGACCGTGGCGATAAACTCATTCCGTTAGACAAGGGTTATAAAGCCTTTTGCTATTATCATTTACCGGATGGTAAAGTGGCTTCTTTGTGGAAACATGCGCTAACATCTATCAGCGAAGACGGAGGAAAAACCTGGCTTCAGCCTGTAGAACGCGCCAAAGGCTTTGTTAATAGTAATGCTAAAATATGGGGCCAGCGCCTCACTGATGGAAGTTATGCCACGGTTTATAACCCTTCGGAATTTCGCTGGCCATTAGCTATTTCCACTTCGGCTGATGGATTGAATTACACAACGCTGAATCTGGTTCATGGCGAAATTACGCCAATGCGCTACGGAGGAAATTACAAATCGTATGGCCCGCAGTACACCCGGGGTATACAGGAAGGTAACGGCATACCGTACGACAAAAATCTGTGGGTAACCTACAGCGTAAACAAAGAAGATATGTGGGTATCGCGCATTCCGGTGTCTGTAAAAATAAGTCCTACAACCCATGCCAACGACCAGTTGGATAAGTATTCAAAATTGAGCGAGCTGAATGATTGGAATATTTATTCTCCACTCTGGGCACCTGTATCGCTTGAAAAAATAAATCAGAAGAGCTGGCTGACACTGGCTGATAAAGATCCTTTTGACTATGCGAAAGCAGAACGCAAGATACCTGCATCGCGCGAGCTGAAAGTGTCGTTTGCGGTGCAGGCTGCTCAGACTGATAAGGGTTTGCTGCGTATTGAATTTCTGGATGATAAAGGCATTGCTTGTTCGCGTGTCGAGTTTATGCCCGATGGTTCGGTACGAGCCAAAGGGGGTTCGCGTTACGGCAATCTGATGAAATACGAGCCCAATAAGACTTACAATATTACAGCCCAACTATCGGTAGAAAATCGCAGCCTTACTGTTTATATCGATGGAAAAAAAGCTGGGACCCGTATGTTTTATGCTCCAGTGGCTGCTATAGAGCGTGTTTCCTTCACTACTGGCGAGCCGCGTACATTCCCTACACCCGATACGCCTGCCGATCAGGATTACGACTTACCCAATGCCGGCGAACAGGCTCCGCTGACGGTGTACCGCATTGCCGATTTTAAAACCGAATCGTTGGATATAAACAGTACAGCGTCGGTACTAAAATTTTCTGATTTCAGACATTACGTTGATTATTTCAACAACATGGAAGACGAAAATATCGTTCAGGCTATTCCAAACAGTCAGTCTGCTCAGTGGATGGAAAAAAATATTCCTTTGTTCGAATGTCCACAACATAATTTTGAAGAAATGTTCTATTACCGCTGGTGGACTTTGCGCAAGCACATCAAAGAAACTCCGGTGGGTTATGCTTTTACCGAGTTTTTGGTAAATCGGAGTTATGCCGACAAATACAATCTTATTTCGTGTGCTTTGGGACATCATATCTACGAAAGCCGCTGGCTGCGCGACACAACTTATATCAATCAGGGTATCCGCACATGGTATCGGGGCAACGAGGGCGCTCCGATGAAAAAGATGATGAGCTTCAGCTCCTGGAATATCGATGCGCAGTTGAATCAGTATTTCGTTACCGGAAATAAAACTTTTCTGCTTGATATGCTGAAAGATATGGAGCAGGAGTACCAACGGTGGGAGTCGACTCATCGCTTAAAGAACGGCTTGTACTGGCAGGGCGATGTACAGGACGGCATGGAAGAAACCATTAGCGGCGGACGGAAAAAACAATTCGCGCGACCAACCATCAACAGCTATATGTATGGCAACGCTAAAGCGTTGGCAATTATCGAAAAAATGGCAGGAAACGACGAAAAATCAAAACTGTATGCATCGAAAGCCGATACCATCAAAAATCTGGTGGAAACTAAACTTTGGGGTGAAAAGCTGGGTTTTTTCGAAACCATGCGTACCGATTCATTAGCCAATGTACGCGAGTTTATAGGTTATTTACCCTGGTATTTCAATATGCCCGACAACAGTAAATACGACGGAGCCTGGAAGCAACTGGCCGACGAAAAAGGTTTCTCAGCGCCTTACGGCATGACTACGGCCGAGCGTCGCCATCCTGAGTTCCGTACACGGGGCGTTGGAAAATGTGAATGGGATGGAGCCATCTGGCCTTTTGCTACCTCGCAGGTACTCACTGCCATGGCCAACTTCATGAATAATTATCAGCAAACTGCCACCAACGACAGCGTTTATTTCAGTCATTTAGAGAAATTGGTTCAGTCACAGTATCATCGCGGATTGCCCTATGTTGGTGAATATTTGGATGAAATAACCGGATACTGGCTCAAAGGCGATCAGGAGCGCAGCAGGTACTACAACCATTCCACCTTCAACGACCTGATTATAACCGGACTTGTGGGTCTGCGCCCCCGTGCCGACAACACCATTGAACTAAACCCGCTGTTGCCCGATGGAAAATGGGACTGGTTTTGTTTAGACAATATATCGTACCATGGCAGAAACCTGACTATTGTTTGGGATAAGCATGGCGACCGTTACCATTTGGGCAAAGGCCTCAGAGTATTGGTAGATGGAGTTGAGGTGGGATCATCACCTACTTTATCGAAACTGAAAATTACCGATGCGTTGAAATAATCAGCGTGTTTACTATAAAACGGTTTTGTCGAGTTTAATAATCTTTTCCATGTTTATATAGCTTTTGTTAATGCAGTAGCTTTATATGTTAATGCCGGTCGTTGTTTGATAACTGCCGGAGGCTATTTCAACTTTTACCATTGTTCATTTTTTAAACTTACCCATAACCACCGGGGCTAAGGGCATTAGTCCGCCAGCTGGCGGAGAGTGCGTTCACTGTCCGCCACGGCGGATAAAGTAAATCGAAAATCAGCGAAGCTAATGCGGACGCTCCCGTGCTCTATCGGGACTGCCAAGTGCACAGCTTGTCCCGACTTATCGGGAGTCAGCCAGCTTGTGAACATAGGTTTGAGTTCTGGGCAGTTTATTTTGTTCCCTTTACAATTTCTTTTGTCTGAGTGTCGTAAATTAGTATTCCCTCTGTTTCGCTGTCAAGTTGCCCAATCAGTTCTCCAGTTGTGTCCCAAACAGAAGATTTTCCTGCGCATTGATACCCTCCTGATTCACCAACATAATTTGCCATAAATGTTACCAAATTATTGTTTTTAGCTATGTCAGACAGTTTTTTTAGTTCAGTATCAATTCCATTAATTGAGCTTAAGACACTTGCTATATAAACGGTCGCCTTGTTTCGTTTTGCAAACTCGCAATGCGCTTTATTCGACGTTTCGTAACAAATTGCAGGAGATACAATTTCTGTTTCAAAATTTAAGACAAGAGGATTTTTACCGGCTTTGAAAATTGGTTCTTCCGGTGGATATAAATACTGTTTTGAATAGGTTATCCGCTCCTTGTGAGGCTGAATAATTATCATACTTACAAGTGTATCACTCTCGTTTTTAGTTGGTAATCCAACTCCAATTGTGATTCCATTTTTATCACTTAAACTTTGAATCTCATCCAATCTCGAGTCGTCTTGATTGGTTGCAAGATTCACCGCTAAATCAGGTTCGTACCCAGTTACTGATAACTCAGGAAAAACCAGCATATCCGCATTATTCCGAATTGCTTGTTTTATCCACCTTAAATGATTTTCAATGTTTTTATCAACATTTCCTTTTATCGCCTTTATCTGGGCTACTGCAACTCTCATTACGTTGAATTTAAATTTTATATTTATCTTTAATCTCTATTTTTTTTGTTTCATTTTAAGCTTTCTTGTCGCTATGTACATCTTTGTGAGTTTGCACAAAAACTACCTTCGCTCTCATTATTTTTTGATTTTGCTCTTACTTTGTCTCCACAACTTGTCAGAAAGTCGTCGAGTTCACCCGCTACAAGAAATCCGATATTGATAATGTGAGCTATTTCAAGCTGTAAATGGGTTTTCCTTTTTTTAAGATTCTGACTAACGACCACATAGGTCTTTGATTTTCAATATTCACTTTTTGTCGTTAGCTTCGTAACTCAAAGGGATTTTTTTGATTGCTGCTAACGTTTTGCGGCTTGGCGAAGGTGGTGATTTTACCACAAATCTTCGTACAAAGCACGGACTTCAAATTTGCGAAAAACTTGTCATCCGAAGTTCTACTCCGCCACCTTTGCCAAACCGTTGTTATATGCCTTTTTTCAAGCTATAACAGTTATAAATTCATCTTTTGGGGTTCTTACTTTTTGCAATTTAATAAGCCAATCACCTTCTTCGTCTCTGTAGCCAAGAGGTAGTGATACTATACTTTTTAATCCTAATTTTTTTAGTCCAAGAATCTTATCCATTTTATTAAAGTTGAAACCTTCCATTGGCGTTGCATCAACCTTTTGTTCAGCTGCTGCTACCATAGCCATGCCGAATGAAATGTATGCTTGTTTTGCACAATGGTTTTTATGCCATTCATCTCCTTTGGGTTCAAAAAAAGACCAAAGTCTCTTTTGGTAATCTTCTGACGACAAGTCAGGTAAGCCTCTTTGTCTTGAGGTATTTAATAGCGTTTTTCTTATTCTTTCGGGCGTGTAATTGTCCCAAGATGCCCAAACCAATAAGTGTGAACAATCATTTATCTGTCCTTGATTGAAAGGGAAATCTTTGAAAACATTTTCTTTGATTTCTTGCAACTTGTTTCGGTTGCTTATTACAAAAATGCGATAGGGTTGTAATCCGGAGGAAGAAGGTGCTAATCTTGCCGATTCTAATATGTAATCTATTTTGTCTTGTGGAACAATTTGCCCATTCATTTTCTTAGTAGCATACCGCCACTTTAATTCTTCTAATATTGCCATACTTTTTATTGTTTATTTTTTGTGCAAAATTAGGAAATATTTGTTTACTTTTGTTACTAAGTAACGAAATGTAATGGTTACCTTCAGTTAACTAAGTAACAAATGGCAAACAAAAATTTTCCAAGTAAAGAAAACTGTAAAATGCAAATAATGGCAGTACATGATGCTATGGATGTATTAAACGGGAAATGGCGAATATCCATACTTGCGGTATTATGTTATCGTAACAAAAGACGATTTTCTGATATATTGGCTGATGTTGATGGAATATCAAATAAAATGTTAAGTAAGGAGTTGAAAGATATGGAAGTAAATCAACTTGTAACCAGAACAGTTTTGGATACTCAGCCTATTACTGTTCAGTATGAACTCACTGAATATGGTCAGGAATTACAAACTGTAATCAAAAATCTCTCAGCATGGGGTGCCAAGCACCGAAAGAAAATAATTGGAAAATAATTATCGTTTTGTGACTGGGATGTGAATCTGTTGGTGTTTTGCAACAAAACCTAATTCGACTTGATTAAATACCTTTTTCTTTCGGTCTAAATTGTTTCGGCTGTTGTTTTTGCGAAGCGTTTTCTGCAATTTCTAAAATTCGTTTTTGTCGTGTCGTTTCTGTTTTAGCAAGAGCAATCCAATATAGTAAAACCTTTTTCTTGCTTTTACTTAATGATGAAAAGTAGTCTTTTGAATTCTCAAATTTTTCGAAAGCTTTTTCCAATTCTACTGGTATACTCAGTTCCTCTGCTTCGTCCAAAATAGTCCAGGAGCCATTTTGCTTGGCAATTTCAATTACCTTAAAACCTGCCTCTGCCATTAATCCTTTTGCAGTTAAGGTGTCAATTTTTTGTTTGTTTATTTTACTCCAGGTGCTTGTTGCCTTGCGTTTACAGAAATATTGTCTGAATGTATCTTTGTCTATGGTTTCCCCTTTGCTATCTATCCAGCCAAAACATAGAGCTTCGTCAACTGCATCAGTCCAAGCAACTGAAGGTTTTCCTGTATGTTTTTTATAAAAAATAAGCCAAACAGCCTCTTTTATTAAATGATTTTTTTGTAACCATTCTCTCAAATGCTGTTTGGACTCAGGGTAGAATTCTTCTATTGCTTGTCTGTTCATTTTTTACGCATTGCTTGCAAAATAAGGCAAGATACTAATACACTAATCAATTGAAATCCACCAACTAACAATCCATAAGTCATTGGATGTGGAATATTGGGGTTAATGGCAATATTAAATGTATTGGCAACCAAAAAACCCAAGCCTATAACTAAGGCAAATTCAATTGCTGCTTTTCTTTTGTTGATATTTAGCACTACCATCAACAAAGCTGTTGTAATTATTGTAGGCAAAATTGCCAAAACTGGTCCATAAAAATAAATAGGGTCTGGCTTTGCAGGCATCATTCCCAATTTATCTAATGTACCAGCATATTGGTTTGGGAACAATACAGTGAACCAAAGCCAACCGAGAAAAGAGTAAAATACTAAAGAGAGGAATACTCCTATCCAACTGATTTTTGAAATTTTTTGTAGCATATTTTTTTGTTTTTTTATTGATTGTGCCACAAAAGTAAAATGGGCTACTGACAACTGTATGTCAAGGGTATCTCTAATGGTTGTGATATTTTTCAAAAAAATCTTGTAACGTCATTTTATGAGGTGTGAAATTTTCTTGTTGAACTTGCAGTTTTTGAATTCTGTCTAACCGAAAATAACGAAATTCATTTCGCAGACGGCAATAGGCAACCAATAACCAACCTTCCGAAATATTTAATAAAGCAAAAGGCTCAACAGTTCTTTTACTCTCTTTATTTTCTGCGTTGATGTATTGAAAATTTGCAAGATAAAAATTGGTAATTGCAATTTGTAAAGTAGATAATATGTTGCTCTTAATTTCGTAGTTATCAAGTTTTGCAAATTTTGTTCTTAATGATAGTAAGTTCGCTTTGTCTTTCTCAGTTTGTCTTAAAACGGCTTTTATTTTGTCAATGGCTTCGGCATAATCATCAATTAATGAGCTGTCTTTATTTTTTAAAACCAATTGTTCAGCAAGGATTAATGCGTTTGCTTGGTTTTCGGTAAACATAATTGGTGGAATTCTGTAACCTTCCATCAATGAATAACCTTTACCGTCTTCTGTCAAAATTGGAACACCTGCTTGTTCTAATGCTTTTAAATCTCTATAAATTGTTCTTGTGCTAACTCCAAATTTTTGAGCAAGTTTAGTAGAAGTTACAAGACGTCTTGTTTGCAACTGAGTTAAGATTGCTATAAGTCTTGAAAGTCTTTTTGTATCATTATCATTCATTCTGCAAATATCTGAAAGTTTATTTGGTTGTAGTATGTTCTAAAATGGCATATAACGAGAGCCTGCGCAAAAACCACCTTTGCTCTCATTATTTTTTGTTTTTATCTCATCTCTTGCTTCAATAGCTTCGGTTCGCGGAAAAATATTTCGGGGCTGATTGTGTTTCTGTTGTTAAAGCTTATTATAAATAGATATTTGCCTTTTGAGATAAAGGTTTCAGTGTGGTTTTTTGTAGGTTTCTTTTCACCCCACAATAATCCTTCTATGAACTCCTTATTTTTAAAATCATTTTCGAATTCAAAATACAGAATACTTCCGTGTTCTTTTTTGTTCTCAATGTTTTGAATGTTTTTTTGTATTACTTTCCCAATAATACTTTGATATAAATTTGGATTGTTGTAAAACAGACTCGTTTGAATTGAAATTCTGTTTGATTTTTCGCTAAACTAATAATTACTACGTAGTTCGGTTACTGTTAGCTTTATACTTTCAATTCTTAGAGTTGGGTTTTCTTTATTATGTATCTTTCTGGACTTGTCCATTGTCAATGATTTTTTTACTGAATCGTCAGGTTACTGATTTGGAAGTTCTTCGCCAGCAAGCGCGTTCACTTTATTTGTTTTTTACTTATTGAGAAGTTGCTTGATGTGATGGAATCTTCTTTTTTTTTGTTCTTTCTTTTTATTAAAATAATTATACAAACAAATATTTGCAAATGGATTAAAAATGAAACTAAAACATTAAATCCATTATTCATATCTTCATATTTGTTTTCTGCTATAAATTTTGAAGTGTTTTTATCATTTAAATATCTATTTAAATCAATTTTTTGAAACCAATTTAATAAAATTGTTCCTGTTTTATAACCAAAAGTTCCTATAGAATCACTATATATAGATTGAAGAGCTATAATTTTGTAAGTTGTACCATAAAAAATTGTAGTTCCACCATCTCTACACATAGCTAATGGAAATGAAAAAATTGGATAATTATTTTTTTTCAGTAAATAGTAATCTATTTTCCTTCCCAAAATGCTCATGAATAGGATTTCAGAAACTACAATAATCAAAATTATTTTTTTCATGTTCTCAAGATTTATAATGATATAGGTCTTCTTTCTTAAACTCATCCCTAACGACCAAGGCTAAGCGGCCAGCTTGTCCCGAATTGCCGGGAGGTGGCCAGCTTGTGATAATAGAGCGTGTGTTAGGGGCTGGTTTTTTATCTCATTCTTGGTTAGGTTCTGTCCCCCAACCGTCATAGTCGCAATCAAATTGATAACCTAAGTCGCACATTTTCTTTGTCCACTCAATTACTGAGGTGTCAGACATAATCATTTTTGTTGTCCAACCGGTTATGACAAAAAGCTTTTTGTCTCCAGCAGATATGTGATATTCAACTTTATAATTCAATTTTTGAATTTCTTCTGCAAGTTTTTTGGCCTTGTCAACAGTATTAGTGTAAAAAAAATACTCAAGTTTTAATTCTTTTGATTCAGATACTCCTAAGTCTCTAAGTTGCTTGAGAATTTTTGGTGTCATGTTTAGTTGATTCTCTTTGTTTTTTCTGTATGTTTCCTCATTTACATACTTTTTGTCTGAGTTCTGTTTTGTGGCAAATAAGTCAAAAAATCCCATTGTTGTTATAATTATTGTGGTTAATGTTACTCCAATTATTAATCTATTTTTCATACTTGTCAATGTCTTTTTTTTAAACTAGCCTTCTAACGAGAGTCTCCCGATAAATAATACAGGACAAGTTGCGCAAAAACTCCCATCACCATTTATATATTCCGATACCTGACTGAGAAAAAATTCATCTGCGCCATTCTCAGCCATTTCATTATAGTTTTTGCACAGTCTGACGACCGAGGCTAAGCGGACAGCTTGTCCCGACTTATCGGGAGTCAGCCAGCTTGTGAACATAGAGCGTGTGTTAGGGGCTGTTTTTTTTCGTTTAAATTACTCTTTTGTTTCTATAAAGATTTTATTTCCTAATACCTGCTCGCTTTCGTATGAGTTCACTAACTCTCGTTTTCTTTTCCAGATTACCTTATAGAAGTAAATATTCGCATAAAGTAAATGAAAAAACAAGAAATATATTCCATATTTGCTGTATTTGTAGTATTTGTAGAAAAAATATACGGAATAACCAAAAAGAAAAAAAACTGGTAATTCAAAGATTCCAATTAAGATTCCAATAAATATGTTTGGCTGATAAATTTCTCCACTAACTGCAGAAACTATAGTCACAATATTTAAAATAATCATTCCTGTAAATATCGCTATATTCAACCAAAAGCAAACTTTCAAAATTCTTAATAATCTATCTGAAATCATAAGGTGTCTTTGATATAATTTATCTATAAATATTATTAGATTGATTAATGTCAAACTCGAATCCCTTAGGTATTTTCAATGTTCCTTTTATTTCTTCGTCAAAATATAATTTTAGTGTATCTGTCGTACCTATAGGCACAACGACATATAAGTCAAGAAACTTTCCTTCTAAACTACTTGGAACTCCAAATCTTAAAGGTATGGATTTCTTTTTTCTTGGTTGATTCATAGGCTTTTCGACTGTCGCATGTAAAATATATTGCAAAGGTCTTTGGTTGTATGTCAGCTTAGAAATATAAAATAGAGACAAATCTGCATTCTTTTGCCAATTACTAAATTCTCCAATCAAAATAGGATTATTTATTGAATAACCGTAGTTGTCTTCTACAGATTTTTCAAGTGATGAAAACACTTTTTTTGTACTTGTACAACCAAGTAAAAATACACTTAAAATTATTATTATCCTTCTCATTTTCATATATATCTTGTTGTTTTTTTGCATTTGCCACTAACGACCGAGGCTATGGGTATTTGTCCACCAGCTGGCTGCGGCAGACAAAGAGAATCGAAAATCAGCGTAGCTAATGCGGGCGCTCCCGAGCTCTATCGGGATTGTGAAATGCACATCTGCCAGCCTATGAACATACGTGTCGGTAGTTTTTAGTCGTTTAAAAACATTGTTTCAATAATTTTTTCTCGTTCAACTTTCGTCAACTCTCTGTCATTAAACAGTTCTTTCGGAATTTCAAATTGACTCTGATTTACACTTCCATTAAATGGGTCAGAATAATAAGTGTATTTTCCGCTTTTTATTTTTAATCGTATTTCTGTCTGAAAATCTCCTGAATATCTTAAAATTTTAAATATCGCAATTTCGTTAGATCTTAGAATCAAATTACCATAACTAAGTCCACACCTGCTATAATTCCAAAATTCTATGGGTTTCCAATTTCCATTTATGTCTTTCGCTTCCTGAATCATTTGTATCTTTAAATCTTGTTGAACTAACCAAATTGTCGACTTTCCAAGATTTATAATTGAAACTGGAATTGCTTCAACATAATTTCGTTGTCTGTTTTCCCAAAGTTCAAGTTGTTTTTTGTTTTCAATAGAGTCAAAGAGTATGTTAATACTGTCTAGCAGAATTGGCACAGGAGGAATAGATAATTTCTCTAAGTCGTATGCTAAACGTTGATTCACATCAACGTAAATTTTTATTGGAAATCTCTTGTTTTTTAAAATGGTTTTAAAGTCGAATTTAAAGTAATCTTGAGTCTTTAAAGTGTCAATTCTTGCGGTATCAGCAATTTCACCAACATAGACTAATTCGCAAACAGATTCTTTCATCTCATTGAATTTTGCAATTCTAACAAGCTCCGCATTTTCTGTTCGAATATGAGGATTTTTAAAGTTGTTCAGTTGAGAGCAACCTGTTAGAATGAGAAGTCCAATAAGTCCAAAAGTTGTTTTAATCATTTGATAATTTGTTTTTTCTTTCTTAAATTCACCCCTAACGCCCGAGGCTAAGTGCCACAGCTTGTCCCGACTTATCGGGGGGCGGCCAGCTTGTGATAATAGAGCGTGTGTTAGGCAGTCGGTGTTTGTGTCTTCTTTACCTGTTTCATTCTTTATTGTTGCTGACTAAGAATCTTGTTTGGCTATTTTCAGCCCATCACTTTTCAAATATGCAAAGCAAGCTCTACCATGCATAATTATTTTACAGGAATAAACTGCATTATCCAGGTGTCGTTGCTGACACCTTTACATAAAACCGAAATTTCTGTTCCTTCATTGTTGGCAAAAACATAATTTGCATTTACGCTAAAGGAGGTGGTTTGCGCAGCAGGTTGGTAGAGCGTATCATATGTGTATTTCTTTACTATTGTATAGTCATTATCTTCAATTTGATAAATACTGGTAAAGGTATCGGAAGTATAAGAATCATTTAGAATGACCCATAAGAAATGATTGCTGTGATAAATGAAATTGATTCCATAGTTGCTTGAGGAAATGATTTTACCAATCGAATTGATGTCGGCATCAAATGTATCTGTCGATCCTGTTGAACTGGTTGTTCTGTAAATATCTCTGCTTCGGCCATAAATATATTGACCATCTTCCGAAAACCAGAAATTAGATAAGTCCATATGCGAATAGCTTTTTTTGCTCTTGCTTGCAATGCTATATGAAAAAAAACCGCTGGGCGAAGTACTTCCTCGTGTAGCTATAAGATAAGGCTGACTGGGTACTTTTTTTATCATTGAACCGCCATCCAGACTAGACTTATTGGTGTCATCGTAAACAGCACCGGTAGCTGTATCTATCCAGTGCAGAGCTGAGAAACTACCACCGGTTTGTGTGTAGCTAAACCAATCGTTTTCAGCCCAGGCAATATCACGTACTGAGTAATCGGAGTTGTAGAGAGCAGTTACAGTATTGTTGGATAAATTAATTGCACTTAAGTATCCATTGTGTCCTACAGCTGCTTTGGTCCAGTCTTCCGAAATAGCAAAACAGGTTGGAGCCTTGCTTAAACTAATTTCATGTAAAATAGTTTTTGTTGTTACATCGTAAGCTATTAACTTGTTTGGTGCGCTGGTTACATAATACAATGTGTTTGTGTTTTTATTGAAGACAGCATCTATAATATTTCCATCAATTGAACGTATGTTCTCGTTATTTCCGGGCGCCACAGCTGTAACCGTAATGCTGTACGACAAATGGGAGTTGTCGTTTGTTGTCAGATTTACTATAGCTGTATTTTGTCCAGCCGAGAGTTTTGTCCGATCGCAGCTAAAGACTATATTAGCATATGAAGTAAAAGGACTATACATGCCGCTTGATGGCGTAATGGTTAACCATGCGGGAATATCTTTAAACTCCCATATCAGTATGCCACTTCCATAATTAACAAATGATAAGGATTTTGCCGTTTCTGTTGTAGAGAAATTAATAGTATTTGTATATATGCTCAATTCAGGTGTACCCAGGTTGGTTGTAACATTTACCGATACAGTTGAATGCTCCTTATCATTTGTAGAAAGAACAATCTTTCCTGTTAAACTACCCGAAGTGATTTTGCCGGGTATAATTTTAAGAGGTATGTTATATGAATAATATTGAGAAATATATAACCCATTTGATTCAAGCCGGGCTGTATCAACCGTCAACCAATCGGGCATACTAACGATATTCCAGATTAAAATGCCTGGGCCGCTATTCTGAATTTGTAACGTTGGATAGCCATAAGCGCTATAAGATAGTGTAACACTACTTTGCACCTGCAGAGTAGGATTTCCTTCAGTAATATAGGCAACCGGAACTTTGTAGCTCTTTTCTTTTGCACTTACAGTCATATAATCCATGTAAATACCAACTGAACTGAAAGCGGAATTCTTTGTTGCAGAGCATTGAATCATAGCAATACTATCTGACAAATGTCCGCTCATGGAACCCACAGTAAGCCACGATGGCTTCGATACAATTTCATAATCAGCATCTTTCAGCGAAGGCAACTTAAACATTCGGTTTGAACTTTGCCAGTCGGGTGAAATATAAATATTTGATACACCAACAGGTAAAGAAACAGAATTAAGATTTTCGTTCAGAAAATCATTCGTACAAGCCGTTAACAAACAGACTAATGTAAATAATATTGTATTTTTAATAATAGGCTGCATAATAGAATTTGTTAGTGTTGAATTAAAACTGATAACGCAAAACAAGTGAATAATCGATGCGGGACAAGTTAAAAGCGTTGGTAAGTTCCTGATTGTACGCTGAGGAACTACTATTGTTCGACGCTCTTGATTCGATATTCGCTTTCTTTAACGAAGCCCAAATAAAACTACCACCTACACCAACCGAAACATGAGGTAACAGCTTGTATTCAGCATTAAGTCCCAATTTAGCTGACAGTGTATTACCCGTAAGTAATGAATTGCTTGTAACGTCAGTGTAACCGGAGCTATATAGATTTGGATAAGTACTTTGTTCTTCCAAACGTATAAACAAAGCCCCGGCCGAGAGAGATTCAGTAAGAATGAACTTCCGTCGTATGTCCAGATACTGTACAAAAAGAGCAGATGGCCCAACATAATGGATATACTCATTGTATTTTTCTGATACCATATAAAATATTGATGTAGAGTATTCAGTTGGAATATCGTCGCTAAAGTTTGTATTGAAAAATGAATATTCCGCTCCCACGCCAATTGAACTGTTTATCATATAATGCGCAGAGGCGTTAACATGAAATCCGGTTTTTAACTTATCGTAGTAATCCTGCATTGCAGACATAGGTTCAAAGTTGTCAAAATACCAGGGCATGGTCGATCTACCGATATTCAAACCCAAGCGCCACAGGTTTTCAGGTACATCTACATGTTTTGAAGTTTTTATCTTACATGCTTCCGAATTGGGTTTCACCTGAGGAGAACGGGTGTATTCTGCTACTTGCGACAAATTCATAAACTTACCGGTTACTGATCCATTCTTGTTTTTTATTTCGTATAAGATACGTTCATTGTTTATGGATGTTATTGAACAATAAATTGTATCATGATTTATACTGATAATTCTATCCTGAGCTTTCGCGTTAAAAAACAGGAACAGAAAAATGGGAAGCAATACGAATTTATTCATATATTTATTTGGTTTTTAAAAATTATTTTAATCTTATCTTGTCACAGTTAGATATATTCTTATTTCTATGTTTATCAGTCCAAAAACAGCCTTTTTTACACCGCCACCTAACGACCGGGGCTAAAAGCACAGCTTGTCCCGATTTGCCGGGAGGCCAGCTTGTGATAATAGAGCGGGTGTTGGGGGTAGATAATTATTTATATATATCCTTAAGTTTCTTAGCAAAACTCTCCATTTCAGGATAAACAAATGACGCTGTAATTCCCATTAACTCCAAGTCAGTTTTAATTTTTTCTTTATTGTATATTAGCAGTTTATTGTCAGACTTAAGAGGTAACCAAGAACTATCAACTTCTGCCATTTTACCTTTTTCTTTGTTAATTCCGAATAGCAAAAAAGCTCCTGATTGATTTATAATTCTCGGATTACTTTGTTTTACCTTTACACAAAGTACTTTATTTAAATCTTCTGGGTCAATTATTCGTTGAAAATGTGGTTTCTCATCTCCAATTTGATGCAATAAATATCCAATATGTTCTTCTTTATTGAATACTGTTTTATCCAACGTGTCATCACACTCGAAATTCGATGTGCATTTTGCTATATTAGCCAACACAGAGACTGTATCACTATCGTAATATTTAATACTTTTTTTTGGAATTCTAAATACTATTACTTCTCCATGTGATCTGTCTATTTCACAAACTGTAAAATATAAAGCAATTAGGGGATTTGTGGTCAGATCTAAAAGTCTTGTCGGTAGTGAATAATGCTGCATTTTCACCAAATATTCGATGGCGCTTCTACATTCTCGAAATTCTTCTGGATTATGAGATACTAATTCCTTAAATAGGACATCTTCTGATTCTATCCACTTTTTTTCTCTGTAAATAGATGGTTTAAGTTCAAATTTCTTTTCGTCTGCATGACCTCTGAAAAAATATACAAAGTCGTCATCTTTTGTTAGACGTTGTATTTGTTGTAAAAAACTAAGTATTGTTCGTATTTTCATCTTTGTTTTTTTTTATTTGCCCCCTAACGACCGAGGCTTGTGTTAGCAGCCGTAGTTTGATTTTCTTTCAGTCGTTAAGTGAGCTTTCTCTTGTTAACCAATTTCTTTGAATCAACCCCCAAATTTGTTGCGAATTAAAGAATGTAATATGATAAATTCTGTCTTCAATTTAAAAATTTATAGTATACGTTGCTGAATAACCTTCCTTAGTTGTTTTTAAAGCAAACGGTTCTTGGTTTTTCGAGACATATATTTCAATAGTTGGTTGTCCGTTTTTAACTTGAACATCACACTTAAATCCTTTTTTTACAGGACCATATGTTTGTTCCCAATGTCTTGTTTGATAATTATTTTTTGTGTAGTTTCCTTCTGGTGTAGTAACTGTCCAATTACTGAAAATGTAAGGATAAATTGAAGATATAACATACTTTACATAGTAATTGTCATTTGCTACTGTATTAGTATCGTTACTGTTATCTATATCCTCTTTATCACAAGAAAGAAAGGCGAAGATAGTTAATGCGCTAAATATTATTAGGGCACTTTTAAAATTAATTTGTTTTGGAAAATGTGTTTTCATTTTATTTCAATTTCGTGTTCTTTCTGCAGGTTAATTTGCATTTATGTAAATCATTCCTTGGTTCTCAATTTGCAATTCCACAAATTTCAGTCGTTATATGTCATGGTTGAAAAGCAGAATGTCCAATTCTTTCTTTTGAAAATCTGCGGGGAATTGTCCTTTATGCAGAATTCTGAAAATGAGTAAATTCTGTCGTTACAGAATTGTCTGAAAGTCGAGAGAAGTGGAGAGTTTATCAAATATTTTTCAACCAGCAAGTCTGTCTTTTTTTGCATTTACCACTAACGACCGAGGCTATGGGCATTTGTCCGCCATTTGGCGGAGGGAGCGTTCACTGTTGCTGAGCGACAAAGCTAATGCGAGCGCTCCCAATCCCTAGCGGGACTGCCGAAATGCACGTCAGCCAGCCTGTGGATATAGGCGGGTGTTATGCCCTCGTTTTTTTTTCGTTTTAGCTTAATCTTAATCTACCAAACTATATCGTTAATTGTATTTTCTTTCTCAAAAGTCAGTTTAAAACGGGTAACGAAAATAGTTCTTCTAATGAAAGAACTTTAGTTTTTACGTTACAAAATTCATAAGCAACTTTAGCTTTATTACGAGCTCTTTTGTCCTCTGAAATAAAATATTCACAACCCGAAGCAAAAAAAGTATGACCTGCATCGTACATCCTAGCTAAATTAGACTTGTCTGTCGGTGAATCTCTCCAGTAACCTACAATGTCTAAAAAATTAAAAATTGAGCTAATCATTTCATGTAGATTGGTTCCTGATAGATGAATAATATTCTTAAAATCAAGAATTTCTCCTTGTTTTTTTAATAGAAAATTTATATGGTCAATTACATCTTTCGAACTATAATTATTTATTTTGTTTTTGTCGACACCCAATACTAACATAAACTTGTCTCTATCTATTGAGTAATTACTTGCATAGAATCTAGTAGTATTGAATATTGTTGAATATTCTTTTATCATTTTTATAACTTCGTCTGGTGGAATATTGATAACTTCGATTGTGTCATCATTAGAAATCACGTAGTTGAAATTAGTCGTTTTTGACAATGTGTCAATTCGTCTCCTTTTCAAACTAATAAAGTCACTTTTTGATTCCAATAGCTCTTGTATATGAACATAGCTGTATACAAATTGAACATTATCAGGTAAATGCTTTTTGATTTCATTAAAATCAAGTCCTCTCTCTTCAATGGAAACGAAAATATTGTTATCTAAATATGCGTTCATTTTGTTTCAGTTTTCAGATTGGCGAATATTTTGTTCAAAAATTAAATAAACCCAAATAAGTCGCTTTATCCTTTTTTAGAATGGGGCATAACATCTGTATATATCCACCTATACCGACTATAGTTATTTGTCTTAATTATTTAATTTACTGTAAGTCCATTATTTGTTTAGGCGCAATAAACAAGGTCATATATCCAATCGGTTAATTCAAAAATTCATCTTTATAATTTGATTATTTTTCCATCTTTTCCGCTGGTTTAGTCTTCTGTTTCCGGCTTCTTTTGTTCTTTGGGTTTAAAGTTCTTAAATTATGGCTGTAAAGTTAATAAAGTTTTTTTACTAAACAAGGTGTGTGGGTGGTTTTTTGTTTGGATTGTAAATTTTTGTGTGAAGTGTATGTGGTTTGTTGTCAGGGTGATGGAGATGGTGGCGTGGGGCGGTGGTGCGTTGTAGGTAGGGTGGACTTGTATTGAAGGATTGGGGGATTGAGTTATTCGGTTATTGGGTTATTAAGTTATTAGGTTGTTAAGTTATTGAGTTATTTGGTTATTGAGTTATTCAGTTATTAGGTTGTTAAGTTATTTGGTTATTGAGGGATTGGGGGTGGCTGTAAATGAAAACAGGGATGTGCCTGGTGTGGTACATCCCTGTTTTGTATTGAGTTGTTGGCGGGGAAATGATTACATCAGTTCTACGCTGCGTTTTACAAAGTTGGCCAGGGCTTCGCCCTTGAGCATGTTGTTGGCCAGCAGAGCGAGGTCAATGAGCTGACGAACTTGCTTGTTGCCGGCAGCAAAGGTTGAGTACACTGCTTTTTTGCGGGCTGTAAGTTCGGCTATTTGTTTTTCGAGTTCTTCTATTTCAGCTTTTTCGGCTGCGGGTATTTCCTCGTCTTTTTTATCTTTGTGGCTGTCTTTTATCTTTGTTTTTTTGCTTTCGGCCTCGGTAAGTTCCGATACTACGGGGGCTACTTCTGCGTTGCAGGCAGCTTCCTCGTCCTTGAGCAGGCGGTCGATAACGGGGTGAGCCGTGTTGACTACCAGATTGTAGCTGTCGGGCATTTCGCCGTAAAAACTCATCATGCCACCCTGGAGTGCCGACATTTCTTTCATGCGGCGCATAAACTCGTTTTGGGTAATAAATACGGGGTTGGCAGTAGGCGATAGTTGTTCGAAACTAACAATAAAGTTGGTTTTGTCGATGGCCGGAATCTGCGAATCGAATACGGTTACGAGTGCGTCGCGTTGCTCATTGGTAAGTTCTACTTTGGCGGTATCGTCTTTTTGGATGATTTTATCAATTACATCGCTGTCGACACGTACAAAGCGTGTTTTCTCAAATTTCTGTTCGAGCTGGCTTACCACATGTACGTCTAATTGTCCGTCCATCAGCAGCACATCGTAGCCTTTGTCTTTGGCGTGCTGTATGTAGCTGTATTGCTCGTCGGCATTGTTGGCGTAGAGGTAAATGAGGTCGCCGTTTTTGTCTTCCTGATTAGCTTTTACAAGCTCCTTGTATTCGTCGAAAGTGAAATATTTTCCGTCGACGTTTTTCAGCAGGGCAAATTTTTCGGCACGCTCGTAGAATTTTTCGTCGCTAAGCATACCGTACTGAATGAAAACCTTCAGATTATCCCATTTCGATTCAAAGTCGGGGCGTTCGTTCTTGAAAATATCTGCCAGTCGGTCGGCCACTTTTTTGGTGATGTGTCCTGAAATCTTTTTTACATTGGCATCGCTTTGCAGGTAGCTGCGCGATACATTGAGCGGAATGTCGGGCGAGTCGATTACGCCATGTAATAATGTCAGGTACTCGGGTACGATGTTTTCGACGTGATCGGTTACAAAAACCTGATTGCAGTACAGCTGTATTTTGTTGCGCTGCATGTCGATGTTGTTCTTAATTTTGGGGAAATACAGAATTCCGGTCAGGTTGAACGGGTAATCCACATTGAGGTGAATATGGAAAAGCGGATCTTCGCCAAAGGGATACAGTTCTTTGTAAAAGGCATCGTAATCTTCCTCCTTGAGGTCGGCCGGTTTGCGTGTCCATGCCGGGTTGGGATTGTTGATGATGTTGTCGTCTTCGGTTTCTACCTGCTTGCCGTCTTTCCAGTCTTTTTTCTTTCCAAAGGCAATTTCTACCGGCAGGAATTTGCAGTATTTGGTGAGTAGTTCCTGAATTTTTGATTCTTCGAGGAAGTCGATATTTTCGTCGTCGATGTGTAGCACAATGTCGGTACCACGGTCGGACTTGATGGTGTCTTCGAGCGTATACTCAGGGTCGCCTTTGCACGACCAGTGCTGGGCTGTAGTGCCTTCTTTGAAAGATTGAGTAAAAATTTCCACTTTTTTCGATACCATGAACGAGGAATAAAATCCGAGTCCGAAATGACCAATGATGGCCTGAGCATCGTTTTTGTATTTTTCGAGAAATTCTTCGGCACCTGAAAAAGCTATCTGGTTGATGTATTTGTCGATTTCGTCGGCAGTCATCCCTATCCCGCGGTCCGAAATAGTGAGCGTACCTTTACTTTTATCAACCGAAACGCGTACCTTCAGGTCGCCAAGTTCACCTTTAAACTCGCCTACCGATGCCAGAGTTTTAAGTTTTTGGGTAGCATCTACGGCATTTGACACTAACTCGCGCAGAAAAATTTCATGATCGCTGTACAAAAATTTCTTGATAACGGGGAATATGTTGTCGCTTGTTACCCCGATGTTTCCTTTACTCATTTTGCAATATGTTTTTTTTATTAATGATTTAAAATATTGAATAAGGGCTGTGGTATGCCCGTAATTTTCCAGTGTGCTTTGTTTTCAAAAAAAATGCCAACCTGCTTTAGTGTGACAGAATGACAGAATGGAAACCCCCGGTGGTAAACTTATTCTGTGTAATTTCAAAGTTGAAGTCGTGTAATTTCAAAGTTAGTATCGTGTAATTTCAAAGTTGAAGCCGTGTAATTTCAAAGTTGAGGTTGTAAAATCAAAAAAAACATTATATATTTGTGGCTGAAAAACAAAAAGATATGGATATACAAAGAGACATAGTAAAACCACTGAAGCAGATTCTTGGAAAATATCCTATTGTTGCAGTAACAGGGCCACGGCAATCGGGAAAAACTACATTGCTCAGACACTCATTTCCGGAGTTTGAGTATGTCAATCTTGAAAACCCGGACAGTCGCATTTTTGCAGCAGAGGATCCCAATAATTTTTTGAAAAGATATTCGTCGAAAGTAATTCTCGATGAAATACAGCGTGTGCCTTCTCTTTTTTCGTATATACAAACTCATGTTGACGAAGGCAGAGCCATGGGGCAGTATATTCTTTCGGGCTCGCAAAATTTTCATCTGATGCAAAACATCACCCAGAGTCTCGCGGGCAGAGTGGCGATATTCAGGCTATTCCCGTTTGATAATCAGGAGTTGAGTAGAAACAGTTTATTGAACGATAGCTATGTACATTGTATGGTCAAAGGTTTTTATCCTGCTATTTACGATAGGGATATTGCATCGCGCACGTTCTACTCCAACTATATACAAAATTATATACAGCGTGATGTTACCGAGCTGATAGCGATAAAAGATTTGCGCTTGTTTCAGAACTTTCTGGCGCTTTGTGCTACACGAGCCGGACAAATATTGAATATCAATGCTTTAGCTGGCGAGTGTGGTGTGTCGCAACCAACAGCCAAGTCATGGCTTTCGGCATTAGAAAACAGTTACATCACTTTTCAGCTACAGCCCTATTACGAAAATTTCAGTAAGCGGGTGATTAAGAGTCCGAAACTGTATTTCTACGATACCGGCCTGCTTTGTTATTTATTAAAGCTAAACAACCCTGACCAACTGCTGTTGCATCCGTTTAAGGGTAGCCTTTTCGAAAATATGATGGTGGCCGAATATGTAAAACGCATGTATCATACCGATCAGGTGGAAGATGTCTGGTATTGGCGCGATTCGGGTGGTCACGAGGTGGATTTGATAGTTCAGCATGGAGATGTGCTCGAAATCGTGGAATTTAAAGCTACAGAAACTATTATGCCGGATTTGTTTAAAGGATTAACGTACTTTGAAACGATATCAAAAAAAATAAATCTGAAGAAAATGCTGGTATATGCAGGCAACGAATTGCAGCAGCGTTCGGTGGCAGAGGTGCTACCCTGGAAAGATTTTGGGAAATAAGCTGAACCAGCGGCTGCTGTAACTAATGGCTGTTTCGGCATTTTTGACTATCTTTGCAGTCCGAAAAAATAAATTTTCAGTAAACATCTAATTAATATACAATGGCTCTTCAATGTGGAATCGTAGGTTTGCCTAATGTAGGAAAATCTACTCTTTTCAACTGTTTGTCGAATGCGAAAGCGCAGTCGGCTAATTTCCCATTCTGTACCATCGAACCGAATGTGGGCGTTATAACCGTTCCCGACGAACGGCTTAACAAGCTTTCGGAGTTGGTTCATCCGCAACGGATAGTACCTACTACCGTAGAGATTGTGGATATTGCCGGATTGGTAAAAGGTGCCA
Organism: Bacteroidota bacterium; assembly: GCA_017860345.1. Taxonomy (GTDB): domain Bacteria; phylum Bacteroidota; class Bacteroidia; order Bacteroidales; family Paludibacteraceae; genus Paludibacter. The sequence continues at coordinate 42,559 of JAFNAV010000005.1, read as the reverse complement.
GCAAAGGCGAAGGGCTGGGCAATAAGTTTCTGGCTAATATTCGCGAAACTGATGCAATTCTGCATGTGCTTCGCTGCTTCGACGATGAGAATATCACTCACGTTGATGGTAGTGTGAATCCTGTGAGAGATAAGGAAATTATTGATATTGAACTACAGTTGAAGGATCTCGAAACCATCGAGAGCCGCATCAGCAAAGTGCAAAAACAGGCACAAACGGGTGGCGATAAAATGGCCAAAGCTCAGTACGATATTTATGTGCAGTATCGCGAGGCGCTGCTTCAGGGAAAATCGGCCCGTACGGTAAAATTAGACGAACTGGATAAGAAACTTGTAAAAGATTTGTATCTGCTTACCAGCAAACCGGTGATGTATGTGTGCAATGTCGACGAAAAATCGGCGGTAAGTGGCAATGCTTATGTAGATGCTGTACGTGAAGCGGTGAAAGACGAAGACGCTGAAATACTGGTGGTGGCTGCGGCTACCGAGGCCGATATTGCCGAACTGGAAACTTACGAAGAGCGTCAGATGTTTCTGGAGGAGGCCGGATTAAGCGAATCGGGCGTATCGCGCCTTATCCGTGCTGCTTACCACCTGCTCAATCTGCAAACTTACTTCACTGCCGGTGTGCAGGAAGTGCGTGCCTGGACATTTGAAAAAGGCTGGAAAGCGCCGCAGTGTGCCGGCGTGATTCATACCGATTTTGAAAAAGGATTTATCCGTGCCGAAGTAATTAAATATGATGACTTTACAACACTTGGTTCGGAAGCTGCCTGTAAAGAAGCCGGCAAAATGAATGTGGAAGGTAAGGAATATGTGGTGCAGGATGGTGATATTATGCATTTCCGTTTTAATGTATAGGCGCTAACCTAACATCACTAATTGCTAACGTTTTTTTAAACTCCCGCAGGTAGAACATAAATTCAAAAGCCTCATCCCATTTTTGTTCGGGATGAGGCTTTTATTTTTTATCAGAATGTTTTACATCAGCAAACCAGAGTTGGCTTAATCAGCTTAAAGAAATCGTTACCCTTGTCATCTACTAAGATAAATGCAGGGAAATCAACCACTTCTATTTTCCAGATGGCTTCCATACCCAGTTCGGGATATTCCAGACATTCTACTTTCTTAATGCTGTCCTGAGCCAGAATAGCTGCCGGGCCGCCTATAGAGCCAAGGTAGAAGCCGCCGTATTTCTGACAAGCATCAGTTACCTGCTGGGTGCGGTTTCCTTTGGCAATCATAATCATACTGCCGCCATTTTGCTGGAATAAGTCAACATACGAGTCCATGCGTCCGGCAGTAGTAGGGCCGAAAGAACCCGAAGCCATTCCTTTAGGTGTTTTGGCTGGACCGGCATAATAAATAGGATGATCTTTTACATATTGCGGTAGTGGTTTGCCGGCATCAAGCAATTCTTTCAACTTGGCATGAGCAATATCGCGCCCTACAACAATAGTTCCGCTCAGCGACAAACGCGTGGAAACCGGATACTGAGATAGGGTAGCCAGAATTTCCTTCATCGGCTTATTCAGGTCTATTTTTACGGCATTTCCTTCGCCTGCATTGCGGTATTCCTCGGGGATGTACTGTCCGGGATTGTCTTCGAGTTTTTCAACCCACAAGCCGTCCTTGTTGATTTTTGCCTTGATGTTGCGGTCGGCCGAGCACGAAACGGCCATGCCTACAAAGCAGGATGCCCCGTGGCGCGATAGGCGTACGATGCGAATATCGTGAGCAAAATATTTGCCACCAAATTGAGCACCTATGCCCGATTCCTGTGCGGCTTTAAGAACTTTCTTTTCCATTTCCACATCGCGGAAAGCCTGTCCCAGTTCATTCCCTTCGGTAGGGAGTTCATCGTAGTATTTGGTCGATGCCAGTTTTACGGTTTTCATGCAGGCATCGGCCGATGTGCCACCTATCACAAACGCAATGTGGTAAGGCGGACAAGCAGCGGTACCAAGCGTTCTCATTTTTTCGGTAAGGAATTTTTCCAACGATACCGGGTTCAACAACGCTTTGGTTTCCTGAAAAAGATACGATTTGTTGGCCGAACCACCACCTTTGGCAATAAACAGAAACTTATATTCGTTTCCGTGGCTTGCTACCAGGTCAATTTGAGCCGGGAGGTTTGTGCCTGTATTTACTTCGTCGTACATATTGAGCGCAGCATTTTGTGAGTAGCGCAGATTCTCTTCGGTATAAGTTTCGTAAATACCTTTCGACAAAGCTTCTTCGTCAGTTCCGTTGGTCCACACATTGTTGCCTTTTTTGGCGTAAACGGTAGCTGTTCCGGTGTCCTGACAGAAAGGAAGAACTCCCTTGGCCGATATTTCGGCATTGCGCAGCATGGTTACAGCCACATATTTGTCGTTGTCGCTGGCTTGCGGGTCGGCAAGTATGGCAGCTACCTGTTTCTGGTGTTCGGGGCGAAGCAGAAAAGCACAATCGCGCATAGCTGTGCGTGCTAATTTGGTCAAACCTTCGGGTTCTACTTTAAGGATTTCCTGTCCTTCAAATGTGGATACCGACACATGCTCTTTGGTGAGCAGGTAGTATTCGGTTTTGTCTTTTCCTAAGGGGAAAGGATCCTGATACTTAAATTCTTTGGCCATGATTTGTATTATTTGTTAGTCGTTTTTTTATCCTTATACAGTGTTGCAAAATTACGGAAAAATTTCTGTAATATTGGGCTGTTTAAAGTTTTTTTGCGATTCGGAAACAATCAGAATCCGCACCACAAAGTTACTAAAAACGGCACAGAAAAATCAACCACAAATCCGCTATAAATAGATACGATGGAAAATTCCTTGCCCGAAGTATTTACAATGATAGGAAAGGTGGTGTCCATGGTAGTGGCGCCTCCGGCGGCAATGGGTGCCAAACGACCGAAATATCTGACCATAAATGGCGCAAAAAGTAAGGTTAATACTTCGCGGATAATGTTTGAAAGCAAGGCAATTGTGCCCAGTTCTATGCCTTTGTATTCGGTAATCATAATGCTCGATAAGGAGTAATAACCAAAGCCGGAGCTCATGGCCAGAAATTCGGTGGCGCTATGCTTGAAGAATCCTGAAATAACGAATACGCCCAGCCAGGTTCCAAGTATGGTTACAAAGGGTAGCAGTAAAACGCGTGAATGTATGGAGCGAAATTTTTTTACGGTTTCGGGTTGTTGGCCAATGCTGAGTCCTACCGAAAACATAAGCGCACAAAGGACATAAAAGCTGAAATCGCGGTTGAAAAAAGCTTCCGGAATTATTTTGAAAATTCCTGCGAGCAGGCCGATAATAAAGAAAGCCAAAATAATAAGACTGCCTTTGAGTACGCTGAATATGCCCGTTGTAGTATGTGTGTCTTCTGACTGTATTTGTTGTTGAGACGATTTCCCCCACAGTATTTTAGCTCCAACAATGCTGCCAAGTGTTCCGAAAAATGCAATGAGAAAAGCTTCGAAGCCAAGTTGGTGAAAGCGACTCACAATTTCTTGATTCAACCCAACTTCTATACCCAGCAAAAGCAGCAAAGCCCAAATCAACATCATAATGATTCCGTTTATAAAACGAAATTTTCTTTTTCGTACAAGATAGCCTGCGGCTATTCCGGTGAGCATAAACAGGATGACTGCGAACATAGAATACTTTTGTGTTTGTACTGAAAGATTTTTTATTAGAATAGGAAATGCAAAGATAAGCGTTTCTGCTTAAGCTGCATGCCTGCCGATGTCTGAATGATGTTTGCTTTGCCGGCTGTAATATAGTTTATGTTGGGTTTTGTTACATTCAATCTGGAGCACAAAGGCATTAACTTTAACCGCAAACAATGGTTATGTGCAAAAAAATAAGTAATTTTGCGGCGTCGTAAGCGGCAGGTATTAGTACTGGTATAAAATAATATAAATCAATATAATATGAGTAAAAAAGCTTTATTAATGATCCTTGATGGCTGGGGAATTGGTAACCATTCCAAAGCAGACATTATTTTCAACACTCCAACTCCCTACTGGGATTCGCTGTTGGCTAATTATCCTAATTCGGAGCTTCAGGCTTCGGGCGAAGATGTGGGACTGCCTGATGGTCAGATGGGTAACTCGGAAGTTGGACACTTGAACATTGGTGCCGGACGGGTGGTGTATCAGGATTTGGTGAAAATCAATATCGCCTGCCGCGACAACAGTATTCTTCAGAATCCTGAAGTTATCAACGCTTATTCTTATGCCCGCGACAACCGGAAAAAGATTCATTTCCTGGGACTGGTTTCTGATGGTGGGGTGCACAGTTCGCTCGACCATTTGCTGAAACTGATTGATATTGCCAAAGAATATGGTGCTCAGGCTTACGTGCATGCCTTTATGGATGGGCGCGATACCGACCCCAAAAGCGGTAAAGGATTTATCGAACAATTGGCTAAATATACTGCCGGTACCACTACCCAAATAGCTTCGGTGGTGGGTAGATACTATGCCATGGATCGTGACAAACGCTGGGAACGTGTTAAGGAATCGTACGATTTGATGGTGCACGGTACAGGAACTCCTGCTACCGATGCGGTGGCGGCAGTGCAGGCTTCGTACGAAGCTGGTGTTACCGATGAATTTATTAAACCGATAGTAATTACTGATGCTGCCGGCAACGCTACTGCAAAAATTGAGGCTGGCGATGTGGTTATTTTCTTCAACTACCGCAATGACCGCGCTAAAGAACTTACCGTGGTACTGACTCAGCAGGATATGCCTGAGGCCGGTATGAAAACCATTCCACTGCAATACTACTGTATGACTCCGTACGATTCTTCGTTCAAAGGCTTGCATGTATTGTTTGATAAAGATAATGTGCAGAACACCTTGGGCGAATATGTATCGTCGCTCGGAATGAAGCAGTTGCGTATTGCCGAAACTGAAAAATTTGCTCACGTAACATTCTTTTTCTCGGGTGGACGCGAAAGCGAATTTCCCGGCGAAGATCGCATTCTGGTGCCTTCGCCTAAAGTGGCTACTTACGATCTGCAACCCGAAATGAGTGCTCCCGAAGTGGCTGATAAATTGGTGGCGGCCCTGAATACACAACAATATAACTTTGTAGCGCTTAACTTTGCCAATGGCGATATGGTGGGTCACACCGGTATTCGCGAGGCTATTGTAAAGGCTGTCGAAACGATTGATGTTTGTGTTGGTAAGGTGGTGGATGCTGCTAAAGCCAATGGTTACGAGGTGATTATCATAGCCGACCACGGCAATGCCGATAATGCTGAAAATGAAGATGGATCGCCCAATACGGCTCATTCGCTGAACCCGGTGCCTTTTGTATATGTGACTGAAAATAAAGCAGCTAAGGTTGAGAATGGTATTCTGGCCGATGTGGCTCCTTCTATCTGCCACATTCTGGGTATAGCCAAACCGGAGGAAATGACCGGCAAAAGCCTGATTGTTTAAGAAACGCTTTTTATACGTACCGAAAGTCCTGATGCTTTGTAGCGTCAGGGCTTTTTTATTTCATCTCCGTTTATTTTTCTCCGATATTCAATTCTTAATAATCCTCCCCAAAAAAGTTTACCAAACAAGAATGGTTCTCAAACTATCATATAAACCAAAAGGGTACAAAATCAACGCGGGTACGTCATTTAACTGATATTTATAAAACAAAAAACGACATTAATCAATAGAAATGAAAACGATTTTACGTGGCATTGTACCACCCTTGGTAACACCATTATTGGACAATAATACCCTTGACAAACAAGGGCTTGAGAATCTGATTGAGCATGTAGTGGCCGGTGGGGTACACGGAGTATTTATTTTAGGTACAACAGGCGAAGCTCAGAGTCTTGGCTTTAGTCTGAGAACTGAAGTTATTCGTCATACTGCCCGAATCCTGAAAAACAGAATTCCTTTACTGGTTGGAGTTTCGGATACCTCTATTGCCGACAGCGTGTCATTAGCCAAAATAGCTGCTGATAATGGTGCCGATGCGGTAGTTTCTGCCCCGCCGTATTACTATGCCACTGCTCAGAGCGAACTTGCAGAGTTTTACGAACAGCTGGTGCCACAACTTCCGCTTCCGGTTTTTTTGTACAACATGCCTACACATACCAAGGTTTCGTTTGCTCCGGCCACAATTAGCCGTATTGCCGAAAACGAGCAGGTTATTGGTTTTAAAGATAGCTCAGCCAGCGGTGGATATTTTCAGTCGGTGATGTACGAGATGCGCAATCGCAAAGATTTTTCGCTTTTCGTAGGCCCTGAGGAAATGATGGCCGAATCGGTATTGCTGGGTGCACATGGTGGTGTAAATGGCGGAGCTAACATGTTCCCGAAACTGTATGTTGATTTGTACAACGCTGCTGCTGAAAAAAATGTGGATAAAGTACGCGAACTTCAGGTTAAAGTGATGCAAATAAGTTCTTCTATTTACACAGTAGGCAGTTATGGGTCGAGCTACCTGAAGGGCGTAAAGTCAGCTTTGTCGGTATTGGGTATTTGCAACGATTTTTTGGCGGCTCCTTTCAATAAATTCGACGAAGCACACAAGGCAAAAATCCGTAGTGCCATCGAGGCGCTGGATATTTAATTGTAAATTAAGGAAATAAAATATCGGATACTCCTGCAAAAACCTTAAACTCATCGTTAAGCTCTTTCGGCAGAATGCTCCTTTGCTTTGGTAAACTCCGCCTTTGCCTCTGTTGCGAGCCTTGATTTTTAGGTTTTTGGAAGTCTGTGTGAAAATTGTCTCTCTCAAAAAATATTAAAAAGAATAGATATTATATTGAATAAAGAGATATAAAATTGAATGTAAAAGTTTTAAACACGAAGTCTCGAAGACACAATTTGTTTTTTTGCTTAATATCAGATCACGAAGAAAAACATATTAATATGTTTTTAATTGGTGTCTTCGAGTCTTCGTGTTAATAATTGTCATATTGTTAGTTACATAACAAGCTGTTCTATATAAACTCTAATATAAAAAAAAGAATCGGAAATGAAAGGTAAGTTTTATCCATGGTTGGTGGTTCTGTTGTTGTGGTTTGTGGCTTTGCTCAATTATTTGGACAGGCAAATGCTCTCGACCATGAAACCAACAATGATGCACGATATTCATGAGCTGATTTCGGCAGAAAATTTTGGGAGATTAATGGCGGTTTTTCTGTGGATTTACGCTTTTATGAGTCCTGTTTCCGGAATTATTGCCGACAGACTGAATCGTAAATGGTTGATTGTTGGCAGCTTGTTTGTGTGGTCGGCTGTTACTTTGCTGATGGGTTATGCGCAAACGTACGACCAGATTTACTGGTTGCGGGCGCTAATGGGTATCAGCGAGGCGTTTTATATTCCGGCCGGCTTGTCGCTTATTGCCGACTATCACGATGGCAAAACACGCTCCATAGCTATAGGTATCCATACCACGGGAATTTACCTCGGGCAGGCGTTTGGCGGATTTGGAGCTACCATAGCCGACCGTTTTTCGTGGCAGTCTACTTTTCATTTCTTTGGGGTAGTTGGTGTGGTTTATAGTCTGATTCTTATTCTTTTGCTTCGCGAGAAAAAAGGATACGATGTGAAAGCTGTTAGCCAGAAATCAATCCTGAAAGAGTTCTCGGTTTCGCTCAAAGGTATTGGTGTTTTGTTAGGAAATATATCGTTCTGGGTATTGCTTTTCTACTTTTCGGCGCCGAGTTTGCCGGGCTGGGCTACCAAAAACTGGTTGCCAACGTTACTTTCCGACACGCTTCATCTGGATATGGCTCAGGCTGGGCCTATGGCTACCATCACCATGGCTATGGCCTCCTTTGTAGGTGTATTGGTGGGTGGCGTAGTGTCCGATCGCTGGGTTCAAAAACGTTTGAAAGGTCGTATATATACGGGCGTAATCGGCTTGGCTCTTACAATTCCGGCCTTGGTTATGCTTGGATACGGCCATACCTTCACCATGGTGTTGGGCGGTGCGCTTTGTTTTGGGTTTGGGTTTGGTATGTTCGATGTGAATAATATGCCGATTCTTTGTCAGTTTGTATCGCCGCGCTACAGGGCTACCGGCTATGGACTGATGAATTTGGCAGGTATCTCATTTGGCGCTGTGATAACTAACTTCTTAGGAAAATCGGCCGATGCGGGACATCTCGGAAGCGACTTTGCCGTGTTAGGTGTAGTGGTGGTAGTGGCCATTGTGCTACAGCTGATAGTGCTGAAACCTAAGGTGGTGAATATGACAGAATGATAAAGATGATAATTTGAAAATATTAAAAGCATCATATTAATAAACCGGGTGAGGAGATGTCCTTTCCCGGTTTTTTATTAGTTTTGTTTTCTGAGTACAACAGGTATGTGGGATAGCTCATTTTGAAAAATTCATTGCTCAATAAGTTTCAGAATTTGTTTTTTTGATGCTAAAAACTGCAACACACAGCATACTAAGGTTAAAATACGGGTACAAATGCACGTTTTTCCCGTCATTGTTTCAGTATTTATCAACAAAACTTTTTTAATATGATTCGTATTAAATTATTACTGACAACATTAGCTGTTCTTTTGCTTTCTCTTGTTTATGCTGAAAAGTCTGTACCTGTTACCGAAAGGGTTTATCTCTCGGGACGTGGAAGCGACGATATGGTGCAATGGGATTTTTTCTGCACCGATGGCATGAATGCAGGTAAGTGGACTAAAATAGGCGTACCTTCCTGTTGGGAACTTCAGGGCTTTGGTAATTATCAGTACGGAATGAAATTCTACGGAAAAGCTTTCCCCGATGGCGTGGCCAACGAAAAAGGGATGTATAAATATGAGTTTGATGTACCTGCTGCCTGGCGCGGACAAATTATTTATATCGTATTCGAAGCTTCGATGACCGATACCGAAGTGAAAATAAACGGACAAAAAGCCGGGGCTGCTCATCAGGGTGGTTTTTACCGCTTTTCGTACAACATTACCGAGCGTGTAAAATACGGCAAAAAAAATCTGCTGGAGGTAACTGTAAGCAAAGAGAGTGAAAACGCAGGTGTAAATCTGGCCGAGCGACGTGCCGATTATTGGAATTTTGGAGGCATAATTCGTCCTGTTTTTCTCGAAGTAAAACCTGTTACGCACATTACACAGCTCTCCATCGATGCTAAGGCCAATGGCCAATTCAGGGCTAACTGCTATCTGAACCGTGCCTTGGACGGTGGAACGATAAATACCCTCATTTTTGATGCGCTTGGTAAGAAAGTGGCCGAAAACAACACGCCTGTAAAGGCCGGTAGCGACTGGACTGCGGTGGATGTTTCAGTGAAAAATCCTTTGTTGTGGTCTGCCGAAACTCCCAACCGTTACTCAGCTCAGCTTACTTTGCTCGATGCTTCGGGCAAAGTTCTGCATCGTATTACCGATAAATTCGGGTTTCGCACCATCGAAGTCCGTCCGTCCGACGGATTGTATATCAATGGCGCTAAAGTCCTGATTAAAGGTGTAAACCGACATAGCTTCAGACCCGAAACCGGACGTACCTTGTCTGTGGCTAAAAACATTGAAGATGTATTGCTTATCAAAAACATGAATATGAATGCCGTGCGACTGTCGCACTATCCGGCCGATCCTGAATTTCTCGATGCGTGCGACTCTCTGGGACTTTATGTTGAGAACGAACTGGGCGGCTGGCACGGAAAATACGACACGCCTACCGGGGTGAAATTAATCCGGGAAATGGTGGAGCGCGATGTGAACCACCCTTCGGTAATTTGGTGGAGCAATGGCAACGAGGGTGGCTGGAACACTGAACTGGATGGTGAGTTTCATAAATACGATCCGCAGTTACGTCCGGTAATTCACCCGCAAGGTAATTTTGGCGGATTCGAAACCATGCACTACCGCTCTTATGGCGAAAGCCAAAACTATATGCGCAAGCCCGAAATATACATGCCAACCGAATTTCTGCATGGCTTGTACGATGGTGGTCACGGCGCCGGCCTCTACGATTATTGGGAAATGATGCGCAAGCACCCAAGATGTGCCGGAGGATTTCTCTGGGTACTGGCCGATGAAGGCGTGAAGCGTTTAGACAAAGACGGATATATCGACAATCAGGGCAACTGGGGTGCCGATGGCATAGTAGGGCCTCACCACGAAAAAGAAGGAAGCTATTTCACCGTGAAACAAATCTGGAGTCCGGTGCAGATAACCAACAAAGCTATCGATCAAAACTTCAACGGTACGCTTACTGTCGAGAACCGGTATGATTTCCTGAACCTCAATACCTGTCGGTTTGTATGGAAACAGGTTAAATTTCCGAAATCAGGCGATGCTCGCGGAACTGTAAAAACGATTGCTCAGGGCGAACTCAAAGGCCCGGACGTTAAACCTCACAATGCGGGAACTATCAATCTGAATACCAACATAAACCCTCAGGCCGATGCCTTATTTGTCACAGCCATCGATTATCGGGGCGACGAACTCTGGCGCTGGTCTTTCCCTGTTAATAGCACTACGGAGCCTGCTCCGGTTGCTTCGCTAAAGGCCGCATATACCGAAACTGCCGACACGCTTATCGTCGCAGCGGGCAGCCGAAAGTATGTTTTTGCTAAAAAAGACGGGCAACTGGCCTATGTCTCTGTTGCCGGACGCAAATTAAGCTTTGGCCACGGCCCCCGTTTTATCGCAGCCCGGCGTGCCGACCGCTCATTAGACCAGTTTTACAATCACGACGACGAACAATCGCGCGCCAAGGAGCGTACCTATACCGAATTTACCGATGCAGGAGTATTTACCGGATTTGAGCTGAAGACCGAAAATAATCTTCTGGTAATCACCGCTAACTACAAACTCGGCAATCTCGATTGGGCTAAATGGACTTTTGGGCAGGCCGACAACGTAACCCTCGATTACAGTTACAATTTCAGCGCTGTGGTCGATCTGATGGGAATCTGCTTCGATTATCCCGAAGAAAAAATGCAGCACAAGCGTTGGCTCGGAGCCGGCCCTTACCGCGTATGGCAAAACCGCATCCACGGTACCGTTTACGACCTCTGGGAGAACGATTACAACGATCCCATACCCGGCGAATCATTCACCTATCCCGAGTTTAAAGGCTATTTTGCCAACGTAAGCTGGATTAATTTCAAAACATCAGAAGGCGCCATAAACCTTGTAAACCAAACCCCCGACGCCTACGTTGGGGTGTACGAACCGCGCGATGGTCGTGATAAACTGCTCTATACCTTGCCACAAAGCGGCATCTCGGTACTCAACGTTATCCCACCGGTGCGCAACAAAGTGAACACTACCGACCTTATCGGCCCATCCTCCCAGCCCCGCTGGGTCGACGGCACGTACACAGGTCGCATCGTGCTAAAGTTCGATTAAACAAAGCCCGTGAGAAAATGACAAACCCCGAATGCACCACCACGAAGTCTGCTCATTCCTCACTTCCGAATATTATTTTGGGGGTGCCCCCGCTTAGGCGGGGTCGGGCTATCCGCTACAAGGCCATAACCCTTACCTCCGCTACGCTGCGGTTCGGGTCATGGCCTTTCCGCTACTATCCCTCACCCATGCGGCGCGAGCGGATAAGCGTATTGCCGGAACCTTTTTCCGATATCGCAGCACACAAAAAAAACAATATGATGATTCTTTCCAACAATTCAAAGAACATTATATAAACCTGAATTACTATTTTTGTTTACACCTGTCAGCCAACATCAATTTTGCTCAGGTGCCATATTGATATGATTATTTATATTTCTATAATCAAATGAAAAAAACAAATCAACATAACTCACTGCGTTTTAAGGCTTATACCTTGATACTCGCTTTATCCATTCTTTTCCCTACCATCGCTTGGCCGCAATCAGCCTTATACGATAGCTTTGTCAACCCTCAGCCCGATGTCCGCCCGTGGTCATTCTGGTACTGGATGCATGGCGCTGTTTCAAAACCCGGCATTAAGGCCGACCTCCAAGCCATGAAACAAGCCGGACTTGGTGGCACTTATCTCTTTTTTATCCGCGGTACCGAAAAATCGCCTTATCCCAATTCGCTGAGTCAGCTTACTCCTGAGTGGTGGGATATGGTGCATTACAGCTTTCAGGTGGCCGACAGCTTGGGACTCAAGCTTGGCTTTCATGTGGCCGATGGCTTTGCATTGGCTGGTGGCCCCTGGATTAAGCCTGAAGAGTCGATGCAAAAACTTGTTTTCACCGATACGCTTGTTGCGGGTGGAAAAATTCAAAACATGTCTCTTCGTCAGCCCGAAACGATTGGGGACTACTACCGCGATATTGCTGTTTATGCCGTTCCGTTAGCTAAGCAAGTGGGTTCGTCATCAACGCCAAATGCCGGGTTTCAAATTAAATCTGATAATCCCGACTATCCCGTTCCTTTTTCGGCAAACAACGATTTTCGGGCCGAAAAACCCTGCTATATCGAATATCTGTATGATAAACCATTCACTTTGCGAAGCATTGAAATTACTCCTTCGGGCAATAATGTGCAGTCGCAGCGCTTTACCGTACAGGCCAGCGACGATGGACAAAACTTCCGCATAGTGAAACAGCTTACACCACCCCGGCAGGGTTGGCAAAACACTGGCTTTACCACTACTTTTTCGGTGCCGGCAACTACAGCCAAATATTTCCGCTTAGCCTGGTCGCCTGTCGGCACCGAGCCCGGAAGCGAAGATATGGAAGCTGGTAAATGGAAACCTGTTCTGAAAGTAAAAAAAATACGCTTAAGTGCCGAGCCGCGTATAGAGTCGTGGGAAGGTAAGTCTGGTTTGGTTTGGCGAATAGCTCCCGAAGTATCTGGCAAAGAAATAACCAACAAGGAATGTGCTCCATTCAAAAAAATAATCAATCTCACAGCTCAAGTTCAGGGTGGAATACTAAACTGTAAACTTCCTAAAGGCCAATGGCGGATTTTACGCATGGGACACACCTCTACCGGACATGTGAATGCTACTGGTGGTGCAGGCAAAGGCCTTGAATGCGATAAATTTACGGAGTCAAGCGTACAAAAGCAATTCAACAACTGGTTTGGGGCTGCATTTGCCAACACTGATCCTGAATTAGCCCGACGCGTAGTGAAGTACATGCACATCGATAGCTGGGAATGTGGCAGTCAGAACTGGAGCCGGGGTTTTGCTCATGAATTTCACAAACGCCGCGGCTACGACCTCATGCCATGGTTGCCAGTACTGGCAGGTTATCCGGTTGAAAGCGCCGTTAAGTCGGAGCAGGTACTCAGGGATGTAAGAGCTACCATTGCCGATTTGGTGAACGATGTATTTTTTAAAGTAATGGTAAAAAACGCAAAAACGTACGGTACTCAGGTGTCGGCCGAATGCATAGCACCTACTATGGTGAGCGATGGACTCAGACATTACAAAGAGGTAGATCTGCCTATGGGCGAGTTCTGGTTGCGAAGTCCTACTCACGACAAACCCAATGATATGCTCGACGCTATCAGCGGTGCTCATATTTATGGAAAAAACATTGTACAAGCCGAGGGATTTACGCAGTTGCGCACTTATTGGGACGAAGATCCGGCTTTGGTGAAACCTCTGCTCGACCGGAATTTTGCTCTGGGGCTTAATAAATTTTTCTTTCATGTATTTGTACATAACCCTTTTATGGATAGAGCTCCCGGAATGACTTTGGATGGGATAGGACTTTATTTTCAGCGCGACCAAACCTGGTGGAAACAGGGTAGGGCTTTTACTGATTATATTGCCCGTTGTCAGGCTTTGTTGCAGTACGGAAAACCGGTTACTGATGTGGCTGTTTTTGTGGGCGAGGATATTCCTTCGAGAGCTTTTACACCCGATAAGTTAATAAATATATTGCCCGGTATTATCGGAAAAGAAAAAGTTGACTTCGAGAAAGCGCGTTTGGCCAATGTGGGACAGCCTATGACCGAAATGCCTGCCGGGGTTGGTTGCTCGGCCAATATTCTGGATCCTGCCCGGTGGATTAATCCTTTAAACGGTTACGCTTATGATTCGTTCAATAAGGATGTATTGACAGGAGCAACTGTGGAGGATAATAAAATGTTGCTTCCCGGTGGTGCTGAATATAAAATAGTGGTTTTCCCAAAAGGAAAAAATTACTCGAAAGAGGTGCTTGCCAAAATTGAGAAATTAAAAGCTGCGGGTGTAATAGTTCCTGATTTACCTGTGGCTGATAAGGACTTTACGGCTTACGGACTTATCCCTGATGTAACTGTACCTGAACAGGTGGCATGGGCGCATCGGGCGGGCGATATGGGCGATGTATATTTTATAAGCAATCAGGATAATGCTACCCGAAACTTCGATGCTGTTTTTCGGAATGTGAAAAGTAAACCAACCCAATGGAATCCGGTAAATGGTACAGTGTCGGCAGTAGGCAAAATGGAAAGAACAGCCAACACTACTAAAATTAATCTAACACTGGCTCCTTATGAGTCTACCTTTATTGTATTCAGCTATAAAAACTATGCGTTGAACAAAGGGGCGGTGGTTTTGCCGGACTCTGTTATTATTGACAGTAAATGGGATATAAACTTTCCGAAAAATAATCAAAAACTGAAGCTGGTTTCACTGTTCGACTGGAGCAAAAATGAGAATCCTTTAATCAGGTATTATTCGGGCACTGCCGTTTACAAAACTTCGTTTAATTGCACTGTGGATTTTCAGAAACATACCGATACATATACCCGCCCGGTGTACTTATCGCTGGGGAAAGTATGCAGCCTGGCTACTGTTAGGGTAAATGGCATCGACTGTGGTACAGTGTGGACAGCGCCTTACGAAGTGGATGTTACAGGAGTGCTTAAAAAGGGCGCTAATACCATCGAGATTGAATTGACCAATACCTGGGCTAATGCAATCAATGGTTACGACAAAGGCATACCACCTTTTACCGGCATGTGGACTGACGGAAAATACAGGATGAAAGAAGATAAATTGATGGAAGCAGGCTTGTTAGGTCCGTTGAAGATATTTCAGAGATAAGAAAGTGTTTTCTTGTGTAGGTGAAGTTGTTGATTTTGGAAGTTAAATGGGGCGATGTAACGAGCTGTAAACCGAAGTTCCGAATGCGTACCATATCGGGATAAGGTATAAACTATAACATCGAATTTTTTATTATAAAAACAGGAATTGATATATGAAACGTTTTACAATTATTACATTGGCTCTTTGGGCTTTTATGATGGCTTTTGCCGAAGTTAAACTGCCGGCTATTTTCTCGGGCAATATGCTGATGCAGCAAAATACCCGGGTAAATATTTGGGGCAAAGCCGACCCGAATAAAACATTGAGCATAAAAACATCGTGGAGTAAAAAAGTGATTAAAACTACTACGGATGCCGAGGGGAACTGGATGTCGTCAATTACTACTCCTGCAGCCGATGGAAAATCTCACAGCTTGACGTTTAGTGATGGTAAGGAGCTGGTTTTAAATAATATAATATTCGGAGAACTCTGGTTTTGCTCCGGGCAGAGCAATATGGAGATGCCTATGAAAGGGTTCAAAAACCAGCCTGTGGATAACTCTAATATGGATATACTCCAAAGTACCAATCCGCAAATCAGGTTATTTACTGTAAAGCGTAACGGCTCGCTACTTCCGCAAACCGATGTTACGGGCAGCTGGCAGGAAGCTACGCCGGAGTCGGTTAAGGAGTTTAGTGCTACTGGTTATTATTTTGGCAGGTTGCTGAATAAAACACTGAATGTGCCTGTAGGACTGGTTTTAAGTGCTTGGGGCGGCTCGTCGGCCGAGGCCTGGATGAGTGAGGATATGCTGAAGGCCTTCCCGCAGGTAACTATTCCAAATACCGAAGAGGGTGTAAAAGATAAAAACCGCACACCAACCATGCTTTATCAGGCTATGATTAAGCCATTGCTCGGGTTAAGCATCAGAGGTTTTATCTGGTATCAGGGCGAAACCAACTACGACAGGGCAGCAGCTTATCCCGAATTGTTCAGCGCTCTGGTGGCTGGCTGGCGGAAAAACTGGGCTATCGGTGACAACCTCCCGTTTTATTATTGCCAGATTGCTCCTTACGATTACTCTCTGGTGACCGAGCAAGGTAAGCCGGTAATTAACTCCGCTTATTTGCGCGAGGCTCAATTAAAAGCAGAGTCTATGATTCCTCAATCCGGAATGGCTGTTTTGCTCGATGCAGGTTTGAAAGAAGGTATTCATCCGCCCAAAAAACAAATACCGGGCGAGCGCCTGGCCTTACTTGCACTGACCAAGACCTATGGTTTAAAAGGAGTTGCATCCGAAAGCCCTGTTTATAAAGGTATCGAAATTCAGCATGACACTGTTCAGGTAAGTTTCGACCGTGCACCCATGTGGCTTACTGCGCGTAACAATGAGCTTAAGTACTTTACTGTAGCTGGTCAGGATCAGGTTTTTTATCCAGCCAAAGCATGGATAGTACGTAGCAAAGTGTATGTGAAAAGTGATGCAGTGAAAAATCCGGTGGCTGTACGCTATGCTTTCGGGAACTATGTTGATGGCGATTTACTAAGTACCGAAGGATTGCCTGTTTCTTCTTTCCGAAGCGATAATTGGTAAAAAATACCGGAAGAATGTACAGTTTAAAAATCCTGCGATGTAGTATTATTGGTTCTATATATAAAGTTTTTTATCTTGATAAATCAAAATTTAAAATACATGAAAAACACCTTATTTTTAATTCTATTTTCGGCAATGTCTCTTATGCTGAATGCGCAGACCTGGATTTGGTATCCGGGCGATTACGAAATATGGCTTGGTAACGAAATGAACAATCGTCGCACCGAGCGGGGCGCGTTTTTTCCTCATTTCTGGAAAATGGACAGCCATTATGTGCTTGTAGAATTTAGCAAACAGATTGACCTGGCTGCTCCCGAAGAAATTGAAATTGCCGTAGAGGGTAAGTTCAATATCAAATTAGACGGTAAGCTTCAGTTCGGTATGCCGCAAAAATTCACTTTGCCCGCCGGAAAGCATAGCCTGAATATCAAAGTATGGAATCAGGCAACGCCTCCTGCTATTTTTGTACATGGAAAAACAGTAAAATCGGACGGAAGCTGGAAAGTGACTTACGAAGATAAAGAATGGATTGACGAAAGTGGCAAAGCAAGCGACACCTCTGCTACCGTGTATATGCCTTCTGCCTCTGGCGGGTTTAATCTGGCTACTACACCTCCATCGGCGTACAAATTACCTGTAAAGCCACAGCAGGCTGTGTCCCGCGAATCGGTGTTGGGTGGCGAGTTGATTGATTTTGGCAAAGAAACCTTTGGATATATTCAGTTGAAAGGGCTTTCGGGAGTTGGTAAAGTTAATATTTACTATGGCGAAAGTAAAGAAGAAGCGCTGGATAAGGAGTTTTGCGAAACGCTCGATTGTATAACAGTAGCTAACTCGGCCGCAACAAATTCGCTGATTACCAACAATGCAACCAACGAAACAGTTCCTGCTACCGACATTTATACTTTGAATAGCAGTAAGGCATTTCGCTATGTATATATTACCAAAGATGCCGGTGTAAAATATTCCGATGTAAGTATGCTGTTCGAATATAAGCCTGAAAACCAGCGCGGCTCTTTTCGTTGTAACGACGATGAGATTAACCGGATTTGGGATGTAGGGGCATATACCATGTTGCTCACTACGCGCGAGTTTTTTATTGATGGGATAAAGCGCGATCGCTGGACCTGGAGTGGCGATGCTATTCAGAGCTACCTGATGAATTATTATCTTTTTTTCGATACCGAAACTGTAAAGAACACAATCTGGCTGCTTCGGGGCAAAGATCCGGTAACAAGTCATACCAATACGATAATGGATTACACCTTCTACTGGTTTCTTTCGGTGTACGATTATTACATGTTTACAGGCGACAGTCGGTTTATTCAGATGGTGTATCCGCGTATGCAATCTCTGATGGACTACGTGTTAGGACGCACTAATAAAAACGGAATGGTAGAAGGAATGACCGGTGACTGGGTTTTTGTGGACTGGGCCGATGGGTATCTGGATAAACACGGTGAACTGTCGTACGAACAGGTGCTCTTCTGCAAAAGCCTGGAAACTATGGCGCTTTGTGCTAAAGTGGCTGGCAACGATGTGGATCGTGTGAAATACGAACGTAGTGCTGCCGACTTGCGAGCAAAGCTAATTCCTGCTTTTTGGAGCGAAACAAGCAAGGCGCTTGTTCATAACAGAATAGATGGAATTCAACGGCCTGATGTTACGCGTTATTCCAACATGTTTGCTGTGTTTTTCAATTATCTTACACTGGAACAAAAGCAACAGATTAAACACTCGGTTTTGCTCAACGATTCGATACTGAAAATTACTACACCCTATATGCGTTTCTACGAATTGGAAGCTTTATGTGCCTTGGGCGAGCATAAAGCGGTAACCAAAGAAATGAAAGATTACTGGGGAGGCATGTTGCGCGAAGGCGCTACTTCGTTCTGGGAAAAATATAACCCCAGCGACAAAGGTGCAGAACATTTGGCCATGTACGGCCGGCCTTATGGCAAAAGCTTATGTCATGCCTGGGGTGCCAGTCCGGTTTATTTGTTGGGAAAATACTATCTTGGTATACAGCCTGTGAAACCCGGATATAGTGAGTTTGCTGCGGAACCGAATTTGGGAGGTTTAAAATGGATGGAAGGCGTTGTGCCAACCCCTCAGGGCGAGATAAAACTTTACATGAATGAAAAACTCATCCGAATCAAAGCTTCGGAAGGAAAGGGGTATCTGACTTTTGTCAGCAAATCGAAACCCAAAGCAAGCAAAGGTACTATTGAAAAACTGGATGGGAATAAATACAGAATACTGATTACCGGTACCGATGAGGTAGTGGTTAGCTACAAATAAGTAACGTATTTTCAATAAGCAAAAGCCAGATAATTATCAATAGTAAAATGCTGATAAATATCTGGCTTTTAGTTTTTTTTTAAAGAAAATTTTTATGCGCTCTGTTGGTGTTTTGTGTAGAAATTAATTGCCTTAGAGCGTAAGTTTTCCGGTAAATGAACCATAGAGTTGTAAAAATCATTGAAGCCTGAAAGCGGAGAAATAAAAGTTTCGTCGGGCAAGCCGGATGCTAAAAAGGCTTTGGCATACTCGCAACTATTGATCAGGGAAATTACGTCAGCTTCAATAAGTTGATACAATTTTTGTTTATTGGTATCGGTACCCATAAGCACCGATGGGAAGTGCTTGTTATATACAGTTTTTATATCTTCGGATATGGCCTTAGTTGCTTCGATATCTAAGCTGCTGCTTGTTAACGCATCAGTGCTTTTAGACGTTGTTGCTGCGGCCTTATTTTCGTCTATATCCAGCGTATTGAGTATGAGAGTTGCATGCGCTGTAAACAAAATTACCTGTTCCACAAATGTTTGTATCTTAACTCCGTTACAAGTTAGTAATTCTGGATAGTTATTTTGTATAAAATTTCTGATAATGAGCTTCAGGTTACTATTTAGCCCGGTACATACTTCAACGAATCGCGTGGGTGTCAGTTGGTTCAACAGGCAGAAATTCTCTACACTGCGGTTCGCTGAAAAATTGGTGTTCAAATAATCGGTATTCATACTTTTGCCCAAGATGATACAAGCACTGCTGTCGTGGTTAATCAAGACAGATTGCTGAATCGGAATAATAAGTGTAACAGATACGATATAAAATTTATACAAAAATATAAAAATCTGTTATCTATATCGATTAATAGGTACAAAATATTTGTGTGTATAGTAATTAATAACAAAATTATCTTAAAACAACGTGAGATTTCGTTGAAAAACCATTTATTTCTTTTGTTTTCAGTAATAATGTTCTGTGGTGGGTATGAGCATTCAGGCTTACTAAAGTGGAGATTGTTATACGTATTTCACACGATTATTAAAAATATTGAATAAAATTAAAAATGTTAACTTTTGAGTACAGAATGTAAAGCAGAGCGTCATTCAATCAAATATAGTTATTAGAAAACAAAGAGAGTTAACGTATGAATTTCAGAAGTTTAGTTTTTTTTATTTTAGTATTACAGGCTATTTGTGTTGCTGCTAATGATGTTTCGGTGATGAGTTATTCCGGGGCTTCTCCCAGGGTTATTTTTGCTCGGGATATGCTTGCCGAATCACTGACTAAAGTTGGGTATACGGTTGATAATAAATCATATAAAAAAATAACAGGTAAAAAACAGACCATCGTTGTTTTTGAAAAATCAGATATTGCAGGTTTGTCCCTGCTGAAGCGGTTGAAAATTGATTTGCCAAAAAATCTGAAAAAAGAAGGTTTTTTTATTGCTACCAAAAAAAATATCACCATCATTTGTGGCGCCGATGGCAATGGAGCCATATACGGTTGCCGCGAAATTATTGACCGCCTGGAAGCTTCTAAAAAACTGGAATTGCCGGTAGCATATACCGATGCTCCCGAAATGGTGATGCGGGGTACTTGTATTGGGTTGCAAAAACCAACCTACCTGCCCGGACGTACTGTATATGAGTATCCTTATACGCCCGAGAGTTTCCCCTGGTTTTACGATAAAGCGGAATGGATAAAGTATTTGGATATGTTAGTGGCTAATCGCATGAACTCTTTGTATCTGTGGAACGGGCATCCTTTTGCTTCGCTTGTTCGGCTCAAAGAGTATCCGTTTGCCGTAGAAGTTGACGACGAAACTTTCAAAAAAAATGAGGAAATCTATTCATTTCTTACCCATGAGGCTGATAAGCGTGGTATTTTTGTAATTCAGATGTTTTACAATATTATTTTGTCAAAACCCTTTGCCGAACATTACGGCATAGCTACTCAGGATCGTAACCGCCCTATTACTCCGCTTATAAGCGATTATACGCGTAAAAGTATTGCTGCTTTTGTCGAGAAATATCCTAATATCGGTTTTCTGATTACGCTGGGCGAAGCAATGGATACTTATGAAGATGATGTTAAGTGGTTTACCGAAACTATCATTCCTGGTGTGAAAGATGGACTGAAGGCTCTGGGACGTACCGACGAACCGCCAATTATTCTGCGTGGACATGATACAAATGCACAAATGGATATTGAAGCTGCACGACCTTTTTACAAAAACCTGTACACGGTAAATAAGTATAATGGTGAAAGTCTGACAACTTACGAGCCACGTGGTCCATGGGCTCAAACGCATCAGGAGTTGAGCAAGTTGGTTGATGTGCATATCAGTAATGTGCATATTTTGGCTAATCTGGAGCCATGGCGCTGGAGCTCGCCTGATTTTGTGCAGAAAACCGTTAAGGCCATGCACAATATTCATGGTGCCAATGGCTTGCACCTGTATCCGCAGGCTTCGTATTGGGATTATCCATACACTGCCGATAAACTGGCCGATGGTGGCCGGTTAAAACAGATTGACCGTGATTGGATGTGGTTCAAAACCTGGGGGCGATATGCCTGGAACTGCCACCGCGACCGCAATGATGAAGTGGCGTACTGGAATAAGCAATTAGATAATTTTTATGGTGTATCCGATTCGGATGCCCGACGCATACAACGCGCTTACGACGAAAGTGGCGAAATAGCTCCTAAATTACTCAGACGCTTTGGTATTACCGAAGGAAACCGTCAGACCTTGTTGCTGGGTATGTTTATGAGCCAATTGGTTAACCCGTATAAGTATACAATTTATCCCGGATTTTACGAAAGCTGTGGGCCTGAGGGTGAAAAGCTGATTGAATTTGTGGAAAAGGCATGGAAAAATCAACCGCATACAGGCGAACTTCCGTTAGATATTATTGCTCAGGTAATTGGGCATGGCGATAAGGCAATAGCAGCCATTGACTCAGTAGAAGGCAAGGTTACCCGCAACAAAGATGAGTTTGAGCGTTTGCGTAATGATATGCATTGCTATCGCGAATTTGCTTATTTCTTTAATAATAAAGTAAAAGCGGCTAAGTTGGTGCTCGATTATCAGTGGGGAAAAGATGTGAAAAATTTGGATGCTGCATTGCCGTTTCTTGAAAAAAGTCTGAATCATTACGCTAAACTGGTTGAGCTTACCAAAAACTCGTACTGGTATGCTAATAGTATGCAAACCGCGCAACGTGCTGTGCCTATTACCGGTATCGATGGTAAAAATAAAACCTGGCCCGAACTGTATGTGCATTATCAAAAGGAATTTGAAAATTATAAAAATAATCTGGCCTTGCTCAAATCGAATCTCAATAAGCCTGCGAAAAAAGAGCTAATACCGGCATGGCCTGTAGCCAATGTAAAACTTTTTGGCAATAACCCGGTGGTGAAACTGCAACCCGGCGACTCGCTTTATAATGATTTTCCTTCTAAAATTCTGGAAGTGGCACCGGAGCTGACCAATATGAGTGCATGGTTTCAGAATGTGGCCTCGCAAAGAGCTGACGGTACTGCGGTAGAGTTTGAAACTACACGTCCGGTGAAATTGCTGATAGGTTTCTTTCGCGACGATCATAAACGGTATGCACGTGCGCCGATGCTCGAAACTGATGCCTCGGCCAATATATACGGGCAGGCCGAACCT
Source organism: Bacteroidota bacterium (assembly GCA_017860345.1). Classification (GTDB taxonomy): domain Bacteria; phylum Bacteroidota; class Bacteroidia; order Bacteroidales; family Paludibacteraceae; genus Paludibacter. The sequence goes on along the minus strand of JAFNAV010000005.1, from coordinate 20,062 downwards.
GTACTGATAAATGCCTTAAGAATTGACGGTATGCCGGCAGTAAATGTGCATGCGTACAGTTTTGAAGCGGGTAAACATAAATTGCTATTACCCAAAGGTGTTTGTCTGGTGCTTGGCTTTACGAATGCTGCTGTTAAGCAGCGTAATGCAGGCCTTGCAGCTACCGGTAATGAGGAAACGATGGACTGGATGTTTAATTAGATCTGATTGTTTTGTTATCACGTAGTTATAAGATTTTTTATAAGATATTCCATTGTTTGTATCCATGATTAAAAAACAAGTTCTTCTTCTCGTTGTAGTGTTATCCACATTGGTTTCGGCAAAGACACCTCTTTATACAGAAATAAAAAGCGCCGAAAACAAAGTGCCACAGGAGCGCATGGCCGAAATTTACGATCAGGTAAAAACTCCGTATAAATATGGTCTTGTACTGGCACCAACTACCAATAATTATAAGGTGGATTGCCCCACTGTGTTTCGTAAAGATGGTAAATGGTACATGACTTATGTGGTTTATAATGGCAAAACGGGTACCGATGGCAGAGGTTACGAAACATGGATGGCCGAAAGCAATGATTTGCTGAAATGGGATGTGAAGGGCAAAGTGCTTGCGTTTCGTGAGGGCACCTGGGATCAGAATCAGCGGGGTGGATTTCCGGCTTTGCCTGATATGGAATGGGGTGGAAGCTATGAGCTGTTACCTTACAAAAAGAAAAACTGGATGACTTATATAGGAGGTGCTAACGCGGGGTATGAAGCTGGGCCTCTTAAAATTGGAATGGCTTTTACACCCGAAAGACAATTAACATCGGCTACAGAATGGGAGGCTTTTCCTGCACCCTTAATGACTCCGGATGATAAGGATGCTCAATGGTTTGAAAATATTACGCAGTATAAAAGTACGATATATTGGGACAAAAGCAAAACTCTTGGTGCGCCCTTTGTTATGTTTTACAACGCCGGAGGACGGCATCCCGAAACGAATATCAAAGCTGAACGTATCGGTATTGCTTTATCCAAAGATATGAAACATTGGAAACGGTATGCCGGAAATCCGGTTTTTACTCACGAAGAGGGTATCACAGGCGATGCGCACATACAAAAATTTGGCGATGTATATGTGATGTTCTATTTCTCGGCTTTTCGTGCCGACCGCAATTATAAGGCATTCAATACCTTTGCATGCAGCTACGATCTTGTACATTGGTACGACTGGAAAGGAGCGGATTTGATAACTCCATCCAAAAATTACGACAATCTTTTTGCTCACAAAAGCTATGTGGTTAAACACAACGGAGTGGTTTATCATTTTTATTGTGCTGTAAATCAATATGACCAAAGAGGTATTGCTGTGGCTACGAGCAAGCCTATGGGGCGCTCGGAAGTCCGCTTTCCTGCACCCGAAGTGAAGCAAAGGCGTACCATTGTAAACCTGAACGATGGCTGGAAAACGTGGATGGACAAGGATACGCTCACGGTTAACATTCCTCACAATTGGGACGACTACTACGGTTACCGGCAACTTACACACGGAAACCTGCATGGTAACGCCACCTATACTAAAACTTTTGTAGCTCCTAAAGCTGAAGACAACAAACAATATTTTTTGCGTTTCGATGGAGTAGGTACTTATGGCACTTTTATTTTAAATGGAATTAAGCTGGGGCGTTATCCGGTTGGACGTACTACCCTTACACTGGATGTAACTAAAGCCATAAAACCAGGAGCAGGAAATGTACTTACTGTTGTGGCCGAACATCCTGAAATGATAGCTGATATGCCCTGGGTGTGTGGTGGCTGCTCATCGGAGTGGGGTTTTAGCGAGGGTTCACAACCACTGGGTATTTTTCGCCCTGTAACACTCGAAGTTACCGATAAGGTGCGTATCGAACCTTTTGGCGTTCATGTATGGAATAATGATAAAGCCGATAGCTTATTTATTGATACTGAAATAAAAAACTATTCGGCGCAGGCAGTGGAAGTAGAGCTGGTAAACAAACTTAATAATGAAGATGGAATATCGGTTTTTCGCTTATCCACAAAGATTATACTTAATGCTGGCGAAACGCGTGTTGTCCGTCAGGTATCGCCGGTGAAAAATCCCGTTCTATGGAATACGGATAGACCTTACCTTTATCAGTTAGCCACTATGATAAAGCGTGATAATAATGTGACTACCGACGAAATTACTACGCCTTACGGAATCCGGACTTTCAGTTGGCCTGTAAAGCGTAACGATGGCGACGGTAGATTTCTGCTGAATAACAAGCCGGTGTTCATCAATGGTGTTTGTGAATACGAGCACCAGTTCGGACAGTCGCATGCTTTTTCACCCGAGCAAATTGCTTCGCGCATCAAACAAATTAAAGCTGCGGGTTTTAATGCGTTTCGCGATGCGCATCAGCCGCATCACCTCGACTATCTGAAGTTGGCTGATAGTCAGGGACTGCTTTATTGGTCGCAACTGTCGGCTCATATTTGGTACGATACTCCTGAGTTTCGGACTAATTTCAAGGCATTACTGCGTCAATGGATTAAAGAGCGACGAAACTCACCATCTATCGTGATGTGGGGTTTGCAAAACGAGAGTGTGCTACCTGCCGATTTTGCTCAGGAATGTACTGAAATTATACGGGAAATGGATCCTATGGCGCGAAACATGCGTGTAGTAACTACCTGCAATGGAGGCGCCGGAACCGATTGGGATGTAATTCAGAACTGGAGTGGCACGTACAATAGTGGCGTACTTGAAAAATACGATCGTGAGCTGGCACAGCCTAACCAACTGCTTAATGGCGAATATGGTGCATGGCGTACACTTGGTTTCCACACCGAACCTGCACCTTTCGATATGAATGCTCCCTGGAGCGAAAGCCGTGCTTGTCAGCTGCTCGAAAAAAAGATCCGCTTGGCAGAGTCGGTCAAGGATAGTGTTTGCGGTCAGTTTCTGTGGATATTCAGTTCGCACGACAATCCCGGACGTCGCCAACCCGACGAAGCTTATCGAATGATAGATAAAGTAGGTCCGTTCAATTTCAAAGGGCTGACTACTCCATGGGAGGAGCCTGCTGATATGTATTATTTGTATCGGGCTAATTATGTATCGCCTCAGGCCGACCCAATGGTTTACATCGTTTCGCATACATGGCCTGATAGATTTAAGCAGCGTCGTCGTGCCGATATTGAAGTATACAGCAATTGTGATAGCGTGAAATTATATAACGATGCCACTGACTCAGTATATCTGGGACGTAAGAAAAACAATGGTAAAGGAACGCATTTTGTTTGGGAAAACCGGGATATTCGTTACAATGTACTGCGTGCTGTAGGTTATTACGGGGGCAAACCTGTGGCCGAAGATCTGATTGTCTTGAATAATCTGGAGAAAGCGCCTCATTTCGACTCATTGTACAAGAGGAATGCGTGGTCGGCTCAATCATCGTTTGCTGAGCTTGCGAGGCCTTTAATCAAAGGTGATTCGGATTACAACTACCTCTATCGTGTTAATTGTGGTGGTGATGCTTATACCGATGAATTTGGTCAGTGTTGGACTAAAGATGACAGTACTTTATCGCGCTCATGGTCGGCGGATTTCAACGAACTTAATCCTTATCTTGCCAGTCAGCGGGTAACTAACGATCCTATTTCCGGAACCCGCGATTGGTCTTTATTCGGACATTTCCGCTTTGGGCGTCACAAGTTGGCTTATAAGTTTCCTGTGCCCGATGGGCGGTATCGTGTTGAGCTTTATTTTACCGAACCCTGGCATGGAACCGGAGGTGGCGAAAAAACCGATTGCGAAGGTCTGCGTATTTTCGACGTGGCCGTGAATGACTCAGTAGTGATTGACGATTTGGACATTTGGGCTGAGAGCGGACATGATGGAGCTCTGAAAAAAGTTGTGTATGTTACAGTTCGTAATGGTTTATTGTCAGTTTCGTTCCCAGAGATTAAGGCCGGACAAGCACTTATTTCTGCTATAGCTATTGCATCGGCTGATAAAACTATTCACATCGACACAACGGCTCAAACCAATTGGTCGTGGAGAGCTGCCGAAAAAGATGTAGCTGATAAAATGCCTAAGGAACTTTTGCCTGAAGATAAAAATGCTCGTATAAGCATAATTTATGAAGCCGAGAAAGCGATTGCCAAAGGTAGAGCCGAAAAAGTGAATGTGCGCAAACGCGATGGTATTAGGATCGCGCCGCAGGGTTCGTTACAATGGAACATCAGCACCGGACTGGCTCAGATTTATGCTTTGCGTTTTAATTATATGAATACCAGTACTGCGCCAATAAAAGCACGTTTGCAGATTATTGCGCCCAATGGAGCTATGATTAAGAACGATGAGATAACCTTTCCGGTAGCAGCCGAAAAATGGAAGCAGATAAGCACCACTACAGGTAGCTACATCAATGCTGGCAACTACAAAGTAATTGTAAGTGCCAACAATAATTCAGGACTGAGCTTCGATTCGTTGGAGATACAGTAATTTGCGGAAATAAATGCAGATTATTGTGTTTTATCTTTTTCAGGTTTAATAATAAATCTTTTTTTAATCATCATTTTATTTCATTTGCATTTTTCAGGCTTTTTTTTCAATCAAAATTGGTAATTTTACAACTCACCATTATTTATGATATTAAATTAGCTTGTTATTTATGCGAATTTCTATTGTTGTCGTTTTTATAACTTTTTTATTTCCAGTTGCTTTAGTTGCACAAAACATTGCGGCTGTTGAAGGAAAAACGGCTTATTCGTTTTTAATTCATACTCCCGACGACTCTATTGCTACAAAGCAGCCGGTGTTTGTATTTCTGCACGGAAGGAGCTTGTGCGGTACCAATTTGGAGCGTGTAAAGCGTTACGGAGCGCTTTACGCACTTAATAGAGGTCAAAAAATTCCCGGATTTATCATCGCGCCTCAGGCTCAGGGTGCGTGGAATGCGGGCAAGGTTATGGAGGTGGTTGACTATGTTTTGAGGTTGTATCCGCAGGCCGACAGCAGTCGTATTTACATTTGCGGCATGAGCTTAGGCGGATATGGTACGATGGAAGTGGCCGGAAAGTACCCCGACAGAGTGGCGGCCGCAGTAGCTATTTGTGGTGGTGGAAATACTTTAGATGCGCAAAATCTGGCTAAAGTGCCTATCTGGTTACATCATGGTACTGCCGACAGATTGGTGCCGATTTCTGAATCGCGGAAAATTATGAAAGCTGTAAAAAAAATCAACCCAAAAGCTGAAATATCTCTCAATGTTATCAAAGGTGGTACTCACGGAAGTGTCGAACGGCTGTTTCACCGGTCGGATATTTATAACTGGATGCTTAAGCATCAGTTGAAAAATTAGAGATTTATTTTCCGCCTTTTTTTATGATAAAACAAACAGGGCTGTCAGATTTTTCTGACAGCCCTGTTTGCTTATATTAGGTGGAGTTTTACTCTTCGTTAGTATCTTCCATGTCGATAATAACACGTCGTGTATCCACTTTCTTCTCATATTCGTCGCGTGAGTAAACTACTATTTTGTCAAATTCACGCTGACCGGTACCAGCCGGAATAAGGTGTCCGCAAATCACGTTTTCTTTCAAACCTTCCAGACGGTCTACTTTTCCGTTGATAGCAGCATCGTTCAGTACTTTGGTAGTTTCCTGGAACGAGGCAGCCGACATAAAGCTGTTTGTTTGAAGTGCAGCACGCGTTATACCCTGTAGAATTTGGTTTGAAGTAGCCGGAATTGCATCACGGGTTTCTACCAAACGCATATCACGGCGTTTAAGCATACTGTTTTCGTCGCGAAGCTTACGCGGAGTAATAATCTGACCTGGCTTCAGTATGGTTGAGTCGCCCGAATCGAGAATCACTTTCTTACCCCAAATGCGGTCGTTTTCTTCCATGAACTCATTCTTGTCAACAATTTGTTTTTCAAGGAAGCGTGTATCGCCCTGTTCAAGTATTTCAACTTTACGCATCATCTGACGTACAATAACTTCAAAGTGCTTATCATTGATTTTCACACCTTGCAGACGATATACATCCTGAACCTCGTTTACTATATAATCCTGTACTGCTGTAGGACCTTTAATCATCAGAATATCACTTGGGGTGATAGCTCCGTCCGATAATGGTGTTCCGGCACGTACAAAGTCGTTTTCCTGTACAAGTATTTGTTTGGATAACGGAATCATATACTTCTTAACTTCACCAGTTTTGGAAGTAACGCTCAGCTCACGGTTACCACGTTTGATTTTACCGAAGTTAACCTCGCCATCAATTTCGGCAACAACAGCCGGATTGGACGGGTTACGTGCTTCGAACAGCTCGGTAACGCGCGGAAGACCTCCGGTGATATCACCGGCTTTACCTACAGCACGTGGAATCTTAACGAGCATCTGACCGGTTTTAATCTTATCGCCATTGTCAAGTACAAGGTGAGCGCCCACAGGTAAGTTATAAGTGCGCAGAATATTTCCTGCAGCATCCAGTACGTGTGCACTTGGTACCTTGTTACGGTCTTTCGACTCAATGATAATTTTTTCTTTCAGCCCGGTAGCTTCGTCGGTTTCAGTTTTGAAAGTTTGGTTTTCAACCACATCTTCAAATTCAATCTTACCTTCGTTTTCCGAAATAATTACAGCGTTAAATGGATCCCATTCACAAATGATATGTCCTTTTGTACACAAATCACCATCTTTTACAAATAATTTCGATCCGTAAGGGATATTTTGTGTTGTAAGTACTATACCTGTATTTGTGTCGATTACGCGCATTTCGGCCAAACGGCTTACTACTACTTCGTATTCAGCATCTTTTTCAGGCGCATTAACCGTACGTAATTCGTCAAATTCAAGACGACCGTCGTAACGGAGTATGATTTTTGATTCTGCACCAACGTTGGAAGCAACCCCCCCTACGTGGAATGTACGCAGTGTAAGCTGAGTACCTGGCTCACCAATAGACTGAGCTGCAATAACCCCTACAGCTTCACCCATATGTACCATTTTACCGGTAGCTAAGTTACGTCCATAGCATTTTGCGCATACCCCTTTTTTCGATTCGCAGGTAAGTACCGAGCGTATTTCAACACGTTCGATAGGCGATTCCTGAATTTTTTTAGCAAGCAATTCAGTTATCTGCTCTCCCGACGAAACAATCAGTTCACCGGTAAGCGGGTGATAAATATCGTGAACAGAAACACGTCCGAGGATACGTTCGTACAACGACGAAACAACCTCTTCGTTGTTCTTCATTTCTGTAGCAATAAGTCCGCGTAGCGTTCCACAGTCATCTTCGGTGATAATAACATCCTGCGATACGTCTACAAGACGACGTGTAAGATAACCGGCATCAGCTGTTTTAAGAGCCGTATCCGCCAAACCTTTACGAGCACCGTGGGTAGAGATAAAGTACTCAAGTACCGACAGACCTTCTTTAAAGTTCGACAAAATCGGGTTTTCGATAATCTGACCACCTTCGGCTCCTGATTTCTGTGGTTTGGCCATCAAACCACGCATACCCGACAGCTGGCGAATCTGTTCTTTAGATCCACGAGCTCCGGAATCAAGCATCATGTATACTGAATTGAAACCCTGATTGTCGCTCGAAAGCTGTTTCATCAGAATGTTCGACAGTTTGGAGTTGATGTGCGTCCAGGTATCGATTATCTGGTTGTAACGTTCGTTGAAGGTGATGAAACCCATGTTGTAGTTGTTCAGGATTTCCTCTACCTCAGCGTTACCTTCTTTTACAAGTGTTTCTTTTTCGGCAGGGATAATTACGTCACCCAGGTTAAACGATAATCCTCCTTTGAATGCCATGTAGTAACCAAGATCTTTGATGTCGTCAAGGAACTGAGCTGTACGGGCTACTCCACAAATATCAATTACGTTACCGATAATATCGCGCAACGATTTCTTGGATAGGAGTTCATTGATATAACCTACTTCGGCCGGAACACATTTGTTGAAGAGAATACGACCTACCGTTGTCTCAATCATGGTCAGTTTTCTTACACCATCAATGATGTCATAAGTTCTTACTTTGATAGGGGCGTGTAGTGCAACTTTTCTTTCGTTGTATGCAATTTCAGCTTCTTCCGGTGAATAGAAAATAAGACCTTCACCCATGGCTCCGGTACGTGGTTTGGTAATATAATACAACCCAAGTACCATGTCCTGCGATGGAACGGTAATAGGAGCACCATTGGCCGGGTTCAAGATGTTATGCGAAGCAAGCATCAGCATTTGAGCTTCCAGTACGGCTTCGTTGCCAAGCGGAAGGTGAACAGCCATCTGGTCACCGTCAAAGTCAGCGTTGAAAGCGGTACATGACAGCGGGTGAAGCTGAATAGCTTTTCCTTCAATCATTTTGGGCTGGAAAGCCTGAATACCCAGACGGTGAAGCGTTGGGGCACGGTTTAGTAATACGGGATGTCCTTTCATCACGTACTCTAAAATATCCCAAATCACAGGGTCTTTGCGGTCAACTATTTTTTTAGCCGATTTTACTGTTTTTACAATGCCGCGTTCAATCAGTTTGCGTATTACAAATGGTTTGAAGAGTTCGGCTGCCATATCTTTTGGCAAACCACACTCGTGCATTTTGAGCTCAGGACCTACAACAATTACCGAACGGGCAGAGTAGTCAACACGTTTACCAAGCAGGTTCTGACGGAAACGTCCTTGTTTACCTTTCAGCGAATCTGAAAGTGATTTTAATGGACGATTGGCATCTGTTTTTACTGCACTCGATTTACGGGAGTTGTCGAACAGTGAGTCCACAGCTTCCTGAAGCATACGTTTTTCATTACGAAGAATTACTTCCGGAGCCTTAATTTCGATCAATCGTTTCAGACGGTTGTTGCGGATAATCACACGACGATAAAGGTCGTTCAAATCCGATGTGGCAAAACGGCCACCATCCAGCGGAACCAACGGGCGTAATTCGGGCGGAATAACCGGAACGATTTTTACAATCATCCATTCAGGTTTATTGCGCATTTTCGAAGCACGGAACGATTCAACAATTTGAAGACGTTTCAAGGCTTCGTTTTTACGTTGCTGCGATGTGTCGTTATTAGCTCTGTGGCGTAAATCGTATGATAAGGTATCTAAATCCAAACGGGTAAGAAGATCATAAATGGCATCAGCACCCATTTTGGCGATAAACTTGTTCGGATCTGAATCGTCGAGCAACTGATTTTCGCGTGGTAATGAGTCCATTAAGTCCAGATATTCTTCTTCTGAAAGTAATTCTCCATTTACGATATTTTCACCATTATCCAGAACTCCGGACTGAATGATTACATATTTTTCGTAATAGATAATAGCATCGAGTTTTTTGGTAGGCATACCGAGCAGATAACCTATTTTATTAGGCAACGAACGGAAATACCATATATGAGCTACGGGCACAACTAACTGGATGTGTCCCATGCGTTCGCGACGAACTTTCTTTTCTGTAACCTCTACACCGCAACGGTCGCAAACAATGCCTTTGTAGCGAATACGTTTGTATTTACCGCAATGACATTCAAAGTCTTTGGTAGGACCAAAAATGCGCTCGCAAAACAAACCGTCACGTTCAGGTTTGTATGTACGATAGTTGATTGTTTCGGGTTTGAGCACCTCGCCGCTTGATAATTTCAGAATTTCTTCGGGTGATGCTAATCCGATAGAAATTTTATTAAAATTAGTCTTTAGCTTATTATCGTTTTTAAAAGCCATAACTTTTATTTAATTAATAATTGATAATAGATAATTCATAATTGAGAATTATATGTTCTGAAGTTCTGATGAATGAAACTTCAAATAATTTTCAAACCTCTTTCCCCACTTTTTTTACAGAGGGGAAAGGGGGAGGCTTTTTATTCCAAATTAATGCTCAGACCTAAGCCGCGAAGCTCGTGAAGCAATACGTTGAGGGATTCGGGTATTCCCGGAGTCGGCATTGCATCTCCCTTCACTATGGCTTCATAAGTACGTGCACGTCCCATTACATCGTCCGACTTAACAGTTAGGATTTCCTGAAGGATATGAGCTGCACCGAATGCTTCGAGTGCCCAAACTTCCATTTCTCCAAAACGTTGTCCACCAAACTGGGCCTTACCTCCAAGAGGCTGCTGAGTAATCAGCGAGTATGGCCCGATTGAACGTGCGTGCATTTTATCCTCAACCATGTGACCAAGTTTCAGCATATAGATAACACCTACTGTAGCTGTCTGGTCAAATTGCTCACCAGTACCTCCATCATGAAGATAGGTTTTACCATAACGTGGAACGCCGGCTTTATCAGTCCATGCATTCATATCGTCCATGCTTGCACCGTCAAAAATAGGAGTTGCAAATTTAACGCCCAGTTCTTTACCAGCCCAACCCAGTACGGTTTCAAAAATCTGACCCAGGTTCATACGCGATGGTACCCCAAGCGGATTCAAAACAATATCTACCGGTGTGCCATCGGCAAGGAATGGCATATCTTCCTGACGAACAATACGGGAAACAATACCTTTGTTACCGTGACGTCCGGCCATTTTATCACCTACACGTATTTTGCGTTTTTTGGCAATATATACTTTAGCCATTTGCACAATACCATTAGGTAGCTCGTCGCCTATGGTGATGTTGAATTTCTGACGTTTTATCTGAGCATCCAGTTCTTTGTACTTTCTCAGATAGTTCATAATCAACTCTCTGATCAATTCATTTTTGTGAGCATCGGTTGTCCATTTGCTCAACTGAACTGTACTGTAGTCAATTTCCCGAAGACGTTCAGGAGTGAATTTGCTGTTACGCGATATAATATCAGTTCCTAAAAAGTCTTTTACTCCTGCCGAAGTTTTATCTCCAACAAGTACCATCAGTTTATCTATCAGCGTTTCGCGCAACACGGCAGCCTGCGTTTCAAATTCCTCGTCTAAACGTGGCAAAACAGCCTTGTCGGCTAATTTTGATTTGCGGTTTTTCTGAGCTTTTGAGAACAGACGTTTACCTATAACCACACCCGATAACGACGGAGTAGCTTTTAACGAAGCATCTTTCACATCACCGGCTTTGTCACCAAAAATGGCTCTCAACAGTTTTTCTTCGGGCGATGGATCTGATTCTCCTTTAGGCGTAATTTTACCGATAATGATATCGCCCGGCTCGATGCGGGCACCGATACGGATAATACCGTTTTCATCCAAATCTTTGGTTGCATCTTCGCTAACGTTAGGTATGTCCGAAGTAAATTCTTCAACACCACGTTTGGTTTCGCGTACATCAAGTAGCTGTTCCACTACGTGGATAGATGTAAAGATATCCTCACGTACAACGCGTTCGTTAATTACGATAGCATCCTCAAAATTGTAACCCTTCCAGGGCATGAAAGCCACTTTCAGGTTTTTACCAATTGCCAGTTCACCCAACTGAGTAGAGTATCCTTCGGTAAGGATCATACCTTTCTCTACCATCTGACCTTTTCTTACTAAAGGACGGAGGTCGATAGTGGTATTTTGGTTGGTTTTCTGGAATTTTGGTAATTTATATTCTTTTACAGCCGGGTCAAAGCTTACAAATTCTTCATCCTCGCTGCGGTCATAACGTATTTTAATACAATCGGCATCTACATACTCAACCACACCAGTACCTTCGGCGGTAATCTGTGTACGCGAGTCGCGGATAAGCTGACCTTCGATTCCTGTACCTACGATAGGCGATTCGCAACGCAATAACGGAACTGCCTGACGCATCATGTTCGATCCCATCAATGCGCGGTTAGCATCATCGTGTTCGAGGAACGGAATAAGCGCTGCTGCAATCGAAGCAATTTGCGAAGGAGCTACGTCCATCAGATTAACTTCTTGTGGCGGAACCACAGGAAAGTCAGCCTGCAGACGAGATTTTACTTTCGTACGTATAAAGGTTCCATCTTCCTGAAGTGGGGCATTACCCTGAGCCACTACCAGGTCTTCTTCTTCTTCGGCCGTGAAATACTGGATACCGTCTTCAGAAAGATCTACTTTGCCGTTTTCAACTTTGCGATACGGAGTTTCGATAAATCCGAGTTCGTTGATTTTGGCGTAGATACATAGCGAAGAAATCAAACCGATGTTTGGACCTTCAGGAGTTTCGATAGGACAAAGACGTCCGTAGTGCGTGTAGTGTACGTCACGAACCTCGAAACCTGCACGCTCACGCGATAAACCACCCGGCCCGAGGGCTGACATACGGCGTTTGTGAGTAATCTCAGCCAGCGGATTCTGTTGATCCATAAACTGAGATAGGGCATTTGTTCCGAAGAACGAATTGATTACTGACGAAATGCTTTTGGCATTAATCAGGTCAATAGGTGTAAATACCTCATTATCGCGTACGTTCATACGTTCGCGAATTGTACGTGCCATACGCGACAAACCTACACCAAACTGGTTGAATAGCTGTTCGCCCACCGTACGTACACGACGGTTACTTAAGTGGTCAATATCATCCACATCAGCCTTAGAGTTAATTAACTCAATCAGATATTTGATAATCTCAATAATATCTTCTTTGGTTAAAACTTTGATGTCAGGATCGGTGTTCAGATTCAATTTTCTGTTGATACGGAAACGACCTACATCGCCCAGGTCATAACGTTTTTCGGAGAAGAACAAGTTGTTAATCACCTCGCGTGCAGTCGAGTCGTCGGCAGGCACAGCGTTACGTAACTGGCGGTATATGTATAGCACAGCTTCTTTTTCCGAGTTACTCGGGTCTTTCTGAAGCGTGTTGTAAATGATAGCGTAATCGTTCAGATTAGCATCGGCACGGTGAAGCAGAATGGTCTGCGCACCCGATTCGATGATTTCGTCGATATGTTGGTTTTCGAGAATGGTTTCGCGATCTATAATGATTTCATTACGTTCGATACTTACCACCTCACCGGTATCTTCATCTACAAAGTCTTCAATCCATGTTTTCAGTACGCGTGCAGCCAGTTTTTGGCCTACAGCTTTTTTCAGGGCTGTTTTGCTCACTTTTACTTCTTCAGCCAGATTGAATATTTCAAGGATGTCCTTATCGCTCTCGAACCCGATGGCGCGAAGCAATGTGGTTACCGGTAATTTCTTTTTACGGTCGATATATGCGTACATCACATTGTTGATGTCGGTGGCAAATTCGATCCATGAACCTCTGAAAGGAATAATACGTGCCGAGTATAGTTTGGTTCCGTTGGCGTGGGTGCTCTGACCGAAGAATACGCCCGGCGACCTGTGAAGCTGCGATACAATTACGCGCTCAGCTCCGTTGATTACAAAAGTACCTTTAGGTGTCATATAAGGGATAGGTCCCAGATATACATCCTGTATTACCGTATCAAAATCCTCATGATCCGGATCGGTACAATAAAGTTTCAACTTGGCTTTCAGTGGAACGCTATAAGTCAGACCACGGTCGATACACTCTTCGATAGAATAACGGGGAGGGTCAACGTAATAATCAAGAAATTCAAGAATAAAGTTATTACGTGTGTCGGCTATCGGAAAGTTTTCGGCAAAAACCTTATACAAACCTTCTGTTTTTCTTTTTTCAGGAGCGGTATCCATCTGAAAAAAGTCCTGGAAAGATTTTAATTGTACTTCAAGAAAGTCAGGGTATTCCAGCTGATTTTTGATTGAAGCAAAATTGATTCTTTGGTTATTGGTGTTTGAAGACATTTTCAAAGAGGTTATTTTTGAATGCGGAGAACTCAATTATATTTATAGACAAGAAAAGGTTTAGAATCCCTCTGTAAGAGGGAATCTAAACCAAAGACCTGATAATCAGGCGTTATTATTTAAGTTCAACTTCAGCTCCGCCTTCAGTTAATGCTTTCTTCAAGGCTTCAGCTTCGTCTTTTGATGCACCTTCTTTAAGCGCTGAAGGAGCAGCGTCAACTAAGTCTTTAGCTTCTTTCAAACCAAGACCAGTCAGTTCTTTTACTAATTTTACGATAGCTAATTTATTAGCACCGGCGCTTTTCAAAATTACATCGAAAGATGTTTTTTCTTCTGCTGCAGGAGCAGCAGCGGCAGCAGGACCTGCGGCAACAGCTACAGCTGCGGCGGCTGGTTCGATACCATATTCATCTTTCAAAATTTGGGCTAACTCATTTACTTCTTTAACTGTGAGGTTAACCAATTGTTCTGCAAAAGCTTTCAAATCTGCCATTTTACTTATTTTTTATGTTTTTATTTTTATTTTTTTGTTGAGAAAAATTATCTTTCGGACAATGTAGTTAACACGCCGTGGATAGTACTACCTCCTGATTGGAGTGCGGACACAACGCTCTTAGCAGGCGATTGCAGCAAGGCAATAACATCTGCGATAAGTTCGTTTTTGCTCTTAACGTGAATCAGGGCATCAAGTTGGTTTTCGCCAATATAGAAGCTTTCTTCTACGTATGCTGCTTTCAGTACCGGTTTTTTGCTCTTACTGCCACTGCTGAATTGTTTAATCAGCTTTGCAGGAGCGTTACCTGTGTTAGAAAGTAGCAATGAAGTTTCTCCTTTCAACGAACCAAAAATTTCGCCAAAATCCACCGAAGTATTCTCAAGTGCTTTTTTAAGCAGTGTGTTCTTAACAACTACGAGTTTTATATCTTCTTTGTAGCATACACGACGAAGCTCGCTTGTTTCAGTGGCGTTGAGGCCACCAATGTCAGCCAGATAGAAGTGAGCATACTCATTGATAGTACTCTCTAATTGTTTAATTATATCGCTTTTATCTTCCTTTTTCATAAACTTTTAATTTTATTCTTCAATTGATTTTGGGTCGATTTTAATACCCGCACTCATTGTGCTTGAAAGATAAATGCTCTTTACATAAGTACCTTTTGCCGACGTTGGTTTCAGTTTCATCAAAGTAGAAACAAATTCTTTGGCATTGCCTGTAATTTGGTCGGGAGTAAATGAAACTTTACCTACCGATGTATGTACAATACCATATTTATCAACTTTAAAGTCGATTTTTCCTTGTTTCACTTCTTTCACAGCTTTACCTACTTCGTTGGTAACTGTACCGCTCTTGGGGTTGGGCATCAATCCACGAGGACCGAGTACACGACCCAGAGCACCTAATTTACCCATGATAGCAGGCTGCGTGATGATAACGTCAACGTCAGTCCAGCCGCCTTTAATTTTTTCGATATATTCATCGAGACCAACATAGTCAGCTCCTGCTTCTTTAGCCGCAGCTTCCTGGTCAGGAGTACATAATGCAAGAACCCTGATTTGTTTACCGGTACCATGTGGAAGCGATACTACACCGCGAACCATCTGGTTGGCTTTACGTGGGTCTACACCTAAGCGTACATCAATATCTACAGAAGCGTCAAATTTGGTATTAGTGATTTCTTTTACTAATACAGCTGCTTCCTTCAAAGAGTAGGTTTTTCCTGCTTCAATTTTTTCTAAAGCTAACCTTTGATTTTTTGTCAGTTTACTCATTCTAATTGAAGTGTTTATTAGTTAATACCAGGAAAAGCACCTTTTACGGTGATACCCATACTTCTTGCTGTACCGGCTACCATTTTCATGGCGCCTTCTAACTCGAAACAATTCAAATCCACCATCTTGTCTTCGGCAATTGCTTTTACCTGTTCCCAGGTAATTTCAGCAACTTTTTTACGGTTTGGTTCGGCTGAACCACTCTTCAGTTTGGATACTTCCAAAAGCTGAATAGCTACCGGTGGCGTTTTAACAACAAAGTCGAATGATTTGTCTGAATAATAGGTGATGACAACAGGCAATACTTTGCCTGGTTTGTCCTGGGTTCTGGCATTGAATTGTTTGCAAAACTCCATAATATTGATCCCTTTAGAACCTAATGCAGGTCCTACCGGGGGAGATGGGTTTGCCGCACCTCCTTTAATCTGTAATTTAATAAGTCCAGCAATCTCTTTAGCCATAATTGTTTAATTTTGATTGATTTCAGGATAAAACTGGTTTGTAACTTAACCGGATTTTATTCCTTTTCTACCTGAGTGAAAGATAATTCGAGCGGAGTTTTCCGACCGAATATCATAACCATAACCTTCAGCTTTTTCTTTTCTGTATTGACTTCCTCAATAAGTCCGCTAAATCCGCTGAACGGACCGAAAATCACTTTTACGTTTTCGCCCACATAATACGGGGTAAGAATTTCTTCTCCGGTTTCCTGCATATCATCCACCGTACCCAAAATCTTATTCACCTCTGATTGGCGAACTGGAATAGGATCGTGGTTTTTTTCTTCAAGAAACCCGATAACGTTAGGGGTGTTTCGTAAGCGGTGAGGAACTTCACCTATCAGATTAGCCTCAATCAGAACATATCCCGGCATACAACTACGTTCTTTCGTAATTTTTTTGCCGTTACGTATCTGGTATACCTTTTCAGTAGGGATAAGTACCTGTGCAACATAGTGACCAAGATCAGAGTTCTTGATTTCTGCATCAATATACTCTTTTACCTTGTTCTCTTTTCCACTGATAGCACGTAATACATACCATTTTAATGTTGTTGACTCGGACACTTTATTTCCTCCTAAAAAAATTACGACAGAAGTTTGTAAATATTCTTCATGATTACTTCAAAACCTGAATCCATTGCCCATACCAACAAAGCAAGTATGATGGAAGCTATCAGTACTACAACTGCACTGCTGGTAAGTTCGGAGCGTGTAGGCCACGATACTTTATGAACCAGTTCTGAATATGCCTCTTTGAAATAGTTAATTATCTTCATATTTATATAATGAATTTGCACGGGCAGAGAGGCTCGAACTCCCGACACCTGGTTTTGGAGACCAGTGCTCTACCAACTGAGCTACGCCCGTGTATCACCCCCAACCCCTAAAGGGGAGTTGAGGGCTTTTTTGTATTTTTGTCCCCTTTAGGGGATCGGGGTCTTAGTCTAACAATTCAGTAATCTGACCTGAACCTACTGTACGTCCACCTTCGCGGATAGCAAAACGTAAACCTACGCTACAAGCTACCGGATAGATCAATGTTACAGTGATTTCCAAGTTGTCACCTGGCATAACCATTTCAGTTCCTTCTGGTAAAGTGATTTCACCAGTTACGTCCAATGTACGGATGTAGAACTGAGGACGGTAACGGTTGTGGAATGGAGTGTGACGTCCACCTTCTTCTTTCTTCAGGATATAAACCGCTGCTTTGAAAGTAGTGTGAGGAGTTACTTTACCCGGGTGGGTGATAACCATACCACGTTTGATTTCTTCTTTGTCGATACCACGAAGCAACAAACCTACGTTGTCACCAGCCTGACCTTCGTCAAGAATTTTGCGGAACATTTCCACACCGGTTACAACTGATTTTTTAGCTCCCTGACCTAAACCGATAATCTGAACTTCTTCACCTGTTTTGATGATACCTGTTTCGATACGGCCTGTGGCTACTGTACCACGTCCTGTGATTGAGAATACGTCTTCAACAGGCATAAGGAATGGTTTGTCGATAGCACGTTCTGGCAATTCAATCCAGGTGTCAACGGCATCCATCAATTCCATTACTTTATCTTCCCATTGTGCAACGCCATTCAATGCTCCAAGAGCTGAACCACGGATGATAGGAGTATTGTCGCCATCAAATTCGTAGAATGAAAGCAATTCACGCATTTCCATTTCTACCAATTCCAACATTTCTTCGTCGTCTACCATGTCACATTTGTTCATGAAAACAACAATACGTGGAACGTTTACCTGACGTGCCAAAAGAATGTGTTCGCGTGTTTGAGGCATAGGACCATCAGTAGCAGCTACTACAATGATAGCACCGTCCATCTGAGCAGCACCGGTAACCATGTTCTTAACGTAGTCAGCGTGACCCGGACAGTCAACGTGTGCATAGTGACGTGCAGCAGTTTGGTATTCAACGTGTGCTGTGTTGATGGTGATACCACGTTCTTTTTCTTCAGGTGCATTATCGATTGAATCGAATGAACGCAATTCAGAAAGTCCTTTTTTTGCAAGTACGGTTGTAATTGCAGCGGTCAAAGTGGTTTTACCGTGGTCAACGTGACCGATAGTACCTACGTTTACGTGCGGCTTCGACCTGTCAAATTTTTCTTTTGCCATAACTCAAAGATTATTTTAATAATTAATTATATGTTTTATAAAAGCTTACAAAGTTGAGCTGTTGATGGGACTTGAACCCGCGACCTCTTCCTTACCAAGGAAGTGCTCTACCCCTGAGCTACAACAGCAATGTGAAAAAGATGCGCTCTTTGAAAAACACATGTTTTTTTTGTAAAAACACTTCTTTTTCTTTTGAGCGGAAGACGGGGCTCAAACCCGCGACCCTCAGCTTGGAAGGCTAATGCTCTATCGACTGAGCTACTTCCGCAAATTTAATGTGCCAATTTTACAATGTGCCAATGTGCCAATTTTTGAAATAGGCAGAATTAATATTGGCACATTGGCATATTAATTCATTGGCATATTTTATAGTGGGCAGTGAAGGATTCGAACCTCCGAAGTCGAAAGACAGCTGAGTTACAGTCAGCCCCAGTTGGCCACTTTGGTAACTGCCCAATTTTGAATGAATAATTAATAATGAATAATTAATATTTTGTATAGCTGTGAACACGACTATCAATTTAAAAACCGCCGTTTTTAATTTTTAATTATCAATTATTAATTAGGTTGAGCCTCTTGTCGGATTCGAACCAACGACCCCGAGATTACAAATCACGTGCTCTGGCCAACTGAGCTAAAGAGGCAAACTGCTGTTTTATAATATACTTACAGTCTAAAAAGCCGTTTAAATAGAGTGCTATTCAAACGGCTTGCAAATGTACGAAATAATTTCGGAATACAAAATAAATAGTGCAATATTTTATTTGTTGCTCACCTTCTCTTTGTATTTACGTATTTGTTTGTCTAATGCATCTATCGATAAATCAATTGCTTCCTCAAAGCTGTTGCAGGTTTTGGATGCGAAAAAATCCACATTGGGGATAGATATTTTTATTTCGGCTTCTTTGTTTTCGGCTGTTTCGGGTTTAATTACTTTAAGATATACTTCAATATGCGTTATTTCATCAAAAAATTTCTCCAGTTTCGACGTTTTTTTTGAAATGTATGTTTCGAGTGCTGCTGTTGCATCAAAATTGATTGACTGGATTCTTAGTTTCATAATTACCTCCTTTTTTATTCCCCTCTTGGATGGGCTTGTTTATATATATTGTATAACTCGTCAAAACTGGTGTGCGTGTAAACCTGCGTGGCTGCCAAGCTGCTGTGTCCGAGGAGCTCTTTCACGGCGTTGATGTCGGCGCCTTCGTTGAGAAGGCTGGTGGCAAAGCTGTGTCGCAGTACATGCGGGCTGCGTTTGTTGATGGTAGATATTTGCGACATGGTTTGGTGTACCATATTATATACCTTTTTAGGATATAGTTTTTGTCCGTTGAGCCGTAGTAGCAGATAGTCTTCTCTGAAATCAACTTCTTCGTTGCGCAAACGGATGTACAGTTCAACTTTCCTGCATAAATCGGGGCTTACGGGGATGATGCGCTGCTTGTTCCTTTTTCCGGTTACACGCAATGTTCCTTCGTTAAGGTCAAAGTCGGCATCTTTTATTCCGATAAGCTCCGAAAGCCGTATGCCTGTCAGATAGAATATTTCCAAAATCAAATGGTCGCGCTGTGCTTCAAAGTCGCTGGCCAAAAAAGATTCATCCAACGCATTTTCCATCTCCTTCTGTTTGAAAAACGCTGGAAGGGGCTTGTTTGTTTTGGGAAGAATGATTTTTGATGTAGGATTTTTTGTGCAGTATCCGCGTTGGCGTAAAAAATGCCAGTACGACTTGAGTGTGGAAATTTTTCGGGATACGGAACGAGCTGATTTTCCTTCGGATATTAATGTCATAGCCCACTGTTGTATCTGCTGAGCTTCAACGCTGTTGGGCTGAAAGGAGTTTTCGTCGGTTTGTAGAAAGGCGCAGAACTGCTTCATGTCATTGTGATACGACAAAACAGTATGAGATGAATAATTCTTCTCATACTGTATATATTGCAGAAATTCGTTTATCATAACCGTACCGAAGGTTTTATTCTGCAAC
>JAFNAV010000047.1 GCA_017860345.1 Bacteroidota bacterium | reverse complement strand
TGCTTTTTCAGAAATAAGTGGTTTTACAATTTGTACAGGCTCCAAAAGTAAGTTCGGATTTTTACCTTCGGCCTTTTTCAAATTGCTCCCTGCCAGCGGTACGTAAGAACGTATTCTGAGGTTTCCACCTATTTTTGACAGAATCGTGGTTTCGCTCAAGGAGCCTGCAGCCCATTTCATCGATACCTCGAATCCGCCACGAGCCATTAAACCCGATACCGAACCACGCTGCCATGCATCGGGTAAAGCTGGCAATAAATGCAAAGCTCCATCATGACTCTGAACAAGCATTTCGGCTACTCCTGCCGTAAGTCCGAAGTTACCATCAATTTGGAATGGCGGATGCGAAGTGAACATATTGGGGTAAGTACGACCGTTGGAATAACGACCATCCACCAAAGTGAGCATGTTGCTAATTATTTTATAAGCATGATTGCCATCGAGCAAACGTGCCCAGAAGTTCACTTTCCAGCCGATAGACCAACCGGTAGCCATATCGCCTCTGAAAATTAAAGAATTGCGAGCTGCTTCAAAAAGTTCAGGATGCGTGTAGGGCGAAATTTGATTGCCGGGATACAAGCCATATAGGTGTGATATATGCCGATGGTCGTTCTTGGGATCATCCAAATCGGGCAACCATTCCTGTAACTGCGTATACTGGCCTACCTGCATAGGTGGTAGTTTAGCAGCCATAGCACGTAACTCCTCACGATATGTTTTATCTTCATTCAGTATTTCGTTGGCCGCCATAGTGTTCATCAGTATATCATAGGCTATCTGATTATCCATAGTGCATCCGGCAGTTACCGAAGTGCCAAACGGTCCATGTTCGGGCGATACAGATGGACATGTTACCATCCAGCCATATTGCGGATGAGGAACCAGAAAACTCAGGAAAAAATCGGCCGATCCTTTCATTACAGGATACACCCCGGCCAGAAACTTTTTATCGCCTGTATACAAATAATGCTCCCATAGATGACGGCAAAGCCATGCACCGCCATTAGGCCACATGCCCCAGTAAGCGCCATCTACTACTCCAGAAATTCGCCATATATCAGTATTATGGTGCGCCATCCAACCTTTAGCTCCGTACATTACCCGGGCAGTTTCCTGCCCTGTTTGGCTCAAATCTTTAATCATGCTAAACAAGGGTTGATGCGTTTCGGACAGGTTAGTTACCTCAGCCGGCCAGTAGTTCATCTCTGTATTGATATTGATGGTGTACTTGCTATCCCAGGGTGGCACAAGCTGATTAGTCCAGATACCTTGCAGGTTGGCGGGCTGTCCGCCCGGCTGCGATGACGAAATAAGCAGATAACGACCAAACTGAAACAGCAATGTTACCATAGCCGGATCATGATTTTTTGTAAAGTTCTGTATTCTTTCATTCGTAGGCAATGCTGTTTGCTGCAAGTCACCTAAGTCGAGCTTCAATCTGTCAAATTGATTTGCATAAATTTTTGTATGAGCCAGCAACGCTTTCTTATAGTCTTTTTTCGACGCAGCGCTAAGCTTCGCGGTTGCTTTTTCGCCCTGATTGGCACCTACAGTTTTGTAGTCGATAAAATTAGTCGCAACAGATACGTAAATAATTACTTCCGTGGCCTTATCTACCGATATTTTATCGTCACTTACAGTAACTTTTCCATCTTTATTTTTGATGTAAGTTTGAGTTTGATAACGAATTACACCTTCTACCGTTTCGTGAGAGGAGCCTCTCCCATCGAGTACCAAAACATTTCCTTTGGCCGACACAGTATGCGTTGCCGGCGAATTATATTGCGCATCAAAAGATAAAGCTCCTTTTTTACTCGCTGTAATACGCATTACAACCACATCGTCGGAAAACGACACAAAAGTTTCGCGTACATATTGAACTCCATTAGTTGTATAAATTGTTTTGGATACAGCTTTTTGAATGTCTAATTCTCTGTAATAATTATTGAATTGACTATGTCCCGGGAAGTTAAGGATAAGACTACCAGCAGTCTGATACGGCATTCCGTGGATGCGCGTAACGAAGTTTTTGTTGATGAGGTTTTCTGCATCTTTGTTTTTACCATCAAAAATAAGTTGCCTTACCTGAGGCAATACCTGAAGCGCAGCAGGATTATCGTTTCGGTTAGGTCCGCCAGCCCAGATAGTTTCTTCGTTCAACTGAATTTCTTCCCGCTCTGGCACACCATACACCATAGCGCCAAGCCTTGAATTTCCCATTGGCAAGGCTTCTTCCCAGGCTTTTGCTGGCTTGTTGTACCATAGCTTAAGCTGCTGAGCCTCTATTGTACCTACACCCAGAAGTAGTAAAAAATAAAATAAAATGTGTTTGTTCATTATTAAAACGTTTGATTATTATTGAAGGCTACTTACGATAACACTCTTACGAATGAAAAAAATTTAAAGACCGCCCTTCACAGGGCAGTCTTTTTATGAGAAAAATCAGAACTCTGTTTTTATGTAAAATTTACTACGCACAAACAACACAGTGCTTTATTATTTCATAAAGTCGAGTTCTACACTTCATTACTTACCTCAAAAAAACTAATCTATACAACTTTTTATCTGAAAACTTAATCTATATCTATTGTTCAAACTTATAAGAGGCTATTCCGGAATTGTTACCTTGTCCGATGGTCTGAGCAAACGCACATTGAATATTGCCCCAGCCGTACCACCTGCAACACTCTCGAACCTGACGGTTACCGTCTTTTTTCGTTTTAAAAGTTTTGCCGGAATTTTATATTCAACATTAACAAAACTATCTT
Organism: Bacteroidota bacterium; assembly: GCA_017860345.1. Taxonomy (GTDB): domain Bacteria; phylum Bacteroidota; class Bacteroidia; order Bacteroidales; family Paludibacteraceae; genus Paludibacter. The sequence goes on along the minus strand of JAFNAV010000047.1, from coordinate 27,326 downwards.
TCGTCCATTTACCTGCAATATCTTCTGTGGCAACTACTGTATTATCAATCAGTATCTTAAATTTTCGCGAACCGGACTCATTTCCCCTATATCTGACCATGAGCAACAAATCTTTGTAACCTTTGGTACTCATATTATACTGAAAAAATCCTCCATTACGTGCATCGCGCCATGCTTCGCCCTGATAAACGCCCCTGTTTGAGTTTTGCACCGTCATTTGATGGTCAACTTCCGGTTGTTGCTCTCCTGTTTTTACTGCGTCTACAGTACGTTTATCAAGCAACATTTTAGCTCGTTCCAAATCTTTTTTGTCCTGTACAAACTGCTCAAACTTGCTTTGGGTCATCGACAACCAGTACATCATATATCGGCTGTCGTGAATCTGATAAAATGGTTCAAGTACCAGATTTTTATATTGGCTCTGAACAAAAAGTTCGGGTACAGTATATGTAAATAGCTTTCCTTCAACGGGTTTCATCTGATTGAGTTTCGACAAAATTTCGGTTCGTTCACCAATAATATAAGGTGCATCAAACACCGAAACCAGCGAACCGGAAGCTATATGCGACCATCTACCATCATCGGCTATAAGGCCGGGCATATTATCGGTACTTGTTTTTGCTCCAAGCAATATAGGACCGCGAAGTATTGAAATAGCATCAGGCGTATTAGGCATTTCCTCAATGGTTACTTTCATCGGGGTTTTTATCTCAACCACATCGCCATTTTTCCAAACTCTGTCGATAACGATATAAGATGACGGCTGAGAGCCCTGAGCGTAATCAACACCGGAACAGCTTACTTTCATTTCATCTGCTGATACCCACCACGGATGACGTACCAGAATTTTCAGTCGTACCGGGTCTTTCACTTTAATGGTCAGGCGACTGCCTTCTTCGTAAGGAAATGAGGTATTTTGCTCAACTACGATGTTTTTTTCTGTCCAGTTCAACTCTGAAGCCACAAAAAGATTCACGTACAGAGAGTCGTTGTTATGAGTGTAAATAAATTCGCCATACTTTCCATGATTTTCCATACCTGTGCCTACACAACACCACATAGCACTATTGGGAGCAGAATAAACCCTGTAATGCGATGGCCGTGCCGGAGTGAAGTAAACATACCCTCCGTGTACGGGATGCTGGGTAGACAAAATGTGGTTGTACATAGCCCGCTCATAAAAATCGGCATATCTGGCATCATGATTCATGCGGAAAAGTCCTTCGGTGAGCTTAAGCATATTATTGGTATTGCAGGATTCAGGCCCTTCGCGCTCGTCCATATAGCTTTTGCAGTCGGCTGCTTCCGGGAAATGCTCCCGCCGGCTATTGCCTCCCAACGATAAGGTACGGTTTTCAACCACAGTTTTCCAAAAGAACTCTGCAGCCGCGGTGTAGTCTTTATCTTTGCTAAGTTCAGCCACACGCTGATATCCAACAGCTTTCGGCACCTGAGTATTGGCATGCTTATTATCCAGATTATCAATATGATGAGCCATACTTTCGTAAATCTGTTTGTGCGAAAATTTCTTAGCTGCATTCAGATACTTCAAGTCCCGGGTAATCTGATAAGCATCGGCATATACTTCGTTCATTCCGCCAAATTCATTGCCAAGCATTGCCTCCATTTTTTCATCATCAAGCGTATCGATAATTGTGAGTCCCCAATCGCACAAATCCAGAAACATCTTTAGAGCATCCTGGTTACCTGCATATACCCAGGCATCGCGCAATCCGGCATAAGTTTTATGCATATTGTACCATGGCACCCAATACTTCCAGATAATGGCTGTATTTCCTTTTTTTATTTCGTCCCATAAATGTTTTCCATTAGGAATTCCACCAATATACCCATCGCCGTTCTTAAGTTGGCAGCGTTTCAGCTCCGCTACCATATAGTCAAGCCGGGTTTTGCATTCAGCGTTTCCGGTGGCAGCGTAATGTATGGCCAGTGCTGTAAGATAATGTCCTCCCACATGCCCGTCGAGCCCATCTTTCTCCCAGTTGCCATAAGATGGTTTTTTTACGGGCAAACCTGCCTCGCGCAAAAATGGCGACAGAAATCTGTCGGCATCATATTCAAGTAGTACATGTACATTCAGGTCGCACGCATGTTTGAATGGACCATCAAGTAATTTTACCTGACTCAGAGAAAAAGAATTTGAGTAGAGTTTATCCTGCGCCAGAAGCTTCGACACGGGCATGGTAAGCAATAAAATAAATATAAATAAAGAAACGCGGTAAATCGTTTTTGGGGCTTGTAGTATTTTATCAATAGAAATATTACTACGAGATATTGAATGAGAAAAAAATAAGGTTCTGTTACTAATTGGCGTTAAATGCTGCATCATATTATTATTAAGATTAACTGATGCAAAATTAAATAATTTCACAAAACGCATATTATAATTTCAGACATTTTATATTTGATTTTAGGTAATCGGGCTAATCAAATACACAGTTTGCAACATGATTTAAGCAGGAATCAAAAAAACCAACAGGCATTTAATCTGAATTAAATGTCTGTTGGAGATTTTCCGAAATGCTTTTTAAATACTGTACTGAAGTACCCTACGCTCGAAAAACCGCAAAGTTCGCTCACTTCAGTAACTGAATGCTGACGGGTTTGCAATAACTCTAAAGAATAATCCAAGCGGATGATTTTTATAAAATCTACCGGCGATTGTCCTGTTAACGATTTAATTTTTTTGTAGAGTAACGAGGTACTGGCATTCATGGCAGATGCAAATTCTTCTTTACCAAATTCGCTGTTGGAGATGTTTTCTCTAACCACTTCCAATGCTTTTTTTACAAACTGATCATTCAGCTGATTATTCAGTATCGGTGCTTCAACATCAATGTGCTTGATAATTTTCAGAGCTTTTTCTTTTACAATATCTCTGTTGATAATAATCGACCTGATGCGCTGCATCAATATCGACATATCGAAAGGCTTGGTTACATAATCATCGGCACCAAGCTTTAGGCCTTCAAGTTGTTTGGTTCTTTCGGACAAAGCCGTAAGCAAAATCACAGGAATGTGCGCGGTATCAAAGGTCGACTTAATTAATTTACATAACTCAAAGCCATCCATGTTGGGCATCATTACATCCGACACAACAAAGTCAGGCATTTTTTTCTGTATAATTTCCCAAGCTTGCTTACCATCGTTGGCCGTTGACACTTTATAATTCACCTCAAAAGTATGCTTAAGAAAGCTTTGTAAGTCGTTGTTGTCCTCTACTATGAGCACATGAATCTTTTTCTCTGCCGGGTTTTCATTCTCTGCCGATAATAAATGTTCAAAATCAACATCCATATCGATAAACGACCCGGTTTTTTCTTCGTAGTCGTTTACCGACACCTCAGCCACTTCTTTGTAAGGAATTGTAATTTTAAATGTAGCGCCTTCGTTTTCTCTGCTTGATAAGGTTACATCGCCATTGTGCATCGATACATAGTTCTTTACCAATAGCAGACCGATACCGGATCCAACCATTTTAGAATTTACCACATTGTCGCCACGATAAAATTCTCTGAATAATTTTCGCTGAGCATTTTCGGATATACCCAAACCATAATCTTTTACTTCCAAACTCCAGGCCTCCTTGTCGCAAAGGAGCGTAATATCAATTTTACTATTTGCATGTGAGTATTTAATAGCATTTGATATCAGATTATCAACTACTTTCTCTATTTTCAATTCATCTACAGCAGTGGTAAAGCTGTCTACATCACAGTACAATTCTAACTCGATATTTTTTTTCTTAGCGGCTGCTTCAAACATGGATCTTCGCCGCGAGACCAGATTTACAATATCAACCATTACCAGAAACACCTGTCCCTTGCCAACATCTACTTTCTGAAAATCCAAAAGCTGAGTAGCTACAAAAGACAAGCGCCCCGACTGCTCGGTAGCCAAGTTCAGATAATAACGCCCCTGGTTGGATATGTTCTTCTCCTTATTTAGCTCTTCGATTGGCGCACTTACCAGAGTTAACGATGTACGGATATCGTGAGCTATGGTAGTAAAAAAGCGTATCTTGTCTTCGTCATGGCGCTGTTTTAAACGATCTGTGTATATTTTCAATAGGAAATAAACAATCGTAGCCAGAATTATAAATATCAACAATCTAAACCACCATGTTTCCCAAAAAGGAGGTACAATCCGAATAAAAAACTGCCGTTCATCAACAACCGTAGTTTGCGAACTATCGTACATCTTGATTTTCAGCACAAAGTGTCCGCTGGGCAAGTTGGTATACGTTATAATTTTCCGGTTCGAGGGCTGACTCCAGTCGTTGTCCAAGCCCTCCATTTTCCACGAAAATTTGAAGCCGCCGGATGACACCCCTATGGGAAGCAATTCTAACTCAAGCGTATTTTGGTCGTGCTTTAATGACACCTTATTTTGTTGGTTAAGCGGCGTATCCTGCATCATTTCAGGATTTTCTCTTATCGTTCGTCCTGAAATTTTTATATCCTGCAAAAAAATACGTCCTTTAAACCTGGATTGATAAAGCTTATCCGGATTAAATACAACGGCTCCACTGTTCGTCCCGAACATTAAGTCGCCATTCCTGAGATGATATTTTGCATCAACATTGAAAGCCAGATTTGAAAGGGAATATTTTGATGAGAAAGTCAACGTTTTTTCATCAGCCGGGTTGAACCGGCATAATCCACTCTCGGTGCCAAGCCAAAGATAGCCATCAACCGAAATTACACTGTTCACATAATTTGAAGGTAAGCCCGACTCCGTGGTGATTTTTCTTGAAGATCGGTTTTTAAAATCATATTTAATCAAACCATCGCCACAGGTAGCAATCCAAATATCGTTTCCTACCACCAATATATCCTGCATAATGTGCCCCTGCAACAGGTAGTCGATATTTCCTTTTTCTTTATCCAAAAGAAGCAGACCGTACGTACATCCCAAAAGAATTTTACCCGGCGAAAGTTCTGTGATGGATTTAACCGGCTGCGAAAAATACTTTCTAAAGCTTTTATTCTCAGTTTTATAACATATCAAATCGCTCTGGATTCCTCCAATCCAGATATCACCCTGACTATCATTAAATATATCAAATATAAATTTGTTTGAAAACGAATAGTTCTGCCAACCATGCGAAAAATGCATTTTTTCGCGCCCCGAAGCCCCATCCAAAACGTAAACTCCCGAAGAATATGTTCCGGCCCAGATATTTCCATCTTTATCTTCGGCTAAAGCCAAAAACACCTGTGCCTGCGCCTGACTATTTTTATAAAACGAAACCCATTGGTTCAACAGGGGATTCCACCGGCTTATCCCGTTATTGGTAGCAAACCAAATGTTTCCTCTTTTATCTTCTAATATCTTATTGATGCAATTATTTGATAGCGAATTAGATATATTTACACGGTGTGTAATCTGGCTTACTATTGGCGAATCTTCTTCAAAAAAAGACAATCCTCCGCTGTAGGTAGAAACCCATACACGCTTATTGTTATCGCAAAAAATATCGTAAACGCCATCGCCAAAAAGCGACGTAGGGTTATCAACATTTTCTTTGTATATATTCAAAACTGTTTTTCCGTTCCCCGACAGCTCCCAAACTCCTTGCCCATCAATACCTACAAGCAAAGTAGAATCATTGTTTTGATCCATGGCCAGTATGGGCTGACGAGGAAAGTTCTTGACTGTAATTCCGCTTAACACTTTTTTCTTTAAATCATAATAAAAAAGCCCTTCCGAAACAGTTCCAATCCAAAGCAGCTCATTCCTTTTATTCAGGAATAATCTGGATGTATTCAGGGTATTAGCCTTGTTGTTTTTAATCACCAATTCGGCTTTAAATGTTGTTGTATTTAGTCTGCTTATTCCATTTTGAGTCGAAAAAAACAAATGATTTTTATCGTAAAAAACAATATTTCTCACTTCACGCCCATCAGTCTTAACAAAATAGAATGATTTGTTTTTATAACAATATAAACCCGACGAAGTTGCAATCCACAAAGCTCCATCATCCTGTACGCGTATTTCGATAACAACCAGAAAGTCATTCTTAAAAGATTTTCGCAAATCCGAAATCAAATTAAACTTATCAAATACAGCATCATAAAGGAAAAGTTGCCCGTTGTTGGTATATGCGTACAAAAAAGACTTTTTATATACCAATTTTACAGATATGGCATTGGGGGTAATATAGGGGAGTTGGTAAATACGGTAATCGCCTTCGGATAATCTGAGTATCCCCGTTTTGGATGATGTCCAGATGAATCCATTCTCATCGCGGCATATAGATCCGGTTTCCCTCATTGAAATTCCATAGGTGTTGTTCACACTGTAGAATTTCACATCTGAAGAATATATATATGTAGATATGAACAATAAAAGAACATGAATTAGTATCTTTCTCATTGTATTATTATAATTGTATCTTTGCGATTTAAGTGTGCGAGAAGCTATGAGTAGCTCAAAAAAACTATTTATGTGCAAATATAGAAATTATTGATGGAAAAAATGTTTTGTTTTTGGGTTGCATGGGCTATATTCAGCGTGTTTTTTATAAAATTTTTGTTCGTAGCTGTAAAAAAAGACAAATTAATCATTTCTGGCCAACTAAAGATAATAGATTCGTCACAACGTGCTGAACGATTGGAATACTCATTTTTGTACACAGCATTCTACAACTTTCTACACTCATTTTCATGTTTTAATGTCTTATTTACAAATGATTAAATCATCTGGCATGTAAATTGTTATAATTAATAAAAAACGATATTATCCGAAAATTATTCAAATTAAAAGTTTATGAAAACAATCAAATTTATGACCTTACTCCTTGCACTGGCAATAACAGCTGTATCGTGCGTGGAAAAATCAGGAAAATACAAAAGCCTGCTTGCTGAACGTGACTCTTTGAACGCTGAGGCTCAGGTGGCCAAGTCAAACTACAATGAAACACTCGACATCCTGAACGATGTAGAAGAGGGTTTTGCGGCTATTCGGGCGAGCGAAGATAAGATGATGGTTGATATGAAAGGTATTGAAGGCAAACAAACTTCAAAAAAGCAACAGGTTGTTGCCCAAATCAACCAGATTAAAGAAATTCTGGAACAAAACAAAAAACGTATCGAACAACTGCAACGTATTTCGGCACAACGTGGTAAAGAAAACACAAAACTGTCGGACGCTATTAAACGCATGGAAGCTGAACAGGCTGAAAAAACATCCATGATAGCTTCGCTGCAGAGCGAACTGGCTAAAAAGAATATACAAATTGAGGAACTTACTACTCAAGTGAGCGGACTGAGCAGTAATGTTGCCCAACTGAATGAAGTTTCGAGCCAGCAAAAAAACACCATTAAAACTCAGGATGCAAATCTGAATTCGGTGTGGTATTGCGTAGCCAGCGCTAAAGAACTGAAAGAAAAGAAGATTCTTTCGGGTAACGGACTATTCAAAGCCAGTACGGTGCTTGACAAAGAGTTCGACAAATCGGTATTCAAACAGGCTGATTTACGTGACCTTACATCAATACAGACCGGAAGTAAACGTGCTAAAGTTCTGTCAACACACCCTAAAGAAAGTTATACTTTGGATAAAGAAGCGGATCAGTTGGTAACTATCCATATAACAAATGCTGAAAAATTCTGGAGTGTTTCAAAATATCTGGTTGTGCAACAATAAAAAACCGAACGACTTAAAAACAGAACAGGCATAATCCGTAAAAAATGTTTTATCATTCATTGCACAATTTCTGACATATTACCTTATTAAAAAAAATATACGGATGTGCTTGTTCTGATTATAACGCTATAAACCTTAAAAAAACCAAATACAAATCCAATCTCAACCAAAATTCATGTAAATTGTGCGTATCTTTAGCACCTCGTGCTTAAAAACAATTATTTTTTGCTCCCCATGAAACAGTCTATTCTGATAGTTGAGGATGATGCCGCTTTTGGAACTATGTTACAAAAGTGGTTTCGTCGTAATGATTTTGAAGCTTTGCTCTGCTTTAATATTGTTGCTGCACAAACGGAATTGAAAAAAAATCAGCCTATTAATCTTGTTCTTACCGACCTGCGCCTACCCGATGGCGACGGTATTATGCTGCTGCACTGGATGCGCGAGCAAAAAATGACTACACCCGTGATTGTAATGACCAGCTATGCCGAAATACAAAGTGCGGTGGCTGCTATTAAGTTGGGAGCTGAAGATTATCTTGAAAAACCAATTAACCCATCTATCCTTAAAGAAAAAATAATTCAGGCACTATCTAAAAAGAAACTGCCCGCTAACTTATCCGTACCTGTTTCAAAAACCAATATAGTGCTGGGAACAAGCCCTGAATCAAAACAAATGTACGACTATATCAAACGGGTAGCGCCTACCAAAATGTCGGTATTGATATTGGGCGAGAGCGGTACCGGTAAGGAGTATGCAGCCCGTATGATACACGAGGGTAGCTCCAGAAGCAACCAGCGCTTCATTGCGGTAGATTGCGGCAGCCTATCGCGCGAACTGGCGCCAAGCGAGCTGTTCGGACATCTGAAAGGCTCGTTTACTTCGGCGCTGAATGATAAAACCGGTGTTTTTGAACAAGCCAGCGGAGGTACGGTATTTCTTGATGAAATAGGCAATTTATCGTACGAAGTACAGGTGCAGCTTTTGCGTACTTTGCAGGAACAGAAAGTGCGGCCGGTAGGTTCTACCAACGATATAAAGGTAGATGTACGCATCATAGCCGCTACCAATGAGAATCTGGAAAATGCTATTGCCGGGGGAAGATTCAGAGAAGATTTATATTACCGGCTGAACGAATTTTCTGTTTTTATTCCACCGCTTCGCCAACGTAAAGAAGATATTGAGCTGTTTGCCACAGAATTTTTGCGCCAGGCTAACGAGGAATTTGAAAAAAATATTCAGGGATTTACACCCGATGCCATGGATGCTCTCAAGCAACATCACTGGAGTGGAAATCTGCGCGAACTACGTAACATGATACGCCGCGTAGTATTATTTGTTTCGGATCAGATGATTACTCCCGACGATTTTCCGGCTTTTGCTCCGGCGCCTAATGACAATGATATGGTGCTTTACCCTGAGAATGAAAGCGAACAAATAAAGGATGCACTGCGAAAAGCCAGAGGCAATAAAACCCAGGCTGCCAAGCTATTGCAAATTGACCGAAAGACGCTTTATAACAAGATGCATCTCTATGGTATCAAACTCTGACAGATAGGATTTTCTCAACATCTTCTTTCCACCCGTCGTATTCGCCGGTTCGGTGACTATCTATCCTGCGGAGTTCCTCTACAGGATAACCAAGCTGAGCAAACATTGGGAGCATTTTGTGGCAAAGTGCCTGAGCTGATTTAAAATCCCCGCTTACAAGGGCTGTTTTAAGCTTTCCGAAATTTTCGGCTGTCGATGTCCTGAAAATTTCCATAATTTCTTCACGGTCGTCGCCCAGCAAATCATCTTCAGCCATTGTATCTCCCTGGCCAAACAAATTTCTTAAATCTTCAGTACTGAATGGCTTAGGCAAATAGCCATCGAAACCAAGCTCCAGAGCTTTCTGATGATTAAAATCGCTTCTGCCGGTCATTACCACAACGGGGGTATTCCCTGCTTTAGCAAGAATATCAAGCCCTGTAATAGCTCCCATTTCCATGTCCGTTAGTATTACATCGCCATGATGCTCAACAATAACGTGCCCAAGCTGCCCAAGCATGCTTTTCGTCATGTGCAATACAGCAGGATCGTCGTCGTAAACCTCTATCCTCTTTTTGCCACCCGGAATTGCAAATGCTGACTTTACGGCCGGAATTATTACCCGGACAGCAGTTCCTTTGTTTACCACTGATGTAATACTGATAGAGCCTTTGAGCAAACCTACAAGCCCTTTAACCACATACATGCCTAAGCCGCTACCATGCGCCAGGGCATTATTACTTTCAACACGAACAAAAGGCTTGTATATTTCCGGCAGTTTGCTTTCGGGTATTCCCACTCCGGTATCTTCCACATAAATCTCAATGTTGCCATCTTTATATGTAAGCTGTAAAGTAATTGTACCCTCCTTGGTATATTTAATGGAGTTGGATACGAGATTAATAATGATTTGTTTGGTTTTCATCATATCCGTATTAACCCTCACTTTATCCGACTCGCACTTCAGGGTCAGGTGTTTGGCCCCGGCCATAGGTTTAAACATCTGTTCGGTTTCGCGACCTATATTATTCAACGAAAAATCGGTAAACGTTGTGGTCAGTTCTCCACGCTCAAGGCTGGTAAATTCTAACAGATTTTCGAGCAGAGCAAAAATATATCTGGCCGAATTTTCTACGGATTCTATTTCGTCATTACGATGTTTGTTTACTGCTACATAACCAAGAATGGAGGTAAGAGGGCTTTTAATATCATGCGAAACAGACAGCAACAACTGATGCCGGGTATCCATAATCTGCTTTATTTTTTCACGAGCTTTTTTGCCCTGATTTACATCGGCTATAATCAGTATTACAAACAACAGGATAAGCAACAGAGCAATAAGCCCTCCTGCTATGGAAAGGGTATAATTGCTATTGATGGATTGTTCGCTTTGGGCAATGGTATCGAGCACCGATTTGTTTACACCTTGCTGCAGCTCCATGATAAGCGACGACACTTTGCCCGAAATTTCACGGTCGTTTACAATAAGCTCTGTCACCTGCTGCTCAATAGCCCTGATATTCCGGTCGTAGCGTACGCTGGCCGCGCGGGCAATTTTATCAACCTCACTCAGTATAGCTATGGAGTCGGCATTACTTATTTTTAAAGTATCGGTTCGCTGGTTTGCCACTATCATAGTGCTATCTACAACAGGGCTAAACACTTCCCGTATTCTCCGAAAGAAACTCTTTTTGGCTATCGATCTGAAAACTGTATCTTTTTTTACCGTAACAATTTTCACCGATTTTTGCTTGGGAGGTTCATAGTTTTGTAGGCGTTCATTAATGGAGTTAACCGGATTATCGTCGCTGAACCGACGATTAAGCTCGGTAATATTTGTAGCTTGCTTATTGAGCAAAACACTGATTCCTTTCAACTTATCTTTTTCAAGTGGAGCCACAGTTTCGAGCAGAGATACGAGCGAATCTACGCGTACCAAATGCTTTCTGAACTGGTCAATATGACCTGCATCTTTGGTGGAAACGTACATGCTTGCAGCAGATTGAGCCTGCCCTACCGACACCACCAATTCATTGGTCAAAATGAGCGACTTGTACTGTTTTTCAACAAAATCCTTTTGACCTGAAATTTTCATTTTCAGCCCGTACAGGAATATAATCATAGCTATCACCGCCGCGCCGGCAATGATATAAAGTACTATGGCTTTAAAATGAATTTTTCTTTCAATACTCATAATTTGTCCTAAAAATCAGGTTTCTACAAAACAAATGTAGAGAAATCCATACTTTTCTACAAATCATTCAAAATAAAAAAATCTAACAAACACATAAACCGCTAATAATAAGAATAATGCAAAAAGCGGGATTTCTGGCATATCGCTTGATTTTTATTAATTCAGGAACGTTCTTAAACCTATAGTATTCATTATTTTTAAAATTTACAAAAGATGAAAAAAGTAATTTTATTAGTTGCCCTGATTACGGGTACAATAGTAGTTGCTAATGCAGCAACAGCACAGGTAACCAATACAAAAGTTACCATCGAAACCGCTACAACAGACAATGACGGTTACAAAGAAGTGAAACTTGACGAGCTAAGTCAGGTAGTTCAAACAAGCATCAAAGCTCTGGCTGGCGAAACTTACGTAATATCCAAAGTAGAGTATAGCGCCGAACTGGAATTGGTGAGAGCTACGCTCACAAGCAAGGAAGACCAACAGGTAAAAGTTGTACTGATTGATAAAAACGGGAAAGAAGTGAAACCAACTGAATAAAATCAGTTTTGTACATTACAAAAATTCTATTTTGCCTATAATTAATGGATGTGAATAGTGATTCATGTGAATAGAAACGCTGATATAACGGATAAAACAGATTTTCGCTGTAAACTCAAAAGTTTTCCTAATACGGATTACATTACAGATTTGGACTTCACAAGTGAAGTCGGCTGATTTTCAGCTGCGAAAAACTAATCCGCCATTTACGTAGTAAATAAATCAGAATTAAAATCCGTTTTATTACTACAATAAATCAGTGTATATCAGTTAAATCAGCTATATCCGCATTTCTATTCTTTTTTTGTCATGTACATAGTAAAATAGCTCATTCACTACGCTTGAACTTACCCCGGAATACGTAAAAGTTATTCCGGGGTTTTGTTTGTCAATCATTCGTAATGGAACGATTGAAAACCATTATCAGCATTTTACACAAAAAAATCAGGAGGTACAAACCAAAACTATGACTAATTAAATCAAAAAAAACACCCTTTTTACCTCCGGTAGCTTTTAATATCCGGAGATTTTTTTCGTTCTTTGTAAAATAAGGTAGTTGTTACCTAATTAACTAAACAATGTAATCTCCAACCGACAAGTAAATTATTTCAACTACTTTTCCGAAAACACAGGACTTCAGTAATTTTTTAAATTTATATATGCTATGATTAGAAAAATCATTTATTCAATTTTATTATCATTCACTATTTCTTTGACTTACTCGCAAATTCCTCAGGAGGTGTGGAACGAAAGCGTAAAGATTGAGTCGCAAATTAAAAAAACTTCATTTCCCGACCGCGTATTTAATATTCAGGATTTTGGCGCAAAGGCAGGAAAGGATAACCTATGTCACGAAGCCATCAATTTAGCAATAGTAACCTGTAGTCAGGCCGGTGGAGGCTCTGTTGTTATCCCTGCGGGCGATTATTACACCGGTCCTATCACCCTCAAAAGCAATGTAAACCTTCATTTAGAAGAAGGTGCGCATCTGAAGTTTTCCACAGAAAAATATCTGTACACGCCCACTGTACTTACCCGCTGGGAAGGTGTGGATTGCTATAACTTACGGCCACTTATATACGCTTATGGCGAGTCGAATATTGCAATTACCGGCAAAGGCATTATAGACGGACAAGGGAGCAACGATACCTGGTGGAGCATGTGTGGCAGTCCGTTGTTTGGCTGGAAAGAAGGTATGCTTGCACAACGCAATGGTGGTAGAAATAAGTTGCTGATGTATGCCGAAACGTCTACCCCCGTTGATAAACGCCAAATGACTTTAGAAGACGGACTGCGGCCGCAATTGATTAATTTATACCGCTGCAACACCATTTTAATCGAAGACGTTGTGTTGAGAAATTCGCCATTTTGGGTTATTCATCCTGTTTTTTGTGAGAGCATTACGGTAAGGGGCGTTCAGGTAATAAGCCATGGCCCTAACAGCGATGGTTGCGATCCCGAATCGAGTAAGAACGTACTTATCGAGAATTGTGTGTTTGACACAGGAGACGATTGTATTGCCATAAAAAGCGGGCGAAATATGGATGGGCGCAAGTGGAACGTACCAAGCGAAAATATCATTGTGCGCAACTGCGAAATGAAAGATGGACATGGAGGCGTGGTGATTGGTAGCGAAATATCAGGCGGGTATAAAAATCTTTTTGTGGAAAACTGTAAGATGGACAGTCCTAATCTGGATCGGGTAATCAGAATTAAAACAAATAATTGCAGGGGTGGAATTATTGAAAATGTATTTGTACGCAATATTGAAGTTGGCGAATGCAAAGAAGCTGTATTGAAAATTAACCTGCTGTACGAGGGTGGCGAACAGTGCGACAGAAGCTTTCCGCCTGTTGTTCGCAATGTGTATATGGATTCTGTTACAAGTCAGAAAAGCGATTATGGTATTCTTATAACAGGATACGAAGATACTATCAATATACAGGACATTTATGTGAGCAATTGCACCTTCAACAACGTAAAAAAAGGCAATTCCATAGTTGGCGCCAGCAATGCGACATTGAAGAAAATAACGATTAACGGCAAGAAAGTCAACAAATAAATACTCCTTCTTTTTTTAAAAGCGGCTGTATCAAAGTATTCTTTCAGGATATTGTTGAAACAGCCGCTTTATTATTTTCAATGAGTGGTATATTTCTTCGCATATTCAGTAGAATTCATACCCCAATATGCCTTAAAGCTTTTGCTGAAATAATGAGGGTCGCTAAAACCAACCATATAAGCAATTTCCGACATGTTGTATTGATTTTCTCTGATTAGTTCCGCCGCCTTTCGCATTCTGAATTCCTTTATATAGGCAATCGGCGAAAGTCCTGTGAGCGACTTTAATTTATGGAAAAAATTTGACCTGCTCAGGTTAAATTCCTTGACCAATAAATCCACATTCATTTCCGGATTAGCTATCTGCAATTCCATTATGGCTGCTATTTTATCTAAAAATGCAGCATCTTTGGCCGATAGCCCTAATAAATTGTGTTTTTCTTCTACACAATCGTCATCTATTGAGGTATGATTCCGGTAATAACTCTGTAGCGCTTTACGCCTGTCGAGCATATTATCAACTTTGGCCTGAAGGTAACTAACGCTGAAAGGCTTTGTGATATAGTCATCGGCACCGGTCTGTATGCCTTTCAGCACACTATCCATATCTGCTTTGGCAGTAAGTACAATAGATGGAATGTGCGATGTACGCTCATCGTTTCTTAATTCTTCGAGCATGCTGAGGCCATCCATTACAGGCATTACTATATCCGTAATAATTATATCGGGCAAATCGGAGAAAGCCTTATTTAGGCCATCTTCCCCATCCGAAGCTTCGATGATTTTGTATTTATCCTGAAAAACCTGCCGGATAAATAATCTCAATTCGTAGTTATCCTCCACAATAAGCATTTTCACATCCTGATTGGGTAAGGCATGAGGAGTACTCTCAACCAGCTCATCGTCAGCGTTATACTCTTCGGACAAATCAGACAATATATATTCTGTGTCAGGCGGGTAATGCGACTTTCCTTTCAATAGCTGCACACTGAATGTGCTGCCTGCTCCCACCTCGCTCTCTACCCATATTTTGCCTTTGTGCATCTCCACAAGCTCCTTGGTTACCGACAATCCGATACCTGAACTTAGTGCACTCTGATTATTTCCCTGAACAAAATTTTCGAAACGGTTGAAAATCGATTCCTGCTTTTCTCTGCGTATGCCCACACCTTCGTCCGCTATTTTGATGGTTATAGTATCCTGTTGCTCAGTAATAATTACGGCAATAGCTTTGCCATTGGGAGTATGTTTGAATGCGTTGGAAAGTAAATTAAAGATTACCTTTTCAATATCGTCAGTATCAAACCAAAGATAGCCCGTAGATGCTTCTGAAGAAAAGGTAAGATTGATGTTTCGCTCTTTTGCCAAAGGCGTAAAATAGCCGGTTACCTCCTGAGTAAAATGTACAATATCTTTATGTTGAATACGCAATTGCATTTTATTCTCCTGTATTTTACTAAAGTCCAGAATTTGGCTCACAAGCCGTTGCATGCGGTCGCAGTTCTTTTTTATCAGCTCTAATGTTTCCCTTAAATGCCCCGGCAACTGCTTGTCGGTCATAACAAGCTCTACAGGGCCGGTTATCAGCGTCAAAGGGGTTCGTAATTCGTGCGATACATCCGTAAAGAAATTCACCTTCATCTGCGCCAACAACTCTTCGTTTCTGGCTTTGCTTTTGATATGGTAAAACACGGTGTAAACATATATTGCTATCAAAATAAAAAAAACTATCAATATGATATACAATATCTTTGCATAAATAGTCTCGGAAAAAGAAGGGAGCACTTCTATCGACAGTGTTTTTTCGTTGTTCACCCAAACGCCCTCGTTGTTGGTCGATTTTACATGAAAAGTATACTTTCCCGGAGGGAGGTTGGTGTAATTGGCTTCGTGGTTGGCGTTGGTGAGCCGGTATTCTTTATCAAAACCGTCTAACTTATACGAATACTGAATATACTCGGTCTCCGACATATCCAAAGCCGAAAAAACAAGCCTGAAAGAATGGTTATTGGGCGGCAAAGTGATTTTCGGGCTGTCGTCCATTGTACTTTGCATAATATCCGGCGAGGTTTTAGGTGTAATCTCTTCGTTGTTGAGCCAGATGGATGAGAAATAAATGGGTGGTGCAAAATCATTTTTATGAATATCGTCGGGGTAAAAATAAAACAACCCTCTGTTAGTTCCAAAGAAAATCCGTTTACCGTCGGTTGCCCCCACACCCTCGCTAAAGTGTACGTTGAAAGCTATATGCTCGCTTGGGTACTGAACCTGATGCTTGTAATCGGTAAACTTGACAAGACCGCCACCGGTAGCTAACCATAAATCGCCTTTTTTATCTACCTGCATCGAATAAATAATATCAGAAATAAGCCCGTTCTTTCGGGTAAACGATTTACATTGATAACTATACTTCCCTGTTTTAACCAACTCGTTTATACCGCCTCCGTAAGTAATTGCAAACAGCCGGCCTTTCACCGTTTGGGTCATTTGCACATCATTATTGCTCAGGCTATTGGCATCGCCCTGCACGCGGCTGATATAGTGATACGATATATCTTCCGGTTTTTTAAAATCGCCATCGAAATACAGAATACCGGAGGTGGTGGAAATCCAGATGCGGCCATCGGCTCCCTCGTTTATATGTCTGATTTTGTAAAATCGTTCAATCGGGTATTTTTTTAAATAATTCCGGCAGTTTATGAATCGTTGCGTACCATCCGGCATGGTTTTTACGAGGTTCAATCCTCCACCATATGTAGCCACCCAGATTCTTTTTTTACTATCCTGAAAAGTATAGTAAATATTGTTGCTGGATAAGCTGTATGCATCATTTGCTTTAAAAGTATACTGTTTGAAATCAAACTTTTCCGGTCTTGTTTCCGTAATCCTGATCAGTCCGTTTCCTTTGGTGGATACCCAGTAAAAGCCATCAGCATCTTGCGTTACCGCATATATTTTCCCCAGCCTGAAACGTTGCAGCAAGTTTAGCTTCGAATCATATACCGAAAGATTATTGTCGCGACTTCCGGCCCAGACCCTGTTTTTTTTATCAATAAATACCGCTCTTATTTCGTTATCGGGCATATCAGCGTCAACAGAAGTAGTCGTGAGAAACTGAAATTTATCGGGAGTAAAATTGATACGTTTGAGCCGGTTGAGCTGCGTACTCATCCAGAGATTACCCTGCCTGTCGGCAAAAGCAGCAAAACATCGGTCGTTCGATTTCCATTTTATCTGTTTTTCAGTAGTATTAAAGGGGATCAGTTCTCTGGTTTGAAAATCGAGATACGAAAAACCCCCGCCTTTAGGATGTACCCACAGATTTCCCTTTTGGTCGTCAATGATAAAGAAACCGGTTTCAGTATTGAGGGGTTTTCCCAATTCATCTTTACCTTCAACAAATTTTAATTGCTGCGTAGCTATATCAAACATACTTACACCCGGTGTTGGGTGTACAAACCAGATAAAATCATTGTGCGATATCTGAGCAGATTCTATGGTTTTTTTTACAAGAGATTCGAAACGGTAATGTTTTGTGTTATCCTGCGCATCCTGCATAAAAAAGCCATCCCTGTCAGTCACATAGATGATGTGTGAGGTTGTGTTCAGAACAGAGATAACAGACGATGCGGTTTGCAACTTTTTCAACCCCAGTTTCTTTTTACGCAACGAATACCGGAAAATACGACCCGAATTACTCCCAAAAAACAATTGCCCGTTGAGCTCTAATGCCGAATAAAAAGCCTGCCGGCTGCCGGGCGGAGTATTGCCGGGTACTACGGCCGAAAGTTTAGACTGATACAACCGAAAAAGTCCGTTGTCAGTAAGTATCCATTCCTGATTGGTCGAATCTAAAAATACTGAACGGATTTTCCCTATGCGCAATGCTTTGTTTCGCGGCGAGAAGGTTTGATATTTTAATGATAAATTGGCTGAATCTGTTGATATTCGCAGCGCACTTCCATCGTCCTGCATAAACCACACTATACCGTTAGGAAATACCGTGAATGATTTAAAATTGGAGAGTTCCGGGCAAACCGGCTCAAATTCTTCTTGGGTAGGATTAAAACGATAAGCGGTAGAGTCGTAACACAAAACCCATATAAATCCACGTTTATCCTCCTCTATTTGTAAAAGTCTGTCGTTGGTAAGTCCTTTTTTATCTTCGGTATTGGATTTGAAGTTTTTGAAGTTATATCCATCAAACCGATAGAGCCCATTCCATGTTGCAAACCACAGCAAACCCTTATGATCCTGAATAATGTTATTTACCAATCCGTCTTCTACACCGTTCTGAAGCGAAAAATAAGTAACACTATATTTCCTGCTGTTATTTCCCTGCAAAGGCAAATAAAAAAACATCAGAAAAACGAGCAGGTAAAATAAGAAATGAAGGTTTTTGTAATTGCTTTTCATAACGATTTAAAAGGAGATAGAATCTGTTTACGAATTTAATTGAAAAACATATCCTATCAAATAGCCGGGGAGAATTTATATCCATTTTAGTCAAATGTCGAATGTTTTAATCAGTTTTGCACAGTAAATTGTCAGTTTTTCCAATAAAATTATTTAATTCTACACCTGACGAGGGCAGTATTTTTCATTAATTTGCATTTCAAATTATCCTTAAATATTTATTATGATATGAAGAACACAAGAAAAAAATGTACTTCAGGAATTCTTCCCAAAGGATTCTTGCTCGCTTGCGGATTTTCTTTTGTTTTATCGATGTCGCCTATGTTTTTACAGGCCAAAGATAAAACGAGTGAACAAGTTGCTTTGAACCAATCATCGGTTCAGCAAAACCGAAAAATCAGCGGTATTATTACCGACGAAAACGGAGACCCGCTCATCGGGGTATCTATTCTGGTTAAGGGAACAACTACCGGGAAGTAGTTGTTGTAGGTTACGGTGTGGTCAAAAAATCAGACCTGACAGGCTCGGTAGGTAGTGTAAAAGCTGAAAAAATTTCGGCCAAAGGTGCTACCTCGGTTATGGAAAGTTTACAGGGACAAGTTGCTGGTGTAAATATTTCGCAAACATCAAGTCGTGCCGGCGATGGTTTCAGCATTCAGGTACGTGGCAAAAGCACTTTAGGCAGTAGCAATGAGCCTTTGTATGTTATCGACGGAGTAGTGTCGGACAACATGAACTACCTGAACCCAATGGATATTGAAAAAGTAGACATCCTTAAAGATGCCTCTTCTACGGCCATTTACGGATCGCGTGCCACCAACGGTGTGGTAATGATAACCACTAAAAAAGGTGATACCAATGCAGCCAAAACTACCGTAAGTTACGATGGATATTATGGTGTAAAAACCGTGGCCAACATGCCCGATTTTATGGATGGCGATCAGTTTATGAAATTCCGTTTTATGCGCTATCTTATTTCGAGCATGAATACAACTACTGGTGCAACTACCTGGGAAATGACCGAATCGAATTTCAAAAACTTCTGGGGAGGCGATAGTCAGGTAGTGAAAGATATGTATCTGAATAAAAATTACACCAACTGGGCAGATATTGTAACCCGTGATGGTACGCAACAGAACCACTTCTTCAATATCACAGGAAGTGCTAAAAACATCAATTACCGTATCGGATTGGGCTATCAGAAAGAAGAAGGTGTTTTGTACGATGCGTACGAACGCTGGAACCTGAAAGGCGCCATTGACCACAAAATTTCTGACAAACTTTCTGTCGGGATGTCTACCAATATGGCTACTTCTTTAAAAAATACCGGAAGTACCAACTCGGTTTTATTAGGTTTTCGTATGACGCCTAACATGCCAGCCTACTACTGGGAAGGCGAAAATGCCGGTGAACCTATTTATCAGCCGGGTAAAGACGCCGTTGTGTATCCTAACGGTGGAGGCCCCACTTCAACTGTTAACCCTATTGTAGACAGAGAAAACTCAAAAGATGACACCCGTGCGTACGATGCAATGGCGAATATCTATGTGCAGTTTAGCCCGACAAAAGATGTTATCCTGAAAACTACCTTTTCTCCAATGCTTTCTACCGATTCGCGTGGTGTTTTTTACGGTACTCTAACTCAGTCACGTCAGGGTAAATCAAATATTGCCAGCAAATATAATGGCGAAAGATTTTCGTATACCTGGGACACGCAAGCCAACTATATGAAAACATTTGGCGACCACAGCATCAATGCTTTAGCATTGGTTAGCGCCTATCAGTATGTAAGTGAAGGAGATGGCATGACTGTTACCGATATGCCTTTTGACGTAGATTGGTATAACATGGGATCAGGTACAATTCAGGAACAATATAGCTATTACTCCAAAATATCAATGCTATCTTATGTAGGCCGTATTAATTACGCTTATAAGGGAAAATACATGTTAACTGTTTCTTCCCGTTGGGATGGTAGTTCCAAGTTCCAAAAAGAAAACCGTTGGGGAATGTTCCCGTCTACAGCATTGGCGTGGCGTGCTTCCGACGAATCGTTTATGCAACCGGCAAGCAACTGGTTAAGCAATCTTAAACTACGTGCCAGTTTCGGTATTACCGGTAATAACGCCGGTGTAGGTGCATACGATACGCAAGCATTGGCCAACTCCAAGTATTATTATAACTTTGGTGAAACTGTAGCTAATGGTTACGGATATACACTGACCAATACCAACCTTACCTGGGAAAAAACCACAGAGTTTAACCTAGGGGTTGATTTCGGATTTTTAAAGAACCGCATCAACGGAGTAATAGACATTTACAACAAAGACTCCAGAGAACTGTTGATGAATATGGATACACCATACGAAATGGGCTCAAGCACTGGTAATATTGTAAGTAATGTAGGAAAAGTAAACAACAAAGGTATTGAAATACAACTTAACACAATAAATATTCAAAGCAAAAACTGGAGATGGGAAACCAACTTTACTTATGCCCGGAATATAAACAAAATCATTGAACTGAATGATGCCAAAGAAGACCTTGTAGGAAACGGTTGGTTTATAGGTAAACCAATTGATGTAGTTTATGGATATAAATATCTGGGTGTTTGTACCAAAGAAGACGCTGAAGATTACGCAAGTGATCCTGAGAAGAAAACTAAATTCTACGAAGGTGAAATGAAAGTATTTGACAGAGATGGCAACGGTACAATCAATGCCGACGATAAAATGATTTTAGGACATTGCGCTCCTACGTGGACAGGTAGCTTTGCCTCTAAGCTAACTTATAAAAACTGGGATCTTTCTTTAAGCGTATATACCAGTCAGGGCGGTATGGTTTACTCTTCGTTTATGGGTGAATTTCTTGATTACAGCCAACGTGGTGTTATGCGTTTGAATATGGATTTTTATATTCCGCAAGGAGCACCCGTTTTAGGTGCCGACGGAACTATCACTTATCAGGCTGAAACTCACTACGGAACTTATCCTTTCCCTACCAATGGTACAAACGGTAAAGGTGCTGGTGCATACTGGTCGGGAGGTTCACAGAACTTTGTGGATAATTCTTTTGTAAGAATCAAAAACATTACTTTAGGTTATACCTTGCCACAGAGATGGGTATCCAAGGTTCATATTGCAGATCTGAGAATCTACGCGAATATCTTAAATCCTTTCACCTTCACAAGCTATCAGGGATTTGATCCGGAATGGGCTTCGGCCGACATTAGCAGTGGTGCAAATGGTGTGAGTTCAAGAACATTTCAAATAGGTATTAATTTAAAATTATAAAAATGTAATGATCATGAAAAAAATATATTTTTTTGCAGTTATAACTGGCTTGTCCTTACTTACCGGTTGCTCCGGATTTCTTGATCAGGACAACAGATCAAATGTGGCTTCTTCTGACTTTTATAAAACTAAAGTTGGTTTCAGCAATTTAACCAACGCAGCATATTCTACTTTACGCGAATTGTATAATGCTCAACCTCTTTTGTTTGTTGCCGGTACCGATATATATGCCGACGGTAAAAGCCAGGGAGTAACCATGAGTCAATATACTTTTACAGCTGATGATAGCAATATCAAAAATTTCTATGTAAGATGTTATAAAGGTATTCAGCTGGCTAACAGCGTAATAGCCTACGGCGAAACTACCGAAGAAAGTACCGTTCGCTTACAATATATTGATGAAGCCCGTTTTATACGTGCCTGGTATTATTTCCAACTGGTACAGCAGTTTGGAGCGGTGGCATTGAACAAAAAAATGTTTGATTATGCCGAAATGAATCATGCCCGTACTCCTCTTTCGGAAGTATATCAGTTTATTATCGACGAGTTTACCTATCTGGCCTCATCCGATTCAAAATTACTGGAACGGACATCCTCAGGGGTGGGACGTGCCAACAAACGTGCTGCTACTTTCTTTTTGGCCAAAGCGTATCTTACCCGTGGCTGGTTGGACGGACAAGGCTACGAAGCTCAGGAAGAGAACATAGCCCAACCTACCGATTTTGCCAATGCTTCGAAATATGCACTTCAGGCTATTAATGGAGAACTTCCAGCTTCATCAATTGAAAAAGCATTTGATATTGCGAACGAAAATAATGCTGAATTTTTCTGGAGTGTTCAGTTTAGTGCAGCTTCTGTGTCCAATCCGGTTAGCGATGGATCGAACCAGCAAGCACAGTTTGGGTCTTACCTCGGAGGATCAGAAAACCCAAGAAACAAAGCCATCGATGGGAACTTTGCTCCTGCACTTCGCCTGCAACAGATGTATACCCGTGGCGATGCACGTTTGGAACAAACTTTTATGCTTGAGTTTCATCAAACTTATTTTGATTACTATTCATCTCCAACAACATCGGCTATTAAGTTTTACTACGCACCAGCATGGGCTACCGATGCCGATATTGCTGCATGGAAAGCTGATGATCCCAATAATCTGAAACAAAACACGCTGGTAAGTAAAACTATTGCCGTAGGCGGTATTGCTCCTTCCAACGGAGCGCCTGCAAGTTATAAAGATCGTCGTTCGCAGGATTACGGTAATGCTTGTATCAAGAAATTCGATGATTATTCGGCTGCTTCTATCTCCAACCGCAGCACCAGCTGTAGCATGCACGATGTAGTGGTTGCCCGTCTGGGCGAAGCGTACCTGATTGCTGCCGAAGCGTATATGAAACAAAACAAACCTGACGAAGCTGCTCAGATGATTAACGATCTTCGTAAACGTCCGGGTACAATCAAAACTGGTTACGAAACCGACATGACCGTGGCCAACAGCGACATTACGGTAGATTTTATTCTGGATGAACGCGCACGCGAACTGGCTGGCGAATATGTAAGATGGACCGACCTCAAACGGACTCATAAACTGGTAGAATATGCCACTACATACAACGAAGACGGCATTACTGAAACCAATATGAAAGGTCCCGACGGTAAATATAAAACGCTCCGTCCGATACCTCAGGCAGCTATCGATTTGAATCAAACTAAAGTTGACCAAAATCCGGGTTTCTAATGGGTTTTGTTGTAGCCTGTATACAATTTGTTGATGAATAAATATTTGTTATTAATCATTTGCTTTGTAAGCAACCTGATTTCCCTTTTGGCCCAGACCACCCCCGAAAAATGGGGTGATCAGGGTAACGGAACATACATTAATCCGATTTTGAATGCTGATTACTCCGACCCTGATGTTATCAGGGTTGGAGTTAAGTATTACATGGTGGCCTCCGATTTCCATTTTTTAGGAATGCAGGTGCTTGAATCGGATGATATGGTAAACTGGAAATTAATCTCCAGAATTTATGATCGCTTTGATTTTCCGGGCTGGAACGAAAACCAGCGCTATGCCGGAGGTTCGTGGGCGCCAGCCATTCGTTTTCACGATGGTAAGTTCTGGGTGTTTTTCTGTACACCTCATGAGGGACTTTTTATGACCAACGCTACCAATCCTGCTGGTCCGTGGAGTCCGTTACATTTGGTACAAAAGGTCGAAAAATGGGAAGACCCTTGTCCGTTTTGGGATGAGGATGGAAACGCATATCTGGGAAGAAGCAAGCACGGAGCCGGACCTATCATTATTCACAAAATGAGTCCTGATGGAAAACGCTTGCTCGACGAAGGTGTAACTGTATACACCGGGCCGGTAGCCGAAGGTACAAAAATTTTCAGGAAAGATGGTTTTTATTACATGTCAATCCCCGAAGGGGGTGTAGAGCGTGGCTGGCAAACAGTACTCCGCTCAAAAAACATTTACGGACCCTACGAAAAGAAAATAGTACTTGAGCAGGGTAGCACCTCTATCAACGGCCCTCATCAGGGTGCCATTGTAGATACGCCCGATGGCGAGTGGTATTTTTATCACTTCCAACATGTAGGCACACTGGGACGGGTGGTACATTTACAGCCCATGAGCTGGAGCAATGGCTGGCCTGTAATAGGTGTAGATATTGACCGGAATGGCATAGGCGAACCTGTATACACGTGGAAAAAGCCTATCGCAAGCACTGATATATTTGCACCGCAAACTGATGATCATTTTACCGACCCTTATTTATCGCCACAGTGGCAGTTCAACCACAACCCTGTTGATAAAGCCTGGTCGCTAACATCTTCACCCGGAAATCTGGTTATAAATGCTCTGAAATCCAATACTTTCCGCTTAGCCAGAAATACCCTGACACAAAAACTGATGGGTTATAAAAGCGAGGCTACAGTTGCTATGGATTTATCGGGCATGGCTGACGGACAGCGGAGCGGTTTGGTATGTATGGGTAAAGAAAATCAGTTGCTGGGTGTAAAATCGGAAAACGGTAAGAAAGTACTCTATATTTCAAACGACACTACTGAAAACCTTATTGCCACATTAGATACAAAGCAGGTTTATCTTCGTGTTTCGGTAGATATTCCGGCTAAGGCTTTTAAGTTTTCGTACAGCACCGACAACGTACATTTTACGGCTTGCGGTCAGAGCTTTTTCATCCGTTTCGGATACTGGAAAGGAGCTCGTTTGGGTCTTTATTGCTATAATATCAAAAAAGACGACGGCTCTGCCTCATTTATGTGGTTTAAGTACAAACATGATGGGCCTGAGAAGCAAAAAATAACTGAAGCTGACAGCATTGTAGCTAATATTGCGCTGACGTCGTTCCCCAACAGAGACATACAGGTAACTTGTCCGCAGGATAAAGCGGAGTCAACATGTCGCCGGGTATTACAACATGCTATTGACTCCTGCTCGTTGCTGGGAGGTGGAAGAGTGGTAGTACATGCCGGCACATACTTCTTAAACGGAAATCTGATACTGAAAAGTAATGTAAATCTGCATCTGCTTCAGGATGCTTGTTTGCTCTTTAGCGGTAAAGCAGATGATTTTCTGCCTGTAGTGCAAACCCGGTGGGAAGGCACTGAACTATACGGACACTCACCCATGATTTATGCTTATCATGCTGAGAATATAGCCATCACCGGTAGCGGTACCATCGATGCTCAGGGAGGACTTGAATTTGCAGCCTGGGCAGCCAACGAAGCGCCTGACCGCGATAGGCTACGCCACATGGGCGAAAAGCTTGTTCCTGTCAACGAACGTGTTTTTGGTAAAGGCACTATTTTGCGTCCGTCGTGCATTCAGCCTTTGGGCTGCTCGCGGATATTGATTGAAGGAGTTACAATCAAAAACTCGCCTTTCTGGACAATACATCCTGTGTATTGCGACAATGTGGTGGTACGGGGCGTAACTATCGACAGCCATTTTCCGAACAACGACGGTTGCGACCCTGAGTCAACTTCAAATGTATTGATAGAAAACTGCATTTTCAGAACGGGCGACGACGCAGTGGCTATAAAAGCCGGCAGAGATGCCGATGGCCGATGGGTAGCAAGACCGTCCCGGAATATTGTGATTCGCAATTGCCTGTTCGAGTCAGAATGCAACGGTCTGTGTATAGGCAGCGAGATGTCGGGTGGCGTTGAAAATGTGTATATGGATAATATACAAATTGGTACGGTAAAAAATGCTTTATACTTTAAATCCAACAGAGACCGTGGAGGTTACATCCGAAATGTGCAGGTAAGCAACATACAGATAGAACGCTCAAAAGGCGCCATACTCCGTTTTGAAACAAACTATTTTGGGTTCAGGGGAGGTATACATGCGTCGCAATACGAACAGTTTACTATTAAAAACGTAGTGGCTGAGTCGTCGGATAATTATGCCATATTTATGGATGGTTACGAAGAAAAACCTATCAGGGATATTACGATAGAGCATTTTCATGTACGAAAAGCTACTTATCCTTATTATCTGAAATGTGTATCCAATATACAGCTGACAGACGCATCGGTAAACAGTGTAAGTTTACCTGTAAGTCCGAAAGAAAGTGCCAACAGAATCACCCTTGATGTGTATTGAGCTTCCCTTAAATACCCTCCTCCCGATAGCTATCGGGAGAGGGTCTTAAGAGCGCAACGCGAAAAGCATTTAGCATATCATTTATCATTCATCACTTATCATTTATAAAAAAACACCCCATTAAATATCAATTTAATTATATTTTGAACGCAAATGGAACATGCCGACTTGTCGGTAGCGCGCCAAGCCGCTAAGCCAGTAAGATTCAATATTTTTTAAACACAAAGCCACTAAGACACGAAAAAAACCTCTCCCACTCAAGTAAATGTTTGAAAAACATTTACAACTATGTGTTCTCGGTTTTAGAGAAGAAAAAGAAAAACTATGTTATACTATGTGTCCAAAAAACCCCTCCCACCCTAAGTAAATGTTTGAAAAACATTTACAACTATGTGTTCTCGGTTTTTGAGAAGAAAAAAAAAAATCTATGTGGCACTATGTGGCCAAATGGCACTATGTGGCCAAAGCATCCACAAGGTGACGCCAAGCAATTCATCATTTATCATTTTCTTTCGAGGGGCATCGCCCCGATTTCTTTGTAGCAAAAAAGGCACCACCTCTCACCTACCTCAAGGGTTGAAAAACCCGGAATAGGGTAAGATTTTAACCACAATAGACACATTAGAAAAATGATTTATTGATTAAAACTTTACAATTTCATTAGATTAAATGCCGATAGGCATTTTTCTATTGTGCTCTATATTATGTATTTTCATGTTAGTTTTCTTTCTATTGTGCCTATTGTGGTTTAATAGATTTTTATTTTTTAAACACAAAGCCACTAAGACACAAAAAACCTCTCCCACCTAAGTAAATGTTTGAAAAACATTTACAACTATGTGTTCTCGGTTTTTGAGAAGAAAAAGAAAAAACTATGTGGCACTATGTGGCCAAAAAACCTCATTTGAGTAGGTTTTAAGAATCTTTATGATAATATTTAAGATTTCTCCCACCGATGTACCCCAAATGTACCCTGACTTTTTTTGGTGGC
>JAFNAV010000075.1 GCA_017860345.1 Bacteroidota bacterium | reverse complement strand
ACAATGGCGTGCCATTCGTAAATGTAAAGTTTCCAGTCCCAGATTAATTAAAAAAGCATTTTGAGGCGATTGTATCGACCCCAAATCGCGCATCAACTGCACTGTAGCTTTGGTAATAAAAGCCATTTTACCGAAACTTTCGGTATAGGTGAGTCCGTGATACGAAGGATCGGGTTCGGTAAGTCCCGGAAATTTTTGTTTCTGCGCGTCCCAATCAAAATTACCACTATCAACAATGGCTCCACCTACCGAACTGGCGTGCCCGTCCATATACTTGGTAGTAGAGTGAATTACAATGTCGGCACCCCATTCAAATGGTCTACAGTTGATTGGCGTAGCAAAAGTATTATCCACAATAAGAGGCACTCCTTGCCTATGAGCAATTGTAGCCATTCGCTCAATATCGAGCACAGCCAGTCCGGGATTGGCAATGGTTTCGGCAAACAAAGCCTTGGTATTGGGACGAAAAGCAGATTGTATCGCTTCGTCGGGAGAATCCTGATCGACAAATGTGACCTCAATGCCCAGCTTTTTAAGTGTAACGGCAAAAAGGTTAAACGTTCCTCCATAAATGGCTGAAGTACTGACAAAATGATCTCCGGCCGAACAAATATTAAAGATGGCGTAAAACGATGCTGCTTGCCCCGACGAAGTTAGCATAGCTCCTACTCCACCCTCTAATTCAGCAATTTTAGAAGCTACGGCATCGTTGGTAGGGTTTTGCAGACGGGTATAAAAATAGCCACTTTCCTCCAAATCGAACAATTTGCCCATTTCCTCGCTGGTATCGTATTTAAATGTAGTACTTTGGTAAATAGGCAACACACGCGGCTCGCCTTTTTTGGGTTTCCAACCGGCCTGCACACAGACTGTCTCCGAACTTAGTTTTTTTCTCATTTTATATCTATAGTTTAATTATATCACAATGTAACCAAAATAAAAACCTGAGTAAGCAAGATCCTCAAAAACATAGTGAGAGGATAAACCGTGGCATATGCGGTTGATTGTATCTGTACCGGCGCTATTCCATTTGCAAATTCCAAAGCAGGAGGATCGGTCATGGCGCCTGAAATACAGCCACATATTTTGAGGTAATTAATCCTGAAAAAGCGCGCAACAATGGTTACAGTCAACAAAGGTATAAGCGTAATCAGCACACCGTAAAGCAACCAGTTTAAGCCACCGTTCATAATGGTATGTACAAATTTACCTCCCGACAATAAGCCCACGCAAGACAAAAACAGAACTATTCCCATCTCCTTCATCAGCAAATTAGCTCCGGGTGTCATGTAAAAATTCATTTTACCTACACGCCCTCTGTTTCCGAGCAAAATGGCAATAAGCAAAGGTCCACCTGCCAGCCCGAGCTTTGCCGGAGCTGGTATGCCGGGGATAAAAATAGGAATACTCCCCAATATGATACCTACAAAAATGCCAAGAAACACCGAAAAGATATTCGGCTTAGCCAATTCTTTAACTGAATTGCCGAGTTCTTTCTTTATATCTTCGATACAATCTTTTTTTCCAACCACTTTGACGGTATCACCCAGTTCTAAGGTTGTAGTCATTGTTGGCAAAATTTCTATTCCCGACCGATAAATCCGGGTAATATTGGCCGGATAGCGTCTGTAGATACCTATCTGATCAATTGTTTTTCCGGCCAATTTTCTATTGGTAAGCAGTACATTAGCCGAACTCAGGAAACCTGAAATTTCCTTTTTGCCGGTAACAACAACATCGCCGATTTTAATTTGAAGATTTTTGATGTACAACTGAGCTGAAACACCAAGCAATATATCACCCTGCTGAAGCACTTCCTGATCGGCAGCTAAGATATAATCTCCTCCTCTCAGAATCCGCGACACAGCAAGTTCCTTGTCAACAACCTGTTTGATATACGAAACCTCTTTGCCAAAGATATTCGGATTGCTAACCGTAATTTCCACACTTTGAAGTTTTGTTTCGTTGCCACCCAAACTTTCGTTATAGTTTTCTATTTCCTTATCTACATTGATTCTGAAAAACAAACGGATAAGCATCATAGTAATAATGATACCCAAAATACCAAACGGATAAGCCACGGCATAGCCCATCCCGGAATCGGCAGCTGCCTTTGCCAGTTCGCCACCCTGCTCGGTAAGTAGTTGCTGGGCAGCGCCAAGACTCGGCGTATTGGTTACAGCGCCACACATGATACCGGTAATAACTGCCGGCGAAAGATCAGTAACCCGAAAAATAACATAGGCCACTACAAAGCCAAGCAATACTATAGCCGCAGCCATGACATTGAGCGTAAGACCATCTTTTTTGAAAGAAGAAAAAAACCGGGGCCCCATATCTACACCAATGCTGTAGACGAATAAGATTAATCCAAAATCGCGCAGAAAATGCAGTACATGTTCATCAATAGGAAAACCGAGATGAGCAATTAAAATTCCACTGAAAAGCACACCGGCGATGCCTAATTTGATTTTTTTGAACTCAAGTTTACCTATCAGTATTCCACCAAAAGCTGTCATGCATAAAATAAGCAAGGTGGATGTAAGGCCAGGCTTTGTGAAAATTGTTTGAAAAAAGTCCATAACAATACGTTTTTTATGATTATAATGGCATGTTTCCATGCCCTTGTGAAAATTTTTTCTTCTTTTCGCGACCTTTTTTTTTACAAAAAAATGGCTGACTAAGCAGATACTTTCCCTTATATTTTGCATTTAAATCGGGAACGTTTGTTGTAGTTAACTTATATTCATCACATATTTTTTTTAATGCAACAGCAAAAACAGCTTGCTGAAGCTATTTTAAGATAATGCGTTATATAATTTGCCCTGAACATGCCAAGCAAATGCGCATCAAAGAAAAAATAAAACTGATGACAATAAATAAGTTAACGTCAAAATCTAACCCACGAGATTTTTGACCGTATATTGGCATGGCAGGTCTCCTGACTTGCTCCATTATTGAACGCCTTCCCGTATCACAGACAACGGTTTCCAGACAACGGACGACAGAAAAAATCTGTTTACTATTTGTCTGCCGTCTGTTGTCCAACGAAACAGTGGCAAGAGTGTTGTTCAAAACGTTTTCTTAATTATCAATTGTATATTATCAATTATCAATTAAAGAATGAGCTTACAGTAGCGGGTCTGTTCAGGATTTTCACCTGATTCCCTTTTAATCACTTGCTGCGATATGCAAATAAGTGAACCGAATGCAGGTGCAAAGATAGCTATTTTTTCAATAGAATAAACGGCTTATTCAAGGAATATTAAGTCAGATGAGGCTATCAATAAAAAAAATCAAGCTTAATGCCTTCAAATTCTACAAATTGAAACTATCCATCAGAGTGCTGTCGTTCAGCAGCTTGTACGAACGCAATTAATAATATCAAAAATGGATATTCTGGCAGATTATAAACACTAAAAAAACGACAAATTCATTGTTCCAGAACTTGTCGTTTTTTTAGTGTTTATTTTATTGTAAAAAAATCTATTTCAACTTCACATTTATTTTTTTCCCGGTATATACAATTTTCTTTCCGTCAGTATCAGATACAGTTCCAACACCCATATCTTTATCTACCAGCACAATATTGAAAACCCGTCTTTTCAGGCTACCGGCGTAATCGCCCTGTTTTTGGCCGATTGTGAGCAATTGCGTTTTTTCATTCCAGTTGAAGGAAATTTCGGAATATTTTCCTTTTACGTAATTGTAATTATCGCCTTCGTCTTCGTAAAGGCTAAATTGAGCATCGGCACCTTTGTAAACACGGATTTCGAGCGTATCGGATTTTTCGGCACTATGTTGGATAATTTTGCCCATTGGAATAATGGATCCAGCCTTGACAAACATCGGTATCCGATCCAATGGCGCATCGGTTTTCACGGTTTGTCCAGCTTTGAATTGTTTGCCTGTCCAGAAATCGAACCATCCGGCTGACTTGGGCAGATAAACATTCCATTCTGTGACATTGGCCCCGGTGACTGGCGCAACAAGTATCGATTTTCCGAACATATACTGATACCTGCAATCTACTGCTACTTTATCGGCGCTAAAATCCATCACCAGCGGCCGCATAAGCGTGGAGCCGTTTTTGGTAACCTGCCATGCTTCGGAATAAATGTATGGCAGCAACCGGTAGCGCAGGTTGAGCATCTTGCGCATATTGTCTTCCACTTTCTGTCCGAATTTCCAGGGTTCGGTTTCAGTCATGTATCCGTGCATCCGGAATATCGGACTCAGCGCACCCCATTGATACCAGCGGGTGAGCAGCTCGTGGTATTTCTCGTCGGTGTATTGCGTGCGTCCGGGGCGGAAAAAGCCGCCTATATCCGTTGTCCAATAAGGCAAACCGGTAATGGTGTAGTTCAGCCCGGCCACAATCTGGTTTCTGAAAACATCCCAGGTGTAACCAATATCGCCCGACCAGTTGATAATGCCGTAACGCTGCTGGCCGGAAAATGCTGAACGGGTAAGTATGCAAACCCGCTTGTCGGACGAAGCCCCGCGCTGGCCTTCGTATACCGCCCGGCTGACCATAAGCGGATAAGTGAGACGGAAAAAATCGCCGGCTCCCAGATAGGTTTTTTCACCTTTCAGCGCATCGTTTTCAGGCTCCACGGCATCCATCCACCAGGAATCAACGCCATTGTCAAACATATTTGTTTTCAGTGTATTCCAATATTCCTTTCGGGTTTCGGGATTGAAATAATCCAACCATTTGGTATTGGGGATAAATCGGTTTTTGGCCACATATTCTTTGCCAATGGTTGAATTTTTGTCCGGATTCGACCAGATTGAAATATTAAAATGCGCATTCAGGTCATGCAACTCTTTGATAAAACCGGAAGGATTGGGGTAATTTTTTTCGTCGAACTGAGGCACTCCCCAGCCCCTGTTTCCCCAGTACTGCCAATCCTGCACAATCACGTCCACAGGAAGGTTTCGTTTGCGAAACTCCTTCACCGTTTCCACCAAATGGGTGCCGGAAGTGTAGCGTTCGCGGCATTGCCAAAAGCCATAAGCCCATTTGGGAAACATGGGCGCATTGCCCGACAAATTCCGGTACGAAGCAATCACCTCGTCGGCCGAAGGGCCGTAAAACACCACGTAATCAAGTGCTTTGGCCACGGGCGAACGGAAAGTGGTGAGGTCGTTGCTCTTTCGCCACGACAAGCGGGGTGAATTATTGGATTTGCAAAGCACCTGAACCTGGTGTTCGCCTGCGGCAAGATTGACCAATGTACCCACCGTTGGAGGTAGCCACATGTTGCTTTGGTCAATGACAGCCTTGCCGTCGATCGTCACAAAGTGCCGGTTGCCCATATCACCCAGATCAAGAAACAGGGAATATTCACCATTGGCAGGAATATTGAATTTTCCCTGATACAGAGTCTGATCCTGAGATATTTTCTGCGTGCCGGACGTAGTGGTCACTTCGGCCATTTGGCTATTGCCGGAAGAGCCTTGCTGGAGCTTATCGAGCGCAATATCGTTGTCGGCCGGATTAAAATCGGTGAGTCCGTATTGGTGCCACAACAATCCGTAACCTTTGCTCGAAAAGATAAAAGGAATGGCAATCTGCGTATTCACCTGCGTTAGTTTGCGGGTCACATTTTTCAGGTTATATTGTCCGTCCTGAAACTGCCCCAAGCCAAAAACAGACTCGTCGGCAGGCGATTCAAAACTTTGTTCTACCGAAAAACACGGTTCGCCCTGTATCGTTCCGGGAATTAGTTTTCGGCTAAATGCCTTCTCAGCTAGAAACACCTGTCCCGATTGATTGGCATACGAGAGTTGTCCGCTTTTTTTGTCAATAAGCACAATGAGCTTATCAAGCTTTATTTCAATCCTTTCGGGCAAATCGGATACCTGAAATTTGGGAATTGCGGTTGATTTATCAAAAACCAGCTCGGGAAGATTTCCATCAGCTTCAGTATAAACTTTCACTCTCACGGCATTTGCCGACAAAGGTAAAACCGAAAGTGTTCCTTCGGACAAAGTAATCTCTACTCTGTCGGACATTTGTTTATAGCTCTTTACCGCCTGTCCGTGACAAAGAAAGGGTAAAAGAATGGCAATAATTAGATTTTTAAACTTCATATAGTATTGATTGTTTATTATTTGGTTATTACATTAAGCTCTGCATATGCAACATAAATATTGTAAACTAACAAGATCAAAAAGCAAAAGATTATAAATATTGAACCAACTATAAGCTAATAAAACTGCAGATTAACATATCGATTATATTGCAGAAAGATAATTTTCCCAGTTTTGAGCTCATTTGCTGATGCAGCAAGCTTAATACTACCTTGTTTTACTTCTAAAAGTGGGGCGGATTATAACCAAAGCCTGAATACAGTATGTTTTCAAATAAGAGTGTTATAACTATCCGTATTACCTGAATGCAACAACTACCTCATTTAAAACACACTATGCAATAAGCAACAAAAAACAGGTTTATTTAGCCATACCTGTTTCAATAACAGCATTGTAAGCTGGTTTTGGATTCAATTGTCCATCGAACAACAGAGCATCCTGTCCGCGTCTCCATGAGCGGGTGTCGCTGAGTCCCCAGAAAGTTACACGTTCGATGACATCAGAATGACGCATGAAAATTTCGAACAATTTTTTATATACCTCAGCTTGTTTGATATAGTTCTCAGCCGGAATTTTTCTTGCGCCCTGATTTACGCCAAAAGCACCACTATTGTCGCCTGTTGCAGTTACATCAAGTTCGGTAATAGAAACTTTTAATCCCAAAGATGCATAATTCTCGATGGCTTTTTCAACGTCGGCCAGATTGGTATCCAAATGCCAGTGTCCCTGAATTCCCACACCGGTGATAGGAGCACCTTCCTTAAGGAGACGTTTCAGCAACAACATAGAGCTGGCATGTTTTCCTTTGTTCTTAACCGCGCCTTGCTCAATATTGTAGTCGTTGTAGTATAATTTTGCTTTAGGATCGGCCTGGTGTGCCCATTTAAATGCTTTAGTCAATACCTCAGGGCCAGCCACTTTATACCAACTGAAAGTACGAAGACCTTCTGTAGTTCCGTCACCACCATCTACTATGGATTCATTGAACACATCCCAGCCAATAATACGTCCTTTGTAACGTCCTACAACGGTTTTGATGTGTTTTTCCAAACGTTTCAGCGCAACTTTCTTGCTGGCCATTTCGCCTTTGATACTGCGAGCCCACATTTCATCCATTGTCAGGCGTGGTGCATTAGGGTCAAAACGCATTCCTCCCGGTTGTCTTGGCGGTTGAACTTCTTCAGTCTTTGGATTTACTGCCTGAAAGAACCATGCAGGAGTCTGTGAATGCCAGGCTAGGGTATGTCCCCAAACTTTTAATCCGTTTTTCTCACACCAATCAACCATTGCATCGGTTGTTTTGAAGTTATAGGTGTTTTCAGATGGATGAATTGGCTGTGGTTTCATACAATTCTCCGGCGTGACAATGTCGTACTGCGCTTTAATGCTTGCCTGATAAGCATCGTTGTTCGAAGTCAAATCATCGGCACAGCCGATAAGAAATTTTCCGGCAAATGCTTCTTTCAGCGTCTTCTGCGACGACGAACTCTGACCATTTACAGATACTGCCAACGCCTCAATCAGGATAAAACCTGATAGTAAAAATTTTTTCATCATAATTTATTAAATTTACATTTTGTTGCTTTTGTGTATTCAATACTTTCTTTTTGTACCCAATGCGCCATACTATAGATGCTTAATATCAAAAAAAGGTTTAAGACAACAGGTATCTTTCATGTAATATATACTAATTCATTACTGTCCTATTAAAATCTAAAAATACTCTTTGAAGTATTTGAAATTTTGTGTATATTATTAGTCAATTTTAAAAACAACAGATGTTTCAAAAGGCATTTTCTCGGGACAAGTGATTGTCAGGCCATCAACCTCCTGTTTCCATTTCAGTTTACCATTGTATCCAAGCAGTTTTACCGATTTGATATCTTTATCCAGATATTTGGCATCTTTACCCAACGATTTAATTTTGACAGTTGCCCCCGATACCGGGACATTCATACAAAAAGCATAAAGAGCACCATTTTTACCAACAGTAAAGCGTATATCCTGCATATCAAATTTAAACTCTGCCTGTTTACGGTTCAACGCACCACCTGGGAGTTGTTTCAATTTACCATTGATTATCTCACCTTCGCCCGGAATTTTCCAAGCGTGGCTACCATAAACGGCTTCTCCATTCCGACGCATCCAAACACCCACTTCCTTCAACATTTTCAAGCTTCCTTCATCCAAAGAGCCATCGGGTAATATGGCAATCGAAAGCGCAGCATTACCATCTCGAGCTATGGCTTCAATGATGTAACGAATCATCATACCTGAATCATAGGTGAAATTAGGGGCGTAAAACCAGTCTCCTACAGGCGCTTCTCCAATCCATGGTTGATCCGTTTTGATATTTGCCGGAAGTCCATGTTCTTCAGTATTTACTGTACCATTGGTTTTTTTTCTGAATTTAACGATACTAAAAGTATTCACTTCGCCACGCTTAGCAAGCGTCCGGTTATAATAATCGGCCATAACCAAAGGCATGGCATTGGCTTTAACTCCTGTGCCGGTTCCATTACCGGTAAACGGACCCTGAACGGTTCCATCTGTATAAATAAAATCAGGATCATAATGTTCCACTACATCCATCATGCGTAATGCCCATTGTGTAGTGTACCATTTGGCATAATCCAAATGATTGGTAAAAATTCCTGCCGGAGCTGCCGACCAATCGGTATGTGCATTTCTTTCCACACCTTTATATTCCCGAAGATCAACTCCGTAAAGTAAGCGCGGGTCATAACCTTCCCACCATTTACCCTTACCATCGGCAAGTGTCAGGTTTCCATCGTAAGGCACCCCGGCTTTGTCTCCTTGTTTATCAGCACCAAAAGCAGTTTGCCACCACCACCAGGTATATTCATGGTGAAAGGTAACCCCGTAATGCATTCCGTTGGCACGACAGGCTTTTGCCCATTCACCAATTAAATCCCGTTTCGGACCAATATTAACCGAATTCCATGGCTGATATTTTGAGTTCCATAAGTCGTAATTGTCGTGGTGCACACCTTGTATCATCAGGAAACGAGCACCTGCTTCTTCATATATTTTGGTAAGTTTTGCCGGATCGAGTTTGGTCGGATTCCAGTCGCGTAAAACTTCTTTGTAACCTACTTCAGAAGGATGACCATATTTTTTCAAATGGTTTTTATATGCAATCTTTTCTTCTTTATAAAGGTTACGTGCATACCAATCGCCACTTTCGCCAGCTGACTGCGGACCAAAATGTACCCATATTCCAAATTTGGCCTCACGCAACCATTTGGGTTCGCCGGGATAGTTTTTTTCAATAGATTCCCAGGTAGGTTCAAATGGGCCGGGAGCAATGGGAATGTCAAGTTTGATTTCGGGAAAGCTTCTCCAGTCGCCTAACGCAACGCTATCAATCGGTTGCTTTGCCGGAATGGAAGGAAATGATGGAAGTAAATAGGGTTCGGTACTTGTTTTTGTCTTGGTTTTTTTGTTTTGGGCGTTAAGACTCAAAAGTGCCATCGAAATAATTACGAAAATTCCTATGATTTTTTTCATTGTTGGATATTTTTTAAAAATGTATTTTTTATACATTCATTTAACTTTTTCAACATATTAATCAGGGTATCAACAAAGACATTGAGATACCCT
>JAFNAV010000020.1 GCA_017860345.1 Bacteroidota bacterium | reverse complement strand
GAACGTTGGTATTTGGTCAATTCTTCAAGCGATGTTCTACCATCGGGATTTTTAGTTTTTATACCTTCACCAATATAACCCGGGTATCTCTTCATAAATTTGCGTCCTAAAACACCTAACCTACGTTCAATTATTCCTTTATGACGTGGATTAGATGTTACCGTCCATGTCATACCCAATTTATCGGTATTTATTTTCAGGTATTCAGCTTCTTTTGTTTTATTGAATGAGTGATTGTCCGATACTATTTCATAAGGGAGACATTTTGCCACTTTTACGGCCCGTTCGAGTCCTCGGAGTATAGTTTCAGTATTTTCGGTTGGTGCTATGTCATAGCCAATTATATAACCGCTACTTGCATCCATCACAGCAAAGAGGGTGAGTTTCGTCATTCCTTCCATGTAAAAAGGTAAAGTCCAACCATCAATTTGCCACTGATCGTGAGTATATAGAGCTTTGATAATGCCGGCATACGATTCTTCTTTTGAAAAGTATTCCATTTCGCCATATCTACCACGTTTAGCATGATTCATATTGCGAGCCACACAGTATTTAACCCAGCTGTACGATGGTTTTTCCCATCCAAGCCGCTCACACTCTTCAATCAATGCATCGTGTATTATGGTTCGTTCGTAAGCTTTTCCACTACTCATAAACCGAACTACAAAAGCCTCGTAACGAGCATCGTATTTTTTGGCATTGTCATTACTTCGTGCATCCTTCACAAGAAGTGATGTTACACCGCTTGTTTTGCATTTATTGATATTCACATTCATACGACCGTACACATAACCGCCCGGTAATACCATTGAATAAGCATCGTATATATAGCGTAATTTATGATGTTCGTCGTGGAGTTGTACAATTCGTGTCCAAACAGCATGTTTTCGGGCATATTCGGTTACCTTTTCGCCACTGAACCCTAAATCAATATAAATTTGACGGTATTTAACGAACTCAACGTGATATGCGGTGTCGAGAACTGCAAAACAATTGTATGTTTGACAGTTGTCAGCAAAAGCATTTGTTTCTTCTTTGTAAATGGAAATTATCCCCTCTTTTGAAGGTAATTTTTTACGCGATTGTTCAGGGATAGTATCATAGTCAATATAAGCGCGATTACCTTCTGTAAATCGAACGCCTACATCTCGCGTACTCCAAAATCTTACTGTCTTTTCTGGAATATCTGAATTTTCAATTATCCATGAATACGACAGGAAAACCTGATTACTACTATTATCTATGATTCTAATACCATCCATAAACAATCAGGCTTTAGGACAATGCTTTTATTAGCAACTGACGTCTATTTTCGGCGATCTCTGCTAAGTAATTACATACCTCTTTTTCTACCAATTCGCTGTTATTTAAGCCAGAGAAATAGTTTGATACTAAACTTACTGTCACATTTAGTCTCTTTGCAATTTCTTTTTGACCTCCATAGGGTAAAAGTTTCTTTAATTCTTGTCGATTATCCATTTTATTGTATATTTGCGGTTCAGTATATAAATATCACCGCAAAGATATAACTAATAATGAATAAATATCACTTTAATGGAAAATATTTTCAAAAATAAAATCACTCTTAGTGATAAGATAAAGAAAATCAGGATAGAAAAGGGAATGAATCAAAAAGATTTTTCTACATTACTGGGTGTAAAGCAATCGTATTACTCTGAACTTGAAAATGGGAAAAGAGAAGTTACTACAAAGATATTAAGTGAATTAAAGTCTAAATTAAACATTTCAATTGATTGGTTTTTAAGCAACTCAACTGATGGGTCTTTAGACTCATCAGTCACAAAATCAATTATAACTGAAAGCGAATTACAATTGAGTGAAAATAAAAGTGAAATAGTTATAAATGAACAGGAAACAACTCAGGAGCAATTAACAAAGGCTTTTACGTGGATGATATTTAATAATTACAAATCAAAATATGATACTAGTA
The DNA here is from genome assembly GCA_017860345.1 of Bacteroidota bacterium. Lineage (GTDB taxonomy): Bacteria > Bacteroidota > Bacteroidia > Bacteroidales > Paludibacteraceae > Paludibacter. The sequence goes on along the minus strand of JAFNAV010000020.1, from coordinate 57,367 downwards.
TTAAATATGATAGTTTCAATAAATTATCAAAGCAATTTATGGCAACTCAATTACTGTGCGAACAAATTCAACAAACATTAGAACTTGATATCACTCACAATATATTAGAAGTAATGACCAACTCCATAAAAGAGGGTAAAGATGATACTGTTATTCCTGAAGAGATTAAGCAGGTGATTGATAAGTACGATGTTATATACAATGATTTTTTAAACGAAAGCGATGCCATGATGAAAATAATTGAGATTACAGATAAGCATCAAAAAACATTATCAGAGTTATTAAAAGAGATCGACAGTAGCGAAAACACATAAAATAAATTACTTAGTGCCTACTATAAGCTATTTTTAATTGTATTGCCGAATAAGAAATTACTAATTCTTTATTCGGCAATACTGTTTTGTAGGCATTATTTTAAAATGAACCGTGGCGAGCAAGTTATAAATAACCTATTCGCCACGGGTAGCATCAGAGTACGCAACTCCGACATTGCAAAACAAATATATTTTAAATTGTTGTACAATATATTCATGAAAAATACGAATGGCAAACACAACCGAAGCTATATTTGCCATAAGACGTCCACGTGCGCAACGCAGACAGCACAAAAGTAATGTATTTATAGGAATAAAACAAATAACTATAAAAATGACATTGGCAGCCCATTCCGAAGAATAACCTGCCAACGTGTGCCGAAGTACGCAGCTCCGACGACACAAAAGTAATATATTTTTTCAAAAGTTATACACGAAATGATTTTTAATCGATAATATCAATGTTTCTGAAATAGGTAGGTGTTAACGATTAAAAATGACGGGGAATGCAGGGGGTAAAATGCAGGGGGTATGCAGGGGGTAGCACTTCAAAAAAGTGATTTATGATTAAAACGTGATTTATCACTAAATACGCTACTTTTTATGTTGTTTCTATTGATATACAGTGTTTTGAGCCTGATTTATTGCCTTTTTTACTATCGGTTATATTGTTTCATAATTTCAACTTCAACGCCTATTTTGTACTAAAAAACGGTTCACCGCTGTTATTTTTACGTTAAAAACGGTTATTTTTTACCGTTCGTTTTGCCATAAGCACTTCATAAGATTTTGCTTAAAGCCTTTGTATTAAGGGTTTTCACGCCATTTGCACTAAATATACTTTTTTACCATTGGTATTGCCCCCTACATATTTTGGCTTCAATAATTTAGCTTATTTTGGCTTCAATAATTTAGCTTCAATAATACACAATTTTATTATTTAAGCAAGTTCAGTATTCAAAAATACGGAAAGAAACTGTATTTTTGCAGACGTTACCGAATTAACGGACGTTTTTTAGTGAAAATTAATTTATACGCATTGGGGTAATTATTATTCATTTTCATATTTTTTTTCAAGACGATTTTTACATGCAAAATATCTGTGTATATTGTGCATCAAGCACAAAAATAAATGCTGTTTACTTTGAAGCAGCCAAACAGCTGGGAGCAGCTATGGCTGCGCTTAACCTCAGGTTGGTATATGGCGGTGGATCGTTGGGTTTGATGGGCGAAATTGCCGATAGCGTATTGCGTTCGGGAGGCGAGGTTACCGGGGTGATACCGCGCTTTATGTGCGAGCAGGAATGGAACCACAACGGGCTCACAGAACTTATCATGACCGAAACCATGCACGAAAGAAAGGAAAAAATGGCCTCGATGGCCGATGCTGCCGTGGCACTCCCGGGTGGGTGCGGTACGCTGGAAGAGCTCCTCGAAATTATTACATGGAAACAACTTGGCATTTTCACAAAACCTATTATCATTGTAAATGTGAACGGCTATTTCAACCCACTCATCGAAATGCTGCATAAAGCTGTAGATGAAAATTTTATGCGCGATATTCATCGAAACATGTGGCAGGTAGTTGACAAGGCCGAAGATGTAATTCAGGCTATCGGCAACGCTCCGCACTGGGACAAGAACACCCGTAAATTAGCTGCATTTTAAACAAAAAAAACACATGGCCCGGAACGATAGTTTAACCCACATAACTGACACTGCCACTTTAAATCCCGACTCGCTACATCAGGACTCGCTGCTCCGTGCCGACTCGGTAAAAATTGTGACGGACACAGTAATCACCTACGTTCCCAAAGGCTACAAAGGCATCAATCATCCCTCGGTACCAGCTTCGGAAGATTGGGTTTTTGGTGTACTTATGGCTTTATTCATGATACTTGTACTGTCGCTTGCCCGCTCTACAGCCTGGCTATCGGAGTCCATCACCAACTTTTTTCATGTAAAAGAGCGCTCAAGTATTTTCAGCAAAACCACACTAAACAACTCCGGCTCCAGATTTCTGCTTCACGTTTTCTCCGTGGGAGTATTGAGTTTATATGCCTATTATTATCTCTTTGATGCCGCAGATGGTTACCATTTTAAAACCTATCTGATATATTTAGCCATCACATCTGCTTTTTTTATTTTTAAATACCTGTTAAGCAGAATATTGGGTTATGTGTTTCTGGATAATCTTTCGTTGAAACTGGCGCTTGAAAGCTATTCCAATGTCATTTTTTATCTGAGTATATCGCTTTATCCCACGTTGTTATTACAGATATACGGTTTTGAATGGATTAACCCCTATACGCTGACAATCGCTCTAATTTTATGCCTAATTGCCTGCATTTTAATCATTATCAAACTATTTCAAATTTTTTTCAGGAAATTTGTAGCATCTTTTTATATATTGTTGTATCTTTGCACCCTCGAAATTCTGCCTTTAATATTGCTATATGAGGCATTTGTTTCGATATAAAATGGTGTTTAATTATTAAAGTTTACCGCTTTGAAAATTAAGAAGATACTGGTGTCGCAACCACGACCAACCACAGATAAGTCTCCCTACTTCGATATTAGCGATAAGTACAATGTAAAGATTGACTTCCGCCCATTTATCAAAGTTGAGCCTGTTAGTGCCAAGGATTTCCGTGCTCAGCGAATTTCTATTCTGGATTATACAGCCATAATTTTTAATGCCCGTCATGGCATTGATCATTTTTTCCGCTTATGCGAAGAGATGAGAATTGTAATACCCGAAACAATGAAATATTTCTGTGTTTCGGAGTCAGTAGCCGTATACCTGCAGCATTACATTCACTACCGAAAACGGAAAGTTTTTTACGGCGCTACCGGAAAAATGAACGAGCTTGTAACTATCATGAACAAGCATGCCGACGAGAAATACCTGTTCATCACTTCCGATGTACAAAACGAAGAAACTACGTCTATTCTCGAAAAGTCTAAAATCACATTCACCAAAGCTGTTATGTATAAAACAGTAAGCAATGATTTTGGACCTGACGAAGAGTTCAACTACGACATGCTGCTGTTTTTCAGCCCGGTAGGCATAAGCTCTTTGTTGAAAAATTTTCCAAACTTTGAGCAGGGCGAGATACAGATTGGCTGCTTTGGAGCCACTACCGCACAAGCCGTTCGCGATGCCGGCTTGCGCCTCGATCTGGAAGCTCCCGTTCCCGGAGTTCCGTCGATGACCATGGCTTTGGAAAACTACATGAAAGAATATATTAAAAAATCCAGGAAATAATTATTTCTTCTCAAACAGATTGTCTTCCCAAAAGTATCGGAGTTTTTCCTTACTTTTGGGAATATTTTTTTACAGAAAAACATAAATCAACTACATGGACACCTCCCTACCCAAAAAAGAACACCTCTGCGGCGAAATACGCATCAACAAGCTATTTGCCGGAGGAACCGGATAAAACGCCTGATGCGCGAAGCTTATCGGCTGAATAAAAATATTCTTGTAGAAAAATGTATCGAAAAAAACATTCGCCTTCAAATAGCGTTTCACTATGTAGCAGATCAGGAGCTTGAATTCGATGTGATTGAAACTAAAATAATACAAGCCCTGACACGAATCAGCGAAAAACTAATAACCCCTTAAAAAACCTGCAAACTGAAGAAAGTTCTCAGACATATATTCCTGATACCGGTATATTTTTACCGCTACAGCATCTCGCCCATGATACCGCCGCGATGCCGGTACACCCCAACATGCTCACAATATACGGTAGAAGCCGTGCTTAAATACGGGATATTTAAAGGTGGGTGGCTGGCCTTGAAACGCATCATGAGTTGCCATCCATGGGGTGGTAGCGGATACGACCCCGTACCCTGACAGGTACTTAGATACGATATTGTTTTTTTATTCCAAATATTGTATCTTTGTTGTCCGCCCAAACAAATATGGCGAGAAAAATCACTTGAAACCTACTTGGAGAAACATTATCTTAATTCCATTTTCGGCTCTTTACGGCTCTATCGTGGCCGTTCGAAACTGGATGTACGACAGAGGAATAGCACACTCTACATCGTTTAGCACCCCTTTGATTTCTGTTGGCAATCTGGCAATTGGCGGCACAGGAAAAACCCCCCACGTAGAATACGTACTGCAACTCCTGAAGCCACAATTCAAAACTGCCATGCTAAGCAGAGGCTACAAACGCAAAACGCGCGGATACATTCTTGCCGACGAAAAAGCCAGCTCCACGCGTATTGGCGACGAACCTTATCAGGTCTATCTTAAAAATAAAGATACTATAGTGGCCGTTGATGAAAACCGCGTAAGAGGAGTTAAAAACCTGCTCAAGCAGTTTCCTCAAATCAACGCTATTGTACTCGACGATGCCTTTCAGCATCGTAGAATCAATGCCGGATTATCATTGCTACTGACCGACTATGCCAATTTATATACACATGATTCTATTTTGCCGGGTGGAAATTTGCGCGAAAGCAAACATGGCTTTAAACGAGCCGATATTATTCTGGTTACAAAATGCCCGGAAGACATTTCAGATATAGGAATACGCCTGCTCGAAAAAGAATTTGTTGTATTACCACATCAACATTTGTTTTTTTCAACTTTTGAGTATGGTAATCTCCAGCCGGTATTTGCCTACCAGTCCACCGAAGACTCTGAAGCCGAAATTGCTGACGAAATAACCAGTGTACTGATTGTTTCGGGCATTGCCAACCCCGCTACAATGATAGAAAAACTATCCGGTATTTATCAAAATATTGATACCCTGTCTTTCCCGGATCATTATAATTTTAAGCCTTCGGATTATAAACTTATTGAAAATACTTTCAAAAAAATAAACCATCCGCGCAAAATAATCGTTACTACCGAAAAAGATGCAGCAAGATTTGTATCGGATAAAAATTTCCCGGCAGAGCTGAAACAGTATTTATTCGCCCTGCCCATTAAAGTAAAAATATTGAACCAACAAGAAAACATCTTCAAAAACAAAATTTTAAATTATGTTACAGAAAATTCAAGAAACAGCTGACTTTCTGAAGTCTAAAATAAAATCAAACCCCAAAACAGGCATTATACTGGGCACAGGGCTTGGCAACCTTGTAACTCAAATAACCGACAGAACCGACATAGCCTACGAAACAATTCCAAATTTCCCGGTATCAACAGTTGAAGGACACAGCGGGAAATTAATAGTAGGTAAATTGGGTGGTGTAGATGTAGTGGCTATGCAGGGACGTTTTCACTACTACGAGGGCTATGATATGAAAGCTGTAACTTTTCCTGTACGCGTAATGAAAGCCATAGGCATTGAAAATCTGCTGGTTTCTAACGCATCGGGAGGTGTAAACCCCGATTTTGAAATTGGCGATTTGATGATTATAACCGATCATATCAATCTTTTCCCTGAGCATCCGTTGCGTGGGAAAAACCACCCGGAACTGGGACCACGCTTCCCCGATATGAGCGAAGCCTACTCAAAAGAACTGATAGTCAAAGCGAAAGCAATAGCCGAACAAAACAAAATAAAAGTTGTAGAGGGCGTTTATGTAGGCACATCCGGGCCAACCTTTGAAACTCCTGCCGAGTACCGTTACTTTAGAGCCATAGGAGCCGACGCCGTAGGCATGAGTACTGTGCCCGAAGTTATTGTGGCCAATCACGGAGGCATGCGCGTATTCGGTATGTCTATCGTAACCGACCTTGGAGTGCCAGGCAAAATTGTAGAAGTAACCCATGAGGAAGTTCAGGAAATAGGAAATAAAGTACAACCTCTGATGACCCAGATTATGAAAGAACTGGTTCAGGGTATCTAATAAAAATTCAAAAAAAACAGGGTGCGAACAAAAAATTTGCACCCTGTTTTTTTGATATTCTTTTTTTATATTATTCTCTCCATCTTTTCGTTAAATCGTCAAACGCATCGATGCGCCTGTCGCGGAAGAAAGGCCACCAGCGGCGAACATTTTCCGAACGTTTCATATCTATTTCCAACACCATGTTTTCTTCCTGATTATGGGGTGCCTGGGCAAGCAATTCGCCCTGAGGACCAGCTACAAAACTATTGCCCCAAAACTCAATGCCGTTGGTAATGCCAGATGGATCTGCCTCATAGCCAGTTCGGTTGCACGACAGCACGTGCAATCCATTGGCCACGGCATGTCCCCGCTGAACGGTTATCCAGGCGTTTAACTGACGCGTTTTTTCGTCCTCGCTATCAGTGCTTTCCCAGCCGATAGCCGTAGGATAAATAAGCAGTTCGGCGCCCGCCATAGCCATAAGCCTCGCAGCTTCGGGGTACCACTGATCCCAGCACACCAGCACTCCCAGCTTTCCTACCGAAGTTTGTATAGGTGTAAAACCCAGATCGCCGGGTGTAAAGTAAAATTTTTCGTAATATGCCGGGTCGTCCGGTATGTGCATTTTGCGGTATTTTCCGGCTATAGTTCCGTCTTTTTCAAGCACTACAGCTGTATTGTGATACAGTCCGGCAGCACGCTTTTCGAACAACGAAAGTACCAACACCACGCCCAGCTCTTTGGCCAAAGCGCCAAACGATTCGGTTGACTCACCGGGAATTGTTTCGGCCTGATCAAAAACTGAAGGATCCTCGGTCTGGCAAAAATAAAGTCCGTTATGCAGCTCCTGCAATACGATCAATTCTGCACCCTGAGCAGCGCAGGCACGTACGTTTTTCTCCAGCTTAGCTACGTTTTCAGCACGATTAGCCGTGTTGGACTGTTGAATTAAAGCTATTTTCATAAAAATTCCTCCTATCGTTTTCCCAAAAAGGAAATTTGAATTTATAATTTTTCTAATAGTTTAGGCCGGATATTGCATCGTTACGCAGTGAAGCGATCCGTGTTGCTTGATAAGCGCCGTACAGTCAATGCCCACAATTTCTCTGCCGGGGAAAGCCATTTGTAATTGATTTTTAGCTACTTCGTCTTTGGGCGAATTGTATGTAGGCACCAATACAGCTCCGTTTATAATCAAAAAGTTAGCATAAGTGGCCGGCAATCTTTCTGCTTCGTCATATACGTCATCGGCCATGGGCAGCGGTATCAGGTTAAATGGTTTTCCGTCTAATGTTTTGAATGATTGTAGCTCTTCTTCCATCTTCAGCAATGCTTCGTAATGTTCGTCGGTTTCGTCGTCGCATTTTACGTAAGCAATAGTGTAGCCGGGACAAAGTCTGGCCAGCGTATCAACATGACTATCCGTATCATCACCTGCCAGATAGCCACTGTTGAGCCACAAGACTTGTTCCGCGCCCAAAAATTCTTTTAGCTTAGCCTCTGCTTCTTCACGTGTAATGTTATTCCGGTTGTCCGAAAGCAAACATTCAGCAGTAGTAAGCAGAGTTCCCTCACCATCGGACTCAATGCTGCCGCCTTCGAGTACAAAACTCAGGCAGTTTTTATAAGCCATATTTTCAAATACTCCTTCGTCATAAAGATTCCGGGTAATCTGATTGTCGTAGTTGGCAGCAAATTTCATCCCCCAGCCATTGAATGTAAAATCGTAGATCACAGGCTTTTCATTCTCGAAAACAGTGATTCCCCCATGATCCCGCGCCCAGGTGTCGTTGGTGGGCATTTGCACAAAAGTAATACTTTGCAACTCCGTATCGTCAAAAACAGGGCTGATATCATCTACCTCATCGCATACAATCAGCAGTTTCTCGTATCTCACGATAGTTTTGGCAATAGCCGTAAAGCATTCATTTACTTCGTCGAGCATGTACACCCAATCGGTGCCTGCATGTGGCCAGGTTAGCTGTACAAATTTTTGCTCAGCCCATTCGGCTGGCAGGTATTTTTTTATTTTATCAGTCATATGGTTGTTTCAAAATATTATGCAAAAATACGAAATGTACGGTCAATCAGCAAAAAAAGATAAGAAATGGGCTTACAAGTCGCCAATGCTTGACTTCAAATCACGACTGAAGCGACTAAAAGGTTGGGTACATCAACCTTCAATTCTGAATAATTCCGCTATATTGGTTGTGTTGAATTCAGCGAGTTAGTATTTATTTGTTAACTTTGCAGGAGAATTATTTTTTGAAATAAATGGAAAAAGATATTGTGATTCTCTATTCGGGAGGAATGGATAGCTCGGTGGCCCTGTACAAATATGCCGACCGTATCCGTTTGGCCGTATCGTTCAATTACGGCTCGAAACATAATGCACGTGAAATATCGTATGCCGCTTCCAATTGTAAGGCGCTGGGAATCGAGCACAGGGTGATTGAAATGGATTTGAACAAAATGGGCTTTGTCTCGGACTTGTTGCAGTCGGGTGGCGAGATACCCGACGGTCATTATGAAGACGAAAATATGAAGAAAACCGTGGTGCCTTTCCGCAATGGTATCATGTTAAGTATAGCTGCCGGCATAGCCGAAAGTATTGATTGTAAATATCTTTTGATATCGAATCACGCAGGCGATCACGCGATTTATCCCGATTGTCGCGAGGAATTTATTCAGGCTATGAATCAGGCTATTAGTTGTGGAACCTATACCCATACCGGGATTTTGGCACCGTTTACCCACCTTACCAAACGCCAGATAGCACTCATAGGCAAAGAGATAAACGTTCCTTTCGAAAAAACATATTCGTGCTACAACGGCCGGGAAGTGCACTGCGGCACTTGTGGCACCTGCACCGAACGCAAGGAAGCACTTCAGGGTTTTGATCCTACAGAGTATCAAAAATAAAAACAATCATCCGTGCAAATTTAAAATCAAACTTTAAATTTGCACGGATGATTTAAAAATATTTCAGATAAATATTGTATACTTTACCGTGTATATTTAAAATTTATTTTTAAATTTGCACGGTAAAATAGCATTGTATGGAATTTGAAAGACTTAAAAAACAGGATATTGTAGAGGCTTTGCAACATTTTCCGGTTGTGGCTGTAATTGGACCACGTCAGTGTGGAAAATCTACTTTGGTAAAGCAGATTATTTCAACAATACCTGATAGCGTTTATTTAGATTTAGAGCGCCCATCGGACATCCAAAAGTTGGAAAATGCCGAATGGTTTTTGACATCCCAGAAAGATAAACTTATTTGTATTGATGAAGTGCAACGTAAGCCAGAACTATTTCCTTTAATCAGAAGTTTGGTGGATGACTGGAAAAGGCCGGGTTGTTTCCTGATTCTCGGATCAGCATCGCGGGATTTGCTCCGGCAAAGTTCTGAGAGTTTGGCCGGACGTATTAATTATAAGCGCCTTACTCCATTTCTGTACGACGAAATTTCAAGCTCTTTTAGTCTCGAAACCTATTTTTCGAATGGAGCGTTTCCGCGCAGCCTGCTCGCTGCTACACCCAAAGTGTCATTTGACTGGAGACAAAGCTTTATCCGTACATTCTTGGAAAGAGACCTTCAATTCTGGGCCGGATTTACGCCTACTACCATGAGGCGATTGTGGCAAATGCTGGCACATATAAATGGCCAAATATTGAACTACTCAACTCTGGGAAATGCTTTGGGAGTATCGTCGGTAACAATTAAAAATTATATCGACCTGCTTGAAAATACGTATATGGTGGAGGTAATTCCACCTTATGTATCGAACATGGGAAAACGGTTGGTGAAATCGCCCAAAGTGTATATTTCTGACTCGGGAATTGCAGTAAGTCTTATTCAGTTACAGAATTTTGAACAAGTGGCAGGTCATCCTGTTTTTGGCTCTCTTTGGGAACAGATTGTATTGTCAAATCTGAAAGGGCAATTTGATGATGCTGAGTTTTTCTTTTACCGTACCAATCATGGCGCTGAATGCGATTTTGTTATGAAAATCTATAACAAAGTTTTCGCTATAGAGTGTAAAGCGTCTTACAGTCCGGTTTTATCCAAGGGAAATTATAATGCTTTTGAAGATATTCAGGCCGATTATATTTTTATAGTATCCACAAATCCGAAGGGTTGGGCTATGGCTCCCCGGATGGACGTAGTGTCGCTCAGCGAATTGATTTTGAAAATAAACGAACAGTTGGCAACTTAATCTGTTACATTTTCGGGATTGCATAAAAAACCGTATTTTTGTATGCTATTAATTTTTTCAATTACATAAAAAACAACAACATTGATCCTACGAATGTCTTTGTTCTTTGATCTTTGTTCTTTTATCTTAAAATAAAAAATGGGAAAAGTATTGATTATCGGTGCCGGAGGAGTTGGAACCGTAGTGGTTCACAAAGTAGCTCAAAATCCGGATGTTTTTACTGAAATCATTTTGGCCAGTCGCACCAAATCGAAATGCGACGTGATAGCCGCCGACGTGAAAGCACGTTACGGCGTGGATATTAAAACTGCTCAGGTGGATGCCGACGTGGTTCCTGAACTCGTGTCATTACTGAACGAACATAAGCCTGAATTGGTTATCAATGTGGCGCTTCCGTATCAGGATCTGACCATTATGGACGCTTGCCTGGAAGCTGGCGTAAACTACTTGGATACAGCCAACTACGAACCTAAAGATGAAGCTCACTTTGAATACAGCTGGCAATGGGCTTACAAAGAAAAGTTCGAGAAAGCCGGCCTGACTGCCATTCTGGGTTGTGGTTTCGATCCGGGCGTTACGAGCGTTTACACAGCCTACGCTGCCAAGCATCATTTCGATGAAATTCATTACTTAGATATTGTGGACTGTAATGCCGGTGACCATGGAAAAGCTTTTGCCACCAACTTCAACCCGGAAATTAATATCCGCGAAGTGTCGCAACGGGGCAAATACTGGGAAAATGGCCAGTGGGTGGAGACTGAGCCGCACGAAATTCATAAAGCGTTGAATTATCCTGAAATTGGTCCAAAAGAATCTTATGTGATTTATCACGAAGAGTTGGAATCGTTGGTGAAAAACTTCCCCACGATTAAACGTGCCCGTTTCTGGATGACGTTTGGTCAGGAATACCTTACTCACCTGCGTGTGATTCAGAATATCGGTATGGCTCGCATCGACGAAGTGGAATACAACGGAGTGAAAATTGTTCCGATTCAATTCCTGAAAGCCGTTTTGCCAAATCCGGGCGATCTGGGCGAAAATTATACCGGCTGGACTTCTATCGGGTGCCGCATCAAAGGGTTGAAAGATGGTAAAGAAAAAACATACTACGTGTACAACAATTGCAGTCACGAAGCTGCTTACAAGGAAACCGGCACACAGGGCGTAAGCTACACTACCGGAGTACCTGCTATGATCGGCGCCATGATGTTTATGAAAGGTCTGTGGAAAAAACCGGGCGTTTACAACGTAGAAGAATTCAATCCCGATCCGTTTATGGAGCAACTCAATATTCACGGTTTACCATGGATAGAATTGCACGATGTAGATTTGGAACTCTGATTTTTTCAGAAAAGACATATTTATTTAAGAAAAATGACAGGCTGTAGATTTACTACGCCTGTCATTTCTTTTTTGCCGATGCTTGACTCCTGAGTCAGAGCCTAACGTAAGTGAGACTTTGCAGAGCCAACCATACTCTTACGCCACTTAAAGTAGCCTATCGCAGCCATTATTGTATAAAGTACGAATAAAACAGCCGTAGGATACAAACCTTTATAAAAATACAGTCCGGCCGATAAACCATCCACAAAAACCCATATCAACCAGTGGTCTATTAATTTGCGGGCCAGCATCCATGTGGCTACTATACTGAGTGCTGTAGTCAGGGAGTCGGCACGGGGCAGTGGCGAATCGGTAAAACCGGCTAAAATATAATAATACAGCATATAAAGCGCAATAGCAACAAGGCTTATCACCAGAGCCTGTTTCATATTCGTTCGTTTTACAGGAATATCCGCTCCGGTATTTTGCTTACCCAGTTTCCAGCTCACCCAGCCATATACGCTTACACCCAGGTAATAAAACTGCAATGACATATCGGCATAAAACTTACTCTGAAAGAAAACAACAATATATAAAGCAGAGCATAAAAAGCCAAATATCCAGAGACTTACCTTTTGGTTGATTGATAAAAAGATATAAATCAAACTCAGCAGGGAGCCAACTATTTCAATCCAGTTAGAAGTAATGTAATTTAAAATCTGGTCGGTCATATTTGTTTTTCTGATTCGTTGCTTACCATTAAGTTTAGCGCTGTCACTAATATTTGTTTACTATCACAAAGCCGTTTCCATGAAAGTCTGACCACAGACACTCCATAAGAAACGGCAATGTAAAGATAAGTTGCGGAATACCCGCTAAAACGTTGGTTTACTTAAGTATTTTCTCATAAGCTCCCGGAGTCCGAAGTATTTCCAGAGCCTTAGTCAATGATTCATTTTCAGCATCAATAATCTGATAATACTGGTTGTTATCCCATAAGTCTCTTGCAACCAAGGCCTTTATCTGTAGTTTTATCAATGGTTTGGCCTTCTCAAACTGTACGGCATCAAAAGTTATTTTTTCTTTATCGGCCGATTGTTTTATTTGCTCCAGCAAAGCATCCTCCACCTGATAACCGCTACGGAATTTATCGAATGTCGGATATTTCTTCTTGAGCAAAAGTCTGTTGTTATCATTATATTGCACTACAATTTTGTTCAATACACCCCGATTCACTATTTTCCGGTGATAATCGGTATATGAAGTTGTATCAATAGGCACAAAAATATCCGGCATGATACCGCCGCCGCCATATACCGTACGTTTCAGCTTGAGCGTTTGGTATCGGAGCGAGTCAGGGAAGTGAATGCTATCGGCATGAAGAAACTCCCCATGGTTATAGCGGTTGAGGATGTCTCGCTCATATTTATCTACCCCATCTTTGTACGATTTTTGAATGCATCGGCCTGTAGGCGTGTAATAGCGCGCTGTGGTAAGTCGCAGCATAGAGCCATCTACCAAAGGTAACTGCCGCTGAACTAAACCCTTGCCAAATGTGCGGCGACCAACAATAATTCCGCGATCCCAGTCCTGTATAGCTCCCGAGAGAATTTCGCTGGCCGAAGCCGAATATTCATCTACAAGCACAATCAGTTTGCCTGACTCAAAGCGTCCTTTGGCAGTGGCTGCCATTACACTTTTGGGCTGATTAAGTCCTTGTGTATAAACAATCAACTGGTTATTACCCAGAAACTCATCGGCCAAATCCTGCGCAGCATTCAGGTAGCCACCACCATTGCCCTGCAGGCTTAGTATAAGCGATGTCATTCCATTTTTCTGAAGTTCGGTAAATGCTTTCTGAAATTCTTCAACCGTAGTGGCTCCAAAATTATTAATCTTAATATACCCTATATCTTTGCCTATCATGTAATGTGCATCAATGCTGTATACCGGAATTTTATCACGTATAATTTTGAAAATCAGCAGTTCTTTATTTCCTCTGCGTTTAATTTTTACGGTAACTTCGGTTCCTTTAGGCCCACGCAAACGTTTCATTATATCGGAATTCTGCATTTTTACTCCGGCCACAAGCTCATCGTTGATATAAACAATGCGGTCGCCGGCAAGTACTCCCACTTTCTCGGCAGGTGCGTTCGAGATGGTCTGAACTACCAGCAGCGTATCTTCGAGCAACTGAAACTGAATACCCACACCTTCAAAACTACCTTCGAGTGGTTCGTTTACACGCTCCACCTCTTCTTTAGGTATGTACGACGAATGAGGGTCAAGATCCTTGAGCATCGACTCAATTGCCGTTTCCACAAGCTTCTTATCGTTAATCGTATCTACATATAAATTGGATATAGCTAAAATTGCATTTGTCAGCTTACGTTGTTGAAGCGACGAAATCCCCTGTCCGTAAACAGCAGCAAAACCCATCGTGCAGATGGATATAATTAAAACACATTTCTTCATAATAAATTTTTAAAAGGCGCAAATTTACAAATTATTGCGCAATATAAAAGATAAAATACTTGTAATTTGGTTTTTATAACGCATAGTTTCGATATAAAAAATTTTTTGAACACAATTTTGCTTCGGCGATATGGTAAAAAAACTAATACCTGCAACTTAATACACAAACATGCGTAAAAAGCGGCACGCCGCATTCAGCTCCTGAGGCCGGCAATTCTTAATCAAAGCTATATGGTGGTAAATTTGCTCCACAGGCAGCTTACTCTCATCTGTTTCCACGCATAATTTGTCAATCGGAGTTACTGCCACGCTATCGGGATTGTGCTTCTCGCCAAACGATAACACAAAGCCCTGTCCGAGTAGCTGTTCGGCCAACTGAGGCTTTCCTCTGAAACCATGGATAATCCATGTTTGCTTTGGCTTCAAACGCTTTTTATAAGCTATAACTTCGTTGAACGCCGCTACACAGTGAATAATCAATGGCTTTTCAAGCAGTTCAGAAATATATATTTGTCTTTCAAAATAATAATCCTGTTCCTTGATGGTCGCCTTGCTGTTTTTGTCCAATCCGCATTCGCCTATGGCCAACACTCTTTTGTCTTGGGCAACCACCACCATTTCATCAAATATAGCAGAATCAGTTTCATGTACATCCCAGGGATGTATACCCACCGACAGAAAACCATCAAATCCGGGAGTAAGTATTCGCTTGGCTTGTGCAACATTTACACTACAGACAGTCAAGGGATTATCCGGGGAAATATTATGACTATGAATATCAATATACATTTTTATATTTCAACAACGCAATTTTATTTAACATCAAACACTTCACAAAAATACGTATTTCCATCGAAAATTTGTATCTTTGCAGCCTTTACTACAACATAATAAAACAATAAAAATCAAAACAATAATTAAAAACGCATGAGCAACTCAGAATTATTTGCCAGTTTACCTTATAAAGTAGCTGATATATCACTGGCCGATTTTGGTCGCAAGGAAATAATCCTGGCCGAAAACGAAATGCCGGGACTTATGGCTCTCCGGACTAAATACGGACAACAAAAACCTCTTCGGGGAGCACGTATCATGGGCTCACTCCATATGACTATTCAAACCGCCGTTCTCATCGAAACTCTTGTAGAACTCGGAGCCGAAGTGCGCTGGTGCAGTTGCAATATTTATTCTACACAAGACCATGCCGCGGCTGCCATTGCTGCTGCCGGTGTTCCGGTATTTGCATGGAAAGGCGAAACCCTGGAAGAATATTGGTGGTGCACGCTACAAGCTCTTACTTTCGACGGACACAAAGGCCCTACCGTAATTGTTGATGATGGTGGCGACGCAACCATGATGATACATGTAGGGGCTGCTGCCGAAAAAGATGCTTCGGTACTGAATAAAAATGCCGGTGGCGAAGACGAACGCCTGCTTTATGCCATCCTCAAAGATGTACTTCAGGTAGATAACGGAATATGGACACGAATGGTTCCCGAAATACGAGGAGTATCCGAAGAAACTACTACCGGAGTACACCGTCTGTATCAAATGCTTGAAGAAGGTTCTCTGCTTTTCCCGGCGTTCAACGTGAACGACTCGGTTACCAAGTCGAAATTTGACAACCTTTACGGGTGCCGCGAATCGCTGGCCGACGGAATCAAACGTGCTACCGATATTATGCTGGCCGGCAAAGTAGTGGTAGTATGCGGCTATGGCGATGTAGGCAAAGGCTGCGCACGCTCTATGCTGGCTTATGGCGCCCGCGTTATTGTAACCGAAATTGATCCTATTTGTGCGCTTCAGGCTGCTATGGAAGGATTCAAAGTAAGCACCGTAGAAGATGCTTTGGCCGAAGGAAATATCTTTGTTACCACCACTGGCAACAAAGATATTATCAGAATAGATCACATGGCTGCGATGAAAGACGGTGCCATCGTATGTAATATTGGCCATTTCGATAACGAAATTCAGGTAGACAAGCTAAAAAAATATCCGGGAATAAAACCCGAAAATATTAAACCACAGGTAGATAAATACACTTTCCCCGACGGGCACAGCATTTTATTACTGGCCGATGGACGCTTAGTGAATCTGGGTTGCGCCACAGGTCATCCGTCGTTTGTGATGAGCAACTCGTTTACCAACCAAACTCTGGCACAGATCGAACTATACACCAAAGATTATGCAGTGGATGTTTATCGTCTGCCCAAACATTTAGAC
This sequence comes from Bacteroidota bacterium, assembly GCA_017860345.1. Lineage (GTDB taxonomy): Bacteria > Bacteroidota > Bacteroidia > Bacteroidales > Paludibacteraceae > Paludibacter. The sequence continues at coordinate 41,013 of JAFNAV010000020.1, read as the reverse complement.
GAAGAAGTAGCCCGTTTACACCTGGAACAACTGGGTGTGAAACTTACGGTACTTACTCCCGAACAGGCTGCTTATATCGGCGTAAACGAAAACGGTCCGTACAAACCGGAACACTACAGATACTAACATATTAACCAATTGCTTATAGTTTACAACTATTAGCTACTGATATTTCAAACTGCCTTCCGTATAGCCATGCGGAGGCAGTTTACTTTTTTATTAAACTATATACTAAAAAAACAGATTGACGTATGAATGAATTTCCAGATTGTCCGAAATGCAATATGAGCAACACCTATTTTGATGGAACAATGACCGTATGTCCCGACTGTGGTCATGAATGGGATGCCAATGCAGTGGAAACCACCCCCGACCTAACACCACGCGACAGTAATGGAGCTCCGCTGGTGGATGGAGATGCGGTTACCGTAATTAAAGATCTGAAAGTGCGTGGATCGTCGATGGTAATCAAACGCGGAACCAGGGTAAAAAGCATTCGCCTTACCGAAAACACCGAAGAAGTGGATTGTAAAATTGATGGCAGCAGCATCGTTTTAAAAACTTGTTTTCTGAAAAAATAACTATAGCTAACCTTATATTCAGACCATCCTGCAAATCAGAAGATATACCGGTTAAAATTCAAACCAAATCAACCATTTGATTCTTTTTTCTTTTCGGATAATTTTTGTAATTTTGCAGCCCTAAATAGGAGCTAATATACCAATAAGTCAATGTGCTAATTCGCACCTTTTGAAAAAACAGGTAATTACCGAATTGAAAATTAATTTCATGACAAAATTTAAAGAATATTCCGGCTTAAATCTCTCCGACGTAAACAAAGAACAACTGAAACGTTGGCAGGAACTCGATGTTTTTCACAAGAGTATCGAAACCCGCGAGGGCAAACCTTCATTCGTATTTTACGAAGGTCCGCCATCGGCTAACGGTATGCCGGGTATTCACCACGTCATGGCTCGTACCATTAAGGATATTTTCTGCCGGTACAAAACCATGCAGGGCTTTCAGGTAAAACGTAAAGCAGGCTGGGATACGCACGGACTTCCGGTGGAACTGGGCGTGGAAAAATCATTGGGAATTACAAAAGAAGACATCGGCAAAAAAATTACTGTTGATGAATACAACGCCGCTTGCCGTCGCGACGTAATGAAATACACCCGCGAATGGGAAGATCTCACCACCAAAATGGGCTATTGGGTGGATATGAACGATCCGTACATCACGTACGACAATCGTTACATCGAAACACTTTGGTGGTTGCTCAAACAGCTTTATAACAAAAACTTATTATACAAAGGCTATACTATTCAGCCTTATTCTCCGGCTGCCGGAACAGGCCTTTCCACACACGAATTGAACCAACCGGGCTGCTATCGCGATGTGAAAGATACCACAGCCACCGTTCAGTTCAAAATAAAAGGCGAAGAAAATGCATACTTTCTGGCATGGACCACCACTCCATGGACATTGCCATCGAACACAGCACTTTGCGTGGGACCGAACATCGATTACGTTCGTATAAAATCTGCCAATCCTTACAGCAAAGTTGAAGCTGAGTTTATTCTCGCTGAAAACCTATTGGGTGCTGTGCTTGGTAAAAACGAATACGAAGTCATTGCCAAATACAAAGGTTCTGAACTTGCCGGGTTGGAATACGAGCAACTGATTCCGTGGGTAAATCCGGGCGAAGGAGCTTTCAAAGTTATCACCGGCGAATTTGTAACCACTGAAGACGGTACAGGGATTGTTCACATTGCCCCTACTTTTGGTGCGGACGACGACCGCGTAGCCAAACAAAATGGCGTTCCGCCAATGCTTCTTATCGATAAAGATGGCAACCGCCAACCCATGGTGGATCGCAGCGGAAAATTCTTTAAGGTTGAAGATTTGGATGCAGCGTTTGTAACCGAAAAAGTAGATATTGAGAAATACAAAGAATTTGCAGGCCGTTATGTAAAAAATGCCTACGATGCCACCCTGACTGATCAGGACGAAACACTCGATGTTTCTATCTGCATCATGCTGAAACAGCAAGGTTTGGCCTATAAAATAGAAAAACATACCCACACCTATCCGCACTGCTGGCGTACTGACAAACCGGTTCTTTACTATCCGCTGGATAGCTGGTTTATCCGCACCACGGCTTGTCGCGAAGAGATGATGGCGTTGAACAATACCATCAACTGGAAACCTGTTTCTACTGGTACAGGTCGTTTCGGTAAATGGCTGGAAAACCTTCAGGACTGGAACCTCAGTCGCAGTCGATACTGGGGAACTCCGCTTCCTATCTGGCGTACAGAAGATGGAACCGAGGAAATTTGTATTGGTTCGGTTGAAGAATTGATGAGCGAAATTGAGAAATCAATCGCGGCCGGATTCATGACCGAAAATCCTTATAAAAACTTCAAAGTAGGCGAATATACTGCCGACAATTACGCGGTAAAAAATATCGATCTTCATCGTCCGTATGTGGATGGCATCGTGTTGGTGTCAGCCTCCGGCAAACCGATGAAACGCGAACTCGACCTGATTGACGTTTGGTTCGATTCTGGTGCTATGCCATTTGCTCAATTACATTATCCATTTGAAAATAAGGATTTAGTTGAGTCGGGGGACTTTTATCCGGCTGATTTTATAAGTGAAGGAGTTGACCAGACAAGAGGTTGGTTTTTTACCCTTCATGCCATTAGTACGATGTTTAAAGGAAGTGTCGCTTTCAAAAGCGTTATTTCAAACGGTTTGGTGCTCGACAAAAACGGCAACAAAATGTCGAAACGCCTGGGCAATGCTGTCGATCCATTCTCAACCATCGAGAAATACGGTTCCGACCCTTTGCGCTGGTACATGATGACCAATGCTTCGCCTTGGGACAACTTGAAATTTGACATTGAAGGTATCGAAGAAGTGCGTCGCAAATTCTTCGGTACGCTTTACAATACCTATTCTTTCTTTGCATTGTACGCCAACGTGGATAAATTCACTTATGCTGAAGCCGAAATCCCGATGGAAAAACGTCCGGAAATCGACCGCTGGATTTTATCGCTGCTGAATACATTGGTAAAAGAAGTACAGGAACACTACGAAAACTACGAGCCAACCCGTGCGGGTCGTGCAATTTCCGATTTCGTGGGCGAAAACCTGAGCAACTGGTACGTTCGTTTGAACCGCAAACGCTACTGGGGTGGCGAGTACGACGACGATAAAATCGCGGCTTACCAAACACTTTACACCTGTCTGGAAACTGTAGCACGCCTGATGGCACCTATCGCTCCGTTCTTTGCTGATCAACTATTCCTCGATTTGAACGTAGTTACCGGAAAAGACAGTAGCGAATCAGTTCACCTGTCTGATTTTCCAACGTACGATGCTTCGCTGATTGACACCAATTTGGAGGAATGTATGCAATTGGCGCAACAAACCACTTCGATGATTCTGGCTTTGCGTAAGAAAGCTGAAAAGAAAGTACGTCAGCCGCTTAGTAAGGCTGTAGTTCCGGCTCCTGACGATAAAACCTTCGAGCAATTGAGCTACGTAGCCGATTTGGTAAAAACCGAAGTAAATATCAAAGAGCTGGAAGTTATTTCGGCTGATAAAGATGTGGATAATCTGGTAAAGAAAATCAAACCCAATTTCAAAACACTGGGTAAGAAATACGGCAAACAGATGAAAGAAATTGCCGTGGCATTCGGGACATTGACCAAACACGAAATCAGCGAAATAGAACGCAATGGTCAATATACCCTGAAACTGGAGTCGGGCGATGTGCTGATCGAAGCCGAAGATGCCGAAATCATCACCGAAGATATGCCGGGCTGGATGGTAGCCAACGAAGGCAAACTCACCGTGGCATTAGACATCACCGTAACTGAAGCATTGCTCCGCGAAGGTATTGCCCGCGAGTTGGTAAACCGTATTCAGAACATCCGGAAATCCAACGGTTACGAAATCACCGATAAGATTGTGGTGGAGATTGAAAATCGTGCTGAAATAGAAGACGCCGTGCAGGAATATGCCGGATATATTGCTACACAAACGCTGGCAAACTCGGTGGTTCTAAAAACTGAGCTTACTGATGCGACAGAACTCGATTTTGACGAATATATCGTAAAAACTTCTGTAAAAAAAGCATAAATGCTCAGGTTTAATTTAATAAGAAAAATAATTGGCAGACTGAAACTTATTTCTTATTTTCGCAGTCTATTAAAAAGCTGTGGATAATACTATTATATAAGCACTTTTATATCAACCAAATTAAAAAAGTATAAAGCTATGTCGGAAAAAACAAGATACTCAGATGCAGAGCTGGAAGAATTCAAACAAATTATCCTCGAAAAACTCGAAAAAGCTCAGAAAGACTATGAGTTGTTGCGTAACGGTATAACCAACCTCGACGGCAACGATGTAATGGACACTTCTCCGACATTTAAAGTTCTGGAAGAAGGTGCTGCCACGCTCTCGAAAGAAGAATCGGGTCGTTTGGCACAACGCCAGATGAAATTTATCCAACACCTGCAGGCTGCATTGGTACGTATTGAGAACAAAACTTACGGAATATGTCGCGAAACAGGCAAACTAATTCCAAAAGAACGTCTGCGGGCTGTTCCGCATGCCACTTTAAGCATTGAGGCTAAAAACGATAAGAGATAATTTTTTCGATTACAAATAAAATTCGGCAATAGTTATTATTCTGTTGCCGAATTTACTGTTTAATAAAACAATAAAGACTTTCCACGCACCGATGTCAATAAAAATTAAATCAATCCTGCTGATTTTTCTGGTATTATTTATCGATCAGGCTTCCAAAATATTCATCAAGCTGAACTTTGCGCTGGGCGACCACATCGATGTGTTCAGCTGGTTTCAGATATTCTTTATCGAAAATAATGGTATGGCATTCGGCATGGAAATTTTCGGAAAACTTTTTCTTACGCTTTTTCGCATCGTTGCTGTGGCCGGACTTGGATATTTCATCCACACTCTTATTAAAAAGAATGCCCGCCCCGGCTATATCCTTGCAGTGGCTTTGCTTTTGGCCGGAGCCGCCGGAAATATTTTCGACTCAGTATTTTATGGCGTTCTCTTCAGTGAAAGCACTACCTTTCAGGCTGCCAATTTTCTGCCCGAAACAGGTGGATATGCACCTTTACTTCATGGCAAAGTAGTAGATATGCTTTATTTCCCCATTATTAAGAACAATGATGGAAGCACACTCTTTTTTAGCCCTGTATTTAATATTGCGGATTCCGCCATATCGGTAGCTGTGGCGATAATCCTGATTTTTTTCCGCAAAGATCTGAACGAAAGTCTGGAATCGAAAAAAGAAAAGAATGACCAAATTGATTAATAAGCTTTTGAAAACAGGCGCTGTGCTTATCGGAATTGCTCTGATTGCCACTGCCTGCTCCGGCAGACCGAAAGGCGTGCTGTCTCAAAGCGATATGGTGAGTTTTCTCACCGACCTCCACAAGCTCGATGGCAACCTCGAAGCCAAAGGCATGGGTAATATGCAGGATAGAGAGAATCTGTACTACTACAATGCCTTATTGAAAAAACACGGCATCACCAAAGCTCAGTTCGACTCATCGCTGGTGTATTATACCAGCAAGCCTAAAAGATTTGAGAGAATATACAGTAGTGTAATAGATAATCTGACTGCTTTTGAAAAAGAGGTGAAAAGCCTTAAATATCATCCTATTGATTCGGCTGCCTTGCGCAAATCAACAATCGACCTATGGCCATTGAAACAGAATTATGCGCTTACAAAAGACTCAACACGCACGCAACTGGCATTTTGTGTTAAGCATTCCGAACTGTCGTGGAACGATACCTACGAACTGAGTTTCCTGCAAAAAGTATCGCCAAAAGATTCCAGCGAGAATAAGTACATTGTTATCAGAGTTCATTACAAAAATAATATTACCGACAGCATATATACCCCGGCTTATGCCGATGATTTAATGCGCCGTTACACCATACGCCTGAAAGCACGCCGACTGGAACAGGTCGACTCTGTAACGGGAAAATTATTGGGAAGCAAACGCTATAAAGGTACTTTACATGCCACTGTAGATAGCATTAAGCTTATACGCCATTACGACGCTATAGCTCAGGATAGTATCCGAAAACTGCTGATGCCTGCACCCATTGAATTAACAAAACCACTTAACGGAAATCTGCCTGAAAAAACACGACTCCGCAGCAAAGTGCTTTTATATAAACATGAAACGCGTAAGCAGCCAACTGATTTACAGTTCTCCAGATAGTTTTCTGAAAAAAACCGTTATAGAAACGGATGAATATCAACACATTGTCCGTTTAATCAGCCTGTCTGACGAACAAAGTGAGACTGCTCAAACCTTGTTCTTCAACGGGATAATCAGCCCGGGAATTATATCTTTAAGCCTGAGAGGAGCCTTGCCAAACTGTGCGGAACAACCCTATGTAAACCTTTCGGTATCCGAAAACCCGGAGACTATTTTTTCAAACCGATGTATAATTGATTTCGGAACAGAAGATCAGACAGTTATTAATAAGTTACTCAGGAAACATGAGCTTTTTTTTAGTAAACATACAGCCTCCGAAATAATAAGAGCCTGCTGCATACTACCGGCTATATATACCAACCAACCATGCCATATTGAACCGGGAACAGCCCCCGGGCTAATGCTATGGACAGGCTTTGATCTCACATCTTTGAAGACGCATAGCTCTATTAGCATAAAATATTTATAAAAAACGGTGCTTGTAAAAAAATCAGGAATCAGCCTTTGACAGATTAGGCTTTTTCCCTTTTGAAGCTCTTTCTTCCATCAATACCGCCACAAAACTATCGCCGGTAACATTAACAACGGTACGGAGCATATCCAGCGGGCGGTCTATCCCTAATATCAGGGCAAGTCCCTCTACAGGAATACCTACCGAGGTCATTACCATCACAGTCATCACTACACTTGCCCCCGGCACTCCGGGTGTGCCAATAGATGCCAGCACAGTAAGAAAAACAACAGCAAGCATCTGCGCCAAAGTAAGATCAATGCCAAATATCTGAGCTATAAAAAGGATAGAAATAGCCTGATAACAACTTGTACCATCCATATTGATGGTAGCACCAACAGGCAATACAAAGGAAGCGACCTCCTCAGAAACCCCAAGTTTTTTTTGCACCTGCTCCATGGTAAAAGGCAGAGTAGCCGAACTGGAACTGGTTGAAAAAGCTACTAACTGTATTGGAAAAATACCCTGAAAATAACGCTTAAGGTTGAAACGCGTAAATATTTTCAGCAATGATGGATAGAATAGAAACATCAGTACAAACAAGGCTACTACCACGGTTAAGGCATAAACACCCAATGCCTTGAACATTTCGGCATCGCCGGAAAAATCGACGATAAGCCCGGCCAGCAATGCAAAAACCCCAACGGGCGCAAACATCATTACAAAATCAACCACTTTCAGAATAATTCTGTCCAACGCATCAATCAACGTAAGCACAGGAGCAATCTGTTTGCTGCCCAAAGCCACCATAGCCACCCCCGCCAGTAAAGCCACAAAAATAACCTGCAGCATGTTGCTGTTGTTCGATGCCGAAGCCAGAATATTTTCAGGAACAATTTCCACGATAAAATCCATCGGTCCGGTTTCGGTCATGGCATTAGCCCGGCCTATTCCGGCCTCTACATGGCTCTGGTATTGTTGCTTGTAAACTTCGGCCTTTTCCTGCGGAAACATATCGCCGGGACGTACCAGATTAACCATTCCTACACCCAGCAACACTGCAAACAGCGTAGTAGCCATATACACAGCCAGCGTTTTCAATCCCAGCCCCGAGAGTTGTTTCAAATCTTTCATTCCTGTAACCCCCTTGATGAGCGATACAAAAACTAAGGGTACAGCTATTAATTTTAATAATTTAATAAAAATCGTACCCAAAGGCTTTACCCAATCGGTTACAAAACCACTTAACCCGGTAAGCAGAAAAATATATCCGAACACAACTCCGGCGGCCATTCCCAGAAGAATTTTGATATAAAGAGGCCATTGTTTGAATTTTGTCATATGGATGCTGTTTTTTACAAAACTACAAAAATATGTCGGGTTTTGCATGGGTTTATTATCATTCAAGCTACAAAAACACATCGCATACCATAAAATCAGACAGTTATATCATTTTCGAGAAATAGTTTTTTTCATACTTAACGCTCCATGAACTCCAGCCAAAGACAGTCAGGTGTTTTTTGGGATGTGAAAAAATATTATAGAAAACAACATTGAGCTTTACTCCAAAAGGGATACAAAAAACTTTGGAGAAGAGTAGCTTATTACTATGGCTTATGAGAAAAAAAGAAATTTAAATAACTACGAAAGAAAAATTGCCTAAATTTGTCCAAGATTAAAAGAAAGAAAATGAAACAAAAACTTACAATTGAAAAATTAAATGCAGAAGCAAAAGCATTTTGCATTGCAGAATCAAAAATTAAAAACTCTTTTCTTTTTGGAGTTACTGACGGTAAAGCGGTAGGCACGCATATTGAACATAAGTTTCAAGAACAATTAAATCTTAAATACGATACAACGATAGGTTCTTCTGCGATCGGAATCGATTTACCGGCAAAAAATATTATGACTGATATCAAAGTGACTTCAATTAAACAACCACAGTCCTCTTGTCCATTTAAAGATGCAAAACAAAAGATATTTGGTTTAGGCTATAATCTTCTTGTGTTTGTTTATGAAAAAGTAGATGACCCAAAAACAAAAACAGCTACTTTAGATTTTATTAGTTGTTCTTTTATTTCAAAGGAAAGAACTGCTGATTACACAACTACTTTTAGACTTCGTGAAATGGTTAAAGACAAAGCAAATAAAGAAGACATTGTTGCATACCTGAATGACAAAAACATACCTGCCGATGAAATTACTTTAGAACTTCTTGCCGAACAAATTCTAAAATCGCCACCAACTCAAGGATATTTAACAATTTCCAACGCATTACAATGGAGATTACAATATCAAAGAGTAGTTACTTTAAGTGAGGGTGTATCAGGTATAAGCAAAGTAATTGATAAGGTTACAAAGTAATGAAAGTTTTTGAAACCAATATTTCCCATCAAGTGTCTATATATCTCAAAGACAACTTTAAAAGCTTTACGTCATTTGAATTAGCAAATCAAATCATGTTTGAGGCTTGTGGTATCAAACATTTTTTTGAAGATGATGATTTTAGTGATATGCTACAAATATTAGCAACTCTAAACAATGATATTGTAGAAGAGCCTGACAGAGAAGAATATGGGGATTTTCAAACAAATTCAATATTGGCAAATAAAGTTACGTTGCAATTATCGTGTAAGGGAATTTCCCCTGAATTAGTTATTGAACCAACATGTGGAAAAGGAAACTTTATAATTGCATCACTCAAAAACTTCAAAAATATTAAGGCGATTTTTGGGATAGAAATTTATAAGCCATACGTTTGGGAAACAAAATTTAATATACTTGATTATTTTCTTTCTAATGCAAACTCACCTAAGCCTGAAATTGAAATTATCCATTCAAGCGTTTTTGATTTTGATTTTCAAGTAATATCAAAGCAATTTCAAACCGAAAAATTATTAATCATCGGTAATCCCCCTTGGGTAACAAACTCCAAATTAGGAAGTCTTAATTCTACAAATCTGCCGAAGAAGAATAACTTCAAAAAACAAACAGGATTAGATGCAATAACAGGGAAAGGTAATTTTGATATTGCTGAGTATATCTCTATTATGCTCCTTGACGCATTTCAAACGCATACCGGTTTTTTATCTCTTCTGGTAAAAAACACTGTTGTAAAAAATATTGTTTTTGAACAAAACGCAAAAAAATATCAGATTTCAAGAATTGAAAAATACTGCATTGATAGCAAAAAGGAGTTCAACGTGTCAGTTGAAGCCTCAATGCTTTTTTGTAAGTTAAATTCAAAACCAAGCTTTGATTGTGAAGAGTTTGATTTTTATACGAATGAGTCAAAATTGAAATTTGGATGGCTAAACTCGAAATTCGTTTCAAACATTGATAATTACTTAGAGGCAAGTCAAGTTGATAATATTTGTCCATTTGTTTGGCGACAAGGAATTAAACATGATTGTACTGCAATTATGGAACTTGAAAGAGTAAACTCTCATTTTGTCAACAACTTATCACAAAATATTAAAATTGAGGAAGATTTAGTATTTGGCTTTTTAAAAAGCTCAGATTTAAAGAATACTGTGATGAGGGAAACCCGAAAATACACCATTGTAACACAAAGAAAAGTAGGACAAGAAACAAATTTCATAAAAGAACTGTATCCTCAAACTTATGAATATCTGAACGATAACTTAGATAGGTTTACGAACAGGAAATCAAGCATATATAACGGAAAACCTAAATTTTCTATTTTTGGTGTCGGCGACTACTCATTTAAACCTTTTAAAGTTGCAATATCGGGCCTGTATAAAACCTTTCATTTTACACTTGTATTACCACAAAACGGTAAGCCTGTCATGTTAGACGACACTTGTTATTTTATTGGATTTGATAAAATTGAATATGCCGTTTATTCAATCATTCTTTTAAATTCAAAGTTAACAGAGGATTTTTTACGGTCAATTACATTTTCTGATGCTAAAAGAGTCTTCACAAAAGACTTATTAATGCGTTTAGACCTATTTAAACTATCACAACTAATCACTCAGCAAGAAATTGAAGAACAAATAATCCAATTAAACGAAAAATACTGTTTGAATGTTGACTACTCAAAATGGGCAGCCTTTCTTGACGAAATGCAACCCGAGAAAGACAAACAAATGACTTTATTTGACTAATTAAAAACTCTAAACCATAATACTTGCTAATCTCTTTTATCAAGATGTTATTCATTTGGTTATATCGAAAGTTTTCGTTAATGTCCGATATACAAAGAAAGAGAACTCTCAACTTGAAGTCTTTTAAATCATTTCCTCAAAAAGATGATTTATAATATGAAACACTCATGAGAAAGTTTACTCACATTAAGAAAACTATTACCAAACACAAAATCAACTCAATAAATCGGAAGGCCTCCCCTACGGGAGGTTGGAGGAGCCTTTAAGTAGATGTAGCTTCCCATCAAAAAAAAACGGCGCCTGCATAAAGCAGACAGCCGTTTTTTACCTTGATTTTGAAATTGCAAAAAAGGTTAGTCTTCTTCTTTTTTAGTTGCTTCGTATTCTTTTAGCAACTTATCCTGAATATCGGCCGGCACAAGTTCGTAGTTTGCAAACTTCATGCTAAACGAAGCTCTGCCACCGGTAAGTGAGCTCAGCGTGGTGGAATAGCTACCTAACTCTTTGAGAGGAACTTTGGCAGTAAGCTTTTCGTAGCCCTTTTCGCTCTCCATGCCCATGATAATGGCTCGTCGTCCCTGAAGGTCGCTCATTACATCGCCCATTTTGTCTGACGGCACTTGAACGATTACATCGTAAACGGGTTCCAGCAACTTAGGCCCGGCTTCTTTAAATGCCTGCGCAAAAGCATTACGGCCGGCCAAACGGAACGATATTTCGTTGGAATCTACCGGGTGCATTTTTCCATCGTATACTATTACCCTTACGTCGCGGGCATAGGAGCCGGTAAGCGGTCCCTGTTCTATCCTATCCATCAGCCCCTTGAGTATGGCAGGCACAAAACGCGCATCGATGGCACCGCCTACTATACTGTTGATAAGTACCAGTTTGCCACCCCAGTCGAGGTTAATTTCCTGCGTATCGCGTACACTGATTTTAAATTCCTGACCTCCAAAGCGGAACGTATCCGGTGTAGGCATACCTTCGTAGTAAGGCTCTACAATCAGATGTACCTCGCCAAACTGTCCGGCACCTCCCGATTGCTTTTTGTGACGATAGTCGGCACGGGCACTTTTGGTAATGGTTTCGCGGTATGGTATTTTGGGTTCTTTATATTCAATAGGGATTTTATCGTTATGCTCTACCCGCCATTTCAGCGTACGGAGGTGGAACTCGCCCTGACCGTAAAGAATCGTTTGCTTTAGCTCTTTGGATTGCTCAATAATCCAGGTAGGATCTTCTTCGTGCATCCGGGTAAGTACTTCGCTCAGCTTTTCTTCGTCAGACTCATTGACTGCTCTGATGGCTCTGCGGTATTTGGGCTCGGGATACTGAATGGCCTTAAACTCATACTCGCAACCTTTTACATTCAGGGTATTTCCAGTACGTGTGTCTTTTAGTTTTACCGTTGCGCCAATATCTCCGGCGTACAGTTCATCCACTTTATTCCGGATTTGTCCGGCTACCAAAAACAACTGGCTGAGACGTTCTTTTGAACTGCGGTTGACATTAACCAGATCATCACCTTCTTTCACCTTGCCACTCATTACTTTAAAGTACGACACCTCACCTATGTGCGGTTCCACACTTGTTTTAAACACATAAATACTGGCAGGTCCGCTGGCCTCGGCAGCCACTTCTTTACCGTCTTTTGTAAGCGGTTTTTCGGTCATACTCACACTGGGAGTTACATTACCAACAAATTCCATCAGGCGGCGTACGCACATATCTCTGCCCGCGCTTACGCAAAACACCGGATACATATCGCGATGCAATAAACCCTTGCGTATTCCTACGCGCATTTCTTCCTCTTCGAGCGAGCCCTGATCAAAGAATTTTTCCATCAGTGCTTCATCGTGTTCGGCGGCAGCTTCTACCAGGGTATTGTGCAATTCCTGAGCCTTTTCTATCTGGTCGGCAGGTATATCAAGTACTTCGGGGACTCCACCTTCGGGCTTCCATCGATACATTTTCATTTTAAGCACATCTACCACAGCGTTAAACTGTGCGCCTACGTTTACAGGATATTGTATCTGCACTACTTTGTTTCCGAAGTTTTCGTGGAGCTGTTCCAGCGTGCGGTCAAAATCGGCCTTATCATGATCCAACTGATTTACGACAAAAATTACTGGTTTCTTAAGTTTTTCGGTATATCGGAAGTGGTTATTGGTGCCGACTTCAACGCCGTACTGAGCGTTCAGAAGAATAAGAGCTGTATCGGTAACCGAAAGAGAAGTTACAACACCGCCTATAAAATCGTCGGAACCGGGGCAGTCAATAAAGTTAAGTTTTTTGTCGAGCCACTCGGTTTGAATGATAGTAGAAAACACCGAATAACCGTATTCTTTTTCTACGGGGAAATAGTCCGACACTGTGTTTTGTGCATCGACCGATCCCCTTCGTTTTATAATACCACTCTCGTAGAGCATCGACTCCACAAGAGTGGTTTTTCCCGAGCCTGAACTTCCCAAGATAGAGATGTTCTTAATTTCATTTGATTGATAGATTTTCATAACGTATTAAATTTTAAATGATTAATACCACTTTAAATTCAAGATATACGATTTTAGCAAATCGTTTGGCAATGTATGAAATCTCTATTAAAAATTTATTTCATTTTGTATGTTTTACAACATTCTTTCTATTAACGGTTGAGATTTTTGTGTTTATTAACTATTAAGTTATTCTTTCTCGTTCAGCCCGTCAACAATTACCGCGCAGGCAGCATCGCCGGTAATATTCAGCACGGTACGCAACATATCAAAAATACGATCGAGCGCATAAAGCAAAGGTAATCCTTCGATAGGGATGCCTGCCGCTGCAAGTACCGCCACAACTAATAAGGTTGGACCCGGTACGCCGGCCTGTCCCACCGAGCCCACGGTGGCTGTAAGCGCAATAGCCATATACTGAGCAAAACTAAGCTCAATACCGTAAAGCTGAGCAAAAAATAAAGCTACCAGCGTATAATAAATGGCGTTTCCGGTCATATTGATAGTGGCGCCAAGGGGTATTACAAACGACGCGGTTTCTTTGCTAACGCCAAGGTCTGTTTCGCAGGTTTTCAGCGTAACGGGCAGCGTAGCCATTGACGATGCTGTGGAAAATGCGACTACCTGTGGTTTGAACATCGATTTCCAGAAATGAACAATACCTTGTTTTGAAAACAATTTGAGTGTTAGCGGATAAAAAACAAGAAGCATAAAAAGGAATAACAAAATATTTACCCAAAGCAGATTCCCTACCTTGAGGAGCAAATCGAAACCGAAAGTTCCTGTAGCATCGGCCATAAGCCCGAAAACACCCAGAGGCGCTACAAGCATTACTTTACCAATACACCAGATAAGGGCTTCAAGTATGGTATTGAAGCCGTTGATAACCGGCTGCTTCTTGTTCTGAGGCAGAATACTAAGCCCGAAACCCAAAAACAAACCGAAAAAAATGAGCTGTAGTATATTGCCCTCGGCCATGGCCTGAATAGGATTTGAGGGAATCACCCCGATAATTATTTTCCAGAAATCCATTTTTTCGGGAGTTTGACTGTAATCGCCGGCAGGAATAAACGCTTTAATGGCTTCGATTGAAAGTCCTGCTCCCGGCCTGAAAAATTCACCTCCTGCAAATGCAATCAATACTGCCAAAAACGTAGTACCAAAAACGTAAAACAGGGTAGCAACCCCAATTTTACCAGCCGACCTGCTGGCTCCGAGCGATGCAGCTCCCGAAATAATGGATATAAGTACCAATGGCACCACAAGCATTTTGATAAGCTGGATAAACAAGGAACCAAGCGGAGCAAAAACAGATGCTTCGGAGCCCATCAGTTTACCTACAACAACGCCAATAACCATGGCCAGCAAAATCTGAAAACTCAGATCGCGCACTACAGTTGAGAATTTAATCTTTTTAATCATCTACGTAATTTTGAAGAAAATATTTAAATTTATAGTTAATTCTTTATTCCTAAATAATGCTTCGAATGCAAAGCTGTGTTCTTTATCATACCTTAAGCCACACTACTATCTGCCAAATACACAAAAAGGATCATACCTTGCTCAAGCAAAAAAATTCCGTACTTCAAACCGGTTTACGGAGCAATGCCCTATATTCGGCTACGAACACGGGCGATTTGCGCACAAAATAGGCACCAACCAACAAACAAACCAACAATATGGCACCAAAAACGGCATAACTATTTTCGTTGGTAACCCACGTAACCAACCAAAACAAAGCTGTACCCATCAGTATAAAGATAAATGTTATCAGGTTCAGATAGGCTATCACGTCACCCAGCTTGCGCCCCAGGTCCGAGCTCTGAATCATGGACATACAAGGCACCTGAAACAAACCTCCCGAAAAAGCCACACAAAATACCACCACCGCATAAGCCGGAAGCGTAAGATGAATCAGCGTCAGAATCAACAACAAAGCCGACATCAGCGTAATTCCTGCAAGTATCAGTCCCCGCTTTACCGTATTGCCCGATATTTTCCCTGCCACATACATGCCCGTGGCTATACCTACAGCTGCACAGGCCATCACAAGCCCGGTAGTAGTGTTGCTTGCATGGTAAACGTGCTGAGTGTGTATAACCAAATTCATTTGCAGCATGCCCCCGATAAGCCAAAAAGCCGAAGCTCCCAATACCGCTGAATTTACCAAACTATGCTCCCGGGCAAACTTATAGGTACTTTTCAGAAACCTGATTGGGTTCATATGCGTTACATTGTGGTCAGGTATAGCTTGCTCGGTGGCACGGATGGCGCGCGTTACCAGATAACCCAGCAGAGCAACACCCAAAAACAGCGAAACTATCAGAGCGAAACTATACGAATCGGAAATAACCGAAGCTGTAACTGTACCCGTTAGTATACCCAGAAATGCCATGGCTTCAAAAACACCACTGCCAAACGACACACCTTCCTCGCCCCCGATATCGCGTATCAAACTGTATTTTGAAGGAGAATAAAGGCTGCTCTGCGTACCCATAAGCAAAACAGAAATGGCGGCCAGCAACACCCATTGATAGTAGAATGCCACACAAGCCACCAGCATAATAGGAATCTCAAGGAGCTTGAAAAAACGAAAAACGCGCTTACGCGAATGTACTACAGCAAGTTTGCCTCCCAAAGGCGATAAAAAAATATAAGGGAGTACCAAACAAGCCGACACAATAGATATTAATTGCGATTGTGTAAGCCAATGAGGCAATGCCCAGGTCACCGAAATAAATATTACACTGTTTTTTAGCAGATTATCATTAAAAACACCCAGAAAATTACTAAAAAAAAGCGAAGCCCATTTATTTTGTATGATTTTTGCCATCTTATTATTACTTTTGAGATGCAACAAAAATAAGTTTTTTAATCGATTCGGACAAAAATGAACAAAGTTCATAGCCCTTCTGCCTTGCACTGCCAGCAGGATGCAACAAGCATAAATGTGAGAATAAAGCTGTTGCCAATGTGAAACAACAAAATCACTCGGCAGAAAAAGGGCTATTAACTGAACTTATGCTTACATTTTAATGTTTTAAGTTAAGCATTAAATAATGATAACAAAACAACTAATTTTCAGGTATAAACATAACAAGATACAATTTTTAGTTAATCTTCTTTAAAGTCTTAATTAACGTAATTTTTTATTGTAACTTTGCGTTAGGATGAAACGAACAACGATTTTTATACTCATATTTTCGATGATAGTAACTTTTGTAGGACTTATATTCCTGCAAGCACGTTACGTGAAAATAAATGCTGAAATGATTGAGAATCAGTTCAACGAAAGCGTTCAGAGAAGCTTATTCCAAACAGCCATACTGGTAGAAGAGAACGAAGCGCTTGAGTATCTGGGACAAACCCTGGAAGGAATTGACTATCACCCAAGCAAAAACAAGCTGGCAACGCTAAACCCTGAAATACTGCCGATGAATACCAACATTGACAGTGTAACGGATAAGCTGAAACTAACTTCGGACAAGCTGGCTCAACCAAGTTTGCGCTTGTCTACCGGACATGGTAAAGCCACTATCGAGGAAACGTCAAGATATTTGCAGGAGAGGTTCAGGCAAAATTTTTCACGCTCAAAGACTATACTGGATCAGGCTGTTTTCAGATGGTTGCGCGAGTCGGACAACAAGGAAATCAGCGAAAGGGTAGATTTTGAAGAACTGAACTCAGTACTCGAAAAAATGCTTATTAACAACGGTGTAGAGTTACCGTTTTATTATAACCTGGTTGATAAACAAGGAAAAATTATTTACAAGTGCCATAAAGATTTGCATCAGGGCAACGAAAACAAAAACAGCAACGTGTATACGCAAAAATTATTCCCGTCGGAAGATTCGAGTAGAAGCGCATACCTGCAGGTTACGTTCCCAACCAAGCAAAACTACATCATGAGCTCAATGAATTTATTGTTCCCCTCATTGCTGCTGGTGCTGGTAATTCTGGTTATTTTTATTGTAGCCATTATTATCATATTCAGACAGAAGCAGTTGAACAATATGAAGAATGATTTCGTGAACAATATGACCCATGAGTTTAAAACTCCTATTTCGAGTATTTCGCTGGCATCGCAAATGCTGCAAGACCCAAGCGTAGGAAAAACGCCTCAAACCCTGGTTCATATTTCTAAGGTGATACATGACGAAACCAAACGCCTGAGTTATATGGTGGAAAAGGTGCTGCAAATGGCCATTTTTGAGAAAGAGAAATCGATACTCAAACTGAACGAAATGCAGATTAATCAGTTAATTAAAGAAATTGTAAATAATTTTTCATTAAAAGTAACAAGCAAAGGAGGACAAATAACCACCAAACTGAATGCACCTCATGATATAGCGCTTATTGATGAAGTACATTTCACCAACGTTATTTTCAACCTGATGGATAATGCTCTGAAATACTGCGATAAGCCACTGCTCCTGACCATCGAAACATGGAACGACAAGGACAACCTGCTTATCAGTATCGAGGACAACGGCATTGGAATTCACAAAGATGACCTAAAACGCATTTTTGAGAAATTCTACAGGGTTTCTACCGGAAACCTGCACGATGTTAAAGGGTTCGGACTTGGACTGGCTTATGTGAAGAAAATTGTAAGCGAGCACCATGGATTTCTTAAAGTAGAAAGCGAACCTAATATCGGAACTAAATTCACTATCGCAATACCAACACTTAAAAATTACGAGTTATGACGGACGAAAAAGTAAAAATTCTGTTATGTGAAGATGACGAAAATCTTGGAATGCTTCTGAGAGAATACCTGCAAACCAAAGGCTACGACGTAGACCTTCAACCAGACGGCGAAGCCGGCTTTAAAGCTTTCTCAAGAAGTAAATATGATCTTTGCATATTTGATGTAATGATGCCTAAAAAAGATGGTTTCACTCTGGCTGCCGATATCAGATCGACAAATTCAGAAGTGCCCATTATTTTCCTTACTGCAAAATCCATGAAAGAAGATATTCTTCAGGGATTCAAGCTGGGAGCCGACGATTATTTGTCAAAACCTTTCAGCATGGAAGAATTGCTCTACCGTATTGAGTCAATCTTGCGTCGCGTTAACGGCAAAAAAACTAAAGATGTGGTAGTTTACAACATCGGAGCTTTCACCTTTGATGCTCAAAAACAACTGCTAACTTATGATGGCGATTCAAAAAAACTGACTACCAAAGAATCGGAACTGCTTAACCTGCTTGCTGCCAATGCCAACAATATTCTGGAACGTAATTTTGCCCTGAAAACCATTTGGGTGGACGATAATTACTTCAATGCCCGCAGCATGGACGTATATATTACTAAACTGCGTAAACTGCTGAAGGATGACCAGAATGTGGCCATTATCAACATTCACGGCAAAGGATACAAACTGATTACTCCACAGGCTAAAGAAGAATAAATCATTCTCTGCCTGAACAATAAAAAAGCGACCCTCCGAGTGTTTTGTATAACATACGGAGGGTCGCTTTTTAGGTGTGTAAATAAGCCTTCAAAGCACAGCAAGTGCTTACCGGAAACGACTCTGAATTTCGTCGAGCGAGAAAATTGACATTACCGGTTTACCGTCCGGCGTAAAGTTGGGCGAATCGCAGGCAAATAATCTATCGATAATATCTGACATTTCTTCGTCGGTCATGCTCTTTCCCGATTTTAACGATGCCCCCCGCGCCAACGACGAAGCCACCAACTCATGAATAGACTCCGACGAACTCATACCTGTGGTACGAGCTTTTTCTATCAATCCATCAATCAGCCCAACCACCTTTTCGGCAGGAAGCTCCGCAGGCGTACCAACTACCTCAACCTGATTTCCTCCTTCGCTTATATTGAACACAAAACCTGCCGACTGCAAATCCGGCGCTATCTGATCGAAATACAGGGCATTATCATCATTCAGTTCAATAAGCTCCGGAAAAAGCAATTGCTGCGAATTGGCGTGATGCGTTTTTATTTGTCCGAGAAATGCTTCGTAAAGGATTCGCTCATGAGCTCTGTTCTGATCGATGATAAGCATGCCCGACTTCACACTGGTTACAATGTAACGGTTCTTGAATTGGAAATTTACCGACTGTGCATCGCCAGTATCGGTTATGGATTGCTGCTCAAACTCCTGAGTGTAAACCAACTCCTCCTCTACCGGCACCACCTCCGGACTTTCTTCCGTATCAAAATCTACCGCATCGGGCTTTGCCGGGCTTGTTTCAAAATCGTTGTATAGCTTTTCCCA
The DNA here is from genome assembly GCA_017860345.1 of Bacteroidota bacterium. GTDB lineage: Bacteria > Bacteroidota > Bacteroidia > Bacteroidales > Paludibacteraceae > Paludibacter. Next base: position 21,418 of record JAFNAV010000020.1, on the reverse strand, counting down.
GTCCAGCGCAGGTCTTTTATAAGAGCTTCCGCCCACCGTAAATGGGTTATATTCGGGGTTAAAATTGGTGCGCGGCGGCTTTATATCCTCAGGCAACAGCTGGTGGCTTGCAGGTATATCAATGGCTCCGTCCTGATCAAAATCGATGGACGGAACGATATTGAATTTGCCAAGCGCCTCCTTTACGGCAGCCGACAGGATTGACCAGATAGCCTGCTCGTTTTCAAACTTTATTTCTGTTTTGGTGGGATGAATATTGATATCAATGGTATCAGGCTCCACATCAAAGTAGATAAAATAATTAGGCCCTTCGTTGGCTTGTATCATCTGACTGTAAGCCATGATTACGGCTTTATGAAAGTACGGATGACGCATATACCGCCCGTTGACAAAGAAATATTGGTTCGGACTTTTCTGAGCAAACTCCGGTTTGCCCACATAACCATATATCTTCACAAGATTTGTAGATGTTTCGATAGGCAGTAGCTGCTGTTGTATGCGCTTCTTCTGGTTTTTGCCCAGTACATTTTCAATACGGGCTTTCACATTTGATGCCGGGAGGTGAAACATCTCCTCCTCACCATCGAAAAAAGAAAATTCAATCTCGTTGTTCACCAGAACAATTCTGTAAAACTCATTCAGGATATGCGATTTTTCCACATTATCGCTTTTGAGAAAACGCCTGCGAGCCGGAACATTAAAGAACAAGTTCTTCACCATAAAGGTCGAACCCTTGTCGCACTGTACAAGTTCGTGGCGGAATATCTTTGTTCCGGCTATCTCTATCAGCACACCAAGCTCATCATCATCGCGCCGGGTACGTAGCTCAACCTGCGCTACCGCAGCAATCGACGCCAGCGCCTCGCCTCTAAAACCCATGGTACGAAGCGCAAAAAGGTCATCAGCATTTTTAATTTTTGAAGTAGCATGCCTTTCAAAAGCCATGCGGCCATCGGTTTCGCTCATGCCCTTACCATCGTCGGTAACCTGTATCAGCGTGCGTCCGGCATCTTTTATCACCACGCGTATATGGGTAGCTCCGGCATCAATAGCATTCTCGACCAACTCTTTGATTACCGAGGCAGGACGCTGTATCACCTCACCGGCAGCAATCTGATTAGCTACCGAATCGGGTAAAAGATGAATAATATCGCTCATATTATGTTTTGAAGCCGGGCTTTATACTCCCGGCCTGTTCATATCGTTGTTCTACGGAAAAAAAGTAGAAGGAATTTTGTTAACTCCTTCTACTCTTTTTTATCCTTGATTTATACCAGTATATAATACATCAGAGCCAGCAGCGCCAGTATAATTACCAGCAGTCTGATGTTGGCCTTTCGGGCTTCCTGCACCTTAACCATATTGCGGTTTTTATCGGCCATTTCCCTGAAAGTACCTCTGCGTATGGTGGGTCGGTACTCCTTACTCTCCGCCGTATCATCATTTGCCGCCATTTCTTTTTGCCACTCTTTTTGCCGCTCTTTCAGCGCTTCTTTTTCGGGATCGTAATATATGTAACGGTGCTTGTATTCCCTCGGTTTATATAGATTAAAGAAACCCATATTGATTGATTTTTTTAAGAATTAAATATATTTGTCCTCAAAATTTACATTGGCGTCGTTTACAAACTGACGTATCCTTTGTTCGTCTTCCAATTTGCAGATAAGTAGCACATTGTCCGACTCTGCAACAATGTATCCCTCCATATCCTGAATCACTACCAATTTATCCGAAGGTAAGGCAACAATATTATTTTTACTTTCGTAGAAGAGTGTATTGCACTTGAGCGTTACGTTCTGGTTTTTATCCTTGGGCGACATTTCGTAAAGCGAACCCCAGGTTCCAAGGTCAGTCCATCCAAAATCGGAACAGAGTACGTATACATTTTCGGCCTTCTCCATAATTCCGTAGTCGATGGAGATATTGGGGCAGGTAGAATACATCTCGTCGATAAACGCTTGTTCGGCATCGGTATTGAAAACGTGCTTGCCTGCATTAAACTTATTAGCCACCTCGGGCAACAAAGTATCAAAAGCATGACTAATGGTTTTCAGATTCCAGAGAAAAATGCCCGAATTCCAGAAAAATTCGCCTGTTTCGTAGAAAATCTGAGCAAGCTCGGCATTAGGTTTTTCCGTAAAAGTTTTTACCATGCGCAGGTTGCTTTCACCTTCATCTATCTGAATATAGCCATATCCCGTTTCCGGACGGCTTGGTTTTATGCCCAGCGTGAGTAAATTGTCATGATGTTTGATAAACTCAAGCCCTTCTTTTATCGTATCCAGAAAATCATTTTCTTTCAGGATAAGATGATCCGACGGAGCTACAATGATGTTGGCATTATCCGTAATTGCTTTTATACGGTTTACCGCATAGGCAATACACGGAGCTGTGTTTCGTCGGTTCGGCTCAAGCAACACCTGATTGGGCTTAATATCAGGCAATTGTTCAAGGATAAGATCTCTGTAAATAATATTCGAAACAATCAAAATATTCTCAACAGGCACCACATGCCGAAATCGGTCAAAAGTCATTTGCAGTAACGAGCGTCCCGTTCCGAAAAAGTCAAGAAATTGTTTGGGACGGTTATTTCTGCTAAAAGGCCAAAAACGGCTTCCAACACCGCCGGCCATAATAATGCAATAGTTATTTTCCATGGAAAATTAAATATTTACTTTTTATTTATCCGAAGACTATTAAAAATTGCACTAAGATAATGAGTTTTTTCCTGATTAGGAAATTTTTTCAATTGGTTTTAATAATAGTTCAACAAATAAAGGATGAGTGTTGTAATAAAAAAAGGTTGTCTGCCCTTAGCCAAACAACCTTAAAACTCTGCATCTACTATTTACAAAAGTCAAAATCAATACTTTTAAAGAAAATGTCGGGAAATTCTTTTCTAAGAGCTAATCCTCTGTAATTTGCTAAATTTTAAAACGTCACTTTATTTACGGTACTTGATGTAGAGGTTGTCACAGTTTTTTTGAGCGTTCCTCCCGAATAAGTTCCACCTGTATAAATTCCGTCCTTTAATGTACCTGTACATGTTCCTCCTGTGTATATTTTATAAGTGCTACCTTTAACTAAAGACGAGGACGAGAATATAATAGAATAATATGCTCGCGCAGGTTTAAATGTTACAATACTATTCCCGCTGGCATCCTGAATATTAAATAATGTACCAGAAGCAATTTGACTGCTTGAGAGAATATAAAAATTACATTGCGTTGATGTAGTGCTTAAAGCCTGATTCATATTGGAATTTGATCCTGAAGCCATGATAAAACCTCCTGTTATTTTAGCTGAACCATTGAAATCAATCCCTTCTTCGGGCGATGAAGTCGGACCGTGAACAATGACAGTTCCTCCTGTCATGCTGATAGTTCCGTTACTATCTATGGCATCGCCTACAGAAGAATTAGCGAGAATATATCCGGCATTAATAATCAAGCTACTACCATCGCTGCCACTCATTGTTTCACCTCCATTAGTAACGCTTATGCAATCGTCAAAAGCATTCAGATTAATCGTTCCGCCGTTAAGAGTCAGCGCAAAGCTCTCAAGAGCTTCTCCTCCACCGGCATTACCCGTACTTCCATTCGATTGTATGGTAATATCACCATTATTTATAACAAATGCAGTGGTTCCCTTCATTCCTTTGGCAATGGAGTAATCGGCATCTTTTCCGCTCGACGATAACAGGATTCCTCCTCCACTGGTAACAATGTTTATTACGGGGCTATTAGCGGTAGAACCAACAGTTAAAGTTCCAGCTGCCGAAATGCCTTTCGACGCTGCTCCCGTTTCGTTAATAGTTATATTTCCCGTTTGGATATTAATATCTTTATCGGCTTTAAGTGCTGTACAAAAATAGGAATCTGTGGTATTAGATGCATCTTTAAATGTAGCTCCGGCACCGGTACCTGTGATGTTGATTGTTGTGTTTTGAACAGAAATATTACCATCGGCTGAGATCCCTTTATTTCCAGTACCCGATCCGGTGATTATAATATTCCCTCCATTCAAATTGATGTGATACGACGATTTTATAGCCGAGCAATAAGAAGGATCATAGCCCGACCCTGAGGTTTCTAACACTGTAGCACCGGAAGTATTTACAGTTATTGTGCCACCATTTATATTTAGTGTACCCTCGGCATTGATTCCTTTAGAAGCGTTCCCCGAAGCTGTAACCGTTAGGTTTCCATTATTTACTGTAAGAATAGAATCGCTATCTAATCCTACCCCATCTTGTTGGTTAGTTGAAATGGTAAATTCGCCATTATTCACAGTAAGCATTCCATCGCTCTTTATAGCTTTTGGTTTGACATAATTTGCATTTGCATAATTCGCTGTTCCTGAAAGTAAAATGCGTGTTCCGGTATTAGTAACTTTCACTATTGGTGAACTGGAAGTAGTTCCAAATGTGGATGCACCATCCGCCGAAATCCCTTTTGCCCCTGTTCCTGATGAAGTGACAGTTACGTTCCCCGCAGAAATATTTATATTCCCATCGGCTTCTATTCCTGAACCGCTATACGCATCCAAAACAGCTAAACTGTTGGTGTAGGTAGCTCCGTTGCCTGAATTGGTTATATTGATGATGCCACCCGAGATATTAATATCAGCATCGGATGAGATACCTTTACCTCCAGTGCCGGTGGCTGTAGTCGTAATATTTGAACCTGAAATATTGATGGTGGTATCGCATTTTATGGCTGTACAATAAGAAACTTCATAACCCGATCCTGACGCTGTTGTGACTGCCGCCCCTGATGCGTTTACCACAATAGTACCACCACTCAAACTCATGATTCCTCCCGATTTAAGACCCTTTGCCTGATTGCCCGTTACAGTTAAGTTTATTGTTCCTCCACTTACCGTTAGTGTACTATCACATTTTAAACCTTTAGCATCCGACGAGCTTATAGTAGATGTGAGCGAACCTCCTTCAACTTTAATTTTTCCGGCCTCACATTCAACAGCATCTCCTGTTGCGCTTATCAAAACGATGCCATTTTCCAGATTGAAATGATCTTTAGAGTGAATACCGTCTTTTACAGCACCGCTGACAGTAATAACCCCTCCTTCAATTTCGATATAGTCGTCGCTACATATAGCATGTCCTTTGTTTCCTTTTACCGACAAATTTCCAGTTCCGGTGAATATAAGTTGCCCCTCACTAAAAAATGTTCCTTTCTGGTCTTCGGCACTCGAATCGTAGGTACTACCATCCGTCAGACTATTGGTGGTACCCGCAGCCAAAGTAACTGTGGTGCGTTTTTCCGATTGATTATTGATAGCCGGTCCGGTGGGATTGGTCAGTGTAAGTCCTGAAAGTATTATTTCAGATTTATAGTTTCCGTAAAATTTTACCGAACCATCGGTAGAAGTGCCTTTGAGCAAATAGCGGACTTCATTGTCGGCAACTGTAGAATATACCACCACATCTGCTCCGCTTACGGATACACTTACTCCCTGATTTTCGAGAGGATTTTCTATCGTTGCCGAACTGCCTGAAAAAGTAATATAAACCGTATCCGGCGATCCTGAGAAATATATGCTGTCAATTTCGGAAACAAGATAAGACTCTGCCGTGATGCCCGACCGAAATATACTCAGATATGCATTGTCGCTACTAAAGGTGATGCTATCCATGGTGGATACATTGTAGCTGACAACTGATTTATCGAACTTAACAAGATTGAATTTCTGAACAGAATATACAGCCAAAACTCCTACTAAAACAGATATAAAAAGAGTAATTATCTTTTTCATAGTTTACTGAATTTAAATGTCTTATTTTTAATTTTCAACAGATAAAATCCTTTTGACAGGCTACTTACATCAATGCCTTCGCCTGTATTGCTGAGTATGGCCGACATTAAAACACAGCCGCTCAGGTTGTAAATAACTACCTGAAGATTATCTGTAACAGTGTTTTTCAGATATATCACATTCTGCGCCGGATTTGGATAAAGGACAATTTCATCATCGTTGTTGACCAACAAATTACCGGTGGCGGTTGATGAGAAAGAAATTTTGGCAACAGACGGAAATGTGTAGACATACTCACTGCCATCGTTTTGCTTTATTTCAAAATTATCTTTACTAAAAACAATTTTGCTAATCGTATTCAGAGGCACACTTTGATTGCTCTTGTCCTGAAATTTTAAAATTAACAGGCTTTGCGATTGTATGTGCTGGAAACATAATACCACAAAAAGAACTACCAATAAAGACTTGTAATGGTGTGTTTTCATAAATGAATGATAAATTACAATAATGAAAATGTAATATTACCATCCAAAAATGTTTTTGTATGACAAAGTGAGGTAAACTAAAAAAAATCAGAGGTAAAAAAGTTTTTATATCACAACCCCGTTCAGCATATCAATATATATACCTATGGCCTCTTCTATTTCAGATATCCGGATATATTCGTCGGCCGTATGGGAACGTGCCGAATCGCCGGGACCTACTTTTACACTCGGAAATGGCATCAGCGCCTGATCGGACAAGGTGGGTGAGCCAAAAAGATTTCGGTTGAGTTCCAATGCCCGTTTTACAATGGGGTGATCAGCCGGAGTGGCCGTAGAACTCAGGCGCGTGGAGCGGGCACTCACAGCGCTACTCACATTGGCTTTTATAAAATCAAGCAACTGTTCATTGGTATACAGCTCGTTGCTGCGTACATCTACCACAAAACTGCATTTGTCGGGCACCACATTGTGCTGCGTGCCTGCCTGAATCATGGTTACCGACATTTTGACCGAGCCGAGCAGTTCCGACTTCCGAGGAAACTCGTAAGTGCTAAACCACGCTACATCCTTGAGCGCTTTGTAGATGGCGTTTTCACCTTCGTTGCGAGCTGCATGACCGGCTATTCCCGTAGCTGTACAATCGAGCACCATCAGGCCTTTTTCGGCCACGGCCAGGTGCATTCCGGTGGGTTCGCCAACAATGGCAAAATCAATCCCGGGTAGTTCACGTATAAGACTTTCAATACCATTGGTACCCGAAACTTCTTCTTCGGCAGTGGCAGCAAAAATCAGGTTGTACGACTGCCGTTGCTGCGTGAGATAAAAATATGCCTGCAAAAGACTAACCACACTTGCCCCGGCATCATTGCTTCCCAGCCCGTAGAGCACCCCATTGTCAATTTGCGGCTCAAAGGGATTGCGTACCCAGGCAGCCACCGGCTTTACCGTATCTATATGCGAATTGAGCAACACAGTAGGCCGCGAGGCATCAAAACCAGGACTCATCAACCAGATATTATTACCGCTACGCGAAGCCACGTAACCTTTTGATTCAATGTAGTTTTCGAGAAAATCAGCTAATTTTTCCTCTTCCCTGCTGAAAGATGGGATAGAAATCATTTCGCGAAGCAAAGAAACCGCATCGTTGGTAAGTTCGGATAACATAGGCTGCCTTCTTTTTCCCTGAAAAACGGGAATTATATATTTCTTATTTTTAGATGTGTATACTGTCCACTTATTTTTATCGAAGAAAAATCAGAGATTTATCAGCCCCTGCTTTACCAACCAGGCTTTCAGCACCTCGGGCCAGTTATCGGCAGGTATTCCTTTTTTGCGCATACCAAAGCCATGTCCGCCAAGGTCGTATACCTGCAACTCGGCCGAAACTCCTTTTTCCTGCAAAGCATTTAACAACCGCTCACTGTTTGCAATAGGCACTGCTCCATCATCTTTGGCATGTACAATAAAGGTTGGCGGCGTTTTCTTTGTCACCTGAAGTTCATTGGAATACAACTTCACTATATCGTCGGTCGGATTTTCGCCCAGCAAATTTCTGCGCGACCCTCCATGCGTAAATGTCGCGTCCATCGTTACCACAGGATATCCCAATATCATAAAAGCAGGTCGTTGCTGTTTTGATTTAAAATGCGTCCCTGCCGTTGCAGCCAAATGTCCACCGGCCGAGAAACCCATAATCCCGATTTTCTTTCGATCAATATTCCATTTTTTGGCATTTTTATAGATTATCGAAAGCCCCGTTTGAGCATCTTTCAGCGGAATAGCATGGTGTCCGTTGGGCATACGGTAGTACAACACAAAGGCTGTAACACCTAAATTGTTGAACCAACGGGCTATTTCAGAGCCTTCCTTAATTTGCGAAACACCCGAATAACCACCACCCGGACAAATCAGCACAGCCGTGCCATTGGCTTTATCACTTGGCGCCGGGAAAGCATACATTCGGGCATCCGAAATGTCTACAATAAATTCCGGGTCGCGAAAGCTTTCGGGCTTCTGCAATCCGTTACTTTCCTGAGCTCCTTGCGGATACAGTTTTATCTCTTCCTGAGCATTAGCCGATAATATCATAAATAAAAATAACGATAAAAGATAAATACGCGTTTTCATCTGTATATAATTGTTTTTTTAGTTGTCTGATAAAACTCACATAAATTAAATTTGAATCATTCACTTGTAGGTATCCCTACCCGTATGATTCAGTCTTGTCATGCTTGTTTCATGCAATTGAAATGATTTTTTCCTTTACTTTTTGTGCTCTGTTGCCAGTGCAAAAGTAAACATAATATTTGGAATGAACTCCCACTCAATCAGCTTTGTCGCTATCGTGAGTTGGTCAAATGTGTGTTCAGGAATAAAAATGTTTGTTGTGTATGCAATCAGTGCAAACTTTGTACGTCATAAAAAAACGGGATGTTACAATTTACATCCCGTTTTCAGTTTTATTAAAGCCTAAATATTTTCTTCATTCTTTCACACCGGAGTTCTATCTTTCGATTCAATATTGTCCGATAAAAAGATAATAAGCTATACTTTTGCCAGTTCCATAATACGGTTATTCGTAATCAAACCCAACACTGACTCGGTAGGTTTACCATTTTGAGTTATAAACACATCTTCACATTCATCTACAGCATCCATTTTATGCTTGGCTTCGAGCAGATTAGCTTCGATATTGATAAACACGATACCCCGTTGCAATGGCGTTTTGAAGCGTTCGTCGGGAGATTCAATCAGATCCTTCAGAGTCAGCTTGTTACTTTCAGCAAGATTTCCTTCTTGATCCGGCTCGGTTGTACGTACATAAATGTATTGATAAAACAACCCACGATGAATCATAAACTTCACTACATTGTTGTTATCGAACACCGCATAGCGGTTGTAAGGCTTAAATCGGTCGTATTTGAGAATATCTGCAATCGGGCTATTTAACTCTTCCTCGTACTTCAGATACACAATACTATCAACGTTAAGCATTACATTTTTAACCATCTGTTCTGCAAATTTATCTTCGGGTGTTTGCGCCTTCATAGCCTCTTTCATCGATTTACTACCTGCCTCAAAGTTAGCTTTACCAAAATAAAATGCCAACACGGTGCCCATCCACGTACTCCAAAGCGGAATCAAAGTTTGACCCACGAACGACATGTCGCGAAATCCGCTGGCATTTGTTGGGCCTTTATTCAACGAGTACCAGGCGATGTAAACAGTAACCAATATAACGGCTCCTGTTATTATGTAAGCAATAATATTTCGGGAAAACCATCCTTCCTCTTTTACAGGTTGGGTATTTGTATCATTGCTTATTTGTTTTTGTTTCTTCATAACTTGTATTATTTATAATTCTGAATATATTAATTGAAATCCGAAATTTATTTTCCAATTATGGCCATAAATCACTTCGTCACTGAACTAAATCAGCAAAGCATGTTTACGTAGCTATTCTTTTGTAGCTATGATAGTAAAAAGTCCATTGGCTTGTTTTATTACCTTCGTGGAATATCCCTCGCTTTGATAATTCATTACAATGTTTTGAACTTTTTCCTGAGGAATGTCATGAATTGTTTCTGTTTTCATTTTTCGCCTAATTTTAAGTCTGAAATAATTTTTTGACGATATAACTCCATTTCATTTGTATTGATAAAATAGGTTATACTGACATCAAGTCCGTTATCTGATATCCATTTTTTGATTAATTCTTGATGCGTACTATCAATCTGTATTCCGTTGGGCTTCCAAAATCTGAATATCAAATCACTTGTATTGGTATAGCTGTAAGTACCTGCAATCTTTTCTTTAATTATCTTTTCCGCCGAATCTTTAGATTGATTGATGGCTATAAGTTGAGGTGTGATTTTCACGTTTTTGTCCCAAATTTTCGATTTGATGGTAGCTATAGCCTGTAACGCACTCTGGATGGATGTTTCATCGAGTTTAGCAGTCAATGGTATGTAATTGGTGATATCTTTGGAATCAATTCCAATAATGTCAATCGATAATAATCCGGTCAGATGATTATTGCTTGCTTCCAAACCCAGATTAGTCAAACTTGAAAGATTCAGGTTGGCTTTATTGGTGATAACTTTTGCATTTACGCGTAGCCCTATCCCAATCCTGCCACTACCAACAACCTCGTTCTGTGCATAAACATCTTCAATCCGGTATTTCATATAATCCATAATTACCTCATAAGTTCCAGCCTGACCTGTGATAGAAGCAGTCAGATAATTGACTTTTCCCGTTAAGTCATTGGTACGCATTGCTATTTGAGCCGACTGATTGGGCAACAGATCTCTTATGGCACTATCAGTCAACGATGCCCATGGTTTTGTTACAAATCCATTACTGGTATACACCTCTACATTTTTTACCGGTATTGGTTCTATAGGCTTATAGTTTCGGTATTGAGTGTCTGCTATTTGTAGCGGTGTCGTAACAGCACACCCAACGCTAATAAAAATCAAAAACAAAGTCAATAATTGTTTCATGACAGTATATTTCTTCTTATTTTAATTGAAAATATTGGATAAATAATACGGAACAATGCTTCCAAAGAATCTGAATTGAAATCGCATTTTCCTGTTTTGTGATGAGTAGTTTGAATTTCTTCTACTTTCTCTTTGTGCGAGACATAACTGATGTATGACTTTAACTTTCAGGGAGGATAATAGCATCATTATTTGTCAGAAACAAATCTAATGCTTTGAGCTTTTTTATTTAGTTTAACTTTTTTATATCCATAAATAATACTTTTTATTGGGTTCAATATTTTTCGAGTTGTATAAATAGATTCACGCAATAGTCCGTATATTTTTTTGAAATAAAGAACAGTTAGCTTATAAATAAAAACTTAACAGTATATCGTTCGAGATAAATTCAAAATACTCCTTTTCTAAGACTTATAGATATTGTAAAAAATTGTGTCGGAAAATAACAGCAATGAAGGAAAATTTAAAAAAAAAATAATGAAACATGAAAGTCATTCGTCTTTCATTGTCATTCATAAAGTTCACAAAATACTTTCAAGGGGCTTACTAAGGTTTGTTTGATTATTCATTTCACAGCCTGAAAGTTAAGCACAATATTGAGTGTAAATTATTTGCTCACAAATATATAATATTATTTTATTTAATATAAAAATTTTACAATAATTAACCTTTATAGACCCTCGAGATATTTTGTCATATCGATAAGAGTAAAACAAAAACAGGCGGAAAGTTATACGCTTTCCGCCTGTTTTATATTGGTTTTTTAATTCTGAAAATCTAAGATTTTATCCTAGTTCCGCCGTCGGTATGTATCTGGTCGGCACGTGTAATTACCACCTGTTTCACACCGGCACGAATGGCTTCAAAGGAATTTTCCAGTTTGGGAATCATGCCTCCGCTAATAATTCCATCAGCCACTAACTTTTCGAAGGCTGCAGACGTAATTTCCGGTATCACACTTTCGTCGTCGGTTTCGCTCATAAGTACGCCTTTTTTCTCGAAACAAAACATAAGCGTCACGTCGAAATGTTCGGCTAAAGCCTTAGCGGCTTCTCCGGCAATGGTGTCGGCATTGGTGTTGAGCATATTGCCCTGTTTGTCGTGCGTAAGGGGTGCCAGCACGGGTACAACATCCTTTGCAATCAGATCAGCCAGAATTCCGGCGTTTACTTCTTTTACATCGCCCACAAAACCATAATCCACTTCTTTTACGGGACGTTTTTCGGAACGCATATAGTTCAGATCGGCTCCGGTAAGTCCTAATGCATTGACACCAATAGCCTGTAGTCCCGCTACTATCTGTTTGTTCACCAGTCCGCCATACACCATGGTTACTACCTTCAGTGTTTCGGCATCAGTCACGCGCCTACCGTTCACCATTTGGCTTTCGATACCCAGTTTGGCCGCCATGGCGGTAGCCGAGCGTCCACCACCGTGCACCAGAACTTTACGACCGGGAATTTGGGAGAAATCGGCCAGCAGTTGTTTGAGTGTTTCGGGTTCTTCTACAATTTTTCCACCTACTTTTACGAGGGTAAGCTTTTCTTTAATAGTGTGCTGAGTCATTTGCTTTTGCTTCTATGTTTTTGTTGCCCTTCGGGTATAATATTTTATGTTTGATTCAATAATAGCTACGCTGATAAACGCTGATATAACTGATTAATATCAATAAATCTTTGTTCTTTCTGTACAATCCTCTTTGTTCTTTTCGTACAATCCGTTGTATCCGCGTATCTATTATGCGTTTTGATAATAATAGTAACGCTGATTTACACAGATAAAGCGGATTTTATTCTGATAAAGACTTCATAAATGAAGTCCGCGGATAGCCCTGAGCGTGGTTTTATCCGCCATTTACGAAGTAAATCAAATCCGAAATAAGATCCGTCAATTCTATGTTTATAAATCCGTGTTTTATCTGTATCATCCGTTTTATCCGCGTATCTATTTTTAAAATCAAAATAGACAAAAGAAACCTCTTAATGTTTATACTTATTCATAAATATCTTTCTTTTGTACTCAGCTTCTTTTCCAAAATTCATAACAAAGCCAAGCTCGATATTTGTAGCTTTCAGATAATTCATTAATTGGCATTCATTTTCAACTGTTATTTCTTTAGCCGCTTTTAGTTCTATGATTACAATATTATTCACAATGAGATCGGCAAAATACTGTCCCACTATTTCATTTTCATATAAAACAGAGATCGGATGCTGACATTTAACTTCCAATCCGTTTTTTCGTAGTTCGATAGCCAGTGCGTTCTCATATACTTTTTCAAGAAAACCATAACCCAGTGTGTTGTAAACCTGAAAAAATGATTTTATGATTTTATCAGTAATCTCTTCATGTAATAGTTTCATAATATCAAAAGTTGAATTTAATATATTATAAACTAACGGTTTTGTTTGTGTTGGTTTTTAATGAAGAACAATAGAAAATGATATCACATTTATTTGATTTCCGGAATAAGTACTGCCTGAATATTATCCCCCTTCAGGGGTTAGGGGTGTATTACTTAAAACTTAATCAATGCGTGTATGTCTTTTGCACCTTGTAGTTTGGGCCGGCCATTGAGGAATTCGAGTTCGATCATAAAGCTTACCAATACTTCTTTGGGGTGAAACATATCAATGAGTTTCAGTGCAGCTCCCGCGCTTCCGCCTGTTGCCAGCAAGTCGTCGTGCAGCAATACCACATCATTTTCATCGATGGCGTCCTTGTGTATTTCGAGCGCATCGCTGCCGTACTCTAAATCGTACTCGTAACGGAAGGTTTCCGAAGGTAATTTACCGGGTTTGCGCAGCAAAACAAATCCTGCTCCGAGTTTGTAGGCCAGAATACTGCCGAGTACGAACCCGCGGCTTTCTACTCCCACCACTTTGGTGATGCCTTTGTCCTTATAATAGTCATACAATTCATCAGCTATGAAATGTAACACTTCTGCATCTTTCAGCGCAGTAGATATATCTTTAAATAAAATTCCCGGCTTCGGAAAATCCGGCACATTGCGTATCGACGCTATTACTTGTTGTAAATTCATAATCTTACAGCCCCCTAAATCCCCCAAAGGGGGACTTTCCAATATATGGGGCATTGGAAATTGTTATTTTATTTGAAGCTTATAAAGCCTCCCCTTCGGGGAGGTTGGAGGGGCTTAGCAACCTTTTGATTACCACCTGTGCTGAAATTTCGCGGTTGGCAGCTTCGGGAATGACTATGGAGCGTGGTCCTTCAATCACTTCGTCGGTGACAATCATATTGCGGCGCACGGGTAAACAATGCATAAAGCGTGCATCGTTGGTAACAGCCATCTGACGACTGCTTACTGTCCAGTTCATATCTTTGCTCAGTATCTTTCCATAATTCGGATCCTGAAAGGCCGCCCAGTTCTTGGCATACACAAAATCTGCTCCTTCGAAGGCTTTCATTTGGTCGTATTCTACCCGCGCGCCTCTTACAAACTGAGGAGCGAGTTCATATCCTTCGGGATGGGTAATCACAAAATCCACATCGGCTTCGTTCATAAAATCGGCAAAAGAATTGGGAACAGCTTGTGGCAATGCCCGTGGATGTGGTGCCCATGTAAGTACTACTTTGGGACGTGGTTTGTCCTTGTATTCCTCAATGGTAATCAGATCGGCAAAAGCCTGAAGAGGATGCGAAGTAGCACCTTCCATACTGAAAACCGGCTTGCCGGAATGTTCGATAAACTGGTTGATAATGGTTTCCTGATAATCGAAAGCTTTGTCTTCGAACTGCGCAAAAGCACGTACCCCGATCACATCGCAGTAACTGGCCATAACGGGAATAGCTTCGAGTATATGTTCGGGTTTATCTCCGTCCATTACTACACCACGTTCGGTTTCTAACTTCCATGCTCCCTGATTTATGTCGAGCACCATTGTATTCATGCCCAGATTCATGCCTGCTTTCTGAGTGCTGAGGCGGGTACGGAGGCTGGAATTGAAAAACACCATCAACAGTGTTTTGTTTTCGCCGATATGTTTGTAGGCAAAGCGATTCTTCTTGATTTCCAGTGCTTCCTTCACGGCATCCTGTAAGTTGCCGAGGTCTTTTACATTAGTATAAGATCTCGCCCGGGTTCTTAAAGGTGAGTTCAGGTTAGCTTCCCCTATTATTTCATTTTCTGTATTTTTCATTTAAAATCATTTATCATTGTCAATACTAATATTTATTGTTCCACTTTAGAGGTTGGATGCAGCATTTATTTTGGCTCCATGATAATCAGCGGAACAAGCATCTCTTCCAACGAAATGCCGCCGTGCTGAAACGTGTTTTTGTAATAGCTTACGTAATGGTTATAGTTATTGGGATAGGCAAAAAAATCATCGTTCCCGGCAAATATATACGCTGAACTTACATTCGGACTGGGTAAGCCAAACTTAGCCGGCTGAGTCATTTCAAAAACTTCTTTTTGGTTATAACTCAAACTTTTTCCTACTTTATAGCGCAAATTTACGTTGGTATTTTTATCTCCTATTACTTTTATCGGATTATTTGCCTGAATGGTACCATGGTCTGTGGTAAAAATCACCTTGAAACCTCTGCGTGATATGGCTTTCATCAGTTCGTAGGTAGGCGAATGCTTAAACCACGACAAGGTAAGCGATCGGTAAGCCTCTTCGTCGTTGGCAAGCTCACGCATCATCTTTGATTCGGTGCGGGCGTGCGATAGCATATCTATAAAGTTAAGCACTATCACATTAAGCTGATTATTGTCTATACGAGGCAATTGTTCGATTAGTTTTTCGCAAAACGAAGATTCGTTTACCTTATGATAAGAGAACGAATAATTTTTCCTGAAACGTTGTATTTGCGTTTCTATCAAATCTTTCTCATTCATATTTTTTCCTTCTTCCTCTTCTTCGTCCACCCATAAGTTTGGGTACATCTGCTGTATCTGTAGCGGCCACAAACCCGAAAAAATGGCATTGCGGGCATACTGAGTGGCTGTGGGCAACATACTGCAATACATGCCTTCGTCTACAAAATTGAAAAGCTCGCTCATCAACTCCCGTATCACCTTCCATTGATCGTAGCGGAAATTGTCAACTAAAATAAAGAATACTTTATCGCCATTATCGAGCATCGGAAATACTTTCTTTTTAAAAAGCTCAGGGCTGATAAGTGGCCGGCTATCAGGCTTCTCAAACCACAACGGATAGTTTTTTTTGACGAATTTAGTAAAGGTAGAATTGGCCTCACTCTTTTGCATTTTCAGCATCTCGCCCATACCATTGTCGGTTTCGGCCAATTCCAGTTCCCAGTAAACGAGTTTTTTGTACACCTCTACCCAGTCTTCATAAGTCAGAGAGTCGTTTATCTGCATTCCTATGCGCCCAAACTCCGACCGATATACCGAGGTAGTATGTTCGCTTACTATTTCTTTTTTGTGGATATTCTTTTTAAGCGTAAGTAATATCTGGCTCGGGTTCACCGGTTTAGTCAAATAATCGGCAATTTTATTCCCAATAGCCATATTCATAATATTTTCCTCTTCGCTTTTGGTAATCATTACCAATGGCACAACCGGGTCAATATCTTTAATCAATGCCAATGTTTCAAGTCCGCTGAGTCCGGGCATGTTTTCGTCCAGAAAAATAATATCAAAACTTTCTTTCTGACACAGCTCCACAGCATCTTTTCCATTAGTGGCCGTAATTACTTCGTAGCCTTTCTCCTCCAGAAAAATGACATATGCCCGCAACAGGTCAATCTCATCATCAGCCCAGAGTATACGGTCTTTCTTCATATCTTTTTTACCTTCGTTCATTTTTAAAAATTGTATTTGCGGGCTTTAAAAATCCATCATCACTCACCGGCAGAAAATATCATTTTAAATAATACTGCTGCATAAATTCAAAATAAGTTTTCATCGCATTTTGCTGCATCATAAGCTGAAGGTTTTTCTGCGAACCAAGCACATTTCTGTAATCTGTACCCTTCAGATTTTCAGACAATATTTTCTCTTTTACCATACGCATCAGATACGATTTGGCAATATTGGCATCGGCAAAAGTACCTATCAAAACAATGCGCTGTTTGTCATAAACTTCCTGACTTACCTTAACGTTGAGCATACCGTAGTTTTGGGCGTTGTAGGTATCAAAAGCTGCTTTTAGCTTGTCGAAGTCAAATGTACCCGACATCACAACAACTGCTACATAATGAGGCTCATTGGCTCTGTAGGCAAAGAGATTTTTGAACAATGGCACCTTGTCTTCTTTTGGAACAACTACGGCTGGCGCCACCTGAGGTTGTGTTTGACTTTGAGTCTGAGCCTGTGGAGTTTCAGTACGTGCAGGAATCGTGGTTACCACGGCACCTGACTGCTGCGCGGGCTCCTGTCTGGCTTCGGCCATGGGCTGAGGCTTTACTTCAGCCGGCATTTCTATCGGTTTGACCTGCTGTTGTGCGGGTCGACTATCGGTTTTCACCGCCGTATCGGTCGATTTATTGCTTGCAGGCTCAGGCCGTACAACAGCTGACTGCACACTGTTTTGAACAAGCACTGTACCGTTGATGGAAGTAGGCTCCATATTTCTGATGGCTATTAAGTCGGGGTTGATACCCTGACTATTTCCCTGCGAAAGGTATTGCTGCCTGAAACGCGCGTATTCATCCCAGCTTTTATAATTTATCAATCCATAATTTTGTTCTGAAATAACAATTTCGGCCACATTCAGCCTCTTCAGCAAAGCACCCATGGAAGGGTCGGCAGTAATGGAACTTACGTACCATTCGGCTTCGTTATATGAATCGAAATTAGTAACCGATATATACGATTTTGTACTGTCAGGCTGCGATAGCACAAGGTCGAAGTCCTTCACCATGAAGCGGGTGAAGTTATATGCTGCAATGTTGTAGAGCAATGTATTAACATCAGTTTTCCCTGCACTGGTTATAAACACAAGCCGGTGGCGCTGCATTTTATCTGTCGAAAAATCCATGCGGGTTTCACTGAAAGCTTCTTCCTTCTTCACTATCTCTTCGCGACGAGCCAGCAGACTGCCATGCGATGTGCCTGAAGTGGCCTCACGACCCTGCTTGATAAGAGCCAGAATATCTTTGGACATGGCACTAACATCGCTTTCGGGATATTTCTCAACAACGTTACTCAGCGCTTTTTCAAACACATCAGGCTTATCGGTTTTACCTACGCTTAATGCATTGAGGAACATGAATTTAGGCATTAGCGTCGAAAGCGGATACCGTTGCTGAACGTATTCTGTATATCGTTTCACCAACGCAAAATTACTCTCGTTGTAGGCTTTGTAAGTAAGGCTATACAAGGAGTCCTGCTCAGCATACATACGGCTCATACGGCTTAAATAATCGGGCTGCGATAGCACCTGAGCATACCGGGAAGCCGGGAAAGACCGTAGTAATTTGTTTTTGTACAAACCGGCTTTATCGGTATTGCCATTTTTTATCTCAACCATATAACTCTGAAAATAAGTTTCTTCGAGGCGTTCGTCGGTTGGGAATCGTCGTTCAAACTCATCAAAGGTTTTTATGGCCATGGGGTAATCTTCAACCTTATCTTTGTATATCATTCCCATATTGTACAAAGCAGTAGCAAGTTCGGAATCGGACTTGGCCAACTGGGCTTCTGTAACAGGAATCTGACGAAGATAAAACTCCATACTCTGAATATTGGTAGCTGTTCCTGTAGCTGCCCGCGCATCGGGTCCTTCAGCCGCCTGTGGTACATCGCCACGCTGTGCCGAGACTGCCTGAGCGGCATCATCGCTGAATAATGTGGCCGATTTGCTGGCACGCCGCCAATTGTCCTCAAGCTTACGTTTACCCCATTTTTTCACAAATTCGCTCTGCCCTGATTTCATTAATCCGGCATTATAAAAATACCAGTCCGACCCCGAAGACGGGAATCCGCCTATGGGAACTAACATTTCATCTCCGGCGTTATTCAACTCCATCTGTTGCTTAGTGGCCAGTGCTTCTTCAGCTTTCCGCTCCTCTTTTTTCAGGTTTTCAATCATTTTGCCTATAAGCTCTATGCGCTTGCTTTCGGGCATTTTAGCCAGAGTTTGCAAACTGTCCTGAAGTGTATATATCTCATACTGCGACACCAACTCACCTAAAGTCTGTGCTCTTTTGGATATACGGGAATAATCATCATCTTCGACGGTTATGATTTTGGAGGCATCGTCGTAACAAGGCTGAGCCTGAATATACTGTTGTTTACCGTAATACAAATCAGCCAATGTTATCAGTGTTGCCGCCTTATCAAATCCGTTGCGGGTACTTTTTTCAACAGATTGTTTGAAAAAACCTATGGCTTTGGCTGTATCACGTTGTTGCAGGTAGGTTTTTCCTAAAACGTAATAGATTTGATCGAGATAATCTTTGTTGTTTGGATTTTTGAGCATTTTCTGAAGCTCTTTACGAACCGCTCCAACATTTTTATTATCAAGCTCGGCACGATAAATACGCGCATTAAAATCCATTTCGTAAGAGGGATTTGCTTTAATTACCCGGGTAAAGGCATCATAAGCTTCCTGATTATTTCCTTCACGCATATAAAGCTGAGCGAGCAGAAAGTTAAACCTCTGTTTCAGCAACTTATCCTTTTCTTTTTTAGCAGCCAGTTCCAAAAAAGGAATAGCCTCTTTATACTGACGTTTTTTAAGTAACATATCGGCATTTACCGACGAAAAAAGCACCGAGTTGGCAGGGCTTAAATCGGCCTGTTTGAGTTTACCCAGCACCTCTTCCGACTCGTACAGCCAACCCATTTCGGCATACGCCCTTGCTATCCACAACTGGCAATTAGTCACCACATCTTTATTCCCGGAGTAATGCCGCGCAATGTAAGTAAACGTACCTACCGACCCTATAAAATCACCTTTATGAAACTCGGCCTGAGCCAATAATAGCCAGGCATCTTTAAGTGCAGGGTTAAACTCCTCCTGATTGAACCACAACTTGTAGGCCGGGTCACTCCATTTTTTTATATTTCGCTCGGGCTTCTTTTTTATGGAGTGCTGCTTAATGGCTTTCCGGCTTTTCTCAATAGCTCTATCCATATTCGATATGGCACTACCGGCATTCTCGTGTCTGCTTATCGGATACATGGGGATAATGTTGGAATAATCCTCCTTGTTGGCCAGGGCTATATTTTTAAGACCTTCTTTGTAAGCTGTTTTTCCATTAAAGTAAACGTTGTAACGGGTGTTCAACGCCTGATACGAACGGGTACTCCATGTGTTTTTGTTGGTGGAACACGACAGGCCAATGAAAAGTAATGCACCCGCAAATATGGTATATAAATTTTTTATCTTCAAAAGGCAAATTTTTAGGTTTTACGACATAATCATTCTCAAGTAAAGATACAAACTTAAAAATAGTGATTCTATTGTGTTTTTAACTCACAAATATACATATTTTTGCTCACAAAGAGTTAACTTTGCGCCGAAAATTATGTTGTATTAAGTAAACTGATTTTTTAGATATATTATGTGGATATTAATTTTGATTTTGCTGTTTTTCGGGGGCTTGCTATATGCACTAACCTACATGAACAGAAGGAACAAAAACGAAGAAAGCGAGATTACAATCAACGATAATGGTGAGTGCTGCGGCGCTCACGAAGTTTGTGAACGGGACAGCCTGCTTAACGCCAGCGACAAAGCTGAGTATTTTGACGACGAGGACTTAGACTCACTTTCGGGCATTGCTCCTGAAAAAATGAACGAAACGCAAATGCGCCAGCTTAGCGACGTGTTTTATACGCTCCGCGAAAGCGATGTGGCTGCCTGGCTAAGAAGCCTTCAGGTCAGAAACATTCAACTGCCTGAAAGTATTCGTGAAGAAGCTCTGCTCATTGTTAGCGAAAGACGGGCTTGATAGCAACATACATACGAGCTCACACAAAAAAACATCAATCCCGCCTGCGTAAACTGATATAAACCGGCCAATGGTCCGACACTTTTTTGGAAGTGAAATAGCGAAAAACTTCCCAACCATCGACTAATGGCGCTATACCGCCGGTAACTACAAAGCGGTCGTAAGCACAGGTTTTTCTCGAGAGGTTGGTCTTTGCGCTATCCGGTATTATCCAGTGATAAGGCTGCTTGCGGATGTTTAGCGAATCCAGATCTCTGACCGATGCATAACTGCACGATGCATTAAAATCGCCGCAAATGATGAGCTGAGCCTGCACCCCAAAACGTACCGGAACCCATTCGGCTACCCGGGCAAGCGCATCTATTTCGGCCACAGCGCGCTCGGGCATGGTATGAATGGTGCACAGCACAAATTCAAGGCTATCGCTTCGCCGTCTAAACTTACCAAGCCAGGGCTCGCGCTGAAAATAATCGTACGCCGAGTCGTTGTACAAAGCAGTATCGAGCAACTGAACCGTTTTTTTGTTGTAATAAAACGCATATTGCTCCCTGCTGCTACGGTCGTTTTCCTGTACGCCGGTACGCCTGCTGCAAGCCATGCCATAACGCATGCCGGTTGAGTTGATGATTTGTAAAAATGCTTTAGCCGTTTGGTTGCTAACATCCGAAACCTCCTGCACAGCCACCACATCAAACTGCCTTACAATCGTAGCCAGCGTATCAGTTATGTCTCTTTTAGCCAACTTACTCTGTCCCA
>JAFNAV010000019.1 GCA_017860345.1 Bacteroidota bacterium | reverse complement strand
TCCCAGTATACCAAACCTTTAGGCTCTACAGTAGCTGAGTTGTTGTAAGCCACCTGGCCTACAGTTGTTCCGGCAGGAGCAGAAGCGCTGGTCAGGGTAATGGTACTGGTTTGGTTTACTGGTACCCATTTGGCGCCATCCCAGTATACAGGACCAACAGGTACACCTCCGGCTGCAGATGTGTTGTAGCGCATATCGCCCACATTAAGTCCTGCAGGAGTTGTTGCACTTGTCAGAGCCGTTGTGGTCAATCCAGTAGCTCCCGGTGTCCATTTAGTGCCATCCCATACCATCGTTTGGTTAGTGGCTGTACCATCGATTAATCCTAAAGTAAAGTATAAGGATCGGCAGATGTACCCGCTCCGGCACGTGATAAACCTTTATTTGTTGTAGCGTTAAGCACTTCGTTGCCTATTACAGGGTCACCGCCTATGGGTTTCCACTGAGTTCCATCCCAGTATACCAAACCTTTAGGCTCTACAGTAGCTGAGTTGTTGTAAGCCACCTGGCCTACGGTTGTTCCGGCAGGAGCAGAAGCGCTGGTAAGGGTAATGGTACTGGTTTGGTTTACAGGTACCCATTTAGTGCCATCCCAATATACCAATCCGGTAGGAGCAACACTTGATGTATTGTAAGCTACTTGTCCGAGGGTATTACCAGCGGGAGCAGTAGCACTGGTAAGCGATACAACACTTGTTTGTCCGAGAGGTCGCCATGTACCACCAGCCAGTGAGCTGGTAGATTTATTGTCGTAATACCAGAACCCCGGAGTAAGCGTACCCTGAGTTGAGCCAACTCCGGCTACACCCGATGTGGCCGTATTGTAAACAATCATACCATCGAAACGGGTAGGATAATTTGAAGCAACCCCCGCAGTACCGGTATAGTTGAAAGCTACAAATGTAGTTAAATCCACTCTTGGAAACACAAGACCTTTTCCACGGTTTGTGGTTGCATTCCAGGTGTTAGTAGAGGAGGCATCCAAGAATGCAGAGCTACTTGGAGCGCTCGATAAAACGGTGTTGTCAGCCATCCTGACTTGTGCACTTAATGTAAGGGAGCTTAGCACTAACCCTACCAATAAAGCGAACTTATATTTATAAACTGTGTACATAGTTAGTTATTTATATTGCTATATTAATATGCATGAAGGCTGTTCCATGTGGTACCATCCCAAATTACAGTAGTTCCGGTTTGAGCCGATACGTTATTTGACGCCGGAGTTCCCACTCCTGAAAGAGCCACATTATAACCGCCATCTTTGTTAATCACATAAATTCTTTTCCCAACAGGTATTCCTGTGGTAGGGAATGTGAGTGTCACTCCACTTGCCAATGAATTAAAAACAATAATATCATCGGTAGTGGTGGCAGCGTAGTCAGTCGATTTGGTCACTACGTTTAAATCCGAATTAGTTGCGACAGCAATCCATTTTGTACCATCCCAATATACAGGACCAACAGCGACACCACCTGTATTGGAAGTATTGTATTTCATATCACCTACATTAACACCAGCAGGGGTTGTAGAGCTGGTAAGAGCGATAGTAGTTAACCCGGCTGCGCCCGGAGTCCATTTGGTACCATCCCATACCATGGTTTGGTTAATAGCAGTACCATTAGTCAGTCCTAAAGTATAAGGATCGGCAACTGTACCCGAACCGGCACGTGATAAACCTTTGTCAGTAGTAGCATTCACAACCTCATTACCAACAAGAGGATCACCTCCAACGGTATTCCACTTAGTACCGTCCCAATAAACAAGGCCTTTAGGTTCAACAGTAGCAGATGTGTTATAAACCACCTGACCAACCGAAGCACCGGCAGGCGTAGTTGCGCTTGTCAGTACTATTGTTGTAGTTTGGTTTACAGGCACCCATTTGCTACCATCCCAATAAACAAGACCTTTAGGTTCCACCGAAGTTGAGGTATTGTAAACCACCTGACCAACCGAAGTACCGGCAGGAGTGTTTGCACTTGTCAGTACTATTGTAGTTGTTTGGTTTACAGGCACCCATTTGCTACCATCCCAATAAACAAGACCGGTAGGTTGATTAGTTGAGGTATTAAAAACCACCTGTCCAACCGAAGTACCAGCAGGGGAAGTAGCTGAAGTAAGAGAAACAGTTGCAATACCAGATCCCATTTTTACCCACTTGGTTCCATCGTTATAATAATACCCCGGAGTAACGTCGCCCGCAGTAGCAGTATTATATACCGCCATCCCCGCAACATGTGTACTGAGAGGCGCTGCACTGGTAGTAGCTGTGAGTGCTACGCGCGGAAGCAACAATCCTTTGTTTGTGCTTTCAATTTCGAGCATGGCATCTGCGTTTTTGCTCGTTGGATTATCTCCCACTTTAACCTGTGCCTGCAAAACACTTAAAATGAAGCAAAACCCTGTTAGTAACAAAAGTTTTCTCAAGTTGTACATTAATAAATTCATAATTGTTTTAGTATTTAATAATCAATAATTCAACGAAAAATTTTTATTTTTTTTAATTTTAATATGTATGATATAATGATTCGGAAAAACCAAGAGAATATGCTAAATTTAAATTCGATTAAATATCTCCTAAATAAAGACTGAGATTTCAACACTTTCATAAATATGTCAATATCACAAAGACATTATTTAAAGTCAACCATTTGTATTTGTTTGTTAACCCATTACCTTCAAGCGGTAAAAATGCAAACAGCCATCATTTTAAAAAAGAAACCGTCATAGTTTTGGGGTTTTCAATTCAAATTTTACGACCCAAATTTTAAGTGGTTTTTTTGTCTTTATTTTAACTACTATTTTTTAAGTATAAAAAACAAAACATCTCAATAATCTTTTCTTTTCAAAAAATTAATTTTTGACTTTACAAATGTAAGATTTGAATAAATCTAAAAAAAAAAAATTCAGGGTACATTTAGGGTACATAATTTGAGTTTTCAGGGTACATTTAGGGTACATGAGAAAAAAACTATTAAATTTTAAGATAAAATCGCATTTTTTTGAGCAGAGAGAAAATTGTTGATAAGTTTTTTTGTATAGATAGGTCAAAAAACTTTTTCTTGACTAAAAAATGATTTTATTGTTTGCGAATGGCTGAAAGAAATATATTTCAATATGCCATTCTTGATTATATAAATTCAGAATAAAAAAAGCCGAAAAGACATTTAAATTACAATTAAAATCTAAAAAAGTAACACATTTAAACTTATGTACCCTAAACATGTACCCTAAGTTGGATTGTTTTTGGGTGAAAAATGCAGTTATCAACAATCAACAAAAAAAGGAGGTTTATATCAAACTACGACAAGCTAAGCAGAAGTCATGATTATCGGTAAGCAGTATAATCCAACTTTTTACAGAAGATTAATTTATAAAGCTAAAACACTACAACACTCTCGCTGTTAAAAAAAACAACAACAAGCAACATAACGGCCGCCAATAGTATTAATGCAATTATGATCTCAATTATATCATGCTTGCCGTTAAAATTATTTCTATTCTTCATCGTAAGTCTGGTATTTAAGGTATGTGGTTTTATATATCATCAAAAAAAGAAACTATAATCAGATTTGCTCTGAATTACATACTTTAGAAATTGTATAAGTTAGATTTTCAACAATTCGCTATAAAAACATGTATATAACTGATTAATATCTGTTAAGGCAACAAATACCAATTATAGATATTTTTTGCGTAGTTATACTCACGCAAATGGCACATATCAGCTTATTAAAAATAAAAAGCAGGTAAGCTTTGATTTTCAGGATGGTAAAGATACTTAGTAGTAATTGGTAATTAAAAAATAAGCAGGGTACATTTAGGGTACATTATTTGAGATTTCAGGGTACATTTAGGGTACAATCTACTGGAAAGATTAAATATTAACCAAAATAAGGGCTGTAGCAGTCGAAATGGAAAAATTGAAAATCAAATTTTTGACTTCATTTCAATTTTCAAATCAATTACCTGCGAATGGCGCTGGAGTTGGATAGGAAGAGGATGACGTGAAGGCGTTTCAAAAAAAGCACGGATTTGGGTAAGCGTAAGTCCGAATATTCTATTGTAATTAATTTCGGTAATTACATCGCCGGGTTTAACTCCGGCTTTGGCAGCAGGAGAACCCTCCCAAACATTGACTACCTCAACCTGTGGTATCAAGGACGCACTTTGAGCTATCTCAATACCAGCTACATTGTAGGCAAATGGCCTGGTAAAGGTATTGTTGGGCTTGAAGTAAAATTTTTCGTTGAATGTGTCGATAATTAAATTAAACCGGCTCAAGAGTTGGCTGCCTATGGTACCGTCGCGGTCGGAGTTACGCACAATGCTGGCAATAGTGGCCGAATCGGGGAAAGCTACAATGGGATTACGCACACAAAAATTGGCAATACATATCTGCGGAACGCGGGCATAGTAACCACTAATTTCGCCGCTAAGCCCCTCGCCTATCCTTCCGCGTACCGATTTTTCGGGGATATTTACGGCATTATTGGTAAGCGTCTGAAACCAGGCACCAAGCTCAGCTCCTGTATCAATAAGCATTTTGATGCGCCGCCTCGACGACTCGGTTTCGAGCACCGAAAGGTGAATATACATTTTCTGCCGCTCAATAGTCATGGGCATTACCCCATAACCTTTCGGAACACAAAAATTATCTTTCTCGTAGAACCGGATGCGTCGCCCGGTATAATCTATCTGAACAATATAATCCTGAAAAAAATCGGCTCCGAGTAATCCGTTTATTTTAGAGCCTGTTTGTTTGGAGAGATTAAAAATATCTTCCTGCAGAACATAAATGGTTCGGTTGGTCATTTTCATCTTCCTGCCCATCGACAGCATATTGCTATCGCTTACATAAGCCTGCAGCGATGAGCGCGAACCCAATCCCATCAGTTCACGCGTACTGCTATAGTTCAGTGTGATGCTATCGCCAGACAACAACTCGGTAATAATGGTGGAACGAACGCCGGAGTCAAGAATTAGCTTTAGTGGATTAGAATCGTTGACACGGACAGAAACTACTACGTATGAACCCACCATCTCGAAAGGAACAGTGAACGATGGACGGCATGCTGCATTCATGCCTGAAACTGCCATACATAAAAAGAATATAATATGAACAAAACGATGTTTCATATCGTGTGATTTTTTTCTGCTGCGAATATAATGATTTATCATGAATAATTGATATTAGCGTTCTCATTATCTTTCTTTGATATTCCGACAATTATCGGAAACGCTCATATGCTTACTCAGTAAAGCTTGCCGTTACATTGTTGCATCGCCTACACACAGCACACAAATGGCTTTAATATACATACTCATGGTTAAAAAAACTTGAAAAACAACCTGCAAATAGCCAAAACACATTTCGTCGCCCATTTCATAACATTTAATACTGTATATATTAAGAATTGGAGTAATAAGAATTGCGGTATTTTATTTATTTTTGTAACGATAAGTATAAGAGCATGATAGCAAGCGTTCGCCTGATCATACAAATAAAAAAACAACAAATACAAATGAAAAAACACATTATTGCATTATTCCTTATATTTGGAATAGCCGGCTCTGGATACGCCTTACAAAAAAATATGCGGAAAACAACTGATTTCAATATGCAGTGGAAATTTCAGTTGAATGATACTGTGATAGATGGCTCATTGGCCAGCACCGACGATAGCAATTGGAGGTTATTGAATCTGCCTCATGACTGGAGCATTGAGTCGGACTTTGGCAAGGACTTTCCCGCTACGCCCGGGGGTGGTGCATTACCCGGAGGTTTAGGCTGGTATCGTAAATCATTTACAGTGGACAAAACCGACAAAAACCGGAAAGTATTTGTAGAGTTCGACGGAGTATACTGCAACAGCGAAGTATGGATTAATGGAACAAAATTAGGTAAACGACCCAACGGTTATGTTTCGTTTCGGTACGACCTCACGCCTTATCTTAACTTCGGGGGTAAAAATCTGATTGCCGTTAGGGTAGATAACTCCCGCCAACCCAACTCCCGATGGTACTCCGGGTCGGGCATATACCGCAACGTAAGATTAGTAACCACCGAGCCTGTATATATCGACCTCTGGGGAACCTACGTAACCACACCGCTTATCAGTAAAGACAGTGCCACCATTACCGTAGAGGCTACAGTGAAAAACGAACTGAAATACCGACGCGATATTAAAGTAGAACAAACGGTGTACGATGCTACCGGAACACTGGTGGGCAAAACCGATGGAAATTTACTGGTATCGGCCGGAAATCAGGGCAGAATTATTCAAAACATAAATATCAAAAATCCTGTACTGTGGGAAATTGACCGACCGTATCTGTATAAAGTAGTTACCAAACTCTATGTGTATGGTATTCCTAAAGATGAATATATCACCTACACAGGCATTCGGTCTTTTAAGTTTGATGTACAAAAGGGTTTTTTCCTCAACGGCAAACACCTGAAAATAAACGGTGTATGCAATCATCATGACCTGGGTGCACTGGGAACCGCTGTAAATACACGCGCTATTGAGCGTCAGCTCCAAATTATGAAAGAAATGGGCGTAAATGCCATACGTACTTCGCACAACCCTCCGGCACCTGAGCTGCTCGACCTCTGCGACCGCATGGGTTTTATCGTAATGGATGAAGCTTTTGATATGTGGCGACTTAAAAAAACGAACTTTGACTACGCGCAGGATTTTGATGCCTGGCACGAAAAAGACCTGACCGACATGGTTTTGCGCGATCGGAACCATCCATCGGTAATGATATGGAGTATTGGCAACGAAGTGGTAGAGCAATGGGGAGAAGTTCCTGCCGACGATATAGACCTGCAAAAAGCCAATGTGGCACTCAATAATAAAAAAATATCTACCGATGAAAAGGCGCAGGCTTTATTGGGAAAAAACGCTTTGCTTACCCGCCAACTGGCCGAAATAGTTCGTAAACATGACCTTACACGCCCCATAACAGCCGGATGTAACGGCACCGACGACAATAACCCGCTCTTCAAAGCCGAAACTCTGGATTTGATTGGGTTTAATTATCACGAAAATGAATTTGCCGATATTACTGCCCGACATCCGCGTACACCTTTTATC
Organism: Bacteroidota bacterium; assembly: GCA_017860345.1. Taxonomy (GTDB): domain Bacteria; phylum Bacteroidota; class Bacteroidia; order Bacteroidales; family Paludibacteraceae; genus Paludibacter. The sequence goes on along the minus strand of JAFNAV010000019.1, from coordinate 82,679 downwards.
GTAACTGAGTCAGTATCGTCGCTACATACCCGTGGCTATTATGTAAATCCTTCGGATCAGATTACCATTTGCCCCGAAAGTTGGGACAAACCATACACCAACCCCACACAAAAATGCTCGGCTTACGACAATTGCCGTGCGCCGTGGGGAGCTACTCACGAAAGCAATTTGAAAATAATTAAAAAATATCCGCATATCTCCGGACAATTTATCTGGACAGGTTTTGATTATCTGGGCGAACCCACCCCTTACTGGTGGCCGTCGCGCAGTTCGTATTTTGGCATAGTAGACTTAGCCGGCTTCCCCAAAGATATATATTATATGTATCAAAGCGAATGGACCGACAAAGACGTGTTGCACCTGTTGCCCCACTGGAACTGGAACACTGGCGATACCATCGATGTATGGGCTTATTACAACAAAGCCGACGAAGTGGAACTTTATCTCAACGGAACGTCGCTGGGTGTCCGCAGCAAAAAAGGCGACGATCTGCATGTGATGTGGCGCGTACCCTATACACCCGGTACGCTCAAAGCCGTCTCGCGCAAGCAGGGTAAAGATTTCCTTTCCCGTGAGATACAAACCGCTGGAAGTCCGGCCACTATCAGGCTTACTGCCGACAGAAACAACATCAGCGCTAATGGAAACGATCTTTCGTTTGTAACAGTAGAGTTGCTCGACAGTGCAGGAAACCTGTGTCCGCTCGCCGACCAACTGGTAAAATTTACCGTAAAAGGTACAGGACTGATAGCCGGCACAGATAATGGCGACCAAAACAACCACAACTCCCTGAAAAAATCCGAAAGAAATCTGTTTTATGGTAAATGTTTAGCAATTGTACAAAACAACGGAAAGTCAGGTAAAATTACGCTTCGAGCCGACGTAGAAGGCCTGCAGTCGGCAGAGATAGAAATTAATTGTAAATAAAGTGTAATAGCCAAAGGCCTCTCCCATGAGTTATCCCGACAAACCGCTCAGATGTGGTTTGTCGGGATAACTTGCAATATATTCATTCGTAAGAAAACAATATTCAGGGAAGCAGGCCAATTTTTGTAGGTATCAAAATACAATATCCCATACATTCTCACCAAAAACAAACTCAAAATACGCGTTAGGTTATAACACTGACATACAACTAAATAACAAGGTTTGTCAAATATTTATTCATTAATTTTTGCTGAAAACAAATAAAAAACAGTACATTTACAGCCCGAAAAAATCACAATTATCCGGTAAATCTAAAGCAGCAATTTTATGATTTTCTCTGATAAAGAAGAACTTGACTTACTACGCAAAGGGTCGGTTATTGCATTTGAAAAACTCTATTTCAGGTACAGTGCCAGGTTGTACAATTTTCTAATAAAATTGTCGGCGGGCAATACCTATATGGCCGAAGAGTTAGTACAACGCGCATTCATTAAAGTCTGGGAAATGCGGGAAAAGACCGACCCCGAAAAATCATTTATATCCTACCTCTGTACCATTGCAAAAAACATGTTGCTTAATGAGTACGAACACCAAACCGTTCAGTTTGTTTATCGGGAATACATCAGGCTGCGCATGTCCGAGATTGACTTCAACACCGATCTTGAAATTGAGAAAAAATTTCTGGATGAACTGATTGATAAACTGACCGACAAACTACCTCCAAAGCGCAAAGAAATATTCATCCTGAGCAGACGAAATGGACTGAGCAACAAAGAAATAGCATCAAAATTAAAAATATCGGAAAGCACCATCGAAACACAGCTATCAAAAGCATTAGCATTTATGAAAGAAGAGCTTAACACCCATTACGGTGCAATGTTTACTATTGTATTTCTGATTTTTTGTGAAAACTGATTTTTTTTGTGAAAGCCGATAGCGAAAAAAGCTGATATAACTGTATTAAATATGACGAAGATTTACCCGAGTCCGAAAACTACATGAAAAATTAAAAAAAGAAATTTTATACAGATGAAAAAAGAAGAATGTCTTGATATATTTGAACGATACCTCCTCAACCAGGCCACTAACGAGGAAGTAAAGCGGCTTTCGGAATGGATTCGCAACAGTCGTAAACTGTCCGAATGGATGGAGAAGCAGATTACAGAATCGTCGGACACCATGGATAAAGACATTCAGATACAGATGTTTAACCGCATCAAAACAGAGATATACAAACAAGAAAGCAACAGAACTCAACCAAGCAGTCAGGTAATAAATTTCAGATACTGGCTACGGGTGGCCGCCATGATTCTTCTACCCTTGCTCACCGCCACGGGTGTATATCTGTACATGTCGGGCTCAGCCACCAAAGCGCCCCTGATTGTATCGGTAGACAGAGGACAAAAAGCATCCGTCATCTTACCCGATGGAAGTAAAGTATGGCTCAATTCACTATCAAGCATAACATACAACCCCGACTACAACAAACACAAACGCGAACTTACCTTAAATGGCGAAGCCTACTTTGAAGTGGCTCACAATCCGCAAAAACCGTTCATTGTCAACTGCAACGACCTGTCGGTAGAAGCTCTGGGTACGTCCTTTGGAGTAAAAGCTTACGATGAAGATGTGATAATCTCGTCGATACTGATGACCGGAAAAATTAAGGTTACCACCCCCGATGGTATCAAAATACTACAACCTAACGAAAGAGTAATGTACGACAAGCTGACCCACAAAGCAAAGCAAAGTTCGGTAACAAACGCCCACGATTTTACAGGATGGATACATAATGAATTGCGCTTCGAAAACGAATCGTTGGGCGAAATAGCCAAAAACATACAACGTATTTACAATGTTGAAATTATTTTTTCTTCCGAACGAATCAAGAAACTGCGTTATACCGGAACTGTCGCCAACAACAGTCTGGAAAGCGTGCTGAATATCATAACACTTACATCACCACTATCTTTTAAAATAGAGAAAAATAAGGTGATGCTATACGAGAACAAAAATATGCTAAGACACTACAATCCGTAGAAATCAGGATATAACAAAGATGAAAAACAGATTGGGATTAACATTCAATCTGTTTTTTTTTGATTTTTTTTTGAAGCAAGTAGTGGTTTTTTTCGGGTGAACGGTATACTTAATAACAAATCCAATAATCTAACTTCTAATACAAAAGTAGTAATGAAAAGAAAACTTATTCAGATTTCGCTTGGGCGATCATGGAAAATTCTAAGCATTTGCTTTCTGCTTACAATGTTCGCCTCACAGTTAAATGCACAAATCACCATTCAGGTGCAAAACAAACCAATCAAGGAGATTTTAAAAATCATTGAGACTAAGAGCAACTACCGTTTTTTTTACAACGAAGGGCTCAAAGGTCTTGACAAAGTAAGTTCGCTGCAAGTAAAAAATGCCGGAATCAACGAAGTAATGAGAGTAGTGCTTCAAAACACCGAAATTAATTACAAAGTAGAAGACACCAACCTGATTGTTCTTATGGCACGCCCCGATAAAGAAAGCAACGAAACATCCAGAATCAGCGGAACAGTTACCGACATGAATGGTGTAGCTATAATCGGAGCTACGGTAGTAGAAAAAAACTCAAAAAAAGGAACCATCACAAACTACGACGGAGCTTTCAGTATTGAAGCGTCGCCAGATGCAACCCTGGTAATTTCGTACATCGGATATCAAACCGTTGAACTCAAAGCAGGATCGCAAAAAATCCTGAATATCAAACTAAGCGAAGACGTAAAGAATCTTTCAGAAATAGTAGTAACAGCTCTGGGTATCAAACGGGAAGAAAAAGCCCTGGGATACTCAGTACAAGCTGTAAAAGGGGAAGGTTTGCAAACCGTTAAAGGTGTTGACATGGCGACCTCGTTAAGTGGTCAGGTTTCTGGTCTTCGAGTTATGAATACAACTGAATTTACCGACGAGTCCAGTTTAGTGCTTCGTGGTGAAACGCCTTTGCTTGTTGTGGATGGTGTTCCTTATGGAAACATGCGACTCAGAGATGTTCCTGCCGACGATATTGAATCCGTGAGTGTACTAAAAGGAGCTACCGCTTCAGCTCTTTACGGCGCTAATGGAGGTTCGGGTGCGATTATGATTACAACGAAAAAAGGATTGAAAAAGAGCGGCCTTTCCGTAAGCTTCAACAGTTCTACAATGTTCAATGCAGGTTTTGTTGCTCTCCCGGAAGTACAGTCAAAATTTGGTCGTACATTCACACAACGTTCAGATGGCTCTTATGAAGTTACCAGAAATGCCGTCTATTCATTTGGACAACCATTTGAGGGTCAGTTGGTTTATCAATGGGATCCTGTCACAAAAGGATGGGGACAAACTCCCACACCTTATCTGGCAAAAGGGAAAGACAACTTTAAAAATTTCCTTGAACAAGGATATGTATTGAACAATAACTTAAGTATTACACAACAAGGAGAAAATGGCAGTTTCCGTACCTCTGCATCATGGGTTGAAAATAAAGGAATATATCCAAACTCGATGTTTGATAAAATTACTTTTTCTACAGGCGGTGAAATGAAGTTTAAGAAAATGCAGATTACATCAAACCTGACTTATAACAAACAGAGTACACCAAACAAGGGATTTGGAGGTTACAAGGCTTACGACCCTATGTACTCACTTCTTATCAGAGGCACCATTGACTATGATATTCGTGATTACAAGGACTACTGGTTAGTACCGAACGAATCACAAAACAACTCCTATTCTGCTGATGTACAGAATGCATATTTCGACCGCTACGAACGCACAAATGGCTTTAACCGCGATATTTTTAACGGGAATGTTACAGTGAATTATGACATCTCACCTGAACTAAAAGCACTTGTTCGTGTTGGATATGACACTTATAGTGTACGAAGTGAAATAAAGGTATCCAAAGGGAACTATCAGAGTGCAGGCACCGCCTCCATAGCCGGAATAGAAGTTTGGGGAGAATCCTTAAAAGGCTCATACAATGTAGGTATTGATCGGGGTTACAGTCTTAACTCAGACGGTATCCTGATGTACAATAAAACCATCAAAGATTTCACTATTGATGCTTTGGCAGGAATCAGCACTTCCATCAAACGCGATGAAAGCGTGTATAGTTTCACACAAGGCGGATTGTCAATTCCAGGTTATTTCTCTTTAAATGCATCGGTAAACCCTAAAACTGCAGGGGAAGTTCTAATACGCCGTCAAACAAATAGTGCTTATGGAAAGGGAAGTGTATCTTGGAAAAATATTCTTTTTATGGATGGTACCATCAGAAACGATTGGGTTTCTACTTTACCATCATCCACAAGATCATATCTTTATCCGTCCTTATCAGGTAGTTTTATTGCTTCTGAGTTGCTTAAAAAATACGACTGGCTTTCTCTATGGAAACTCAGAGGATCATGGACATCAGTAAAAGTACCGGCAAATCCATATGCCATCAATACAGTTCTTGGCATTACTAATCCGGCCTGGGGTACACTTTCAGCAGCTTATGCACCAACCACATATCGTCCAACCGATTTACTCCCGCAGGCAGCCACTACCCTTGAAATTGGATCCAACATCAATCTGATGAAAAACCGAGTTTCGTTCGATATCGCCTATTATGAGAAAAAAGGGTACGATTACATTGTATCATCATCCATTGCACCGTCTTCTGGTTATAGCGCAATTTATAGAAATTCCGACGAGGAAAGAACGCGCAAGGGTTTTGAACTAAGTTTAAAAGGGACGCCAATTCGCACCAAAAAATTGAAGTGGGATATAATGGCTAACTGGTCAAAAGATGCTCAATATTATACCAAAATTGACCCATTATACACAACCAATGTTACAAAACCCTGGGTTGGCGTAGGGAAGAGAACGGATGTTTTTGTAAGTCAGGATTACCTTAAAAATGCAGAAGGCGAAATTATTCACATTAACGGAATACCGCAGTATTCATCTTATACGTCCAGTTTTGGTTTTTCAGATCCTGACTGGATATGGGGGCTTACAAATTCCGTCAGCTATAAAAATTTCAAATTTAATATTAGTATTGATGGTCGGGTTGGTGGTCTTATTACGTCCTATACTTCTATGTATCTTTGGAATACAGGCAACCATATCGATCCAGCAAATGATGCTATACGTGTTTTAGATGCAAAAGATAATACTGTTGGACATTATGTAGGAGATGGTGTGAAAATTGTATCTGGGGCAGCTACATTTGATGCGAATGGAAACATTCTTACTGATACACGTGTATATGCAACCAATGATGTAGCTACTACATACAGAACTTATATTCAAAATTATCACAAAAGTATTGCCTGGGGCGGAAACCCGTCACCTCCAGAAATTTTCGATGGAACTTTCTTGAAAATTCGTGAAGTATCATTAACCTACGATCTACCCACTACATTAATCAACAAAGTAAAGTTAAAAAGTGCCAGTATATCAATAATTGGCCAAAATGTATTTATGTGGGCAAAAGACTTTAAATACTCTGATCCAGATGGAGGAGTTGAAAACTTTGCTGATCCATCACAACGATATGTTGGCTTTAATGTAAAATTAGATTTTTAACTATTAACATTTGAAAACGTCATGAAAAAAATAAAAAAATATAATATTTTAGTAGCCATTATCTTAGGCATATTTCTAATGGGGTGCACCGATAACTTTGATGAATTAAACACCAATCCAAATACTGTAACAACCGCTTCTCCTTCCATGTTGGCTACAAATGTTATTCTTGGGATGGTCAAATACGGTGGTGCTGATGCCTCAGCCTACCTTAGTCAATATTTTTTACCTAAATATCAGGGTAGTGCATATGGTTTAACTGTTTCTCAATATAATCAGGTGGGAAAAGGTTATTTCAGTTTTACCTCGGTTCAGACAATCAATAAAATGCTTGAAATGGCTGAGGGGAATCCTCAAAAGGAATCGTATCAGGCAATAGCCAAATTCTCACGCGCTATGACTTTCTGGAATGCTACAATATCCTTAGGAGATATCCCCTATTCAGAAGCTGGATTGGCAAGCCAAGGAAACTACAAACCCCAATACGATACGCAAGAAACTGTTGTATTGGGTGTCTTAAACGAGCTAAAAGAAGCAGAAGCCCTCTTTGCCAAAGGAATTAATTTTGATGGAGATCCCACACCTTTTGCCGGTGATGCTAAGAAATGGCGCAAGGCGGTCAATGCTTTCACTTTAAGAGTTTTAATTGCTCTAAGCAAAAAAACCGATGTGGCCTCATTAGATGTAAAAAATCGTTTCCAATCCATTGTTTCTTCAGGCTTTTTACTTGATCCCGGAACATATCTTGGCTTGGTATACAACGATGTTCAAAACCACCCTGTATATGGAGCACGTAACTTATATTACAATACACAATGCGTAAGTGATTTTGTGGTAAATAACCTCAAACGGTTGAATGACTATAGGTTGTTTTATTTCGCTGATCCAGCCCCTGCTAAAATTTCTGCAGGATATACAGAAGGAGATATGGCAGCTTACAATGGTATGGACGTGGTGGCTCCTTTTAACCAAATTCAGGCGGATAATAATCAAAGAAAACTTTTTTCGTTGGTTAATGGAAGGTACTACGATGTAAAAGCATCTGAACCTCGGGTGGTAATGGGCTATGTCGAACAACAATTCGCTTTAGCAGAAGCTAGGATAAGAGGGTGGATTACAACAGGAACAGCCAAAGATTATTATGAGAGTGGAGTTAAAGCATCTTTGAGTTTTTATATGGCAACCGATGCATCCAAAGCTCATACAAAACCTATCACACAAACCTACATAGATAATTATTTTACAGGTGATGCAGCCTTTGCTACAACTCCGGACGAACAACTCAAGCAGATTTGGATGCAGCGTTACTTGGCAGGATTTATGCAGCCTCAATACGAATCATTTAATTACCTTCTTAATAATTATCCAGATCTCCCGTATAATGAAGCGACTAACTTGAACACTGGTGTTGGTGGTGGATTTCCTAAACGCAATATGTATCCAGATTCTGAATACAGCTACAATCTTGATAATCTAATAATTGCACTCAAAAGACAATGGAATGGTTCGGATGATCCGAACAATGTCATGTGGATATTGAAATAGTATGTATTCGGTTGTTTTTACTCAAGGTTTTACCTAATCGAAACGGATAGTTTTCTCCCTCATCATCCTTAATCAGGGTGAAAGCTCCTCCCCAAAACAAAGGAAGGAGTTGGGGGAGAATTTCTTTTGATTCAATTCACAGATTTAGGAATCAATCCAAGTTATCATTCTCAGCAAAAACGTACGTAATGAACCATACATTATTCTGATTGATTGCGGAGTATTCTCAAATAAATAATTGGTAAGTCATGGGATTGACTTGGTATTAGTTTTTTTTACAGACTCAACCGGGTTTGCCGGTTGAGTTAATTTTTCAGCACATTTCGTTATGATAGTAATAACTTTTTCTCGATCATTTTTTATTGTCTGTTTGCTATTTATTGGTTTATCATGTCCTCTATTTTCAAACAACATCCCCCAACCAGCCGACAGCAATGTGGTGCTACCTCCGGCATGGGCATTTGGGGTGTTATATGGCGGCTATACCAACCAGCAACAAACCATCTCAAGGATTAATGAAATTATTTCGCACGATTATCCTATTGACGCATATTGGATTGATTCATGGTTCTGGAGCTTTGGCAATAAAGGAAGCGGCCCTGCAAAATATATCGATTTTGTGGCAGATACTGTGGAATTTCCTAATCGCAAAGCCATGTGGGATTTCATGCAAAAACGCAATATCAAAGGTGGTTTCTGGATTTGGGATTGCATCTTTGAAACCGGAAATGAAACTGCTTTCAGGGATTTTGATGAAAAAGGATTTTTCAGGAATAAATATGTAGAGCATAATCCATGGCACAATTACAGCACCACCACGGCCATGCATCAAGCCGAAGGTAAAAACAAAGGCACTTTGTGTGGCAACATCGATTTCAACAATCCACAAGCCGTAGCCTATTTTAAGCAGAAGATGAAAACTTTTTTTGATGAAGGGGCCGATTTTCTGAAGCTGGATCGTACCTCTGCCATTGAGGTTTGCAAGGCTATGTTTGAAATTTCGCAGGAAATGGGCAATGAAACCGAAGGACGCGGATTTATTCTTTCGCACACAGGCGGACAAGAGCGCGAAGGATACAAGCGATATCCCGCCAAATGGACTGATGACACGCGTACCGATTGGGACGTGGTAAACCCAACAAAAGAATTTAATTCGTGGGTGCCGCCGGTGGCTTTGAAAGAAAATATATCAATGTTTACCGACCCTCAGAAACCAAGCAGCAGCATCCCTTTTCTGACAAATGATTTGGGGGGATTCGATATGGGGAAAACTGATAAATTAGACGAAGAACTTTATATACGCTGGTTACAGTTTTCAATTTTCACCCCGATTGTAGAAGTGTTCTCTCAGCCCGAAAACCCTACTTCAAACATGGCATATTTGCTTTCTGAGCGAGCCGACTCTTTGTTCAGAAAATACACTCATCTGCGTATGGAACTCTTCCCCTACATCTACTCATGCGCTCACCGGGTACGGCTCAATGGGCAGCAGATGATGCAGGCTTTACCTGAAAATACTTTCGATTATTTATTTGGCCATGCGTTTCTCGTAGCTCCTGTTTATAAGCAATCGGCCAACAGCAGAACGGTGAATTTGCCGACAGGAAACTGGATTAATTACTGGACAGACCAAACCATTCATGGAGGCAGCAAAATTGATGTATCGGCACCTATTGGCGAAATTCCCTTGTTTGTACGTCAGGGTTCAATTATTCCTATGCGCAGGTACGCTTCATCCATTGAAAAAGGCACCAACGATACCCTGATTGTACATATTTATCCCGGTGCCAATGGCGAATTCACCCTTATCGAAGACGACGGACGAAGCAATGCTTATCTGCATGGTGAAATAGCTAAAACAAAAATGCAGTTAATAAATGGTAAAGTGAATAACGAAACTTTTATCATTTTTCCTTTTACGGGTTCGTACAAAGGAATGAGCAACATCAGAACAATACAGCTTAAAATCCATTCGACTAAAAAAATAAAAAATATGAAACTTAATGGTAAAGCTATTCTCCTGAACCGCTGTGAATCCAAAACCGAATCGGTATATTTGCAATGGCCTAAAAACAAAAAGGCTACATTTACGCTAACCTTTTTAAAGTAAATAAACATGCTGAAACACTTTATGTTTTCTGCTTTCTTCTTGCTGATATGTACTGTTTCTCAAGCTGGAAATTTTCTTGTATTGGGCGATTCTCATGGCGCGATGGATATAGGCTGGGTAAATCAGCTCAAGAAACTACGACCCAACGATCATTTCTGCAATCTTTCGATATCCGGCAACACCATTGGTTTTAAAAATAACGATCGGGATACCTTGAATACACTCAGGAATATCAAAAGCTATATTCGACGCGGTAACGACCAGCTTGGCAAAATTGATGTAATATTGGTTCTGTTGGGGACAAATGATTGTAAAGCCGTTTTCGACGGAAAAACCAACGAAAGTATAAGCAATTGGAATCGGTTATTAGAAGAAATAAGGGCTGTTTTTCCGGAAAATAGCCAAACTCACATTCTGCTTGTTTCGCCGCCTCCTGCTGCCGACGACTCTGTTCTGACTGAAAAATACAAGGGTATGAATGGTCGGCTAAAAATGCTTGTTCCGCGGATGGGGAAAACTGCGAAAGAGAAAGATATTTTGTTTCTGAATATTTTCAAATTTATGTATCCTTACCGCAACAAACTGACCAGCGATGGGGTGCATTACACCGTAAAAGGGTATCAGGAAATTGCACTACAGATTAACCGGATAATACAAAAAAACTTTTCCCATGAATAAAACAAAAAGTATAATTCTATTAATTCTGGCTTTCGCCCTGCTTTCTTTTTCTAATTACAAACCCAAACTGTTTGTGATTGGCGATAGCATTTCAATTTTTTACGGACCATATTTGGAAACCTTTTTAGATGGGAAATATGAATACGACCGAAAACGCGACGAGGGCCAATCCATGAAAAATCTGGACAATCCTGCTGGAGCCAATGGCGGCGACTCCCGTATGGTGGTGCAATATATGGAAAAGTTATACGCCAGTCATACATTCAGTGAGGATATTCTGTTGGTCAATTGCGGACTGCACGACATTAAAACAAACCCGCAAACGGGCAAGGTTCAAATTGACATTGACGAATATAAACACAACCTGAACAAAATATATAATCTGGCAAAGAAGCTAAAAACCCAGTTGATATGGGTAAACAGCACTCCCGTAAACGACTCAATTCACAACGCCAAAAGTCATTCGTTTCATCGGTTCAACAAAGATGTGCTCGCCTATAATTCTTTGGCTGACAGCGTTTTTAAATCAAAAAACATCCCCGTTATTGACCTTTATGCTTTTTCTGCAAAGTTCCCGCTCGATGCTTACATCGATCACGTGCATTACACCACAGTGTACCGGAAACTTCAGGCGGCCTACATTGCCGGATTTATTCAAAACTATCAAACACATTATACAAAATGAAAAAACTTTACTCGCTGATTCTGTCGATTTTATTAGGGCTAAATATCTTTGCAGCCCAGGAGGTACTGGTAACAGGGAAAGTTATAGCCGATGGTAAACCCGTGCCTTCAATTCAGATAACTGATGGCAAAAACATAGTGCTGACCGATAAAAACGGAAAATTCAGGCTGAATACTTCCGAAAACAGTAACTATGTTTATTACAGTTTACCCTCTGGCTACGAGTCGCCAATACAAAACAGCATCCCTGTATTTTTCGAGAAAATTAATCACAGCCTGAAAAACCAACAAGTAATTTTTCAAATCCGAAAATCCGAAAAATCGCAATGGAAACACGCCTTTATTCTATGGGCCGATCCTCAGGTACTTGATTTGGATGAATTTGACCAGCTAAAAGAAGTTGTGGCCGAGGTAAATAAAACCATCGCTGAGTTTCCGGCCGATATACCGGTGCATGCCATCAGTGCTGGCGACAATGTATTCGACCGGTTGAATTTTTTCGATACATACAAACAGGTTATTGCTCCTTTGAAAGTGCCTTTTTATCAGGCAATAGGCAATCATGACATGGATTATAACAACCGTTCCAACGAGCTGTCAGCCCAATCTTTTTCGGCTGCATTTGGTCCCACGCATTACTCGTTCAACGTAGGTAATATCCATTATGTAGTACTCAAAAATGTGTTCTATTACGGATTTTCGTATCGCTATATCGGATATATCGACGAAAACCAACTACAATGGTTAGAGCAAGACTTACAGTGGGTAAAACCCGGAAGCACAGTAATCGTTACCATGCACATACCTACCATTTACGGTGAGTCTGAAAAAGCCGGGAGCTTTGCCACCGAAATGTCGAATTCAGTATTAAACCGCGAAGCATTATATAAAATACTATCGCCTTACAACACGCATATTCTGGCCGGCCATAGTCATACCCAATGGTACACACAGGCCGCACCCCATATCAGCGAACACGTACATGCTGCTGCCTGCGGTGCCTGGTGGCAAGGCGAAGTTTGTACGGATGGTGCGCCCAAAAGCTATACCGTTTACGAGGTAAACGGTGATAGCCTGACCTGGTACTTTAAAGGTGTGAACCAAAACAAAACCGAGCAATTCAAACTATATAAAACAGGAACCGACACCGCATACCCCGATTGCTTTATAGCTAATGTTTACAATTACGACCCACTTTGGAAAGTATATTGGTACGAAAATGGCGTACTCAAAGGCGAAATGCTTCGCTATTGGGGCGAAGATCCTTATGCCGCAGAGCTCTATAAACCGGGAAAAAACAAAAAACATGCGTGGTTAAGTGTTGGACAAACGCAACATTTGTTTAAAGCTACACCCGAAAATCCCGATGCCAAAATCAAAGTCGAAGTTATTGACCGGTTTGGGAATCATTATATAAAAGAATTGAATTAACTGATGCTTTCGTGTTTTTTTTAATTAAATCAAATGAAAATGAAAAAACAAAATTTAATGGTTGTATTGATGTTGCTCATCCTGATTTCAACGACTAACATACAAGCCCGTAAAGGCTATAAACTTGTATGGCAGGACAATTTCTCGAAACAGCAAATTGATACCAGCTCCTGGACTCACGAAGTGGCACCTCCAGGGTGGGTTAATAACGAATTACAACGTTATACCAAAGGTGAAAATGCAGAACAAAAAGGTGGCAAACTTATCCTCACAGCCCGCTACCAAAACGGTGAATATACCTCGGCGCGTATGATAACCGAAAACAAACGGATTTTCACCTACGGCTATGTCGAAATTAAGGCCAAACTACCTGCCGGCAAGGGTACATGGCCAGCCCTTTGGATGCTGGGTAATAATATCGACCAGGTAGGTTGGCCTGCCTGCGGCGAGCTGGACATCATGGAACATGTGGGCAACAATTCAGGCATTGTACTTACTTCTATACACAATCCATCGGGCTATGGAGCCACTCCTTACACCAGCACCATCAGGATAGAACGCCCTTACGACAAATATCACATCTATGCCATGGAGTGGACTCCCGATTATATTACGTTTTTTGTAGATGGAAAAAAGGTGTATCATTATAATCCGGAACCAAAAAATGCCGCAAACTGGCCGTTCGACAAACCAGCCTATTTAATTTTCAATGTGGCCATCGGTGGAAATTTGGGAGGCAAGGTCGACAATTCGATTTTTCCTACCTCGATGACAATCGATTGGGTAAAGTTCTATCAAAAAACACGCTAAGTATTTTTAATATCCATTATAATTGACCATAAACCAATTTAAGTATAACCAATATTATAAAAACAACCATAAATCAATCATAATCAAATATTTATTTAAAAAAATATAGATGCTTTTTGATAAAACTCCAAAATTTAAAAATTGCATTACGCTGTAGAGCCAAAACAGAAGAAGGCTGGTTGGTAAAAAAAAACACAAAGAAAAAGTTATCAACAATTTGCCAGTTCAAAAAAAACCTCTAATTTTGCAGTCCCGAATCCCAAATATCGAAAAATAACAATAAAAACAAGATAAGCAATGAAAAGGACATTCCAACCTTCGCAGAGAAAAAGAAGGAACAAACACGGTTTCCGTGAAAGAATGGCAACTGCCAACGGTCGCCGAGTATTAGCAGCCCGTCGTGCCAAAGGTAGATCAAAACTCACCGTTGCCGATGAAGGACGCCACAAAGGGTAATCATTCTGCATCAAACAGCATAAAAAAAGTAAAAGCTCCTGTTGAAGTTTTTACTTTTTTTGTTTATATACCTCTTTTGACCAATTTTTTCACTATTTTTGAATGCGGATTTAGATTTTGGTTAATTCACTGAATAGATGAACTATAAATTGGACAATTGCTCCCGCTTTTTCCTAATCTATAGGCTCTTTATTTCGGGAAACACAATAAATTAACCATTAAACCAATAAACCAGACTCAAAATATGGATTTAAAAAAATTCTGGAAAGAAAGTACAGGAGGTTACATACTCAAACGCGTGCTGTTAGCTGGTGTTATCTTTGTCGCTCTGGCATGGATAGCGTTAATTGCCATTGATTTTTACACACACCACGGCGAATCCGAAACCGTTCCCGAACTCAAAGGTCTTTACCTTGAAGAGGCCCAGCAAATGCTTGCCGGACATGATTTATACCCTCAGGTAATTGACTCGGTGTACATCAAGGGTAAGAAACTGGGCACTGTTATTGAACAAATTCCGGCTGCCAACTCCACCGTTAAAAGAAACCGACCTATATATCTGATTATCAACTCTATGCAGGTACGAAAGATTCCTTTGCCCGATGTTGATGATGTATCGTACCGCCAGGCAGATGCCATGTTGCGTGCCATAGGCATCAACGTAAGCAGTGTCGAAAGTGCACCGTCGGAATATAAAGACCTTGTAATTTCGGTAAAATACCTTGGCAAAACCATACAACCCGGTACCCGCATACCCGAAGGTAGCTCAGTAGTACTGGTAGTAGGCAGCGGCCTGGGCGAAGGCGAATCCGTGGCTGTTCCCGGACTTAAGGGGCTCACGCTTGACGAGGGTCGTCAGGCTGCTTTATCGGCATCGGTTGTAATAGGCGCTGTAGAATACGACGTAGAGCCCAATGGCAACGAAAGTGACTATGTAATATACAGACAAAAACCGGGTGCCGGCAAATCGGTAGCAGCAGGCACCAGAATAGACGTATGGCTTTCCAAAGATAAATCCTTACTCAACAAGACTTTTGACGAAGACGAAACTGAAGAAAAAAGTCAGGCCGACCCGGAAGAAGAATTTTTCTGATTCGAACTGAAAAAAAAACAATCTTTCATCTGTTATATCGCATCTAAATATTGAATAACAAGAGGTTAATTCTGACAAATTTTTTTGAAAAATCAATCTAACTGTGAACGAAGACTATATAGAAGAAATTGAAGACGAAGATATCGAGGAACTAAGTGACGGCCAGGAACTCTTTGAACACTACCGCTTTGTAGTAGACAAAGGTCAGGCTTTGGTACGAATTGACAAGTACCTTGTCAACTACATGTCCAAAATATCGCGTAACCGCATACAGGAGGCTGCTGACGTAGGCAATATCAGGGTAAACGACAAACCGGTAAAATCAAATTACCGCGTGAAACCTTTCGATATTATCACCATTATGCTGGCCTATCCTCCCAGCCATTTCGAAATTATACCCCAGAATATCCCCATCAATATTGTATACGAAGATGAGGACATCTTACTGGTTAATAAGCAACCCGGACTGGTAGTACACCCCGGTTTTGGCAACTTCGACGGTACTTTGCTCAACGCTGTGGCATGGCACCTGCAAGGCGACCCGCGGTTCGACTTCAACGACCCGCGAATAGGGCTGGTTCATCGTATTGATAAAGACACTTCGGGCTTACTATTACTGGCAAAAAACGAAAATGCCAAAACGCATCTGGGGCGTCAGTTTTTTGAAAAAACCACACAACGCCGCTATCAGGCACTTGTATGGGGCAATGTAAAAGAAAACGAAGGCACCATCCGGGGCGATTTGGCGCGCAACCCGAGCGACAGGATGCAATTCACCGTTTTCCCGGAGGGAGAAAACCCTTTTGCCAAGCATGCTGTAACGCATTATAAGGTACTGGAACGTTTAGGCTATGTAACATTGGTTGAGTGCAGGCTCGAAACCGGCAGAACGCATCAGATACGCGTACACATGAAACACATCGGACATACGCTGTTTAATGACGAACGCTATGGTGGTAATGTGATACTGAGAGGGTCAACATCGGCATATTATAAACTTTTTGTAAAGAATTGTTTTTTTACATGTCCGCGGCAAGCTTTGCATGCCAAAACACTGGGATTTGTACACCCCTCTACTGGTGAATACATGCACTTCGAGAGCGAATTGCCCAAAGATATGCAGGATCTTATCGATATGTGGCGACAATACGGAAAAGAACATTTGGGACTGTAAACACCAGAGAACAAGCAACAAATAAGCGAACATAAAAAAAATTAAACTGCTTATCCCTTTCGGTTGAGCTATAAGATTTTAACCTCAACAAACACATTAGAACAAGGATTTGTTGATTAACACTTTACAGTTTATTTAAATTTAAATGCCGATAGGCATTTGCCTATTATACTCTATATTACATGTTTGAACATAAGTTTTCTTTCTATTGTGCCTATTGTGGTTTTAATATATGTTTACCTTGCTAACAATGGCACATATTTTTTGAAACGAATAGGTGTCTTGACTAATGTGGATAAGCAATAAAATTAAATTTCAAACATACCAATTATTGCCCCGGCACAAATGCGGGGTTTTGTTTTATGAAACGAGTATGGGTAAGGTTACTCACACAAGGAAATGATTAATAAATCCGACATCACCTCAATCAGTCGGAGAGCCTGCCTTTGGGGAGGTTAGAGGGACTTTTAAAAGTATGAAAAAAAACATAGCAATCGTTGCCGGTGGCGATTCGTCGGAAGTAGTAGTTTCGCTTAAAAGTGCTGCAGGTATTTACTCCTTTATGGACAAGGAACGTTACAACGTGTATATCGTAACCATTGTAGGCAAAACGTGGCAGGTAGAATGGTCTGATGACGAAAAAATTCCGTTAGATAAAAACGATTTTAGCTTTACACGCAACGGCAATAAAACAGTTTTTGACTTTGCTTACATAACCATACACGGCACCCCGGGCGAAAATGGTATTCTTCAGGGATATTTTGATTTGATTGGACTACCCTACTCTTGCTGTGGCGTTCTGGCCGCCGCCATTACCTTCAACAAGTTTACCTGCAACCAGTATTTGAAAGGTTTCGGTGTAAAAGTGTCGGAATCGGTAATGTTGCGCAAAGGGCAGACTATCGGCAGCGAAGAACTTGAACAGAAAACCGGATTTCCGTGCTTCGTAAAACCTAACGTAGGTGGCAGCAGTTTTGGAGTTACCAAAGTAAAATCAGCGCAGGACGTACAGCCGGCTATAGCCAAAGCATTTGCCGAAGGCGATGAAGTAATGATAGAAGCCTATATGCAGGGTACCGAAATAACCTGCGGTATGTATAAAACTAAAGACAAAACCGTGGTATTGCCCGTAACTGAGGTGGTGCCTGAAAATGAATTTTTCGATTACGATGCCAAATACAAAGGACAGGTACAGGAAATTACCCCGGCACGCCTGAGCGAAAAACTTACCGGGCGTGTACAACAACTTACTGCTGCTATTTACGATATTTTGGGATGCAAAGGTATTGTGAGGATAGATTATATCATCACCGAAGGAGACGTAATTAATCTGCTGGAAGTAAATACCACACCGGGAATGACCAGCACCAGTTTCATACCGCAGCAAGTACGTGCAGCCGGGCTCGACATCAAGGATGTTATGACTGAGATTATTGAAAATGAGCTATCGGTAACGAGTGTTTGATATAAAAAATGTTTTTTTCGGTGCGCCAATGCAAAAAAGCATCTTATTCATCAATAGTTTAATTACATACAATGAAAACGTTTGACGAGATTACCACAATTGTAAATCAGGAGATAGCCAAACTAAACTGGAGCAAAGAGCCCCGGGGACTTTACGAACCAATAGGCTATGTGCTCTCGCTATGCGGTAAACGCATACGCCCGGCACTTACGCTAATGGCCTGCAACCTGTTTACCGACGATATTCAACCAGCCATAGCTCCTGCGCTGGGCATTGAAGTGTTTCACAACTTCACCCTGCTGCACGACGACATAATGGACAAGGCTCCCTTACGCAGAGGAAAACCTACCGTACATATAAAGTGGAACGACAACACGGCCATCCTCTCGGGCGATGTGATGCAAATAGCCGCCTATCAACTCATAGCTCAAACCCCTGAAAAATACCTGAAAGAGGTACTTACCATTTTTTCGGACACAGCTACCGAAATATGCGAAGGACAGCAATACGATGTGGATTTTGAACAAAGAAACGATGTAACCGCCGAAGAATACCTGGAAATGATACGCTTGAAAACAGCAGTATTATTGGGTTGCGCCATGCAAACAGGAGCCATAACCGGAGGCGCAAAACCCGAAGATGCACGTGAGCTTTACCTATTCGGCATCCATATCGGTCTGGCTTTTCAGCTCAAAGACGACCTGCTTGATGTATATGGCAATGAACTTACCTTCGGAAAAAAAATTGGTGGCGACATCCTGTGTAATAAAAAAACCTACCTGCTGATACAGGCTCTCAATGTAGCCAAAGGCGAAAATCTTGAACAACTAAAATACTGGCTTGCCAATAACTCCGGCAACCCGGAGAAGAAAATATCGGCAGTAACAGAATTGTACAATATCCTTGGCGCGAAAAAAATTTGCGAAGACAAGATGTCTTTTTTCTATGAAAAGGCCATCGCAAATCTCGAAAAAATCAGTATTGATAAGAATAAAAAGCAAGAATTGAGAAAATTAGCCGAAAAATTAATGTCAAGAAACGATTAATTTTTTATCTTTGTGGTCGACAAAAAATTTTAAAGAGCGAATTTTGTTTTTGAGTTGAATTTTTTCCGGTTTCAATATTTCAAAAACCGGGAACATAAAAAAAATATTATTTATGCCCTATCGTCGATTACCCAATACTGACCAGGCTCGGTTAAGAGCTTTACAAACAGCCATACAAATGGCCGACAAACAAGAGTTTTCAAGTCAGGTTATCTCTTTCAAAACCATCAACGAAGCCAGAGCATATCTCACTGTTTTTGAGAAACAGCTGATTCACTACCAGCAATGCCTCGACAACCAGATATCGGCCAACAAGCGGTATCAGCAAATTGTACACAATGCCCGCCTTTATATTTCGCATTTTATTCAGGTATTAAACCTTTCGGTTATCCGGGGCGACATCAAAAAAGAGCACAAAATCTTTTATCATCTGGATCCCAACATTCACACCGTTCCCGACTTAACCACCGAAGGCGCCTTGTTACAATGGGGAAAAAGTATTATCGATGGAGAAAACGAAAGGGTACGTAACGGTGGATTGCCCATCTACAATCCGGCCATTGCTAAAGTTCAGGTGCATTACGAAGTATTTAAAGAATACAAATCCACACAAAAACTCCATCAAAACACCACCAACCGCACCTGGGAAGAGCTGGTATCCATACGCGAAAAAGGCGACAGCGTTATTCTGGATATCTGGAATCAGGTAGAAGCACGCTACAAAGACGAAAAACCCTATTCGAAGCTACAAAAATGCCGTCAGTTCGGACTGGTTTATTATTACCGTAAAGGTGAGAAAGAAATCACACCGCAAGATGATGTGGAATAATTTCACTTGTTTATAAAATTATACGTCAACACCCAAAATTGCTTTCAGCGCATATCCCACAAAAAACGAGAAAGCAGCCACTCCCAGGCTGATAAAGCTCATTTCGAAAAACCTCGCTTTAAAATTCAAATCTTTGGCTGTGGAAATATAAAAATTGAAGCAAAAGATAATCAATACCGCCGTGGCTAAAGTAATACCAAGTGCCAAAAATTTACTACCGAGCAACAAAAAAGGCGAAATAAGTAACACCACCGTAATAAGATATGCCAGCCCGGTATACAAAGCCGATTTTTTAGCTCTGGGGTCGTTTTCGGCCTTGGACGACAAATAGTCCGACGCAGCCATAGATAAGGCCGCAGAAATGCCCGTAACAAGCCCTACGAGGGAAATAATTTTATTATCGCTTAGTGCCAGTGTGAAGCCCGCCAGCGCACCTGTAAGCTCCACCAGGGCATCATTAAGTCCAAGTACAATGGAACCAACGTATTGCAGGCTTTCCTCGTCGAGCATATTGAGCAAGCGGCTTTCGTGCTCAAGCTCTTCTTTTGAAAAATCGGCCGCTTCGGGGAAATAAGCCGCAAGATGCTCATAAGCCCGCGAGCCAGTACCTTCGCGCTTTTCCATAAGTTTGAGCACAAAAGATAATCCGAGCAAGTTGGCCAGCAGCACCGTACGCCTTACACGCCACATATCCGGTTTTACCTCTTCTCCCGATATGTTTTGCCAAAAGCGGGCATGCCCTTTTTCCTGCATTCCTATTTTACGTAGCACTTCTGCATTGTTGGCATCTTTACATCCCTGCGAAAGTCTCATATAAATAAGGTGTTCGGTAACCTCGGTACGCTGTACAGCCAGTACCAGTTTTTTTATCTTATCATCCATATTCTGAATTATTTATTTTGTATCTGCAAATTTAGAGCTATTTTTGGAACCTTATTCCACTCTGATGGAAATAAAAGATGGCATTTTAAAACAAAGGAGATGCGTTTTATCAGACATTCTGACTTAAAATGTGTTACCATTAAAAACATTATTCGCTTCTGAATGTTTAAATTGCTGTTGTTTTTAAAAATTTAAAATATAATTATGAAGATTGGATTTTTTCTGATGGCATTTGCCATTATGGCTCTGATGTCGGGCTACGTTACCCTCAGAGGCTGGCAAGCCCTTCAGCCTGCAGGCAATTTAGGTATCTGGTATGTGGCGCTTAATGTTTTATTATTTGCAGCCATGCTAACCGGACTGCTGGCATCGGGTTCCTTTCCACCCATCGTGGCCAAGGCTGTAACCTTTGCAGGGTTTACTTACCTGATTATTATGCTGTATTTGCTTCTATCTTTTTTATTGGTAGATATAGCCCGGATATTAAACCTTGTTTTTCATTTTGCACCGGCAGGTATGCAGTCGGTTCGCTTGTGGGCTTTTGTAGCAACATTAGGTATAAGCACCATAGCTATGATTGTAGGAAATTATAAATTCAACCATCCGGCAATTGTACACCTGCACCTGCAAACCGACAAACCACAACAGGGAAAAACGGTGAGGATAGTTGCAGCCAGTGATATACATTTAGGCGTATCCATCGACAAAAAAAGATTACAAAAATATGTACGGTTAATAAATGATCAGAAACCGGATATTGTATTGCTTGCGGGTGATGTGTCCGACAGATCAATACAACCACTGATTGATCAGGCTATGTACGAGGAATTATCGGCCATTCAGGCACCTTTAGGGGTTTACGCCATTAGTGGAAACCACGAGTATTATGCAGGTTCGCCAAATGCCACCGAACAATATTTGCGTAAAGCCGGAATTACCTACTTGCGGGATTCGGTCGTTTCCATCGGCGATAATTTTTACGTGGCAGGGCGCGATGACAGAACTAACCCCAACCGCAAGCAGCTACATGACTTATTGAACCATACCGACAAAACAAAGTCTGTGATTCTGCTCGATCACCAACCTTACCACCTGAACGAAGCCCGCGAAAACGGGGTAGATTTGCAAATATCGGGTCATACGCACAACGGGCAGTTTTTTCCGGGCAATTTGTTTGTAAAAAACATGTACGAGCTGGGTTATGGCTACAAAAAAACCGGAAATACACATTACTACGTATCGTCCGGTCTTGGTATTTGGGGTCCTCAGTATCGTATCGGGTCTCAATCAGAATTAGTGGTGATTGACCTAAAATATTAAACCGGGCACTGCACCTATCTTCTTTTTCTGAAAAAATCTTTCATCAGCGCACTGCATTCATCCTCAAGTATACCGAATACAACTTCGGTTTTGGGATGAATTGCCTGCGGCGCAAAGCGCGAAAAGCCCCGCTTTTCATCGGCAGTTCCGTACACAATCCTATCTATTTGCGACCAACCAAGCGCTCCGGCGCACATCACGCAGGGCTCCACCGTGACGTACAGTGTACAGCCTGTAAGATATTTACCACCCAAAAACTGAGCAGCGGCAGTGATGGCCTGCATTTCGGCATGTGCAGTAACGTCGATAAGGGTTTCGGTAAGGTTATGTCCCCGGGCGATAATTCGGCCCTGGCACACCACAACTGCCCCCACGGGGACCTCATCGCGTTCACCGGCCTTTTTGGCCTCAACAATAGCCTGACGCATAAAATGCAAATCGGGGTTCGTGTCTGTAGAATTATCTTCGGAATAATAATTTAATGGCATAATTATTTTCTATGTATTATCAAAACAATAGTTCGTTATAGAAACATCTAATATATTTACAAGCAATTATTTTACAGAAAAAAAAATCACCCTTTTTCCATCAAAAATAGATACTCATGGTATTTCCCATCACTGTTTATCCATTCGTTGGTCCAGCGCATATTTCCCATCACATTTTTCTTATAATCTATCTCTACGGCTTTTAATAATTTCCCCGAGTTGGAGATAATGTCGTGCAATTCTTGTTTTGTAGCCCTTCCACCCGAACTATACGACAGAAGAATATATCTTGAGTTTGTTTCTTTAATAAGCCTATTCATCGCTTCCATCGCAATAAAATTGCCCTGACTATCGCGTCTGAATTCCTCAAATACCGAACATGCAACCGCATCGCGCGTATCTTCCCGGCGATTGGCTTTACCAAACAATACAGGTTTGTCGTTTTGAATAATTGTAGTCCAGATATGATAATACGAAGCATATCTCACTCTGCTTGGAGGCATTTTTTCGTTGTTTGAACCATAGGGTGGGTCGTAATAAACAAAGTCGAAAGTGCGATTGGCAATGGTGTCGAAGATATCAGCCCTTACCACTTCATTACAGCCTGTATTTTCGAACCGGCGTGGAAGTTTCAAATGAAGGTGCTTGAAAGAACGTGGCGACCATTTGGATAGATACGCCACATAATGCCCAAGCGTATTATCTACCGAATCCAACGCAGAGATAAGGCTGGTTAGCAACACACATCTATCTTCAAAAGTCAATGCCAATTTATCGATTTCATCGCGGATTGCATCCAGCTTGCGGGTGTTATGAATCTGGAAAGGTCTTTTGAGAAAAACATCGGTAGCACCGTAATATTCGGTAAACCAGCCATCATATCCACTTAGTGAGTTCAGATGGTCAATCAGTTCCTGATAAAACTTATCGCTCCCGGTGGACATGAGATAACATGTGGCAAAAACCTCGGACCATACAGATACGTCGCTCGACGTAGTGTGGTAACCTAACTGAGCAAATGCCTGCGATACCCGCGTGGTGCCGCTGAAACCATCCAAAACAGACTTCACCCCTTCCAATTCAGATAAAATACCGGCAATGTAAGGTATAATCTTCAGTTTCGATCCGGCATATTTTACACCTTCGGTATGTATCATTGTATCAACAGGCATCTTTTTCAATTATTATGTTCCTCCAACAACAGCAAATATAATCTATTTTCATCAAAAAAAAGAAAGGACACCCCCGCGCATATCAACTCTCAGCTACGAATTAAATTCGCGTTTAAACATCTTCTTCAATCACAAGATTATCAATAATGAAAGTCTGACGCTCAGAGGTGTTTTTACCCATATAAAACGAAAGTAAATCCTGTACCGCATCTTCTTTCTTCAGAGTTACCTGATCTAAACGAATATCTTTACCAATAAAATGCTTGAATTCATCGGGCGAAATTTCTCCAAGACCTTTAAATCGGGTTATCTCGGGGTTGGCCCCAAGTTTGGCCATGGCGGCTATCCTCTCCTCTTCCGAATAGCAATAGAAGGTTTCCTTTTTGTTTCGCACCCTGAAAAGCGGCGTTTGCAGGATATAAACATGACCTTTTTTGATAAGATCCGGGAAAAACTGCAAGAAGAAGGTGATTAGCAACAGGCGGATGTGCATTCCGTCCACATCGGCATCGGTGGAAACAATCACCTTGTTATATCTCAATCCCTCGATTCCATCCTCAATATTCAGCGCAGCCTGTAGCAGGTTAAACTCTTCGTTTTCGTAAACAATTTTTTTGGTAAGTCCGTAGCTATTCAGCGGCTTACCCCTTAAGCTAAACACGGCCTGCGTGTTTACATCCCGGCTTTTGGTGATAGATCCACTGGCCGAGTCGCCCTCAGTAATAAAAATACTCGATTCGGCTATCAGGCGGTTTTTATTCTCGTCCTTACCCGGAGTATCGTTGTAGTGTATACGGCAGTCGCGTAGTTTGCGGTTATGGAGGTTTACCTTTTTGGCACGTTCGCGCGCCAGCTTGGTAACACCGGCAATGGCCTTACGTTCCTTCTCGGAGTCCTGAATTTTCTGAAGCATAACAGCGGCAGTTTCGCTATTGCGATGCAAAAAATTATCCAGCTCTTTTTTCAGAAAATCGGATACAAATTTGCTTACCGAAACGCCGCCTGACGGCGACATATCCCGGGAACCAAGTTTTGTTTTTGTTTGACTTTCGAAAACAGGCTCTTCCACACTGATGGCGATGGCAGCAATAATACCATTGCGAATGTCGGTAAGTTCCTGATTTTTATTGTAAAATTCCTTGATAGTGCGTCCTATTGCTTCGCGAAAAGCGCTTTGATGCGTGCCACCCTGCGTGGTATGCTGTCCGTTTACGAAAGAGTAATACTCCTCGCCATACTGGTCGCTGTGCGTAAAAGCAATTTCAATATCCTCGCCCCTGAGATGGATAATCGGATAGAGGGGATCTGAGGTCATGTTTTCGTTAAGCAGGTCGAGCAAGCCATTTTTGGAAAGGATCTTTTTTCCGTTAAATACGATAGTAAGACCCGTATTCAGATAAGAATAGTTCCGCAGCATTGTTTCGATATATTCATCGCGGTATTCATATCCGGTAAAAAGTTCCTTATCGGGAACGAAGTAAACGTACGTTCCCCGTTCCGATTTCGTATCTTCCAACACATTAGAGTCATCAATCAGTTTTCCTTTGGCAAAAACAGCGCGACGCGTTTGTCCATCGCGATAGCTCTGCACAACAAAATCGGACGACAGAGCGTTTACCGCCTTTGTACCGACCCCATTGAGCCCAACCGATTTTTTAAATGCTTTGGAATCGTATTTACCACCGGTATTCATAATTGAAACTGCATCCACCATTTTACCAAGCGGAATACCCCGGCCGTAGTCCCGCACCTCCACGTGCCCTTCCCTTACGGTAACTTCAACGGTTTTCCCGGCACCCATACGGTATTCATCGATACAGTTGTCGAGCACCTCTTTCAGAAGCACATAAATTCCGTCGTCGGCATGAGATCCGTCGCCTAATTTACCAATATACATCCCCGGCCGACGGCGCACATGCTCCAGTCCTTCGAGGGTAATGATGTTGCTATCGCCATAATCTACCTGTTGGGGAAATCCCCCTAAATCCCCATCAAGGGGACTTTCAATATCATTTGCCATATATCATTGATATAAATAATTTCAGTGTTTGTACTCTACATGTCCCCTTGAAGGGGATTTAGGGGGCTTTTATTTTGCCACCCAGCCTTCAGGATTTTGGAGTGTTCGCCCTTTCCATACCTGGAAATAAAGCTCTGTTTTGTTATCGTTTTCTGCATCGGTATATATGCGACCGATCGATTGTTTTGCACTTACTTTATCGCCCACATTCACATAAATATTAGTAAGATTGGCATAAACAGTACGGTACTCGCCATGCTGTACAATAACGGCATTGTTGCTTCCCGGAATAGAGAACCGCTGCGTAACCGTACCTTCGAACACTGCCCGAGCATTAGCGCCCACGGTAGTTTGGATGTAAATACCCTTGTTGTTGGTGGTAACATGTTTCAGCACCGGATGAGCCTGTACACCAAAATGTCCGCTTATAAATCCGCTTGCAGCAGGCCAGGGAAGCCGCCCCCTGTTAGCTGCAAAATTCCCTGAAATAAGCGACTCCTCTTTGGTAAGCGCCGATACAGAACCGGTTATCGGTTTACTTTCAGCAACACTTTGTTCCTTTTCGGCTTTGGTTGCTTTTGTACCTTTGTCCTTTTTAGCAGTTTGAGCTGCCTTTCGTTTTCGCTCATCGGCCAGACGTTTTTGTTCTTCAGCCTTACGACGTGCCTCAGCTTTGCGAATTTCCTCAGCTATAATTCGTTCAATTTTTTGATTCAGGTCGTTCGCCTTTTTTTGTTGCAGTTTCAAGTCGGAGCGCAGTTTGCCTTCTTTTTTCTGCAAGTCGGTGAGGAATACCTTTTCTTTCTGCTGATCCTTGGTTAGCTTTTGTGCTTCAGTTTCCTTAGCCTTAACCACCTCTACTTTGGTACTCTTATGCCTGCCTATGCTATCGGTTTTAAGAGCTATCTGTGCTTTAACCTGTTCTATTTGCCTTACCTGTACTTTACGATATTCGGTATATTCCTGTAGATATCGAAACCGCCTGTACGACTGGTCAAAAGTTTTGGCCGAAAGCACAAACATAATTTTAGCATAAATACTCCTATGTATATGTGCCTCCTGCACAAGTCGTGCATAATCGTTTTTCAGCCTCGTAAGTTTGGTGTTGAGCTGACGGGTTTCGGCATTGAGCCGTCCCATTTCATTGTCAAGCTCATTAATTTCCACCGATATGTTTTTAATCAGTGTTTTTCTCTCATTAATATTTTTGCTGATAATCGTCAGCTTATTAAGCGAGCTTCGCTGCGAACGTTTTGTTTCGTTCAGCATCTTGTTGGTAGATTCAAGCAATTGGAGCGTTTGTTTGCGCTGACGTTCCAGCTCCTTAACCGTTTGCGCACCGGCAGCCAGAAAGCCCGATAAAAAAACAAGCAAAAATAATACTTTTTTTAAATTAAGAACAGCCATACGCCTATAGAATAAAATTCCTTATTTTTTCAGTAAATTATTAATATCGGCACGTTCGTAGCGTTCCGGATTCAGAGTGGAGAAGTTCAACTTTTGATTGAATGTAGCTTTGGAGACAGAAAAATCGCAGGTAAATGTTCTTTTCCCGTTGGTAACCAGAATATTTATTTTTTGTGGAAAATTGATGTTATCAAAAGCCGCAAAATCATTGTAGGCAGCCACAAAAGTATAATCCGAGCTTACCGATGAAATCTCGTTTTTTACAATTCGGTTAGAGGCATTGGATGTGATACGCTGTTTCATGGGAGCTTTCACATAATCAATCACATTCACCTGGTCGCCTGAATTGGCCAGCTTACAATTTTCGGCTGTTAACGAGCGACTTCCCACTTTAAAGAAACGATTTGAAATCAGATCCTGCAAGCTATAAAAGTCGACATTAACACCAAAGCGACTATTCAGAGATGCAAAATCAACCACGTATAGTTTTTTGTTGAATTTATCATAAACTCTGATGGTATCGGGATCCATCTCTACTTTAAATGCCTCGATACCCAACACCGGTAAAATGGAAACATGAATAAGCGAATCCCTACTAATACGGCAGGTGGCCGAAACGTTAAAGTTGTAATCGTTGAGCTTAATAGCCAGACTCATTTTACTCACATTGGCCGTTGAGAAATCGGGACTTGCCGCCACCAGCTTATCTACCAAAACCCCTACGGGACTCTTCTCTACCGCACGTTCTGCAACCTGTTGTTTGGTTTTACACCCAAAAAACAATACCGGAAGCAACATCCATATAATAATTCTTTTCTTCATATTTAAGTCCTTTATTAATTATTTCAATTCCTTATTATCAATTTTCAGTTTTAGTTCATCTGTTATGTTACCGGCATCGTACGATTTTTTCCACATCTCTAAAGCTTTTTCAGTTTCGCCCGATTTCCAGAGAATATCTCCGTAGTGTTCCATCACCACTCCGGGGTCGTGCTCGGGAGCCAGATTATCCATTGCCCGCTCAATATAAAATTTAGCCAGCGACAAATTGCCCTGTTTGTAAAATATCCAGGCATAAGTATCCAGATAAGTACTGTTGGATGGCTCTTTTTCCACCGTTTGAGCGCTCATTTTTTCGGCTTTCTTCAGGTCGCGATTCTCTTCTGAAAGGAAATAAGCGTAATTATTCATCACATAAATATTTTTCGGGTTGGCCAGTAGAGCATTTTCGTATGCCTCGTAAGCCTTCGGTTTATCTTCCAACTTATAATAAATATCGCCTGCCTGAGCATAAAGGTCGCTTTTAAGCCCGTTTTCTTTATCTGGTATAAGCTCAATTCCCTGATATACTGCTTTTAAGGCACCGGGGTAGTCTTTGAGCTGAAACAGCGATATGCCTTTAAAAAAATACCACTGGGGTATAGTGGGTATATTTTCAATAGCACTATTTGACGTTTTAAGCACGTCATTAAATTTCTGTTCCGATACATAAATCTGGATTAACTGCAACCAAGTCTGCTCATTTTTCGGATTGATATTAATCATGGATTCATATTCTGCTACAGCCTCCGGGATGCGCTTGCGAAACTGAAGGAAAAGGGCGTAATACCCATGGACCTTTTCTTCGAGGGGGTATTTGTCCACCAACAGTTTAAAAAGAGACTCCGTTTCGTTGAACCGTACAGAGTCCTGAATAAATTTCTGAACATACTGCCCCAGAATTTCCATTTTCTGATCCAACTCAAGCTGATCCAGTTTTAACGCTTTCATAATCGCTTCAGAGGCTTTCTCCTGCTGTCCGGCATCGTTATAATAGTCGGACAGCGATACATATACCTGAGGGTTTTCGGGGTCGGAGGCCAGCACTTCGTTATATATCTGAAAGGCCTGATCCTGCATACTCAGGTCTCTGAGCGCGTCGCCCTTCAGAACCTTATAGCGCGATTCGCCGGGATACTTCTGAATCAGCTTATCTATTTCGGCCATTCCTTTAGCCGGCTTTTTCAATTGGTTGTACAGCTCGTACTTTTCCAGTGTCAGTCTTTCGTCTATCCCGGCCATGTTTTCGAGGCGGTCAATGGCGTTAATCGCCTTCTGGAACTGATTGGTTTGCTTATACAACGAACCCAGAATTTCGTAAACCTCCTGTTTGTAGGGAAACTGCTTTTGCATGTTTTCGGCCAGCAGGGTAAGCTCATCCATTTTGTTCAGGTTAGCATACACCGAGAGCAACTGCATATTATACCACCAGTTGGAGGGGTCGGCATGATATGCTCTTTCCAGAAATTTTGCAGCCACATCGTTTTTTTGCAGCACGGCATATAAGCCTCCCAATTCGTAAGAAAGTCCCGCGTCTAATGAATCAATAGCATAGCATGCTGCGAATAGCTCAAAAGCCTGATCAAGCTTCCCCTCTTCATTCAGTTTTATGGCTTCATAAAAATAACCGTCGAACTGATTGCGAACAGGTTCACTTTGTTTATTATCGGGTATCTTCACAGCTTTTGGCAATGAAGAACACGACACCACAAAAATCACCAACGCGAAAAGCAATAATCTGATGTACTTTGTCATTTTATAGTTTTAAATTTTACCGGTATGCCCAAATCCGCCGGCTCCCCTTTCGGTTTGTCCAAGTTCTTGAACTTCAACCCATTCTGCCTGTTGGTGAGCAGCTATTACCATCTGGCAAATGCGTTCACCATCGTTGATCAGAAAATCTTCGGACGATAGATTGACAAGAATCACACATACTTCGCCACGATAATCAGCATCGATAGTACCCGGAGAGTTGAGAATTGTTATTCCTTTTTTAATTGCTAATCCGCTTCGCGGCCGTATCTGGGCTTCGTAACCCACAGGCAGTTCAATAAACAAACCGGTAGGTATAAGTTTACGTTCGAGCGGTTTCAGCACTACAGGAGTTTCCAGATTTGCCCGTAAATCCATGCCTGCCGATTGATTCGTTGCATATTCGGGTAGCGGATGTTTGGATTGGTTTACAATTTTTATTTTCATCAATAATATTTTTTTATCGTGTCATTAAATTTAACACATTGAATTTCAAACAATCAGTACAAAAATAATATTTTTTTGCAGGTATCCGTTTTTCATCATCTTAAAAATAATGTTTTTTACAGTTTTGCCGGTTTGGTGCAGCAGAACAGATGCGTAGCCGCACGTAAAACAACGCTAAAACCTCAAATGCCTCCAATTAGTGAGAACAATACGTATGCCTGAAAAATTCCGGTGTTTCAAAATAGTTATTTTTTTATAAAAAATGAGCCTTAAATCACAGTTAAAACGCATTATTATTCGCTTTATGTGAATAATAATACAGATTATTGGATATAAATACTTAATTAAATATCCATTATGATTTTTTATACACGAATAAAGAAAAATTTCTTTAATTCCTTTTTTACTCAGAAAAAAAATCGTACTTTTGTAAGCCATAAAAAGACAAAAAACCAGAGAAAAAGAGATAGTAAAAATTATATAAAGAATCATTTTAAACAAAAAAAAATGGCAAATTTGGATTTAAGTAAGTACGGAATTTCAGGAAATTTTGAAATTCTGCACAACCCAACTTACGAAGAGTTGTTTCAGGCAGAGATTGATCCTGCAAACGAAGGTTTTGAAAAAGGTGTGTTAACAACAACAGGTGCTGTATCAGTTGATACAGGTAAGTTTACAGGTCGTTCACCTAAGGACAAATTCTTCGTGAAAGATGCAGTAACTGATGAACATTTGTGGTGGGATGGTACCATTAACCGCCCAACTACTCCTGAAGTTTTTGCTCACTGTAAAGACCTTGTAACCAAACAACTTTCGACTGCAAAAAAATTGTATGTAGTGGACACTTTCTGCGGTACTAACGAAGATACTCGTTTGAAAGTACGTTTCGTTATGGAAGTAGCATGGCAGGCTCACTTTGTGACCAACATGTTTATCCGTCCTTCACACTACGAATTGGCTAACTACGGCGAACCTGATTTCGTATGTTTGAACGGTTCAAAAACTACCAATCCTAACTGGAAAGAACAAGGATTGAACTCTGAAGTATTTACATTGTTCAATCTTACTGAAAGAATGCAGGTTATTGGTGGCACATGGTATGGTGGCGAAATGAAAAAAGGTATTTTCGCTCTTCAAAACTACTATTTGCCATTGAAAGGTATCGCTTCAATGCACTGTTCTGCTAACGTAGGTGCAGAAGGTGATGTGGCTATCTTCTTCGGTCTTTCCGGAACTGGTAAAACTACTCTTTCAGCTGACCCAAAACGTTACCTGATTGGTGACGACGAACACGGTTGGGACGATCACGGAGTGTTCAACTATGAAGGTGGTTGCTATGCTAAAGTAATTGATTTGGAAAAAGATAAAGAACCGGACATTTGGAGAGCTATCCGTCGTGATGCTTTGTTGGAAAACGTAACTGTTTTGCCTGATGGAACGCCAGACTATACTGCTGCTGCTTCAAAAACAGAAAATACACGCGTTTCTTATCCAATCTACCATATCAATAAAATCGTTTCTCCTTCACGTGCAGGACACGCTTCAAAAATTATTTACCTGTCGGCTGATGCATTTGGTGTATTGCCTCCAGTATCTATTTTGGACGAGAAATCAGCTCAATATCACTTCCTTTCAGGCTTTACTTCAAAATTAGCCGGAACAGAACGTGGTATCACTGAACCGGTTCCTTCTTTCTCTCCAGCTTTCGGTGAAGCTTTCTTGACTTTGCACCCAACCATGTATGCTAAGACATTGATTGGTAAAGCTAAAGAACACAACGCTAAAGTTTATTTGGTAAACACTGGCTGGAACGGAACAGGAAAACGTATTTCGTTGAAAAACACCCGTGCTATCATCGATGCTATCATCGATGGTTCAATCGAAAGTGCACCAACAGTACACATTCCAATTTTGAATCTTGTTGCTCCAACAGCTTTGAATAATGTTGATTCAAACATTCTGGATCCACGTGATACTTATGCAGATGTTGCTGAATGGGAAACTAAAGCAAAATCGCTTGCTGCTAAATACATCAAGAACTTCGAACAATATTGTGACAACGAAGATGCGAAAGCATTGATTCCTTCAGGTCCACAATTGTAAGACCCCTACATCCCCTAAAGGGGACTTTAAATAGAAACGAGCTGTTCGATGATTTCGGACAGCTCGTTTTTTGTTGTAGGATAATTTGAAATAAATATTTGTATATTTGCAAAACTCACTAACAATCTGACTTATGACTGTAACTGTAAAAATAAATATTGATAATCAGGCGGGTAAAAAACTTATTTCTGATTTACGCCAACATCCGGAAGTTGTAGAATTTATTGAACATGAAGAAGTTTCCGGGAATATTCCTGAAAGTTATGTTGACCTGAAAGAAGGTTTTGACATGGTTAGAGAACATGTAAATTCTGTATATAAAAAAATGGAAAACGACAGTGATAAATGAGTTCAGTTTACATTTCAGCCCAAGCTATTGATGATTTAAAGGATATTTTTACATCGCTTATTAGCTGGAGCAAAGGTTCACTCGAACTGAACCATGCATTGGAATATGTAACCGACATTGAAAATCAATGCTACTCTCTTATTCATAAAACCTACCACTTTAGAACCCGCTATTCCGACCATAAACAATTTGGAGAGAAAGTCCTTATGTATCGGAGAAAATCGAAAACTGTTTGGTATATCATCTACAATATCGATACTAAACAGAATATTCTGATTACAAAAATCATTTCGAATTATCTGACTGAAGAATAATTTTACTGAAATACAGATAATTGATATTATTAAATCAAAATAAACGAGCCGTTCGATAATATCGGACAGCTCGTTGTTCTTTAAAATAGAGTTCAATATGTTTCTAAAACACAAGTAATCATTTGTTTTCGTCCGAAAAGATTGAACAAAAAACCGGTTTTAAAAACCGCAACAATTTAATGATTGCAAACATGCGCATCGGAATTATGATGTTCGTCGTGTGCGGCACAGTTTGCTCCTCCGTCTTTGATATTGCCTGCAAGATATTCTTTTACAAGCACATCCACATCGCCATGACAGTTGCGAACAACAGCAATATTTTGCTCAGCTAACTTGTTCACCGCACCATTTCCCATACCACCAGCTATCATAATGCTTACACCCATTTTTGCCAGATCGGCTGCAATATTCGATTTGCAACCGCAGCCTTGCGGCGATTTCAGAATTTGTTTGTCAACCACATTTTGATCCTGTATGGTAAAAATGCTATAAAATTCGCAATGTCCGAAATGCTCGTCAATGCTGTTTCCTTGTTTTGTTGGTACTGCAATTTTCATTTTTTGTATAATTTTTTATCGTTTATATTATTAAGTCCTGCCTTGCGGCGCAAACCCATTCCTTGTCCGGGTACGTACTCTGAATCGGGTATTATATTGTTGCCACATTTTCCTAATTTACGTCCTGTTTGCGAACCCATATTATCAGGTCCTTTTCTGTTTAATGCCGACATAATTATTTAATTTTTAGATAATAAGAGTAAAACCTGCATAAAATTGTGTTAGCTGATCTTGAAGAATTTTTTTCATAACTGAAAAAGCATGATTGCCGGTACAATGCCCGGTATACAGTTTCAGAAGCGGGTAATTGAGTTTTATAGACGATGCGATATGCTCGATTTCAGCATCGCTTTCGTATTCGCCATCAGGTAAATGAAAGCCTCCCAGCAAGCACCTCACCGGCCTGTGAAGATTAGCCTTTACAGTATCGAGAACATTCAGCAACCCTTTGTGCGAACATCCCGAAAATACAAATAGCCCCTCGGGCATATCATAAACAAAAACCAGCTCGTGCAAAAAATCATCGCATACAAAAACTTGTTTTTTCTTTATAAATAATGAGCTGTTTGCTCTGGGAAGCCGATGTCTTTCGTACGTAACTTTCAATATATAAACCGATTCGTTTTCCAAAGCTTTAAAATCGGTCAAAAATCTATCTTTATACGGCGAAAAATTTCGGCGCACCGTTAAGTCTCTTGGTTTACTCCTTACGGAATAAAACTCGCCGGTTATAGCCTGCTTTGATACTACTACCTTCGCCTTTATATTACTTTCCAAAAACGGTATCAGTCCGCCCAAATGGTCGGCATGTCCATGAGAAACAAACGCAGCATCAACATCAGCCATATTCAGGTTCATTGCCCGGGCATTTTGCATAAACAAATCCGAAGCTCCCGTATCCAGCAACCATTTACGGTGGCCGGTATCCAGCAAAACCGCCAGGCCATGCTCGGTAAGCAGTGTGGAGTTTGCGGTACGATTATCGGATAAAACAGCAATTGTTGTCATATCAATTATTTATTAAGTGGCGACAGCTCATTATCGGCAAAGTGAGTACAATTTCTGCATCTAACATGTTTATCCAAACCATCTACCAGCTTGTGACACCGTCTGCACCGATACCATTCGCGGCCAAAATCCACATTGCCACCCTCAATAACAATCATTTTTCCCTCCACCAAAGCCTGTGCAATGATTTTCCGGGCATTTTCGTAAATGCGAGTCAGCGTTGGCCGCGACACTTCCATCTGTTCAGCAGCTTGTTCCTGAGTCATTCCTTCGTAATCGAGCAAGCGCATTGTTTCGTATTCATCAAATTGCAACACTACGGTTTCGAGTTCCCTGCGAGGTATCCCAAATGGTTTAAAACCCTGCATAAGCGGTGGGGTTGAAATTTTTCTGTTTTGCTGCGGACGTGGCATAAAGTTGATGTTTTTATTAAATGAAAGATAAGATATTGCAGTGCAAAAATACAAATAGTTTTGAACTTATGTTCATAATAGTAATTGTTTTTTAATAAAAAAGCCCGAAGCGTGAATCTTCGGGCTTGCTTAGAAGGGTTTCGTATTTTTAGAAACTATTCCTTTTCCTGATCATACCAGTTGAGATACCTGATGTTGATATTTTTATTTACGCTTAACAAATCCTTAAGCTTACCGTGAATATCTGCAAAAGTCTTATCCTGATTGCGATAATGATATGGGTAGATATTCTTAGGTTTAAACTTCAGGATGGCAGATGCAGCCTGCTCCACACTCATGGTATAAGGCAAATTCATACAAATGAAAGCATAGTCGATCTTTTTCAGTTGACACATATCAGGAATATCTTCGGTATCGCCCGAAATATAAATGCGTTTTCCGTTCAAAGTCAGCACATAACCATTGCCCACACCTTTAGGGTGAAAGTTCAACCTTTCGGTAGTAGTATTATAGGCCGGGATGGACTCAATGAGCAATTTACCCATGTTGAGCTGCTCATTATTGTGCATAATTTTTCCAAATCCGGTTTTCTTAAATACAACTTCAGTCACTATCACCTCTGTTTTGTCCGTTTTAAGCGCATTCAGCAACGGAATATCCAGATGGTCGCCATGCTCGTGAGTAATCAAAATAACATCGGGCTTACCATAGGCAGCATAACGGGCAACATCGCCCACCGGGTCCACAAATACGGTAAGTCCGTTGGCTCGGATGATAAGACTGGCATGCTCGATGGCAATAAATTCAGGAGAGGCCAGCTTGCCGGCCTGTGCATATACTGAGGAAAATATCAGTAAGATTGTAAATAGTTTTTTCATTTTATAAATATCTATCAAGAATTAAAAAATTAAGCCCGGCTGAAAAGCGCATTCAAAAAAAACAACACCTCAGTGAGCCCGGATAAAAAAACACCTGATACTTAAAAAAGCATCAGGTGCAAATATACAATTTAATGATTATCAAATCAATATTTTTAATTTATCTTTTAGCTAATCATCAGTTACAATGGGTTTTGATTTTTTGCTTTTAGGCAAACGTCCGTTTTTTTTCAGTGCCTGGTCCAGAACGTACAAAATCTGCCCGTTGACACTTCGAAACTCATCCGCAGCCCACTTCTCTATGGCATTCATCGTATCCTGATCAATGCGCAGAACAAAGGTCTTATTTTTACTTTCTTTTGCCAATGCAGTATTATTTTCAGAGATAATAATTATTGATGCAAAGTTCCGGCATTGAGCACAGGTTGTGCACCTTCCTCACTACACAATACCACGAGCAGATTGCTAACCATAGCAGCTTTCTTGTCTTCGTCAAGCTCAATAATTTGCTCATCCGACAGTTTTTTAAGCGCCATACGCACCATACCAACAGCCCCTTCCACTATTTTCTCGCGTGCTGCAATAATAGCATCGGCCTGTTGACGACGTAGCATGACAGCAGCAATTTCGGGAGCATAAGCCAGGTAATTGATACGTGCTTCCACCACTTCTATTCCGGCAATGGTCAATCTTTCATTAATCTGGGTTTCGAGAATTGAATTAATTTCTTCGCCACCCGAGCGGAGCGTGAGTTCGGTATCGCTCACCGACCCACTGTGGTCGTAGGCATACATGCCAGCCACAAACCTGAGCGCAGCATCGGCCTGAATTTTTACGAAATTTTCGTAAGCCTTCATTTTCTGAGCCACATTATCCACCATTACCGCCCCTGTTACTGCCGGAGCCATCGAAGCATTATCCACCACAAACGAAGCCTTGTACGTATCGGCCACACGCCAGACTACTACCAAACCAATCATCACCGGATTACCCGATTTATCATTCACCTTTATCGGTTCAGCGTCTAAGTTACGGGCTCGTAAAGTAAGTTTTTTCTTGGTATAAAAAGGATTTACCCAAAAATATCCGTTATCCTTCACTGTTCCCTCATATTCGCCGAAAAAAATCATTACACGCGCCTCATTAGGCTCAATTTGCATAAAGCCACCCCAGAAAATAGTGTTGATAATTAGCAATACAACACAGGTGATAACCAGCGCAACCGTTAATGCGGAAGATTCAACGTGATTCATGGTCCATACAAAAAGAACAACAATGCCTATTAAAAACAGCAAATTAACCAATAACATCGGTATGCCCGCCAAACGAACCCCGACAAAATTTTCTTCTTTAGTTTTCATAAAAATCAATGGTTTTAAAATGATATTATTTTGATATTGCAATATTCGGAATTATTTTTTGAATATCAAACATTTAAGAACATATTTTTCAGTAAAAATCAAAAAAAAGGTTTTTCACTATAAGTATGATAAGCCTTAGCCAACAATAAGCGGGTAATTTTCCGGCGTAAAATAAAATTGTACCTTTGCAAACGAAGTATTCCGACAAACAAACAAGTCCTGATTAGTTATCAATTTCCACTCTGATTTTTTCACAAATGACAAAACTTGTAGTTTTCGACCTCGATGGCACTTTGCTCGATACCATCGAAGATTTAGCCAATAGCGTAAACTTTGCGCTTAAAGAACATCAGTTTCCAGAACACCCGATAGAATCGTACCGTTTTTTTGTTGGGAATGGAGTTAATAAATTGCTTGAACGTGCGCTCCCCGAGACACACCGCCATGCCGATATGGTATCGATGCTAAAGGTCGATTTTATGCGCCATTATTTTGCTCACGCCGATACGTACACCAAACCGTATCCCGGTATCAGCAACCTGATATCGCGCCTGAACGCCGAGGGATACCTGCTGGCAGTAGCATCCAACAAAGTACACGACGCCACTGTAACATTGGTGAAGCGTTTTTTTCCGGATATCAGATTCGTAAAAATACTGGGCCAACGAGAAGGCTTTCCGGTAAAACCGAATCCGGCCATTATAGCCGATATTATAGCCGAAGCCGGAGTTGAAAAGCAGGAAGTTCTGTACGTTGGCGACTCGGGGGTAGATGCAGCCACAGCCTATAATGCTCAGGTGCCATTTGCAGGCGTCTTGTGGGGTTTTAGGCCGCGCAGGGAGCTGGAGGATGTTGGCGCCACAGTTTTTGCCGCTAATGCCGAGGAATTGTTCCAAATCATACACGGATAAATTTCAGGGGTGGCAGTATTATTCTTTCTGAAACAACATCAAGAATTAAAAAATAACAGAAAATTATGTTTAAAACCAGTAGGAGTTTTGGAAGCCGGCGAATACGAATTCGGAACTTCCACGGTTGAAATAATGACCGTAATTTCGGGCGAACTTGCCGTTCAGCAGCCGGGCGACACAAGCTGGAAATCTTACAAAAAATTTGAAAGCTTTGTAGTAGAAAAAGGCGTGAAATTTAAAGTAAAATGCTCGGTAGATACGCCCTATCTTTGTCTTTATAAATAAAAAGATTACTGATAAAAAAGCAAAAGCGTGTAATTGACACTGACTCAATTACACGCTTTAATTTTTAAATACTCACGCTCCGGAGTTTTATAAATGCACAGAAGCAAACAGCTTCTCGGTCTGATCGCCAGTAAGCTTAATGGCTTCGGTGCTCAGGGCATATTCATAAGGAATATAAGTAAGTACCTGCACATAGCAAATCGATTTATCGGGAGTAGATGCAACGCGCAACTTAACCCCATCCTGAGTAGATTTACGCACCGAGGCAATTTCGTCGTAAGCACCGGTAGTAACAATTCTGATTAATTTATCATGATCTTTGTTGTCGTAAAATATCTCGGTAAATCTTATTTTTTGGTTTTTGCTTAAATCAGTATAAATGGTTTTACGAATAAAAGCCTTAAGCAAACCCCAGATAATAAATGCAATGGTAAGCATAATGAGAAGCGGAGAAAGTATACTGCCAGCCTCGGCAGGCACTATGCTATTGATAATAACACATGAAACTCCGAACAGAATAAGCACAATTCCAACCAAGGGAGATGCTACACTTTTTTTTACTGAATCCTGACCAAGTCCCTCAAGAACCTGTTCAATGGTTTGATTTCTTTCCATAATGATATCGGGAGAACACAACAATATTGTGTTCACAATCTTTTTTTGTGAATAAGCTATTTTTTAAAATATTTGATTTTGAAATAAATACCCCTCTGGAAGTGGGGCTTGAGGAAAGAAATAAAGACTAATTCAGCATTTTACACAAATAAAACAGATAGAATCCATTAAATTGCAGATTGGTTAAATGAAAATGATGAAATATTTGATATGAAATAAATTTGAGTTCGCTAATTTGCCGGGCATGCATAATTCTGAACGTAAATGTTTGAGACAATAAGCGTTCGCCTGCCGACTGCACAAAATCATTGACCCTAAGCTCGCCGCTACGGTCGTGCGAAAAAGGAAATTCCGACTGAGAGAAAAAAGATTTTACGTGGTATCCGGGTAAGTTTGCCTGATTAGCATTTTGCTCTTGCGCGGCATAATCAGTATACTCCACACTACTATACACACCTATTGTACTTGCATAAATAATAAGTGCAAGTACAACAAATACGTATGGTAAAAATTTTTTCATCAATGTTTTTTACATCATTCAACAAATCAACACACCGATATGTTTCGGAGCCTGCCGAAGATTTTTTAAAATGATTTAAATCCGATAATCTCGCGCACTTCGCGCAGGGTTTTAGAGGCGCTCTCGCGGGCCTTTTCCCTTCCCATGGCCGCAACTCTCGAAATATATGCTTCATCGCTCAGATAAGCCTTTATTTGCTCCCTGAAAGGCGCTGTAAAAGTTATCATATCCTCAGCAAGTTGTTTTTTCATATCGCCGTAGCGAATTTGGCATTT
The DNA here is from genome assembly GCA_017860345.1 of Bacteroidota bacterium. Lineage (GTDB taxonomy): Bacteria > Bacteroidota > Bacteroidia > Bacteroidales > Paludibacteraceae > Paludibacter. The sequence continues at coordinate 42,943 of JAFNAV010000019.1, read as the reverse complement.
ATTGTATTGCTCATCAAAATAATTAAATGTTTCGTCGGATGAAACAACCTTCATCAACTGAAAAATATTCTGAATCACTTCGGGTTTTTCCTGATTTGGCTCAGTGGGTCCGCTGTCGGTTACAGCTTTCATCACTTTTTTGCGAATAGCCTCAGGTTCGTCGGCCAGATAGATAGCATTACCCTCACCCTCTGATTTTCCCATTTTACCACTGCCGTTCAGCCCCGGTATTTTCACCAATTGCTGTCCGAAGTTAAAAGCCTGTGGTTCTGGGAAATAATCCACATTATACATCCGGTTGAAGCGATTACCAAAGGTACGCGTCATTTCCAGATGTTGCTCCTGGTCTTTGCCTACAGGCACTTTAGTGGCTCTGTGTATGATAATGTCGGCAGCCATAAGTGTAGGATAGGTCAATAATCCTGCATTCACATTTTGCGGTTGCTGGCGAATTTTATCTTTGAACGAAGTGCATCTTTCCAGTTCACCTATATAAGCATTCATGTTCAGAAACAAATAAAGCTCTGCTGTTTCGGGCACATCGCTTTGTATGTAGAGCGTGGCTTTTTCCGGGTCGAGTCCGGCAGCCAGATATTCCACCAGTATTTGTTTCACATTACCATGCAAATCCTGCGGAGTAGGGTGTGTGGTTAGTGAGTGATAATCTGCTATAAAAAAATAACAGTTATGCTCGTTTTGCATTTGAATAAAATTGCGCAAAGCGCCGAAATAATTTCCGAGATGTAAATTTCCGGTAGGACGGATGCCACTTACTACTGTTTCCATATAATAAATCCGGTCATAGGTTTATCCTGTTGCATTGAAGAGCAAATAAGGAGCAAGATACCTGAGCTAATAATGTTACCGGCTTATTGCCAATAAAAAATACGATAGCCCGGTATGTGAGCACCATTGTTTGCCTGACTTCAACTCATTCATCAGGAAATCACCCCACCCGGAGGTTTTTTCTAAAAAAATCGTTTTAATAAAGTTTTATTGCTTTACCTGAGGCTTGTACTATAAAAAATGCTGATAAATTATTCAATCGGAATTGATCTGCGGATGCGTTGGTCGAGCGAAGTCAACGTTTCAGTTGAGGCCACTCCGGGAATTTCCTGAATGCGTCCGTTGAGCAATTGCATCAGATGTTCATCGTTTTTAGCGTAAAGCTTGATAAGAATTGTATAATGTCCGAGCGTATACTGCGACTCAACAATTTCAGGTATTCTTTCCAATTCGGCTACAACTTCTTTGTACATCGAGCCACGTTCAAGCGTAATGCCAATGTAAACACACATTTGAAAACCGAGCATTTTAGGATTAACTGTATAACCTGATCCGGTAATAACATCCATGTCTATCAGGCGTTGTACACGTTGATGAATGGCAGCCCTTGATACGCCACATTCTTCAGCAACATCTTTGAATGGCATTCGGGCATTCTGGGTGATAATTCTCAGAATTTTGCGGTCTAACTGGTCTATTTTTTCCATATTCGATATTGATTTTTCTTGTCATTTAGGCAGCAAAAATACGGAAAATAAATGAAATCTGAAAAAATTTTAGTTTAAATATGCAATTTATATGAAAAAACGTCAGAAAAAACCCTTGTTGGGCTACCTTTTTGAAACAAAAAAAGCCGCAGGATAAATCCTGCGGCTCTATTCTATATCTAATCCGTGTTGATTTGCTTATTTCTGGATAGAAAGCAGTTCCACTTCAAAAATCAGTGCAGAGAATGGTTTGATAGTACCTTTATCCTGCGGACCGTATGCCAGTTCCTGAGGAATATACAGTTTGTATTTTGATCCTACAGGCATCAGTTTAAGGCCTTCAGTCCATCCTTTGATTACCTGATTCAGGCGGAACTCGGCTGGTTCGCCACGTTTCACAGAGCTATCAAATTCTGTACCATCAATTAAAGTTCCTACATAGTGAACTTTTACGAGGCTGGTATCGGCAGGCATTGCACCTGTACCTTTTTTGATTACTTCGTATTGCAAGCCGCTTGGGGTAGTTACTACTCCTGCTTTGCCTTTATTGTTAGCAAGGAAAAGTTCGCCCGCTTTTTTGTTTGAACCATAATCTCTTTCCATTTTGCTTTCATAAAGCTTCTGCATAGTGGTATTCAGGTACATTTGAGCTTCTTCGGCAGTCATTTGTACTTTAGAACCCTTCATTCCGTTAATCAAACCCTGTTTAATCAGTTTGATGTCCACTTTAAGCGTTGAGTCGCCAAGTAGTCCTGTTTTAGACTGTTCTTTAAGTGAGCTACCAATGTTTTTACCAAGTTCGGTAAGTTCGAGGTTTTCAGAGTCGGCATCGCCTTTTAAAGCATCTTCCACACCTTTAAGCAAAGAAGCAATTTTAACCTTCAGCGAATCAGCTTTGGCTGAGTCGGCAGCCAGATAATATTGTTTGATACCACTTCCGTTGGCCACACCAAATGCATAGTTCAAACTATCAATCTGCGATTTCAGGCTCGGAGTTTTAGGTTTGTTGTTGTCGCAGGAAACAAGCGTAACAGCCAACATCACTATTACCGCGAAAAATATATTTAGTTTTTTCATTTTCATCTGTATTTTATTTCGTGAATAATCGGTTGATAATTATTATTGTTGAGGAGCAGGAGCTTGCTGACCCATTTGACTCTGCTGACGTTCAGTCATAATTTTACGCAGATATTCTTCAGCTTGCTGAGAAGTCATACCTTCCTTGTGTCCGTTCAGAGCATTAATTAATCCCTGTAACACTAATTTTTCGTCAAATTTTAGCGTAGAATCGCCCATCAATCCGATTTTCTTTTGTTGTTTCAGCGATCCACCGATTTGCTGACCCAACTTGTACATTTCGTCTTTATTAACGTCTGCTTTATAAGCCTCGTCAATAGCTTTAATAAATGCTTTAATAGCTTTATCGCTCGAATCTTTAGTGAGGTAATAGCTTTTAATCTGCCCACCGTTAGACAAACCGAGCGTGTAGTTTAAGCTATCGTTCAGATTGCTTAGTTTAGCCTCCTTAGCATCGTAATTGCTACACGATGTTACGGATAATACAGCTACAACAGCTGCAATAATTGTAAGAATGCTTTGTTTTTTCATTGTTTTCAATTAATTATCGTTTTATTTCTTTTTATTTACTGATTTTGTGGTTTTGGCCGATTTTGCGGCAGAAGCAGCAGGGGCAGCAGGTTTTTCCACTACAGGAGCCGGTTCTACATAGGGCTTAACATCGAGCAGTTCAACCTCAAATATTAAAGTTGCATAAGGAGGAATTACTCCACCTGCACCCTGTTCGCCATAAGCCAGATTGTACGGGATGAAAAATTTGTATTTAGAGCCTACCGACATCAGCTTTACACCTTCGGTCCATCCTTTGATAACCTGATTCAGCGGAAATTCAATTGGTTCGCCGCGGTCTATTGAGCTGTCGAATTTTGTACCGTCCAACAATGTACCTGTGTAGTGTACTTTAACAGTATCCTGTTCCTGAGGCTTTTTACCCTCGGCAGGAGTCAGCACTTTATACTGGAGTCCGCTTGAAGTTACATTTATACCTTCGGCCTTACTGTTTTCGGCCAGAAATTTTTCACCAACTTCGCGTTTGGCCTTTGCTTCGGCTTCCTGTTGCTTGGTAATATAATCTCTGAAAAATTCTGTGGCTTTTTCAACCGAAATTAAAGTAGAATCACCTTTCAAAGCAGCTGAGAAACCTTTAATCAATAAATCGATATTGGATTTTCCTCCGGGTATCGATTTTAGATTTTTGGAAAAATCGGTACCAACATTCACTCCCAGCGAATAGCTCATTGAGTCTACAGCATTAGTCAGCGGGTTTACATTCACCACTATTGGTTCTTTTCCTTTTTTGGTTTTTTTGTCTTTGGCTTCGGCAGCAGTGAAAACTACTCCAAGTGCCAGCGCCATTAAAAATGTTTTTTTCATTGGTTTTAAAAAAAGTTATTTAAGATTTAAATTTATTGCTCAAATCAGTTACACAATACCCAAAAGTTCCACCTCAAATATCAGTGTGGTATTAGGTCCGATGGATTGACCGGCACCACGCGAACCATAAGCCAGTTCGGAGGGGATAAATAATTTCCATTTAGAACCTACGGGCATCAACTGTAAGGCTTCAACCCATCCGCTAATAACCTGAGTAACACCAAAAGTAGCAGGCTCGCCACGATTTACCGAACTATCAAACACTTCGCCACTAATCAGCGTACCATGATAATGTACGTTCACCGTATCCGAAGCTTTGGGTGTTGCGCCGGTTCCGGGGGTAATAATTTCGTACTGCAAACCACTTGAAAGGGTAACCACACCATCGCGTTTAGCGTTGGCTTCCAGAAATTCCTGTCCTTGTTTTTTAGCTTCATCGCCGGCTTTTTCCTGCAGCGACGAGAAAAATTCGTTGATTACCGTTTGAGCTTCCTGATAGCTGATTTCAGTTTTCTGACCTTCCATTACGTCCTGAATTCCTTTAGCTAATTTTCCGTAGTCTAACGCTTTAATACCACTGCTCAGCAAGTTGTTTCCGAGGCTAAGCCCCAATGCATAGCTTACTTTTTCCATTTTTTTTTCTTTTTTCACAAAGTGCACCACATGAAGTTCAGTAAATTTGACCCGATGCTTTGCGAGTGTTTTCTATTTTCTATTACTATTTATTAAAATGCTGTTTATTAATACAATATACAGACAATATAAGTTACTTCTGTTCAAAAAAGGATATAATTATCCCAATAAACAAAAACGACTGCAAAGATAGCTGATTTGTCGGATTATAGGTGTTAATTAATCAAAATTATCGGAATGTAACCGTTAGCGGAAGTTTTTTTACCTTTCTATCGCCTGTTTCGGGATTAAACATATCAAAATAAATAACATAAATTCCGGCATTGGCATTCTGATTCCTGTCGGTTTTTCCATCCCAAACGATGTAACCTTCGGCTGAAAGCAGAATATTTGTGGCTAAAGTGCATACTTTCACTCCTACCGGATTTAGAATTGTAACCGAACCCACATAGCCGCTTTTTTCAAGTTTGTAACGGATAAGGCAAATATCATCCACTCCGTCGTTGTCGGGCGAAAACACCTCCGGATCAGCCCTGAAAGCTGACTGATCATCTGCCTGAGCTGATGAAACATCGGTATACTGTGAATTTTGGTAACCGGGAGTCCCGAAATTCGTTTCCCATGAGGCAGAATGCCAGGAGGCCGCAGCAGACGAAGGCAATTCGGGATTGATTTTTTCGAGCGCCACACCCTTTGCGTTTTTCACCGACACATGATGCCATTTGGCACTGTAGGTCAGTTCATCAATAACCGTGTCTTTGGCCAGATTGCAAAGTACCAGCGTTGCACCATCGTTATTGAGCGATGGCCAAGATAGAGATTTCACGATGTGTGCTTCGGCAGAGCAGCTATGATAAGCATGAACAAGTTCTGCTGAATCGGAAAAAGCCAGGTATCCGGATGGAGGCAGATAAGTGCCTGCAGCAAACTTATTCAGGGTATTCAGGCTTCCATCGGCTTTGCGGGTAGCAAACCCAAGTCGCGACATATCAATAAGTTTGTCCGAAACATTGAATACTTCGGCATATTCAGCAGAACCTTCAGGAGCATCCACCATCAGTTCATTCCACTGCAAGTCACCGGCCATGGCCGGCTCGGGCACACCAAAGCTAACGGTGTTTTCCCTTATCTTATTTCCTTCTATATCAGCAATATTTTCTATTGTAAGAGTGTATAAAACTCCTTTTTGAAATGGCTGCTGAAAATGCAACTCAACAGATTTTTGATCAGCCGATACCGTAGAACTTATCAGACTACCTACGTTTGGTATAACAGAAAATGCCGCACCTGCAAAATTAATCCGCTCATTGAAAATAAGTTGTAATGCATCAGGCAATTTCACTGTAACAGATGCCAGCACAGGCGGCCACGTATCCGGCACCCGATCACCTGTTACTTTTATATCATCAAAAAAGTATGCCGATCCTGTAGATGCGGTATTGGCATAAAACAAACCAAAATAGCTGCTGGCTGATACCTGATTATTTTCGGTTCCACCCTCTTCAAAATACTCACTTTCGGCAGCAAGTTTGCTATACAAAGTAAACTTTCCGGAGACATCGCGCGTAAGCTTAACCCAAATATTTACCGGGTTTCCATCCGTTCTTTTATCGGTTCCATCAATAATTTTTGTTTTCTTTGTTCCTTGCTGCAAATACAACGCCACCTCATCGTTTGTACCGCCAATCTGAACGAAATATCCGTTGCATCCGGCTGTAAGGTCATTAACATCCGAAGCAACATAAACCGCTGCATAGTTGGAAGAAGAAGTTGAATAGTTTATCTTAACACGGCATTCCCATACCGCATTATCAAAACTCCCGGAAGGAGTGAAAAGCCATGAGCTGGCTGCTGCCGACGCATTAGCTTGTAATTCGCCTGAGCCATTCACTATAAAGTTTTGAGACACACCTTCCCACGAAGGATTTTGGGTAAAATTACCGTCCGAAAAACTTTCGGAAACCTGTGCCGTTATACAAAAGGGCACAAAAAACAAAAAAAACAGAATTCTCTTTTTCATAAGGTTGCTAATTCTATAAAAATGAATTACTTTTGCAGGACTTTACCTGAAAACAGAAGAACCCTTCGCTAAGGGTTTTTATTTTTTTCAATAAATGCAAATATAGAAAAAATTTCAAACAATAAAATCAGGAAACACTTTTTAATTTTTTATATAAATCAAACAATGAGAGTAGCAATTGTTGGCGCCAGTGGCGCCGTTGGCCAGGAATTCTTGCGTGTGTTGGCCGAGCGCAATTTCCCATTGACAGAACTGACCTTGTTCGGTTCTTCGCGCAGTGCGGGTAGTGTTTATGAATTCAAAGGTGCAAAATACACCGTGAAAGAGCTTAAACATGGCGATGACTTTAAAGGTATGGACATCGTTTTCACCTCAGCAGGTGCAAGTATTTCAAAAGAATATGCCGAAGATATCACTAAATACGGAGCTGTAATGATCGACAATTCGTCGGCTTTCCGCATGGATAATGATATTCCGCTGGTAGTTCCCGAAGTAAATGCTCCCGATGCCAAGGTGCGTCCGCGTGGCATCATTGCCAATCCTAACTGTACAACTATTCAAATGGTAGTGGCACTCAAGGCCATCGAAGATCTTTCGCACATCACCCGCGTACATGTGTCTACCTATCAGGCAGCATCAGGAGCCGGAGCCGCAGCAATGGACGAACTGGAACTACAGTACAAACAGGTTTTGGCCGGCGAACCGGTAACTGTAAGCAAATTTGCCTATCAGCTGGCGTATAACCTGATTCCGCAAATCGACGTTTTCACCGACAATGGTTACACCAAAGAAGAAATGAAAATGTATAACGAAACCCGTAAAATCATGCATTCTGATGTACAGGTATCGGCTACTTGCGTTCGCGTACCATCGTTACGCGCTCACTCCGAAAGCGTATGGGCCGAAACAGAACGTCCGCTTACGGTAGAAGAAGTTCGTGCTGCGTTTATCGCTGCAGACGGTGTGGAAGTTATGGACAATCCGGCCGAAAAACTATACCCCATGCCGCTTTTCCTTTCGGGCAAAGACCCTGTACACGTAGGACGCATACGCAAAGATTTGGCTAATCCTAACGGTATCACCTTCTGGTGTGTAAGCGACCAGATAAAAAAAGGCGCTGCACTTAATGCCGTTCAGATAGCAGAATATCTGATTGCTGAAGGCGATATTAAATAACCCGTTTCATCTGAAAAACAAAAAACCTTCGTAAAACAATTACGAAGGTTTTTTTATACCCTGATTTTAAGTTGAAGTATTACTTCCCTGTCTTTCAACTGTATTTTTTCTCTGTCAATCTCCAAAACCATTTCTTTTCTTAACCAGGCATATAACTTAAGTCGTTCGTATAAAGTATAATAGTTTGTTAACTCAAGCTTATTTTTTTTCTCAGTTTTGAAAATTCGGGTAAAATCGCGTACACCTCTGCTTGGCTTGTTTTCGGCAATATCAGAATAAATCAACAACTCAATATAATCCTGTATTTTATCTCCCGTATAAAGCGCATTATTTCTGTCTGTTTCTGTCTCCATTGATAATTTCAGCAGCACATAGTCCTCAAAAGATTTTACGCGCCCAGCAAGCACTTCGAGCGATATGGCGGCCAGCAATTCAGCAAAGCTCTTATCTACCAAACTTAGGTTTATTTGTTTCCACTTATCAACAAACCTAACAAAGTCAAGCTGATACACCGCTCTTAAATCATCTTTATCAACTACATGACAACCGTCGGACAGCTTGAAAACAATTTTGTAAACTGCCAAGGTAAGGTTGCTAAGATGAATATACTTACGCTCATCAGCTTCGAACTCCGCCTGTATATTAGGATTATAAAATGAACACATAAAAAGAGTAATTAGATTTAATATTTTGATTTACAGGTGTTTAATCAAACAGATAATCGAAATATGGATGTAAATATACATTTTCTTTTTTTAAAATAAACAAATACAGTATTAGTTATAAAAAAGATAACAACAACAAATCCGAATGAAGCATGGTAAACAGCCGTTTAAAAAGTTCTGATAATTTCATCCAAAAATGAAAACAATTTTCAAAATCAAGCGTTTAGCATCAACAACCAACACACAGAAAAATGAATATTGAAAATAAACGCATCGTGGTTACCGGCGCAAGTTCCGGCATTGGTCTCGAACTTGTAAAATCGCTATCGGCAATTGCCGGAACAAAAATTATAGCTACCGGTCGTAAAACGGAAAATATACCGGTTTTACCAAATGTTTCAGTTTTCAAAGCTGACGTTGCCAACAAGGCTGAAGTAAAAGCGCTATTCACATTTGCTTTAGAAAAGTTAGGTGGAATCGATATTTTTATAGCCAATGCCGGTTACGGTTATTACGGAAAATTCGGGCACGAAAGCTGGGAAAAAATTCAGGATATGTTTACAACCAATGTAACCTCGCCATTGTACAGCCTATCGCAAATGATAGAGTTGAATCTGAAAAACGAATTTTCGGTTGTAATTACCTGCTCAGGAATAGGGCAACTCCCCTACCCCGGAATGGCGCTTTATGCCGGCAGTAAGTTTGCTTTAGACGGTTTCAGTACAGCCATTCAATACGAAATGCCGGCAAACGGAAATCTCATTCTGATTTATCCGGTAGCTACCTATACTGGTTTTTTTGATAAGGCCCAAATGAAAAAAGAACAAATACCATGGCCGCGGCAACAGGTTACAACTGTGGTGAAATCAATTATAAAAGGTATCCGTAAAAACAAGAAAAGAGTATATCCATACAGGCTTTTCCCCGTGATTATTTACCTGACAAACGTACTGCCATTCGTCCGAACTATCTTTTTAAACACAGTAGCCAGCAAGCTCACCGGCCGGAAATAATTGAAAAACAACTTTTGTTTTCTATCTTTGCAGTTTGAAAATAAAGAGTAAAAAAGTAAATCAAGATAATGGATTTTAAATACGATGTAATTGTAATAGGTGCCGGACATGCCGGAAACGAAGCGGCTTGTGCAGCAGCCAATATGGGCTCAAAAACACTGCTTATCACCATGGACATGAATAAAATCGGACAGATGAGTTGTAATCCGGCCGTGGGCGGCATTGCCAAAGGACAAATAGTGCGCGAAATAGATGCACTCGGAGGGCAAATGGGTATTATTACCGACCGCTCGGCCATTCAGTTTCGCATGCTTAATCGATCAAAAGGACCGGCTATGTGGAGTCCCCGTTCGCAAAGCGACCGTCATCAGTTTATACAGGAATGGATTCAAACTGTTTCCAATACACCCAATTTATACATCTGGCAGGACACAGTAAAGCAACTTATCATCGAGGACAAAACCGTAACTGGAGTAATAACTGCACTGGGCGTGCAAATGTCAGCAAAATCTGTCGTTCTCACCGCAGGAACTTTCCTGAGCGGGCTCCTACATATCGGCAAAAACCAACTCAGCGGAGGACGCATTGCTGAACCAGCTTCTTTCGGTCTCACCGAGCAATTGAGGTTAGTTGGCTTTACTACCGACCGCATGAAGACCGGAACGCCATGCCGGATTGATGGAAAAACCATTGATTTTTCCAAAACAGCCGAACAAATCGGGGATAATGATTTTCATAAATTTTCATTTCTTGAAGAAGAAGACCGAAAACTGGCACAACGAAGTTGCTGGATTACCTACACAAACGAAAGCACCCACGATGCCCTAAGAACCGGTTTGATAGATTCGCCACTCTATAATGGACAAATAAAAAGCATTGGTCCCAGATACTGTCCAAGCATCGAAACTAAAATAGTAACCTTTGCCGACAAAACGTCGCACCAGTTATTTTTAGAACCGGAAGGCGTCAATTCGCAGGAATATTACCTGAATGGTTTTTCATCTTCGCTCCCACTCGACGTTCAGATTAAAGCCATACACACTATTCCCGGATTAGAAAACGCCCAACTCTACAGACCCGGATATGCAATTGAGTATGATTTTTTCGACCCAACTCAACTCAAACACACTTTAGAAACTAAACTTATTCGCAATTTATTTTTTGCCGGACAAGTGAATGGCACGACCGGATACGAAGAAGCGGCCGGACAAGGACTCATTGCCGGTATCAATGCTCATATCAATTGCCATGGCGGAAGTGAGTTTGTGCTTGCCCGAAACGAAGCATACATCGGAGTTCTAATCGACGATCTTGTTACCAAAGGTGTAGATGAACCCTATCGGATGTTTACTTCACGTGCCGAATATCGATTAATTTTGCGACAAGATGATGCTGATATGCGCCTTACCGAAAAAGGCGATTCCATCGGGCTTGCTAAAGAAAATAGAATAAATCAATTAAAATCAAAAAAGGAAGAGCAAAAAAACCTTATCGATTTTATCCAAAACTACTCAATAAAACCTGCGCACATCAATTCTTTTTTGGCATCAAATGATTCGGCAGAACTGCGCCATGGGTGCAAATTATCAGATTTAATTCTCCGTCCGCAGTTTGGGCTCAACGAACTAGCTACAGCTATCCCCGCCTTACAGGAAAAAATCGGCAAAATAAATTCACGACGAGAAGAAATTGTGGAATCAGTAGAAGTTTTATTGAAATACGAAGGCTATATTGAACGCGAAAAGCTTATTGCAGAAAAGCTCCAAAGGCTTGAACATGTATTGCTCAAAGGGCGTATTGACTATTCAGAAATACAATCTCTTTCGACTGAAGCCCGTCAAAAGCTAATTAAAATTGACCCCGAAACCATAGGACAAGCCAGCAGAATACCTGGCATATCGCCAAGCGACGTCAATGTTTTACTGGTATTATTAGGGAGATAACAAAAATTCAAAAACAAAAACATATGTTCCACGTGAAACAAAACAATATAAAAACAGACACTGTTCCACGTGAAACATAATAGCTAATGAGTAAAAAAACATCATGAATATTTCGGAAACATTAAATAATCAAATAAAATCGCTACCGGAAGTTCCGGGAGTGTACCAATATTTTAATGCCAACGAAGAAATAATATATGTTGGCAAAGCCAAAAATTTAAAGAAAAGGGTTAGCTCCTATTTCAACAAAATACACGAATACGGCAAAACAAATGTTCTTGTAAAAAACATTGCGACATTAAAATACATAGTTGTAGAAACAGAAGAGGACGCATTGCTACTTGAAAACAATTTAATAAAACAATACCAACCACGCTACAACGTATTACTAAAGGACGGAAAAACATATCCCAGCATATGTATAACCAACGAGCAATTTCCGCGCGTTTTTAAAACAAGAAACATCATCAAAAACGGTTCACAATATTACGGACCATATAGCTCAAACTATACTATCAACTCGCTCTTAGAAATAATTCACCAACTGTTCCCTATCCGAACCTGCAGATTACCGCTAACAAAAGATGGTATAGAATCAGAAAAATTTAAAGTATGTCTGCAATATCATATACACAAATGCAACGGCCCTTGCGAGGCGAAGGAATCCATTGATGAATACCGTAAGCATATTGATCAGGTAAAAAAAATTATCGAAGGCGATGCCAATGAAATTAGCAAGTTGCTTTATCAGCAAATGCAAAAATTATCTTTTGAGTATAAATATGAAGAAGCCCATATATTAAAACTAAAATACGATTTGATTGAAAATTATAAATCAAAATCGATAATTAGTAATACAATACTCAACGATACTGATGTTTTTGCATACGACGAAAATGAAAATTCAGCTTATATAAATATTTTAAGAATATCAAAAGGAAGCATTGTACAAGGCTACACTATAGAATACAAAAAGAAACTTAACGAGGATAAAGAAGAAATACTTGGCATGGCAATAATTGAACTGAGAGAAAGATTGAAAAGTTGCTCCAAAGAAATTGTTGTGCCGTTTAAACCGGATTTTAATATGGCAAGCGTTAACTTAATTGTACCACAACGTGGTGATAGAAAAAAACTATTAGACCTTGCTATTCAGAACGTTAAGCAATACAAGCTCGATAAATTAAAGCAGGCTGAAAAACTCAACCCGGATCAAAAAGCCATACAACTGCTTGAGACAATTAAAGAAAAACTGCACTTAACAAAACTACCTATGCAAATAGAATGTTTTGACAACTCAAACATTCAGGGAAGTGATGCAGTAGCTGCCTGCGTGGTTTATGTAAAAGCAAAACCCTCTAAAAAAGATTACAGAAAATACAATATAAAAACGGTAGAAGGACCTGATGATTACGCATCGATGAAAGAGGTTGTCAGGCGGAAATACCAGCGCGCTATAAACGAGGCTCTTCCCCTACCCGACCTTATAGTGGCCGATGGAGGTATTGGCCAAATGGAAGTAATAAGACAGGTAATTGAAGATGAACTAAAACTTAACATCCCTATTGCCGGCTTGGCCAAAGACAATAAACACCGTACCAACGAAATACTCGTTGGATTTCCGCCACAAGCAGTAGGTTTAAAACCAACCGATCAATTGTTTAAATTTTTTGCAGGCATGCAAGATGAAGTGCATCGCTTTGCAATTAAATTTCATCGAGAAAAGAGAAGCAAAAATCAAACAAGCTCAGAACTCGACTCGATACCGGGTATTGGCGAAAAAACCAAACTTGAATTGATAAAGGAATTTAAAAGCTTGAAAAGGGTTAAAAATGCAAGTTTTGATGAAATATCTGCAATTATTGGAAAAAACAGAGCATCAGTTATTTACAAGCATTTTAACCCTGATTTGAAGTCCTGAGATTTGAATGAAAATAATAAACAGTATCATTGTAGGCATATTTTAAACTCTGATGAAAAATATTTAACTAATAAATGAATGGTAAAAATTGAAATTAACTCATTAAACGAAATTAAAACAGCAGCTGAAAAATTTTTACAATTAATTGAGAATAGAAAAATTTTTGCATTTAAAGGTAAAATGGGTTCAGGTAAAACAACATTTATAAAAGCGGTATGCGAATGTCTTGGTGTAAGCGAAACTATCAACTCACCCACATTTGCAATTGTAAATGAATATTCAACATCGGCGAAAAAAATAATTTATCATTTCGATTTCTACAGAATAAACAACATTGAAGAAGCAATGGAAATTGGGGTAGAAGAATATTTGTATAGCGGTAATTTGTGTTTTTTGGAATGGCCTGAAAACATTGCCCCTCTCCTACCCGACGATTATGTAACCGTAAAAATTACTGAAATGGATAATGGTAAACGGATTGTGGAACTAAATTTGTAATAAAATAAATGAAGTGAAAAGTATATTAAAAATGAAAAGTAAAAAAACAAAGAAAACATTTAAAGGACTTACCGTAACAGAAATGGTAAAGGAAAATCGGCGATTAAGTCGCGAGGAAGAAATTCAACAACATGGTAAACCTGTAAGCTACCGTAAAATTACAGAGTCGAAAAAGGTTTATAATCGAAAAAAAAATAAGGCAGATACCGATGAGGCTCTGCCTTATTTTATTTTACGAAATATAATTGATTCAGAATTACCAAATACTAACCCTGTTCTCGGGCTTCACATACATAGGGTCAGTTTCTTTAATGCCAAAAGCATCGTACCAAGCCTGTATGTGAGGTAAAGCACCATTTACACGCCAACGGCCCAATGAATGCGGGTCTGATTTAGTGAGAACAAGAATCTCCTCTGGACGAATGTTTCCTGCCCAAACATTAGCATAGGATAAAAAGAAGCGCTGCTCTGGTGTAAAACCGTCAACATCGTGCAAATGAGCAGATTTAGTAGCGTTTTTAAATGCCTGAAACGATACTTGCAAACCGCCGTGATCGGCAATATTTTCGCCTAAAGTAAACTTGCCATTGGCATGAACACCAGGTGCTACAACTATAGAATCGAAAAAGTTTGCTAACACTTTAGCTCGTGCATCAAACTGTTCTTTGTCTTTGTCTGTCCACCAGTTTTTCAGATTTCCTTCTTTATCGAATTGGCAACCCTGATCATCAAATCCATGAGTCATTTCATGACCAATAACAACGCCAATAGCACCATAATTAAAGGCATCATCGGCATTCATATCGAAGAATGGTGGTTGTAAAATACCTGCAGGGAAGCAAATTTCATTCGTAGTAGGATTATAGTAAGCATTTACTGTTTGCGGTGTCATATACCATTCATCCTTATCAACAGGTTTATCGGCCTTAGCAAACATATAAGCATGATCGAACTGATTAGAACGTTTTATATTAGCGTAATAGCTATCCTTCATAATATCAAGCTTTGAATAATCTCTCCATTTATCAGGATAGCCAATTTTTACATAAAAAGTAGCCAATTTTTCGTGAGCTTTTGCCTTAGTTGAATCACCCATCCAGGGTAATGCATTAATACGTTGACCTAAAGCTTCCTGTAAATTAGCAACTAACTTCAGCATACGCTCTTTAGCTGCAGGCGGAAAGTACTCTTTTACGTACATTTGACCCACTGCTTCGCCCAATGCACCATCTACCATATCAACAGCACGTTTCCAGCGCGGACGTTGCTCCTGCTTACCTGAAAGCACTTTTCCATAAAAATTAAAATGTTCAGCATAAATATTATCAGCCAAATAAGGTGAAGCCGAGTCGATAAGTTTCCATTGCAAATATGCAATGTGATTTTCAACAGATTCTGTATCAATTATTTTACTTACTTCAATCATCGATTCCTTTTGAGAAATACTGATTTCTTTGATGTTTTTTAGACCAAGAGCTGACAAATACGTATTCCAATTAATAGCTGGAATAAGTTTTTGAACATCGGCAACAGACATTTTATTGTAATTGGTTTGCGGATCGCGCAATTTTACATTATCATAAGCTGCAGTAGCCAGACGGGTTTCAATTTTCATCACAGCTTCCATGGCTTTAGCAGCATTAGCATCATCAAAACCTGTAAGCTTAAACATATTGATTATGTGTTGCTTATACTTTTCGCGTATATCTTTGGTGTGTGCATCATTATCGAGATAATACTCACGTTCGCCAAGACTGATGCCACTCTGATATGTCTGTACAAGATTTTTTTTGCTATCCTTGGCATCGGCATCTACATAAATAGAAAAATAGGTGTCGAGCCCACTGGTATACAAATCAGGTAACAAAAGCAGCAAATCAGCTTTGGTTTTGATTGCAGCAATTCTTTTTAAATCAGCCTTAATTGGCCCATAACCATCAGTATTCAACTTAGCGCTATCCATGGCTACATTGTATAAATCACTGATTTTTTGTTCAATAGTACCCTGATCGCCACCTTTAGCAGCAATGCCGGTAATTAAATCATTCAATTGCTTGAGGTTATTTTCGCGCAATTGATCAAAACTTCCAAAACGGGAATACTCGCCGGTAAGCGGATTTTTTTTCATCCAGCCACCACAGGCAAACTGATAAAAATCTTTTCCAGCAACTGCTGTTGTATCCAGGTTTGTAAGATCTATACCCGAATTCAATTTATTATTATGGCATGAAACTGTCATAAATGCACATAGAGTTAATACTCCTAATCCCTTAAGTGAAAAAGAGTTGGTAAATAATAATTTTTTATTCATAATAATTCAATAATGTTTAGTAAAACATAAATCAATATCAATTTTCTAAAAATCAATAGGTTGTTCAATATTATCGATAATAGCGAAAAGTTCATTTAGCGTTTCAGCACGAAGCATAGCAATACGCGTATCCTTAAAATTTGGAATTCCTTTAAACACAGGTGTAGCAGCCAAATGACGACGACTGTGTATAATTCCTTTTAAGCGAACATCTGCAACCGTTTCAGTCGATATATTATCTTCAATATCAAGCCAATATACTGATTTAATTACATGTTCTTTCAGTATAGCTTTCTGTTCTTCAAAACTTAGCATACGCTTAATTTCGCCAGTGTAAAAGTAATGTTTTATTTCCTTAAAAATCCACGGACGACCTATAGAACCTCGTCCAATCATAACAGCATCTACACCATAAGTATTAAAACATTCCAAAGCACGCTCTGGCGTAGTTACATCACCATTTCCAATGATAGGAATCTTCATACGTGGATTATTTTTTACATTACCGATAAGAGTCCAGTCGGCATCGCCCTTATACATTTGAGCACGAGTACGACCATGTATAGTAAGCGCCTGTATACCACAATCCTGCATTTGCTCAGCCAAATCAACAATTATTTTACTATCATCGTCCCATCCCAAGCGCGTTTTAGCTGTTACAGGTAGCTTTACAGCATTGACCACAGCTGTTGTAATGTCGAGCATACGGGGTACATCTCTGAGCAAGCCCGCTCCAGCACCTTTACCCGCAACTTTCTTAACCGGACAGCCAAAATTAATGTCAATAATATCCGGTTGAGCCTCTTCGGCAATACGTGCAGCCTCAGCCATGGAGTCCGGATCGTGTCCGTAAATTTGTATAGCTATGGGGCGTTCTTCGGGATATATAGTTAGCTTTTGTTGTGTACGATTTACACTACGGATAAGCGCTTCGGACGAAACAAACTCAGTATAAAGCATATCGGCACCAAAACGCTTACATAACAACCTGAATGCAGGATCAGTTACGTCTTCCATAGGCGCAAGAAACAAAGGCTTATCCGGAAATTGTATATTAGAAATCTTCATAAAAATAATCCCTTAAAAAAACAGGGTGAAAAATAAATAAAAAAAATTAGAAATAGCCTGCAAAGTTAGAAATTTATTGATAAACAACAATTAAGGGAATAAACATCAGGTATAAAAATTTGTTCGTTTTTAAAAGAATAATAGTTCAAAATCACCAAATATACGATTATAATAGTAAAACTATAGACAAAAAGCAAAAACAATTAATAGAAAAAAAAAGCGTAAATTTGCAACGAAAACAAAAGTATAATTAACTATAAAACAAGATATTTCAAAAAAATGAATATCTCCAATGATATTAAATCGGTAAAAAGAACCGACTATGAAATTATGGCACCTGCAGGTTCGTGGGAAAGCCTAATGGCCGCAATAAATGCGGGAGCAAATTCGGTATATTTTGGGATTGAAAAACTTAATATGCGCGCAAAATCAAGTAGTAATTTTACAACAGAGGATTTGCGTGAAATAGTCAGAATTTGTAAAGAAAATAATGTAAAAAGCTATCTGACGGTAAATACTATACTGTATGACAACGATTTGAATTTAATGCGCCAAATTATTAATGTGGCTGCCGAGGTAAAGGTGAGTGCTATTATTGCATCGGACGTAGCTGCATTGATGTATGCAAATTCTATTGGTGTAGAAGTACATTTATCTACCCAGCTAAATATTTCTAACATTGAATCGCTAAAATTCTACGCGCAATTTGCAGACGTGGTAGTGCTTGCCCGCGAACTAAACATGGAGCAGGTAGCGGAAATTTACCATGCTATTATCAACGAAAACATCAAAGGTAAAAGTGGTGAGCTTATACGAATAGAAATGTTTTGTCATGGAGCACTTTGCATGGCTGTATCCGGTAAATGTTATCTGAGCTTGCACGAAAAAAATATATCAGCCAACCGTGGTGCCTGCAACCAAATTTGCCGACGTGGTTATACAGTAAAAGATAAAGATTCAGAAATTGAACTTGATATTGATAATGAATACATTATGTCACCTAAAGACCTAAAAACGATTGGATTTATAGATCAGATGATGAAGTCGGGTGTGAGAGTATTTAAAATAGAAGGGCGAGCCAGAGGCCCGGAATATGTAAAAACTGTGGTTGAATGTTACAATGAAGCTATAGAATCGGTCATTTCAGGTACATTTTCTGAAGAAAAAATTAGCGACTGGAATCGACGGCTTAGTAAAGTTTTTAATCGTGGATTCTGGAACGGCTATTACCTTGGCCAGCGTCTTGGTGAATGGAGCAATAACTATGGCTCAGAAGCTACACATAAAAAAGTATATGTAGGTAAGGTAACTAATTACTTCCATAAAATAGGTGTGGCAGAAATATTACTTGAAGCTCAATATATTGAAGTTGGAAATGAAATACTTATAACCGGCGAAACAACTGGAGCTTACGAAGATGTATTAGAAGAAATAAGAGTAGAATTAAAACCAGTGCAACGGGTAGAAAAAGGAACTTATTTTTCTATTAAAACTAAAGACCTTGTGCGAAGAAACGATAAATTATATAAAATCGTAGCTACAAAACATGCAATCTAAATTTCTTTAAAATAAAAACCTGATAAACAAAACTTATCAGGTTTTTATTTTTATCTTATTATAACAGAGGTCATTGTAAGCGATCCTGCCACTGCCATATCGTTGAATAAACTGATATTTTCATCTTTATCTCTCAAAGCTAAGGCGTAAAGTAATGGTATAAAATGTTCTGGTGTGGGAATAGCCTTTTCAAAATCTGATCCTAATGATTTATACCTTATCAAAGCGCTATAATCACCGTCGAGTATCAACTTATTCATTTTATGCTGAGCTTCACGTGCCCAATCATAGGCAAAATCGGGGGTTGAAAAATTTTGCCAATCCACCATTCTAAGATTATGCACAAGGTTGCCACTACCCATAATTAGTATACCTTTGCTACGGAGCACTTGCAATTCACGCGCAAGTTCAAAGTGTTGCTGTGGCGTTTTATAGTAATCAAGACTTAGTTCCACCACCGGAACATCAGCCTGAGGATAGAAATGCCTAATCACAGACCATGCACCATGATCAAGACCCCATTCATGTTCGTCCATACCTACCTTTTGGGCCGTCATATGGCTTATTTCTGAGGCCAAAACCGGACTTCCGGGAGCAGGATACTCTACCTGATATAATTCTTGCGGAAAACCGCCGAAATCGTGTATGGTTTTAGGCTTTTCCATAGCAGTAACATATGTACCACGTGTTTCCCAATGTGCAGAAATACACAAAATAGCTTTAGGTTTGGGTAATGTTTTGGCAATAGTTCTGAATCCTGACACAAATTCATTTTCTTCAATGGCATTCATAGGACTTCCATGTCCGATAAATAAAACAGGCATCTTTTGAGGTTGATCGGGTAATGTGGCTGTCATATTGCTAAGATAATTAAGTTTGGTAGCTACACCATAAACAGGTAATAAACCTAATAATTTTAAAAAATTTCTTCTTTTCATGTATTGATAAAAACCATATCCGGTCTTATAACAATTTTCAAGAAGATTAGATTAGTAAAACCGTAAATAAATATCATATAAAAAAACGAAGACTTATATTCCCTAAAAATAAATGATTGGAATATAAGCCTTTAAAAATATAAAATTGAAGGAATCAACTCATTTCCAACATTTTTAAAATAGGTTTAACTGCTCTTTCTCTAATATCTTCGTCTACTAATATTTCCGGTGATTCAGTTAGCAGACATTGATAAAGTTTCTCAAGCGTATTGAGACGCATGAAATTACATTCGTTACAAGCGCATGTACTATCATTGGGAGGTACAGGAATAAACTCTTTATCAGGGTTTTTCTTTTGCATTTCGTGCAAAATTCCACTTTCAGTAGCCACAAGGAATTTTTTCTTTTCTGAACTTATCGTATAATTAAGCAAAGCTTGAGTGCTTCCTATAAAATCGGCCATAAGCAAAAGTGGTCGTTTACATTCAGGATGTGCTAATATCTCAGCATCAGGATGTTCTGATTTTAGCTTAACCAATTTTTCGAGTGAAAATTGCTCATGTACATGACAGGCTCCATCCCAAAGCACCATTTCCCTACCTGTAACACTATTGATATAATTTCCAAGATTACGATCAGGGCCGAATATCAACTTAGCATCTTTGGGGAACTGGTCTACTATTTTTTTTGCATTGGTAGATGTTACTACCACGTCGGTAAGCGCTTTTACAGCAGCAGTAGTATTAACGTAAGATATTACTGTATGGTCAGGGTGAGCCTTTACAAAAGCTTCAAACTCATCAGCCGGACAGCTGTCGGCCAACGAACATCCGGCAGCCATATCGGGAACTAAAACCTTTTTTTGCGGAGAAAGAATTTTAGCCGTTTCGCCCATAAAGTGTACGCCACAAAGCACTATAATATCTGCGTCAGTTTTTGCAGCCCACTGAGCCAAAGCCAGACTATCACCAATATTATCAGCAATATCCTGTATATCGCCCATTTGGTAATAATGAGCCATGATAACGGCATTTTTTTCTTTTTTCAAACGCTTAATTTCAGCTATAAGAGTATTCTTATCCATTTGCAGTAAGTCAGAGTTTGCGGTTATTTTTATTGAATTAATATCCATTCTTTTGTTGAGTTTCTATTTATCAGGTTTTCAAATAAACATTATTATATTATTTTTCTTTTTTTCAAAAAAACTCTATTGATGATAATAATGGTGTGTTGATAAGGTTGATAAATAAATATAAAAAAACTTGCATAGTAATTTATTCATGTTTTATCTCTTATCTATCAACAAATATAAATACAAAAAAGATTTGATGAATAGATAAATACCAACTTTATCAACACAATGTTTATAACTACAAAGTTAGAAACTTTTCTTCAAAGCCGATGCTCATAACTACATAAAAGCGGTGCAAAAATTGTATTGAAAAAAGTACTAAATGATTTGCCGGCATCAAAACAAATAATAATAGCAGTGTATTTATGAATTTTCCAAATTATGTTTTAATATTTCTATCAATGTGTTTTCAACAATTTTCAACAGTTTATTAATATGTTTGTAGCCAAAAAAAGCCTGAAGATATTTCTTCAGGCTTATCATGGTTTATATAATATGTTTATGCGTATAATTTACCTATAACCCAAAGCCGGAAATCAGTAGGTAAAACATTGAATAAGTGATAAATAATTTGATACTGGATACCCGTTACATAAAAGGTATGAACTTTTTTATGAGTAATTTGCCATACTATGGCTTTAGCTACATCGGCCGGATCCATTCCATTTTGTTCGTCTTTTTCCATTCGGCTCACCGAAGCTTTCATTTTCTTTAAATATACAGAATTTTCGGTTTGCGATGCTTTGGTATATTTTCTTGAGGAAGTAAAATCTGTTTTAGTATCGCCTGGCAGAATGGTAGAGCACTGAATACCATAGGGTTTTACTTCCAGTGCCAGGGCATTCATAAAAATAAGTAATGCAGCTTTTACTGACGAATAAAAAGCCTGAAATGGAATAGGAATAATACCAGCTACCGACGAAACCGTAATTATTTTACCATAGTTTTGATTTCTGAAAACAGGCAAACAAGCCTGAATGGTTTTTAGTACGCCAAAAAAATTGGTTTCGAATTGGTATTTAGCTTCTTCGATAGAAGTATCTTCAATAGATCCTGCTATACCATTACCAGCATTACAAACCACAGCATCTATCCTACCCTGTTCATTTATAATTTGTTGTATTACTTTTTTAATAGTATCTTCATCATTTACATCCATTTTTACAGGGATAATTTTACCACCGCTTTCTTTATTTTCTTTCGCCTCTCCCCCACTCCTTGATGCACCATAAACGATGTTACCTTTGTTCATAAGTTGTTCAGCGGCCGATTTGCCAATACCGGCGCTTGCACCGGTAAGTAATACAATATTTTGCTTCATTTTTAGTAAATTTGCCTGCAAAGATAATTCATACTCAAAAAAATTGATAATAAATATCTTCTTTTTAAAACATTTTTATCATACCCGGTTGTTATTATATAATACAGAACGAAGAATAATATGGCACATAGCGAGATTAAAACATATACTTTTAAGGATAATGGGGCTGAAAATGAAATGTTTGTGCTTAAAAAACTTGAAGAAGTATATTTTAGCGATTCGGGTGAATCTGATTCACCACATCGGCATGCTTATTATGCCATTATTTTTATAGAAAAAGGTGAAGGTATTCATTATGTGGACTTTATGGAGTATAAAGTGGAAGATAACAGCATTTTTTTCATTCTTCCAGGGCAAATGCACCAACTTCTTTTTCACTCACATCCTAAAGGTTGGGTAATGTCATTTACCGAAGAATTTTTGGTAGCCAATTCCATCCCCGAAAAATTGGTGAACGATATTTATCTTTTTAATGATTACGGGCAATCACCACCTCTTGCTATTAACGAAATTCAAATGCCTGTATATCTTAATATTATATCTCAAATAGAACTTTTTTCGCAAATACAAAACTATAAAACCGAAGCCATAGGTTCACTTATAAAGCTTTTTCTTATTCAAAGCAATAATCATTGTTCGTTACAAAAAGAGAATAATCCTCAGTTTTTGGAAACTACCAATCACCTGTTACGAGCGTTTAAACGCCTGCTCAATAAGCATTATGTAACTCATCATTTGGTGTCGGACTATGCAGATATGCTGGCCGTAACAGCCGATTATCTGAATAAAACCGTTAAAAGCATAACGGGTAAATCGGCCAAAGAGCATATCCAAAGTAAACTGATTATTGAAGCCAAGCGTTCATTGTTGTTTACTAATCTGAGTAGCAAAGAATTATCATACGATTTGGGTTTCGATGAATCAGCTCATTTCAATAATTTTTTCAAAAAAACTACCGGCCTCACTCCTACCGAATTCCGTAATTCTATACGAGTAATGTAAAAGACTTATTGAAAATTAATATTTATCCAAAAAAAAATTTTAAGATGATTTTTAGTCAACAGAAAATATTTATTCAAACCAATCAAATAAATATTGTTGATCAAACCTAATATTAAATTTTTCAAGAAATTCTAAATATTCCTCCCTGAATGTCTTATGTTTGTGATGCTCCGGTTGATTTTGAATGTATTTTACAACGCTATCAATTTGCGACTTTGAATAAGTAAATGCACCATAACCACTTTGCCAGCTAAATTTCCCATAAAATTTTTTTTCGCGATTTATCCAGCCGGATGAACCGGATTTTATAGCTTCGGCCATCGCCGATACCGAAATTGCTGGGTGTAAGCCAACCAATATATGTGTGTGATCCGGATTGCAATATACCGCTAATGGTCTTGATTGTTTATCGGTAACAATAGTGCACATAATTTTTTCTAATTCGTAACGAATTTTTTCTGAAATGATGTTTTCTCTGTTTTTTACTGCAAATACAATTTGTACGTAAAGTTGGGTATAGGTGTTTGCCATGGTAAGATATTTATATCAAAATTAAGGGTTTGTAAATGCAAATATATGTAATCTTTATCAAAACTAAGAAATCGCACCTACGGCGCTCAAAAAATGTAGGCTAAATTTGTATTCTACAAAGAAATCGGAGCTACGCCCCTCAACGAAATGGTAATATCTGAGGCACAGAGTGCCGATTTCTTTGTAGCTAAATTAGAAAAGTAGCTAAAATGAGGGGCATAGCCCTGATTTTTGCAATCATACTCCTGATTTCTTTAATAAAGTTGATAGCATAAGGCTGTAATTTTGTATCGTCAAAAAACAAATATAAAAAATGACGATATGAAAACGATTATTCATAAAGCAGAAACGCGCGGACACGCCAATCATGGTTGGTTAGATACGCACCACACCTTTAGTTTTGCAAATTATTACAACCCCGAAAGAATTCATTTCGGAGCGCTCAGGGTGTTGAACGACGACTGGATTGCTGGTGGTCAGGGCTTTGGAATGCACCCGCATGATAATATGGAAATTGTAACCATACCCCTACGGGGCGATGTGGAACATAAAGATAGCATGGGAAATAAAGGTGTAATCCAATCCGGCGAAATACAAGTGATGAGTGCCGGAACAGGAGTTTTCCACAGCGAATATAATCCAAACAAAGACAAAGACACTCAATTACTTCAGATCTGGGTTTTTCCTGACAAAAAAAATGTAAAGCCCCGTTATGAACAGATTTCTTACGAAACCATAAAAAAACCCAATGAGTTTTATCAAATCGTTTCGCCCGAAGGAGCTACAACAGAAGGTATGTGGATTCATCAGCAAGCCTGGTTTAACCTTGGCGACCTCGCCAAAGGGTGGGAGGGAAGTTATGAGTTAAAACGCAAAGAATCGGGCGTATATGCCTTTGTAATCGAAGGCGAAGTAACCATAGGCGATACCACACTTCATCGCAGAGATGGTATGGGAATATGGGATACCGACAAACTGGATATAAAAATAAATACAGATAGCAAACTGCTACTGATGGAAGTTCCTATGCAGTAATAAACTATACATCTTAATAACGCCTATTTTGGCAAACAATTAAATAATCAATATTATCAATTTATTTATTATGAACACATTAATTAAAAAATTCTTTGCAACAGATACCACAAGTTGGTCATTATTAGTATCGCGCTTAGCGCTTGGAGTAGTTATTTTGCCACATGGCATGCAAAAAGCGCTTGGTTCGTTTGGAGGTTATGGCTTTGAAGCCACAGTGGGGGCTTTTCAGGGTATGGGAATGCCATGGTTGCTTGCTGTAATGGTTATTTTGGCTGAGTTTGTTGGTGCTCTCGGTGTGATACTTGGAGCAGGAACCCGGTTTATGGCATTCTCAATTTTTCTGACATTGGGTGGTGCCATGTTCCTTGGAGGTCACGTAGATAACGGCTTCTTTATGAACTGGTTTGGAGCTCAGGCAGGCGAAGGCATGGAATATTTTATCCTTGTATTGGGTCTGGCATTGGCACTTATGATTTCGGGTAGTGGAAAATTCTCGGTCGACAATCTGATTTCCAAATATTTGAAATAATAAACTACTGGAAACGAAGTGTTTCCTGAAAATTATCATAAAAGTGGTGGCTTTTTTTTAAGTCATCACTTTTTTGTTTATTGCAATGCCATATTATTTCTATTCTACTTATAAATAGATTTTGTTAGATAAAAATATATAATTTTGTTGTTAGAATGAAACGAGCATGAATACGAGTATTCACCAAAGACAGTGAAAATTTGACATGCGAGTTCCATACGACCTTTAAAAAAACAATTATTTACGTATGAAAATACTTGTAACAGGCGCTAATGGTTTACTCGGACACCATGTAGTAATGCAACTTTTAGAGCGCGGAGAAGATGTGAAAATTATTGTTCGCAGCCTTAAAAATATTTATTTTAATCTGGATAATATTGAAGTTGTAGAAGGAAATTTTACTACTGAAAGGCAATTGCAGGTAGCTGCTGCGGGTTGCGATGCCATTATCCATATAGCTGCTGTTACAGCTACAGATTTATTACACTACGATGATTACAGATCTGTTAATGTAGTTGGTAGTGAGATGATTATAAATACAGCAAAAGAAATTGGAATAAAAAAAATAGTATTTATAAGTACTGCGAATACCATTGGTTACGGAACAAAAGAAAGTAATTCGAATGAGCAATCACCGATTCAGTTTCCTTTTACCCAATCATTTTACGCCCGTAGCAAAGTTGAGGCCGAAAAACGGTTCATCGATTTTTCTGCTGGCGATGGTATGCATGTCATTATCATCAATCCTGCTTTTATGATAGGGTCTTTTGATACGAAGCCAAGTTCAGGCAAACTGATGTTGATGGGTTATCGGAAAAAATGGATGTTCGTTCCGCGTGGGGGCAAGAGTTTTGTGGCGGTTACTGATGTAGCAACGGCTGTTTGCAACGCTCTGACGATGGGTGTCAATGGTAAGCGATATTTGGCAGCCGGAGAAAATCTGAGCTTCGGCGAGTTTTATAAAATACAAAGCAGGGTAGGGGGATACCATCAAAAAATGATTGAGTTGCCCGATTTTTTGCTCGAAATGGTTGGTAAAGCAGGAGATTTGCTTCGCTTGCTCGGTATCAGGACAGAAGTGTGCAGCATGAATTTAAACCAGCTCACCATACGCGAATATTATGATTCGCAACAATGTATAACAGAATTGAAAATGCCTCAAAAAAAGCTTGAAATAGCTATTTCGGAGGCATTGGAATGGTTTGGCCGGAATGGCAAGATTAGCTGATAGTTCGGTAAGCCGTAATTATCATGTCCATTTTTATATCGGTTTGGGTGGTTGGAACTCTGTCAAGTAGTTGAAAATCATATCCAATACCAATTTTGGTTATCCGGTTTATCATAAAATATCTGTCGTAGTAACCTTTACCACGGCCAAGTCTGCATTTAAATTTATCGAAAGCAATACCCGGCACAATAACCAGATCAATTTTATTTACAAATTCGTTTTGTACCGAGGGTTCCCAAATACCGTAGCTTCCCTGCGTAAGTTCTTCTTTACTTAAAAATGGCTTAACAAGCATCACATCATCTTTTACAACAGGGAGCAGAATTTGCTTTTTCTTACTCCATTTGATAATAAAATTATGAGTTGACAGTTCATCGGGCATAGACCAATACATCATAATAGTTTCTGCATTGATAAATTCAGGTAAAGCTTCTATTTTTTCGAACACGAGCGAAACCTGCTTTTCTTTTTCGGCATCGGCTATTAATCCCTTTTTTTGGCGGATTTTTTGGCGAATTATACTCTTTTCGGAGGGCTTCTCCTTTTTTTTCTCTTTTGTAAACTTTGAAAGTAACGTGCTTATCAGATTCATTTTATAATAGTAATTAATATAAACAAAACAAATTAGCTTTTGAAACAAAATTAATTAAATTTTTTATTTAATCAAAATTTTACATAATTTTTATGTCAAATTAATTAATATAAAGATATAAATGAAATCTTTATAAAAATATAATCAGTGTAGCAATTTTTTTATATATTTGAAAACTTGTTTCCTGCTTTATTTTTAACCACAAACACTTAATGGCTATGAAATTATTTTTTTCGGCAGCGATAGCTGTTTTTATTTTCCCGGTTTGTTTTTGTCAAATTTCGCCGGTTACTCCCTCGTCATTATCCATAGCAGGAACATCGGTAGCAGATATTACCGAGTATGCCCCATTTTCTAATCCAGCTCATTTGGGCTATCTTGGTGCTACCGAGGTGGCTGCGCAGTACGAAAATCGCTATCTGTTATCCCAGCTTTCTACCAAAAGTTTATACATGGCGTTGCCCACTAAGCTTATCAACGTGTCGTTTTCGGGCTCGTACAGCGGTTATAAGTATTACAACGAAATATTGTTCGGTGTGGTTTTCTCCCGCAGTTTTTCCAATCGTTTTTCTATAGGCGTTCAGTTAGATTATCTCACGGCCTATTTTGCTGCACGAAACCGCTATCAGGGAGCATTTTTTCCACAGGTGGGCCTGGATGTGCGCCTTACAGAGCAAATCAACCTCAGTTTTAGCACCTTCAATCCTTTTCAAACCCATATTGTAAAGGAAAACTCATTGAAAAAAATCCCCTCTGTATTCAGTTTAGGGATGCAGTATTGCTTTTCCGACGATTTCAGAATGCGCCTGCAGGCCGATAAGGAAATAAGTTCGCTATACACCTTGGCTGTTGGAGCCGATTACCGGATTATGAATGCTTTTACCGCCAAAATAGGTTTTTACGATTCAGGATATTTGGTTCCATGTGTGGGAGTTGATGCTGGTTTGGGGTCGCTGGTTTTCGGAATTAATGGCGAATTGCATCCACTTTTGGGGCTGGTAAGTATAGCCAGATTAAAATACGTCTTTAAAAAATAAACCAACTGAAAGAGTATGAAGCGTATTTATCTGTGTATAATACTTTTAAATTTGTGTATGGGGCTGGCAGCTCAGGAAGAAAAGCCGGCCGAAACCATTGAGCGTATTATTGCTGATATTTTTGAGCAATATACGGCCGAAACAGAGCAAAGTATTGATTATGAATCATTTTATAATGATTTGATGGAACTGGCTCAGAACCCGATAGCCATCAACACAGCTACCAAAGAAGAGCTCGAAAAGATGCCTTTTCTATCGGCTTTGCAGGTTGAGAATATTCTTTTTTATCTTTATAAATTCGGACAGATGCATAGTATTTATGAGCTGCAACTTGTTGATGGGCTGGATATGACTGATGTACGCCGGATGCTCCCTTTTGTAACCCTTGGCGATGCTGCTGCCAAAGAGAATAAGCTGAACCTGAAAAATGTGTTGAAGTACGGAAAAAATGATGTTTTTCTGAGACTCGACAGAGATTTGGAGAAGAAAACAGGCTATGAAACCAATGATGCCGGTGAAAAACCATATTTGGGTTCTTCGCTTTATAATTCAATAAAATATAAGTTTAGATACAAGGACAGGTTGGCTTTGGGAGTAACGCTCGAAAAAGATGCCGGCGAGCCATTTTGGACTAAAAAAAATAAAGGTTACGACTTTTATTCCTTTCATGCACAAATTAACAATACGGGACTTTTTAAAACTATTGTTTTGGGGGATTACAGTGCTTCGTTTGGACAAGGGCTGGTGTTTGGTTCGGGCTTTAGTGTAGGCAAGTCGTCATATGTACTCAATGTTGCGCAGCGTACCACGGGTCTGAAAAAATACAGCTCAACTGACGAGATTAACTTTTTTCGCGGAGCAGGAGCAACGTTTAAATACAAAAAACTGGATATTACGGCATTTTATTCGGCCAAAAAGATAGATGGCGATACGGCGGCCGGCGCATTTGCGTCGGTATACCGCACCGGACTACACCGAACTGCCAATGAGCTGGAAAAGAAGCATACGGTATGGCAGCAATCGGCTGGTTTCAATGCCGGATATATGGAAAAAAATCTTCAGATAGGGTTTACAGCGGCCTATCTCAAACTGGATCATAAGCTTGAGCCGGATTCTGCTTTATATAATTATTTTTATTTCAGGGGCAACCGTCAGTTCTCTTTGGGATTCAATTACAGATTCAGGTGGAATAAGTTTTATTTTTTTGGAGAAACGGCATCTACCGGCTCCAAATCAGTGGCAACTATCAACGGATGCACCTTTGCTCCGGTGTCGCGGGTAAACCTGCTGATGCTTTTCAGGTATTATTCGCCATCGTACGATGCGTATTTCAGCAGGGCTTTTTCCGAAGGTTCGCGTGTTGGTAACCAAAGAGCTTTGTATCTTGCTACAGAAGTAAGACCCATTAAAAGATGGAAAATATCGGCTTATGCCGACAATTATAAGTTTCTTTGGCCCCGCTATGGTACTGATATACCATCGGTGGGCAAAGATTATCTGGTTCTGCTCGAATATGCTCCCCGCCGCGACATAAGTATGCAATGGAGAATAAAAACAGAAAAGCAACAGCAGAACGTATCGGGCAGTACTACACCGCTTACATCTGTTACCACGGCTGAAAAAAGTTCGGCCCGCTATCAGCTTTCGTACTCCATTGGTAGTTTTTCTTTTCGCAACGTAATAGAAGGTAATATGGCACGTGAGGGCTTACACCCGTACAGTTACGGTATAATGGCTTTGCAGGATCTTAGCTATACGTTTCGGACCATTCCGTTGAAAGTTGATGTGCGCTATCATTTTTTCGACGCTGCGGTATACGACAACCGTTTGTATGCTTACGAGAAGGATATACTTTATGCTTTTTCGATACCGGCATTTTATGGCGTAGGGGCTCGTTATTATCTGAATATGAGTTATGAAATAAATAAGCAACTAACGGTATGGATGAAAATAGCTCAGACCACCTATTCCGACGACAGGGAAATCACAGGTACCGGTACTGAGCAGATACGCGGAAACCGATCTACCGATGTAAGGTTTCTGATTAAGTGGGAATTCTGAGGCCGTAAACCGTATTATCTCATACGTTCAACGCGCGAAGCATCGAGCCGGAGTAGTATAAAAAGCAAGATGGTAAATCCCCATAACGAAGACCCGCCGTAACTAAAAAACGGCAAAGGTATACCGATAACAGGCATTATACCCAGTACCATCCCTATATTAACCATGAGGTGAAAAAAGAAAATACTGGCTACACAATAGGCATAAACGCGGTTAAAGGTTTCGCGTTGGCGCTCGGCAATACGCAGCAGCCGCATCAAAAGAAGCCAGTAAAACACCAAAACCAGAGTGGAACCCCAGAAACCATGTTCTTCGCCTACGGTACAAAAAATAAAGTCGGTATCCTGCTCCGGAACGTATTTCAGTTTGGTTTGCGTGCCGTTCAGGAAGCCTTTTCCCCAAAACCCGCCTGAGCCTATTGCTATTTTGGATTGGTTTACGTTGTAACCCGCGCCGGTAGGGTCATCTTCCATATTAAGCAATACTTTAATACGAATTTGCTGATGTGGTTCAAGTACATTGTTGAAAAAATAATCGGCAAAGAAGCAAAAAGCAGCCGACCCGAGCGATATGGCAATAATCATCCAGTATTTTTTGAACCGGGTAAACAGTTCCACAAAAACCCAGTATACGCAGGTAGCTACTACCATTAACAACGAGAGTATTTCAAAATCAATGACAAACCAAACGTTTATCAACAATGAAACCGCTGTAACCAAAGCTACGCCGGCAATCATGTATCCGGCTTCTTTGCGGTGTCGGGCAAAAAAGAAGGCATAAATAAATTGCATGAGCATGATAATCCCCATGGCTACGAGGAAACCCAGAGAGCCCTGATTGTCGAAAACAGGAACTACACTAAAGCGGATAACGATAACAAACAAGATGACCGCAAAAACCCCCAACAGCAATACGATACCATTCATTCCCTCGCGATAGAGCATGAGCAAAAAGGCCGCAAAAACGAGCGCCGATCCGGTTTCTTTCTGAAGTATAATCAGAGCAAAAGGAAGCGCGATAAACATGGCCAGCGGAAGTAAGTCTTTCCAGTTTTTGAGCTTATAGTTATACGAACTCATAAAACGTGCCAGTGCCAGCGAGGTGGCCATTTTGGCTAATTCGGCCGGCTGAAAGCTTACCGGACCCAGCACAAGCCAGGATCTGGAACCTTTTATATCAGGGGCAATAAAAATAGTGACGATGAGCAGGAATATTGTAAATATGTAGATAAAATAGGCAAAGAAATTGTACATCTTGTAGTCGACCAACAAGAGCATGCCAGCCAAACCAAAAGCCGTAAGTATCCATACAAACTGTTTTCCGGCTCGTTGTTCCCAATCAAAAATGCTGGTTTGGTCTAAGTCGTAGCTTGCGCCATAGATGCTTATCCAGCCCATAAAAACCAGCACTACGTAGTAAAATACGGTAGTCCAGTCGAGCGAATATTTTAAACTAACGTTCTTTGACATTTTTATTAGTAACAGTGTTGGTAACTCTATCCATTAACTCGGTACGTTCTATTTTACCCTTCAGGTATTGTTCTACCATTAAGCTAAAAATAGGAGCGGCATAAGTTGAGCCGAATCCGGCATTTTCAACCACTACGGCAATAGCAATCTGAGGATTTTCGCGCGGAGCAAAACCTACGAAGAATGCGTGGTCTTTACCATGGCTGTTTTGTACGGTACCGGTTTTACCGCACATGCTTATGCCTTCGATACGCGACGAGCGGGCAGTACCCGATTCAAATACCCGGGACATACCCTCGAATACTACCGGAAAGTATTTTTTATCTACCAAAGTATTGTGAACCTTCGATTTCAGCGAGTCGCATTTCAGAAGGTGCGGTGTTACATAATGTCCGTAATTGGCTATGGCGGCCATGGAATTGGCCAGCTGTAGAGGCGTAGCCAGTATTTCGCCCTGACCAATGGAATTGGAGCGTATGGTTATAGCGCGCCATCCGGTTTCGGCTTTATATACTTTGTTGTAATAGTTTTGCGTGGGAATATATCCGCGCGATTGTTCGTAGAGGTCGCTGTCGGTATATTTCTCGCCTAACCCAAAACTTTTAATGGCCTCTACCCATTTATCATAATTGGTACGGAAGTTTATATTTTTTTTGCCATATCCGTCTTTTTCGATGGTGCTTCTGAATGCATTCCAGAAGTATGGGTTGCAGCTCTGCTCGATAGCATTGAGCAGCCCTACGGGCGAACCGTGGTGGTGCGTACATTTGATGGGCGACGACGATGGCCCGTTGCACGAAAATATCGTATGTTCGGTAATGCCACCTAATTGCTGGCACACTAATGCCTGAATAGTTTTAAAAGACGACCCCGGCGAATATAGTGCCTGTGTGGCTCTGTTCATAAGCGGCTTGGTTGGGTCGTTCAGTAGCTCCATATAGTTTTTTGACCGCTGGCGCCCCACCAGAATGGAAGGGTTAAAGGCCGGGTTGGATACCATAACCAGAATTTCGCCGGTTTGCGGTTCAATGGCTACAATGCTACCTACTTTTCCGGCCATAAGTTTTTCGCAGAGTATCTGTAGTTTGATGTCGAGGGTAAGCGTAAGGTTTTGGCCTGCTTTAGGAGCGATATCCTTTTTCCCATCCTCATATTTCCCTTTGATACGCCCTTTGGCATCTCTAAGCAGAATTTCCTCGCCCTTTACGCCTCTGAGCGCCTTTTCGTAGGTATATTCTATCCCGTCGCGCCCGGCATAGTCTCCCGACTTGTAATAGTCGTCCATCTCTATACGGCGTTGCGATACTTCGCCAATATTACCCAGCACATGCGCTGCATTAGGGAAAGCATATTCGCGCAGGGTACGGTTCTGGATGTAAAATCCCGGATATTTGTAAAGCGATTGTTGTATAGTAGCCACATCTTCGATACCCAGTTGGGTCATAAACACCTGCGGGGTGTACGAGGAGTACCCGGAATTTTTCTTTCTGTTTTTAATATCCGCTATCCTGCGAATAAAGTATTGCTTTGAGATATTGAGATCTTTACAGAGCGAGAGCGTGTCTAATTGATGAATTTCGCGCATAATGAGCGTTATATCATAAGCAGGCTTGTTGTATACAAGCAGGGTATGGTTGCGGTCGTATATCAGTCCGCGGGGCGGAAAGAGCGTTTTTCTCAGAAAAGCGTTGCTATCAGCGCCTTCTTTATATTTGCTTTCCAGAATTTGTAATGAAAAAAGCCGTATGATGTACACGATAATTACAACCGACATAATAATGGCGATTATAGTTCTTCGGTTTTGAAGTTGATCGTTAATCATAACCTTGACTTTATTTTTTGAACATTGACTTTATACCCAGAATCATCAGTATGGTTACAAAGGAGCTGATTATAATTTTCAGCGATACCAACCAAATGTTGGTCAGAGAGAAAGATTCGAGTAAAAAAAGCGCCGAGTGATGGATGATAACCATAATCACCACATACTTTACAAACGCGCCCACACCGAACGAATAAAACGAAGGAATGGGGTTATTACCCTCTTCGATAGAGGTAAAAAGGTGAATAATGCCATTGCGCAGATAAGCTATGAGCACTGTAGCAAAGGCATGCATACCGGGGGTGTTGGAAAACGAATCGATTGTAAGCCCCAGTACAAAAGCCAGAATAAGGGTTAGCCAGCGTTTCATCCGCACGGGAAGCGAAAGTACAAACAAAATATAGATGTATGGATTTACAAAACCCAAAAACTGGATATTATTCAGCACCAGTACCTGTACCAGCACCAGAATGATAAACAGAAATATATTTTGAATTACTCTTAGCATTTAATCTTCGGCGGCTTTTTGTTCTACAGCTTTTTGTTCTTTATAATTTTTGTAATCGATGATTTTTACATACGAAAGTGTACGGAAGTTGACAGCCAGTTTCACTTTGATGTTGTAATAAGCATCGCTTTCCTTTATTTTAAAATTATCGATGGTTCCTACGGGAATTCCTTCGGGCAGGTTGTTGGCGTATCCGCTGGTAATCAGCGTATCGCCCAACGAGAACTCTACGTGGCGGGCAATGTCATCGAGCCTGGCAAAGCGGTAGTCCTCGCCGGTCCATTCCAGCGGTCCGCTGTAGTTATTCTTTTTAAACTTGCAATTAATTTTCAGCTTTTCGTTCAATACCGGTATCACCACAGAGTACTTGTCCGAAACCGTTTTTACAATTCCAACCACACCTTCGTCGCTTATCACGCCCATATCCACCCTTACGCCATCACGTCTTCCTTTGTTTAAGGTGATATAATTTTGCAGGCGGTTGGTAGAGTTGTTGGTTACTTTGGCCGATATATAGGTAAACTCCATTTCGGGGGGAATGCGGAATCTGATGGAGTCTTTTTTCTGAGGCATTAATGTAGCCAACTGGTTGTGCAGGGCTATAATTTCGTTTTTGAGAGCGGTGTTTTCTTCAGCCAGATTTTCGTTGGCTGCTTTCAGTTTGAAAAACTCCACTACCGAATTGCTTGCTTCGTACATATTGGCCACCAGCGTATTGCTCGACGACAAAAACACGCTTTTCTGATAATCCCGGTTGTTGACAACCAGAGCAAACGATATAGCTTCCAGAAACAGAAACAATATCATCACGCTATAACGAATCAGAAAGTTTATGAGGTTTCGCATACTGGAGAAAAAGGATTCGATATATAAAAACGGTAAGTATAGAGGATATTGACTGTGTAATACCAGACCTTATACTTACCGCTTTGCAGAATTTTTTTATCGGATTAAGAATGAGAATTTATCTACATTTTTCAGAGCGATACCCGTACCGCGTGCTACAGCACGAAGCGGATCATCGGCAATATGGAACGGGATGTTGATTTTATCGGTCAGACGCTTGTCTAAGCCACGCAACAGAGCTCCGCCACCAGCTAAATAAATACCGCGCTGAACAATATCAGCATAAAGTTCAGGAGGAGTTTGTTCCAGAGCGCTCAGGATAGCCGCTTCAATTTTCGAGATGGATTTTTCGAGGCAATGAGCTATTTCCTGATAAGATACCGGCACTTCCATAGGCAAAGCCGTCATGCGGTTAGGCCCGCGTACAATATAGTCTTCAGGTGCATCCTCAAGGTCGGTCAGTGCGGCGCCAACATTAATTTTGATCATTTCGGCAGTACGCTCTCCCACTTTGATGTTGTGCATGCGTCCCATATATTCCACAATATCGGTAGTAAGGTCGTCGCCGGCAATACGGATAGATTTATTGGAAACAATACCACCGAGCGAAATCACCGCAATTTCGGTAGTACCACCACCTATATCCACAATCATACAGCCTGTAGGCGCTTCCACATCGATACCGATACCAATAGCGGCAGCCATGGGTTCGTATATCATGTACACATCGCGTCCACCGGCATGTTCCGACGAGTCGCGAACGGCACGAATTTCTACCTCGGTACTACCTGAAGGTATACACACCACCATTTTAAGCGAAGGAGAAAACAGCTGACTTTTGGTAGGAATCATTTTAATCATCCCACGTATCATGAGTTCAGCAGCATAGAAATCGGCAATCACGCCATCGCGCAACGGACGTACGGTACGGATACCTTCGTTTTCTTTACCCTGCATTTGGCGGGCTTTTTCGCCAATGGCAATAAGTTTATCAGTGCGCTTGTCGAGAGCAACCACCGACGGTTCATCAACTACTATTTTATCATTATGAATGATAATTGTATTGGCTGTTCCTAAGTCAATAGCTATTTCTTGTGTAAATGAAAATAATCCCATATTTTTTAGTCAACTTGTTTTCGTAAA
This sequence comes from Bacteroidota bacterium, assembly GCA_017860345.1. Taxonomy (GTDB): domain Bacteria; phylum Bacteroidota; class Bacteroidia; order Bacteroidales; family Paludibacteraceae; genus Paludibacter. Next base: position 6,997 of record JAFNAV010000019.1, on the reverse strand, counting down.
TTCAAAAATATAATAAATGTCTGATACTTTATGCAAATATACTGACATTTTGTTTAAAAAGATATTAAAATACAACAGATAACCGGTTTTTGGAAAACAGAAAATGGGAATCCGGATAATAATTTTATCCCTTTTTGCCGCTATCTTTTAGTGTTTAAAGTGCCGGTATCCTGTAGTTACCATCGAAAGCCCGTTTTCGTTGCACGAGTCGATAGATTTGCTGTCGTTGATAGAGCCACCCGGCTGTATTACCGCTGTAATGCCGGCTTCGGAGGCTATTTGTACACAATCGGGAAACGGGAAAAAAGCATCCGAGGCCATTACAGCGCCATGAAGGTCGAAGTTAAACGACCCTGCTTTTTCGATGGCCTGCACCAAAGCATCCACCCGCGAAGTCTGACCTACGCCACTGGCACAAAGCTGTTTGTTTTTTGCCAGCACTATGGCGTTCGATTTGGTATGTTTTACCACCTTGTTGGCAAATATCATATCCTCCACTTCCTGTTCCGAAGGCTCTTTGGCTGTAACCACTTTCATATCCTCAGCGGTTTCGGTATGTGTATCTTTGTCCTGCACCAGTACTCCGTTGAGCAGTGTACGCACTTGCTGGGTTTTAAGTTTGGAGTTTTTCAGAATCAAGATAATTCTGTTTTTCTTCTGGCTTAGTATCTCGATAGCTTCCAGATCATAATCGGGAGCAATTACCACTTCAAAGAAAATCTTATGCATTTCTTCGGCCGTATCTTTGTCGATAATGGCATTGGTAATCAGCACGCCACCAAAAGCCGAAACAGGGTCGCCGGCCAGCGCGTCTTTCCAGGCATCAACCAGTACAGGCCGCGATGCAATACCGCAGGCATTATTATGTTTCAGTATGGCAAATGTAATATCATCAAAGTCGTTAATCAGATTCACGGCTGCGTCAATGTCAAGCAGGTTGTTGTACGAAATTTCTTTGCCCTGTATCTGCTCAAACATTTCGTCGAACCGGCCAAAAAACACGCCTCGCTGATGAGGATTTTCGCCGTAGCGGAGTATTTTGGCTGTATTTTCTGTTAGTCTGAAGGCCGATTTTTCTTCGCCGTCGAAGTAGTTGAAAATGGCCGAATCGTAATGCGATGAAACGCCGAAAGCCTCTTTGGCAAACCAGCGGCGTTCTTCTACCGTGGTGCTTGCACCGTTGGCTGTTATCAGGTCCAGAAATGGTTCGTACTGATCCTGCGAAGCAACAATTACCACATCCTTGAAATTTTTGGCTGCAGCGCGGATAAGAGAAATGCCGCCGATGTCAATTTTTTCGATGGTGGTAGGCTCATCGGCTCCGGCAGCCACAGTGGCTTCGAAAGGGTAGAGGTCCACTATAACCAGATCAATTTCCGGGATTTCGTATTCGCTCAGTTGCTGAGCATCCTGAGCCAGCTCCCGGCGCGAAAGGATGCCACCAAAAACTTTCGGATGAAGTGTTTTCACCCGGCCACCCAGTATGGAGGGATAACCGGTAAGATCTTCCACCGCGCTACACGGAATATCGAGCGATTCAATAAAAGACTGAGTGCCTCCGGTAGAGATAAATTCAACCCCTTCGGCATGAAGTTTTTTAATAATAATATCGAGTTTATCTTTGTGATAAACAGAGATTAAAGCTTTTTTGATTTGTTTGCGTTCCATATTCCGTTTTAGCGTTTGATAATGGGATACAAAACTACAAAAAAATAGTGGGTTATTCAACAAGAAATAAGAGCTTTGATGCTTAAGCGATATTAATTTTACAGATGTAAGTTTAAGAAATGTAAAAAACAGTAAATAAAACCTGCAAATACGCTAATATCAGACATAAGAAGATTGGATTTGGAGGCAAGGAACAAGCCATTCCCCCTGAAGCTTCCCCAAAACGTATTTGTATGTTTTTTCCTAAGTATATAACAAAAAATGAATCGTATCGCGGATATGGTTGATTCAGCTGAAAATCAGCCGATTTCACTTGTGAAGTTTAAATCTATAACAGACATTATTTCAATTAAATATATAAGACGGATAGTAACACATAGTTAGAAATTTATTTAAGATTCAACCACATACTTATTGATGCTTCAACATCAATATTGAGCTTACAATCCCGATAGCTATCCTGGAGATGCGGATTCCATACGAAAACTAAATCTTTTATAGTATTTCAGCTCCCGATTTGCAATTATTTCAAAAAAAATAAATACATTTGGTCGCGTACTTTTTTGTAAGTCATTGTAGCAGTATCTTAAAATCTAAATATTATGGCAAAGATTGTAGTACTTGGCGCCGGTATAGCTGGGCATACAGCCGCTGCATTTCTCAAACAAAAACTTGGAAAAAACCACGAAGTAGTGGTGGTAAGCCCATCGGAGTATTACCAATGGATTCCGTCGAACATTTGGGTGGGCGTAGGTAAAATGAAACTTGAGCAAGTGCGGTTCAAATTGAAACCCGTGTACGACCGATGGAAAATTAGCTTTATGCAGGCTAAAGCGTTGGCTGTTTTTCCGGAAGGCGACGGCGATACCGCAAACCCGTTTGTAAAAATTGAATATACCGGGGGCGATTATAAAGGACAAACCGGTCAGGTAACCTACGACTATCTGGTAAACGCTACAGGACCTAAGCTAAACTTTGAGGCTACCGAAGGACTTGGACCAAAATTTTTTACTCATTCAGTCTGTTCCTGCGACCATGCTGTAGAGACCTGGAGCGCTTTGCAGAGCTGTATTGAGCGAATGAAAAATGGTGAAAAACTTCGTTTCGTAATAGGTACAGGGCATCCTCAGGCTACCTGTCAGGGAGCGGCTTTTGAGTATGCGCTCAATGTGGCTCATTTGCTTAAGGAGTTGAAGTTGGAAAAAATGGCTGAGATAACCTGGATTTCGAATGAATACGAAATTGGTGATTTTGGCATGGGCGGCGCCTTTGTGAAACGTGGCGGATATATCACCCCTACTAAAGTTTTCAGTGAGTCGATATTTGCCGAATATGGTATTAACTGGATTAAAAGAGCCGGCGTAAATAAAGTAGAACAACACACCATTTACTACGAAACCCTCGATGGCGAATACAAGAGTATTGATTTTGACTTTGCCATGCTAATACCGGCGTTTGCGGGAGCCGGTATCAAAGCCTTTAATAAGCAGGGCGACGATATCACGTCCGCTTTGTTTGCTCCCTCGGGCTTTATGAAAGTGGATGCTGATTATTCGGCTAAGCCTTTTGAAGAGTGGGGTACATCTGACTGGCCATCGACATACCAAAATCCGGTGTATAAAAATATATTTGCGCCGGGTATTGCCTTTGCACCACCACATCAGATATCAAAACCCATGAAAAGTCCCAATGGCACTTTGATTACACCGGCTCCTCCCCGTACGGGTATGCCTTCGGGCGTAATAGGCAAAGTTGTGGCATTAAATATTGTGGATATGATTAAAAAGGGCTCTACTGAATTTAAGCACAGAGCCTCTATGGGAGAGATGGGTGCAGCTTGTGTGGTGTCGGCCGGTTTTGGTTTAATTAAGGGTAGTGCAGCCACCATGACCGTTTTCCCTATAGTCCCCAACTGGGAAAAATATCCGCAGTGGGGGCGCGATATTTCGTACACTGTAGGCGAAGCAGGCTTGGCTGGTCACTGGATTAAATTATTTTTACATTACATGTTTATACATAAAGCCAAAGGCTATCCTTTCTGGTGGCTTATACCTGAATAAAGTATCGTTGAAACAATCACTCCAAAAAAAGACATATAAAATGGCAAAAAATCAAGTACGCGGATACTATGATGAATCGTATCCGCCGCTTCCCACAAAAAGTACTATATTCTGGCGAAAAAACATCTTGTGGCAACTGTATCGTTTTGTGGTGCTGAATCTCAAAATAATGAGAATCATTGTAGGAGGGCACTCGTAATTAGTTACAGGTTGGCGGGTTGTACTGGCCGGATATACCTTTGTTTCAAAGAACGAAAAAATCAAAACTTTTTCGTTGGCTGTTTTATTTGCTTATCGGCTAAATTATCAGCGCTTAGTCGTATTGCTTGAACACTACTACCAAAGTTGCAATCGTCAGGATATTAAACGGTTCTGCCTTACTCTCATGTCAGTATAGACTATATTATTCTAAAAACATCAAATAATTAAAAACTAAACAACTATGGAAAGTAAAAAAACAAATTCTGTTTGGATTAAAAATCTGTTGCCAACATTTTTTATATGGTTTTTGGTGGTCGGGATTTTTCAGGTTATTGCGGCATTGCTGGTGGGCTATGACATTATGAATCAAGATCGTGTGCATTTTGAAGAAACTCCGTTTCAGCAATTTTTTATGATGTTGAGTACGTTGTTGGGTACGCTGTTTGTTGTGATTTTGTGCCGGCGGGGTATCGAAAAAAAAAGCTTTTTATCCTTAGGTTTTAATATTCGGTTTTTGGTTCATGATACTTTATGGGGTCTTCTTTTAGGTGCCGGAATGATGGTTTTTGGCTTTCTGTTGGTGCTTATGCTGGACAATGTCAGTGTTATTTATGGAGGTTTCGAGTGGAGGCCATTTTTACTTTCGGTAGGCATTTATGTTTGTGTGGCATGGGCCGAAGAATTGTTTTGCAGGGGAACAGTACTTGGTAATATGTTATTGTCGTTCAACAAGTATATCGCCATTTTATTCTCGGCTGCAATTTTTAGTTTGATGCACATTGTTAATTCTCATGTAAGTTTTATCGGCTTACTGTCTATTTTTATATCCGGCATTCTTTTGGGTTCAGGCTATATTTTGTCGCGAAATATTTGGTTTCCGGTTGCATTGCATTTTAGTTGGAATTTTGTGCAGGGAACCGTTTTGGGATTTAATGTAAGCGGAAATACCGGATATTCGGTTATGCGACTTACTATTGCCGAAGGTAGTTTGCTCAATGGATCTGGTTTTGGGTTCGAGGGCTCGGTGTTGTGTATTGGTTTGGGATTGCTGATGATACCGCTGGTTTGGCTTGTTTTCCGACACAGAAAAGATGTTGCGGACCTAATACCACCTCAGCCCTGATATGTATTTCAAGGCAGGGAGAATCTTTTTCTGATTTTAAGTGTGCAACAGAAGCGCAGTAAGTAGTGTTTTTAGGAGTCGGTATCGGACTGTATATCAATTGTTTTTCAACGATATAAAAAACCTAATGCAATCCAAAAATCATATTAATGAAAATAATAGACAGCACTACAAGTGTGATACCGATGTAGAGTTTGTCTTTTTCGATAATAAAAGAAACCAGCGAAAACAGCACCCGGAGTATGGGTGTGGCTATCAGCACAATCAGCCCGAGCTGTACGATGGCAGCTCCATCGAGGCGGAAAACCTGTGGCAGTATGGTTGATATTTCGCGCAGATATAGCGATGCCCCTTCAAATAAATCGTGATGGCCGGGTATGGCTTTATAGTCGGGCATGGTACCGTGGTTTTGATACAGGTAGATAATGCCACCCAGAATGGTAATGACCGATGCGGTAATAACGCCCGCTCTGAGCAATTTACCAATCATAAGGTCTATATCATGTTGTGTAGATAATTTTCTCATTTTCTTAAATTTTACCGGTTAAACTATTGTAAATCATTTGTAATGCCAGCAGTGTAATCACCGAGCTGAATATCAGTCGCAATGTTCTTACGTTTACTTTCATCAAAATTTTTGAACCCACAAACGCTCCCAGTAACACGCCCGGCACGATGGGCATAGCCAGCCCGGGGTCGATATAGCCACGCTGCAGATAAATAACGGCGCTGGCAGCTGCCGTAACCCCTACCATAAAATTACTGGTAGTGGTCGACACTTTAAACGGTATTTTCATCGTAGCATCCATAGCCAGTACTTTGAGCGCTCCCGAGCCTATGCCCAGCAGCCCTGATATTATGCCGGCCACCGTCATGAGCGAATATCCGCCCGCCACATTGCGTACGTTATATTTCACTTCGCCGCTGGGGGTAGGGTAGGAGCTGTTCAGTTTTAGTTTCACCCCCAGTTTGTCGCCCGGTGCCTGGTAGTCAATGTTTTCGTGTTTTTTGCGCACTGTCATCAATGCCGAGAAAATAAGAATGCCGCCAAATATCAGAGCAATAACATGGGTAGGCATATATATAGCTATAAGAGCGCCAAATACTGCTCCGGTAGTAGTGGCAATTTCCAGAAACATGCCTATACGTGTATTGGTTATCCCTTCGCGGAGGTAGGCCGCTGCCGCTCCCGACGAAGTGGCGATGGACGTAACCAGCGCTGTACCAACGGCAAAACGCATATCCACACCAAATCCCAGCGTAAGCAGCGGTATGATTACCACGCCACCGCCCAACCCGGTAAGCGAACCCAATAATCCTGCGGCTATGGCGCCAATAAATAAAATAAGTGTAAAAATCTCAAGACTCATGGCAATCAAACATTTTTTATGATTGCGGGCAAAGGTACTGATTAATTGTTATAATATGAAGAGACCCCCCCTAAATCGAGTCCCCTAACCCCTGTTTATCCCGGTAGCTATCGGGAGGGAGGCTTTGCGATGCCGGGTGGTTGTTTTGGCCACATAGTATACACATAGATTTTTCTTTTTCTTCTCTTAAACCGAGAACACATAGTTGTAAATGTTTTTCAAACATTTACTTGGGTGAGAGGGTTGTTTTTGCCACATAGTGCCACATAGTTTTTTCTTTTTCTTCTCAAAAACCGAGAACACATAGTTGTAAATGTTTTTCAAACATTTTCTTGGGTGGGAGGGGTTTTTTGTGTCTTAGTGGCTTTGTGTTTAAAAAATATTGAATCATAGCGGCTTGGCGCCTTCGCGTGCAAAATATAATTAAATTGAGATTTAATGGGGTGTTTTTTTATAAATGATAAGTGATAAATGATATACCAGATGCTTCTCGCGCCGCTCTCTTAAGTCCCTCCTCCCGATAGCTATCGGGATAAACAGAGGGATTTAGGGAGGCTTGGTTTTTTATTATCTCC
>JAFNAV010000102.1 GCA_017860345.1 Bacteroidota bacterium | reverse complement strand
TAGGTGGAGCAATGCCTCGATTGCATGTTGATGGACGTTATTTAAAAGACACCCATGGTAATGTAGTAAATCTACATGGTTTTGCTCAAACATACTCTCCGTGGTTTAATGAGCAGGGAAAATACTGGACCAATTATGATGTGAAAGGATGCCTGAACTATAATAAAGGGCTTATTGATGGCATTATGACTGCCGGTTGGAAAGTTAACTTTATTCGTATGCACATGGACCCATACTGGTCAAATACCCCTGGTGTATCTGTTTCCGGTGAAAATGATATCTCGGCGTTCAACTTTGAAAGGTTTAAAACAGCACTCGACAATGTGTTTATCCCTATGGCTGAATATGCCATATCGAAAGGACTTTATGTCATTATGCGTCCTCCCGGTGTTTGTCCTGAAAAAATAGCCGTGGGCGATGCATATAATCAATATCTGATAAAAGTGTGGGGATATGTGGCTCAACATCCTAAATTGAAAAACAATCCCAATGTTATGTTTGAACTGGCAAACGAGCCTGTAAACATACTTGGTCCTGACGGTACTTATGGTGCCGGTTCGCAAGGGCATTTCGATAAGCTGAAAACATATTTTCAAACGATTGTTGACGCAATACGGACCAGTGCAGACAATATTCTTTGGGTACCGGGTTTAGGATATCAGTCATTGTATCAGGGATTCGCTGTCAATCCCATTAAAGGAGAGAATATTGGCTATGCAGTACATGTTTATCCGGGTTGGTTTAACAGTGGACAAGGATATGCAAACTTTCAGAAAGGATGGGATGCCCAGGTAAAACCTGTGGCCGATTTTGCTCCGATAGTTGTTACTGAAATGGACTGGGCACCGGAAAAATATAATTCCTCATGGGGTAAAGATATTACCGGTACAGCAGGTGGAGACGGTTTCGGAGCCAATTTCAAGAAGATTACGGACGATGCCGGTAACGTAAGTTGGCTTATATTCACATGGCCCCACCTGATGGCTAAATTTGATGCCACAAATGTAGCCACAGCTAATAATCTGGTTTTTCTGAACGATCCGGAAGCATGCCCCTGGCCAACATTTCAATGGTATCAGGAATATGCGAAAAAAGATTATCCGAGACAGGATTTCGTGTATAGTTCAAATAGCGACAATAACGACGGAACATTTACTAATCCTGTTATTTTCGGCGATTTTCCAGATCCTGATGTGATAAGGGTGGGCGATGTTTATTATATGTCGACTACTACCATGCATAACTTCCCCGGTGCTACGATATTAAAATCTTATGATTTAGTAAACTGGGAATATTGCAGTAATCCATTGGAGAAAATTGAATCTTCTGCCTGTTATAACCTGGACGGCTGTAACCGTTACAGTCATGGACAGTGGGCAAGCAGTCTCAAATATCATAAAGGTACTTATTATCTTCATTTCAATACGCTGGACGAGGGAAGCTTTTTGCTGACAGCTACTAATCCGGAAGGTCCCTGGACGATGAAGAAATTGTCGACTTCATTCTATGATGCAGGTCTTTTCTTTGATGACGATGACAGAATCTATATTGTATATGGTATCAACAAATTGCACATAGCCGAACTTGATTCAGACTTTAAAGTAATACGTGATCAGGCTATAACATTTGGCAACATACAGTCGGGCATAGATAATTCAGGAACGGAAGGAAGTCATCTGTATAAAATCAATGGTTATTATTATATTTATGCTACAACCGGAGGATATTATGCTACTCAGGTTGCTTTCAGGTCATCTTCTATTTTTGGACCCTATGATGAAAAAGAAGTCTTTAATAGTGACCGTATTCATCAGGGAGCTTTGATACAGACGCAAACCGGAGAATGGTGGACTATGCTTTTTGCCGATAAAGGAGCTTATGGACGGTTACCTAGTTTACAACCGGTAAGCTGGATTGATAACTGGCCCATTGTAGGTGTAAACGGAAGCGGCGTTACAACTTATAAGAAACCTAACGTAGGAAAAGATTATATAATAAAGGCATTGCCCACAAATGACAATTTCCGTAATTACAAATTAGATATGCAATGGGAATGGAATCACAATCCTGATGACTCTAAATGGTCATTGATGGAAAAAGCAGGTTCTCTTCGTTTGCAAACAGTTAATGTCGTTGATTCGTTACAAAGAGCTCCCAATACATTAACACAACGGATATTGGGATACTCTAATAGTACAGATTCTTATGGAACTATCCGTATGGATGTACAAAACATGAAAGAGGGCGATGTAGCTGGCCTGGCAGTATTTCAGGATCCTTATGCTTATATAGGAATAACCGTTTCGGGAAGAACAAAGAAGCTTGTAATGATGAACACCGGAAACAAAGCTAATTTCTCTCAACCAATAACATGTGATTCGATCATCTATTTAAGAGCAATAACCAATTACAGTACAAATAAGGCCAGCTTTTATTACAGTACAGATAATGTTACCTATAACAAGTTTGGCAATGAACTGGACATGAAATACAATCTTTCTGTTTTTGTAGGTAATAGATTTGCCATCTTTAATTATGCAACCTCCCAAACAGGTGGTTATGTTGACGTTGATTGGTTTAGTACCGAAAGACAATTTACAGAAGACACTTTTTATGATAGTTCTTTTGTAGGGTTTACCAAGAATCAAATGACAATAAGCAGTGTATCAGTGGAGCAAAATACATATAATATGTTGATTGGTACTTCTAAGGATTTTAAAGTTACAGCTCATTATTTAGACGGACATACAGAAGATGTAACGAATGAAGCTATTTATAGTAATCCTTCGTCTAATATTGTCTCGATAGTAAATGGACAAATAATTGCTAAAGCCGATGGTGTTGCAACGGTTGATTTCAGCTATCAGGATTTATTAGGAAATATACAAAGTGGCCAATTTCAGGTAAATGTAGAAATGTTCCCATTAACAAGTGAGCTTTTTAATTCTACAATTTATGGAGCCGGCACGTTTGATGAAACAACTAAATCGCTTACTACTTCACAATATGGATTTGGTGGCTGGAAATATGCAAATGGGTTAAATCTTTCAAGTTACAAATATCTTGTAGTGGAATTGGCCGAGAAACAAACATGTGGAGCTTCGTTCAGGTTGTTTGATACGTCTAATTATTGGACAGATTGCTATATGTACGATATGGGTGACAAGTTAAAGGTGGCTGTTGATCTCTCTAATTTATCGAAAAGTAAAACTCCAGATGTTAAATGTGATCCTTCACATCTTTATATTATCGGCTTCTGGTCGTTAGGTAGTTCAGCCATAAAAATCAAGGATATTTATTTGAGTAATGATGGTGAGACTTCAGTCGGCATCCCTGTTATTGATAATGATAACAGCAACAAACTTGTAGATGTTTACTCAATGGAAGGAATTAAACTCCGTTCGCAAGTGCAAAGAAAAAATGCATTGAATGGACTGGATCGCGGAGTTTATATTGTTGATCGCAAATGCATTATGGTAAAATGATCTAATTAGATTCAGAATCAATTTCTTGATTCTGAATCTAATTTATTTATCTATCTAGTTTTTCTGGAATCAACTGATGATTTACAGAAGAAATACGGAAATACAGTGTATGTTCCTTTTTATCTATTGCAAAACGCTTCAATACAGCCGGACCGCAACTACTGTTTCCTAATCCTAGTTGTTGGGCATCAATAGACAGAATTATATCCTTTCGGGGTACAAGATCACAACTGTGAGCCGTGCGTGCCAAATCCTGCGCTGAATAATGCAAAGCCGAAGCAGAGAATGGTTTCTTCATGGCAGTAAC
>JAFNAV010000101.1 GCA_017860345.1 Bacteroidota bacterium | reverse complement strand
GGTGGTGTGGTAATTATTACTACTAAAAAAGGACAAGTAGGTAAATCACAGATTACATACAATGGTTCATTGGGTATTTCACGGAATGCAAATTTTCCGAAATTTCTTGACGGTCCAACTTATGCATTATATTACAACAAAGGATTAGAAATGGATGGAAGCAACCCAGTTTTCACTCAATCACAGATATCCAAAATGACAAATGGTGATGATACTGATGGCTGGGGAAATACAAACTGGATGGATCAAATATTCGGAACCGGTAAAAATCAGCAACATAGTGTAACGATACAAGGAGGTACTGAAAATATTAAATACTTTACTTCGCTGGGTTACATGGATCAGGCAGGTAACATTAAAAATTATACTTATAAACGCTATAATGTGCGTGCAAATATTGATGCCAATATTGCAACAAACTGGAAGTTCAGTCTTGGTATAGCAGGTCAGGTCGGTCGTACACAAAGACCAGGATTTGAAGCCGGTGCATCGGGAGTAGATGAAGAGGGCACAAATGGTGACCCTTGGATGACTATTGTATATCAAGCTATTAATAGCCATCCATATCTGCCTATTATGAACAACGGGTTGTACGTTGCAACACCCAATGCAAGCAATCAACCCAACAGTCCGTTGGCAGCTTTAGATAATTCCGGAAAATTTAATACATACAATCAGGATATTCAATCGAATGTCAGCTTGCAGTATGACGTTCCCAGAATAAAAGGTTTAAACTTAAAAGTGACAGGTTCTTATGACTTTGAAACATCCAGAAATAAAAATCTGAGCACACCGTATTATGTTTCAATGGCAAGAATTCCAGATTCTTCCACTTCAGATATCAGTTTTGACAAAGTTATTGATGCACGTGGAAATACATTTTATTTGTTAGGCGAAGGTGATACGGAATATACTCAATTGGTAGGACAGGCAAGCATAAATTATGCCACTACAATTGCAAAAAAACAACATATAGATGCAATGGTTTTAACTGAAATTCGCGATTATAAATCAAATAGTTTCGCTGCTTATGGAAAAAGCACCAGTCCGGTGTTCGGATCGTTACCCGAATTGGGGTTTGCACAGGGTGCAGACAAACCTATTGCTGGTTCAAGCAATGAAACAAGAAGCATTGGCTACGTTTTCAGAATGAAGTATGATTACGACGACAAGTACCTGGCTGAGTTTACCGGTCGATATGACGGTTCCTATAAATTCTCTGGAAACGTAGGTGGTAAACGCTGGGGATTCTTCCCTTCACTATCTGTTGGCTGGAGAATGTCAGGAGAAGATTTTATGAAAGATTATAGTTTTATTAATAATCTCAAAATTAGAGGATCAGTTGGTATGCTTGGTAACGATGGAGTTCCTGCTTACTCTTACCTGAATACGTACGATTTTAGAGAAAATTCAACAGTAGTTGGCGGGAATCTTGTCAATTCGATATATACAACCGGTTATGCAAATCCAAATTTGACCTGGGAGCGTACTTTATCCTATAATGGAGGTTTTGACCTGACCATGTGGAAAGGGTTATTGAGTGCAGAATTTGATGCATTCTACATTTATACCTATGACATTCTTACCTCAATGGGGTCAAACTTTGCACCTTCCATGGGTGGATATTATCCATCATACGAAAACTACAAAGAAACAGATACCAAAGGTATTGAGCTTACGTTAACTCACCGAAATCATGTCGGATACGGAAAAAACATCTTTAATTTCGGTGCAAGTTTAAATCTGACGTATGCAAAGAGCCGTTGGTTGCGTTATCCCGATAGTCCTAATACTCCCGATTATGCCAAAATAACAGGAAAACCTGTTGGTACTCTATACGGTTGGGTTGCTGACGGGCTCTATCAAACTGATGAAGAAATTAAGAATTCACCCTGGCCTTTTGGCGAAAAGCCACGTACAGGCGATATAAAATATGTTGATTTAAACGGTGATGGAATTGTTGATTATCAGGATAAAGCTTTTGTAGGAAAATCAAACCGTCCGGAATTGGTTGCAGGCTTAAATCTTTTTGGCGACTGGCATGGTTTTGATTTTAACGTACAATTTACCGGTGCAGCCATTTGCCAAGTATCTATGACCGGAACTTACTACAATGGATATGATGACAATACGATTTATACTAAAGCATTTAATGGGGGTGCAAATTCACCTGTTTATTTAGTTGAGAATGCATGGCGTCCGGATAATACCGAGGGAACATATCCACGACTTACGGTACATGATCCGCACAACAACAACGGATTAGCATCTACATTCTGGTTCCGTGACGGCAAATACCTACGAATGAAATCAGCACAAATAGGTTATACTCTTCCAAATACATTGATGAAAAAAATTGGAATTACTAAAACGAGAATCTACATTCAGGGGTCTAATTTGTTTACATTATCAGGATTACCACAAGGCATTGATCCAGAATCACCAAGTGTAAACAATGGCTACTATCCTCAACAGAAAACATTTATGACTGGTTTAACCCTCACATTCTAAAATTGAAGACATGAAAATTTTTAATAAAAAAATATTGAGTGCAGTAATTGTATGTTGCTCACTTAGTTTTATAGGGTGTAGTGATTATCTTGACTTAACACCTACCGACAGAGCCTCCGATAAATTGATCTGGAGCAAACCGGAATATGCAGAATTGGCTGTAAATGATTTTTATAATTCAATCAATTTATATGGCAGTTTTGGAACCAATCAGTCAGTTGACGGTATGACAGAAGGTTTTACCGAAACCCTGAAATACGGATCAAAAACCAATATGACACACATGGACAGATGCAATCTTTTTGTATATGCAAGCGTAATGTCAGCAAGCTGGGCATCTTATGATTTAGGAGCATGGAGTGATTTGTATAATCGTATTCGCAGGGTTAATGAAGCCATGAGCAATATGAATAAATATAGTTCTTTCGATGCTGCCACTACAGCACAGATTTCTGGTCAACTTCGTTTCTTCCGTGCATATTATTATTTCGAATTACTAAAACGCTATAAAGAAGTGATTTTATATACTGAAAATCTCAACGACATCACAACTAATAAAGCAGTTAGTACAGAAGCTCAAGGTTGGGATATGGTTGAAGCAGATTTGAAATTTGCAGGCGAAAACCTTCCTCAGGAATGGGAGTCTGTTAATTTTGGACGAATTACCAGCGGAGCATCCTATGCTTTATTATCGCGGGCAATGCTTTATGCCCAAAGATGGGATGTGGCCAAAATCGCTGCTTCTAAAGTTATAAAATCCAATAAATATCAACTTGCCACCAACTATGCTGACGCATTCAAATCAGGAAGAGATGGCAACAAAGAAGCTGTCCTGGAATATAATTACAATGCTGGTGGCATAACTCATAATTTTGATGATTTATTCTCTCCTGTAGGTGATCCCGGTGTTCAGCAAGGTGGATTAGGAACGCCTACGCAAGAAATGGTAGAGTCATACGAATTGGCAACAGGAGGTTTTCCAGATTGGTCGCAATGGCATGGTGTAACCACCACTACACCTCCTTACGACAAATTGGAACCACGTTTTCAGGCTTCAATTCTATTTAATGGAGCTTCGTGGAAAGGACGTAAAATAGAACCATTTGTCAAAGGTGCTGACGGTTGGTGTCAATACAGCATAGATCCTGCTCCTGCAGGGCGTACAACTACCGGTTATTATTTGCGGAAACTTGTTGACGAGACTCATAATCTCTCAGTAAAAACGGCAAGTACACAGCCTTGGATTTCAATTCGTTATGAAGTATTGTTGAACTTTGCCGAAGCATGTTACCAAACAGGAAAAGCAGATAGTGCTAATATAGCTGTTAAGGCAATCAGAGACAGAGTTGGATTACCTTATACAAGTAAAACAGGTACTGATTTGATGGCTGCTATTCGTCAGGAACGTAAAGTAGAACTTTCTTATGAAGGACTTTTATTCTGGGATATGTGTCGTTGGAAATTAGCCGCTACACAGTACACGGGCTATAGGGTACATGGACTGAAAATTGAAAAAAATCTTGATGGAACTTTCACCTATACTTATGTCGATTGTGATAAACAAGATCGCTATTTTCCTGCAAAACTTTATCGCCTTCCTCTTCCACAAGATGAATTGACAAACAATACGGCTATTCAACAATATCCAGAATGGAAATAACACGTAATAATAAAAGCAATATGAAAAAGCATATATATATAATACTAACAGGAATTGCGGGACTTTTCCTGGGTTGTCAATCGCCCGATGATATTGTTCCATCGACCAATAATTTGGGACTGAATAGCCTAACAACCTATTTTGTTGAAGGCGATTATACTAACGCTGAATTTAAAACAACGGTAACAGATATTAATTCTGATATTGTCATAAATATCCCCTATTATTATCCGGAGGAAAGTAATTTAACGACTGAAATTACAAAAATGAGAGTGATAGCTTCGATGGATGATAATTGTAGTATTTCTCCAAAATTGGGAATTTTGGATTTGACTAAAAAGAATTACTTCCAGTTTACAAATGGACGTGGCGAAACCAAACAAATTTGTATTACCGGAGCAATTAAGAAATTGAGCGGAACTCAAATCACCTACTTCTCTATACCGGCAAATGAAGCAAAGAATTTTGCAGGTGTAACGGGAACTATTGACCAGGATAAAAAGGTTATTTCGCTGATTACTACCGACGATCTTTCAGCTGTGAATGTGGATTACAAGTTGTCGCCTCATGCCACCATTTCGCCTGATCCGAAAACTACTGTTATGAACCTGAATGCAAATACTAAATTTACTGTAACTGCACAAGATGGAACCACAAGCGCTTATACGGTAAGCAAAGCAGCTCCCGAAAAGATTGCTTATGGCTACCGGTCAGGCAGTCAAAAGCTATTATGGGCATTTGATTTCACAACTGCCGGTTTCAGTTGGGATGCTACAAATAATGCATCATTGGCATCTATTGGCAACAACCTGATTGTAAATATGGGAAATGGTAGTACACCAATCTACTTCAATAGAATTACCGGTGCAAAAGCAGGGCAAATAACATTGGGTTCGGCAAGCGCAAGTGGCTGTGTAACTAACGATTTGAACGGAAACCTATTGCTTTGTAACTATGCTGCTGATGGCAATACATTCAAGATATTCAAAACAAAATCGGTAGCTACAGCTCCTTCTGTATTTATTTCATACAACAATACCACCGGATCTATACTTGGACGAAAAATGTCGGTACAAGGTAGCATTGATGGAGATGCCATTATTAGTGCTGAGCTTGAAAATGCTAACGGCTCAAGTAGCTATGTCCGCTGGATTGTAAGTGGAGGAACTGTTGGTAACCCTGAAATAATTACCATGACAGGCATTGCCGGATGGAGCAGTGGCGTTACCATTGGAGATATTGTTTATGCAAGTACAAATCCTTCGGATGGTTATTTCACAACTTTCTATGATGCCGATGTATTGCATTATATGAAAGGAACAACCAGCCAAGCAAGTTTGAATCCCAAAAACGATGGCAATGCGTGGGGATATAACTATAGCTGTCTTGACACAAAACCATTCAACGGAGCCAGATATTTAACCATGGGGGCTATTTCACATTTTCCTCAATGGGGTATGGACACGCAACTTTATCTGTATGACGTAACAAGTATGGGACAATTTACAGGAACTGTTGACACGTCTCCGGCACTTACTTTCAGCCCTGCGATTACCTCATATAATGGTACGGATGGAGTATCGGCTACCGGCGATGTTTTGTTAGTTCCTTCAGCTGATGGTTATACATTAACCTTGTATTACATCGACAACAATTGTAAAGCTCTTGGCGCTTATCAATTCGATTGTATCAAAAAGTAAAAAAATAGAGTCCGACACCCTAATCAACCAGGGTGTCGAACTCCTTTTATAATAAGCCTTTTATTTAATTTATTTCAGATATGTGTAAAATAAAATCTAAAACCTCGATTATTCTTATTATCATTGGATTTGTATTCATACAAACGCTTTCATCGTGCAGTCATAAAGACAATAATCCTCCTGTTTGGGAATGGGAGGATACTATTAGCAACGCTACCAGTACAGATTCCGTAATTTTGGCTCAGGGATGGAAATTGCAAACCGGATTTGGCGAAATGCCCGATTATATAAAAGTGTATAAATCATCCGCTACATTACTAAACAAAAATGCAATAGCCTATATTGCTGTGGCTGATATGAATAAAAAAGCTACTTTCAATGTATTGGGAGATGCATCAGGTTACAAAACCCCCACCGAATTTTACAATGTCGAAAATGCTCCAATCATAATCAACGCCGGATATTTTTGGGACGGTAGTTCATTAAGCATGTTGTGCCGCGACGGCAAAGTAATTTGCCCGAATAATCAAATAGAAT
The DNA here is from genome assembly GCA_017860345.1 of Bacteroidota bacterium. Lineage (GTDB taxonomy): Bacteria > Bacteroidota > Bacteroidia > Bacteroidales > Paludibacteraceae > Paludibacter. The sequence continues at coordinate 8 of JAFNAV010000101.1, read as the reverse complement.
ACCGATCA
>JAFNAV010000074.1 GCA_017860345.1 Bacteroidota bacterium | reverse complement strand
GATTTTCAGCCACGAGTACTAATCCGCCATTTACGTAGTAAATAAATCAGAATTAAAATCCGTTTTATTACTACAATAAATCAGTGTATATTAGCTAAATCCGCTTTGTCCGCGTTTCTATTCTTTTTTTTGTCATGTACTTAGACATTTTATATAAAACGAACATTCGCGCTTTTTGTAATGAAAGAAATGAAGTTTTATACTTATGATTATCTTCTATGGTGTATAATGAATTGAAAACCAGTTCATATAATTAACGCTGCTTTTATCCTTTTCTGAATTTACTCATGTATTCGGTAGGTGTCTGGTTGTATTTCTTGCGGAAACACTTGCCATAATATCCGGCTTCTTTAAAACCTACTTCAAATGCTATTTCAGAAACTGTCATGTCCGTATTTTTGAGTAATTCTACTGACTTGTTAAGTCTTATCTCTTTAATCAGGTCGATAGGTGCAAATCCGGTAAGGCTCTTCAGTTTTTTGAAAAATGCCGAACGGCTAAGTCCCATCGTTTCAGCAATCGTATCGATGTTGAAATCGCTGTTCTGAAGATTTTCTTCGATTACCTGATTGATTTTTTCGAGGAACTGGATATCCTTTTTTACTAAATAATTCTCGTAATTGTCCGATTCCTTGTTTTCGTGAATTTCTTCCTGCCGCCATATTTTTTCGCGGAAAACCCGTCGGTCGCTCAGCAACTGCTCTATGCGGGCAATCAGATATTCCTTGTTAAATGGCTTGGTAATATAAGCATTCGCCCCCAGATTTATAGCTTTTATCTTCGCGTCTTCATTGCCTTTGGCTGTGAGAATAATTACAGGGATATGACTTATTTTGAAATCTTCGCGTATGAGCTTTAGCATTTCTGTACCGGTCATCTCGGGCATCATCTGGTCGGTTACCACAATGTCGGGGTGGTGGTGATTTACTTTTTTCAATCCCTCAGCGCCATTGTTGGCTACCAGTACATTATAGCGGTCTTCGAGCTGCATTTTCAGCAATTCGCACAGGTCTTTATTATCTTCTACCACAAGCAATGTGGGCAGATTGCTGTTTTCAGGCGTTTCTTCGGCTGTTTCTTCAGCATTGTCGGTATTGCTCTGTTGCTCATCGCTTTCGGTTCCGGTATTATCGTCAACATAGAAATTTACTTCCGAAGGTTTGAAATGATCTTTCCCTTTCAGAATTTCAATGGTGAATACAGAGCCTACTCCCGGTTTGCCGGTAGCCGATATATGGCCATGGTGCATATTTATCAGTTCCTTTGATAAGGCAAGCCCGATACCGGTACCCTGATAGTAGGCGTTTTTGGAGTTGTCGGCTTGCGAGAACCGTTCAAATATTTCGTTTACTTTATTGGGCGGTATACCTATTCCTGTATCTTCAATTTTTATTAAACAGCTTTGCCTGTCGTCGGATAATGAGGTGGATACGAAAATACTACCTCCGGTTTTGGTGAACTTAAATGCATTGGAAAGCACATTTCTGATAATGGTTTCAATTTTTTCTTTATCAACCCATACCATTACATCTTCGTCGGTAAGCTGAAAGCTGAAGCTAACCTCGTTTTCTTCGGAGATAACCATAAACTCTTTTTGAAACGCCGCCACTACATTATTTAAATTCAGGTGCGATACGTTCAGAATCATTTTGCCATTCTGGATTTTTCTGAAATCCAGTATCTGGTTTACCAGATTGAGCATCTGGTTAGCGCTCTTTTCAATCATGGTGAGGTACTGATGACCCGTTGCTCAATATATACTTCATTTCGCATTTTGATATAGAAAAGCACAGCTTTTATAGCAAAATAAATAAGCAAAGCTGCCAGGATGGCGTAAATAGTATGTGCCCACCAGGTGCGCCACCATGGTGGTAGCACCACAATTTCGAGTGTGCGTTCAGAGTGCAGAGCTTCATTGGCCTCGTCGGTGCTTACTACCCTGAAAACATATTTACCCGGAGGTACATTGGGGTATGAGGCTATTCGGTTTTTGCCATTATAGTGCCATTCGTCTTCGTAGCCTTCAAGTATATATTTGTACGAAACCCGGTTCTGATTGTAGTAGTTCAGCGCTGCAAACTCAATTACAAAATTGGATTGGTTGTGTTTGAGCGTTATGGATTTTGCATAACGGATAGATTCCTTTAGCAGCGGCTCGTCCTTAAAACTACGTACATCGCGGTTAGATATCAGAAACCCTACAATAAAGGTATTGTAATCGCAATTGAAAGTCTGAATGTTTTGCGGGTTAAAGGCCAGTATGCCATTGCGGTTGCCAAACCATAACTCGCCCGATTTCAGTTTCAGGGCGCAATCTTCTTCCATTTGTACATTCAGAAAACCATCGTACTTATCGTAGTTTCTGAAAGTTTCTTTGGTTTTATCAAAACTTGAAATAGAGTTTTCGGTGGCCAACCACAACAAATGATTGTCGTCTTCAACGATTGAAACGAATACTTCGCTGGTTAATCCCTGTTTCAGACTGTACGACTTGAAAACCGGACGCTTTGTTTTTGTATCGTATCTTTCAAGCTTGTTAAGGCCGCCGCCAAATACGCTAACCCATATTTGTTGGGATGCGTCTTTGTACAAAACGTATATGTCATTATCCGAAATGTTTGAATCGGCTTTTTCATTCCGGTATATTTCAAAATTAATTTTCGACGGCTGTTTAAAATTTCCGTCAAACGACATCAACCCATCGCTGGTGCCTACCCACATTCGCCCGTTTTTATCTTCAGTGATATTTCGGACTTCCATATATTGCCCATATTTCGGATAGTTGACAAAGCAGTTGTAGTTGTTCAGGAAAACATACTTTCCGTCCTTTACAGTCAGCAAGTTAAGTCCTCCTCCAAACAAGGCAACCCAGATGCGACCTTTGGTGTCCTGATAGGTATAGTAAACTTCGTTTCCGCTAATTGAGTTTAGATCTTTTTCGTTGTACATAAATCGTATCAGGTTGTTGCCCTTGTTTACGCCCTGATTTATTTTGCTCATTACAAGACCATTCCCCTTGGTCGAAAACCAGATATTACCATCGCGGTCTTCCATTATGTGGTAAACGTTGCCAATGTAATTCCGTTTTGCATCGAAGGTTTCGAGCAGCTGTCCGTTCTCAGAGTACCGAAACACCTCGCCTTGTCGGGATGCTGCCCACACATCGCCGTTGCGCGCCTGAAAAAGCGCTTTTATTGCTCCGCCGTTCGATGTGGAAGCCGGATTTTTATCTCCCAGCTGTATGAGATTGAACTGAGGTTTGGGAAAGCTGATGCGAAAAATACCCATAGCCGTGGAGTTGAGCCAAAGAATTTTATCTTTGTCGAGAAAAATATTGAAAAATATCTTTTTCTCTCCGTTTTGCTTCATAGGTTGCAGGTCGTTGATGTAACTGATAACCTGCTCGTGCCTGTCAATCCAGGCCACATCGCCCGATGTGGTAAGGATAAACATGCCAAGTTCTTGTCCGTCAACAAACTTCAGGGTTCTGTTGGCAGTTCCGGTTTTAAGCTGAAAGCGTTTCGTTGTTTTATTAATCGGGTCGAAATAAATGGTCTGTGCCTGATTGGTCTCGAACCAGATTTTTTCGTAACTGTCAGTAAATGAATTTACAACAGACTCGCCGGCTAAAGTTTTTATAACAAGGGATGCTTTTTGGGTTTGCTCGTTGATTTCGAAAATTCCTTTGCCGGATACGGCCACATAAAGTTGCTGATTATTGAATCCGCAAATATTTTCAACAGAGCCGGCATTTTCAAAGGTGTTTATCTTCTTTACATGTCCGGTGTTTACATCCGTTTTAAAAATTACGCCGTAATTAGTGCCAATCCACAAATATTTGTCCGATTGCCACACGCTGGAATAGTGCTCGTTGTCAGTTTGCCCTAATTTTTGGGTAATAAAGTCTGATGGTTTTTTCTTCAGACTCCCGGTTTTAGGTATGGATATAATTTTAAAATCTACCCCTATCCAGTTGATGTTGTTTTGGTCTTCAATAAATAAATTGTTCGTTATTCTGTGCTCGCGCTTGTTTTCCGAATCATAAAGCAGCTCTATCTTTACCTTACCGTTTCCTGTCGATTCTGCCTTAAGCAGGTCTTTGTCGAGCGTTAGCAAAAGAATACTTCCATCCTTGTTCTTTTGTATTTTAATTATTTTGGGACTAACCGAATGTATGGAATATTTCTTTTTTATTTCATTAAAAACATCGTAGTAGATTTCTGTTTTTTTGTCAAACAAATAGAGTTTATGGTCGATGGTTTTTACCCAGATATTCCCATCGGGTGCTTCTATCATGTTTTGTAGCTTATGCGGAGGTATGTCCGTGTTGTAGTCGTCGCGGTTGTTGTAACTGCGAAATTTTGTTCCATCAAAGCTGGTTAGTCCGTACCAGGTACCAAACCACATCAACCCGTCATTGTCTTTAAGCGAACAGAACACGGTGTTGTGTGGCAGCCCGTTCTCGATGCTATATTCCTTTACAATCAGATTTTTGCTGGAATAAACCTGACTTTCAAAGAGCAAAATAAGTACAAATAAGAGGACGAATTTATTCTTCATTTTAAAAATATATACCATACTAATATGCAAATATACTAATAATCAGCAATTAAATGATATTTTGTTTGACGATTACTTTTCAGGACGAATAACTATTTTCAGTGTATGTGCTACGGTTGGGTCGATGGTGTATTTTTTGAGTACGCCGGGGCCGCAACTACTGTTACCCAATCCCATCAGTGCAGCATCTATGCTCAATATCACTTCTTTACGGGCTGTGAGGTTGCATTCATGACTTTCGTTGTAAAAATCGGAAACTGCATAATGTATAGCCGATGCTGAAAATCTCTGATCGATGGCGTATATGCTCAAACCCTTGTTTTTGGGGTTAGTAAGTTTCAGATAGCTTATTTCTTCGCGATTGCCGGTTTCCTGCGGACGGGGATATCTCTCGGCTTGTGCCGTGACTGTACTTTTCCACAGCCCTATGGTTGCAGCGCTTTTTCTATCGGGATAGTTTTCCCACGGACCGCGGCCGTACCACGTGTAGTTTTCAAGCTCACCCCGAAGTGCCAGCGCTATGCCAAGCCTTGGCAAGTCGGGAAGTATGCCCGATTGGGTAAATTCACTTGACAATTCAATTTCGCCGTTTTCAAAAACCGTATAGGATTGATGTGTTATTACTTTTCCGCTTTTGTATTGATTGGTTTTAATCACCGTAATCAGCAATGCACCATCTTTTCTGATTTCATGCTTTACCGAGTCAATATGTACCACGGGCGAGTCTAATTTATGGGCTTTCCAGTCTTTGGCTATCCAGTTTCCAAATCCTTTGTCGTTGTCGGTAAAAGCTCTGAAGGCCTGTGTAATGGGTTGCCTCTCGAAGCCTGCTGACTTAGCTAACATTTCTGAACCATTGTATTTCAGCGATGTGAGGCTACCGTCTGTTCGGTTCCAGGTGGCAGTAAATGTTTTACCGCTTACGTTGATAGTGGTATCGGTTACGCGGGTAGCAAGTTTGTTGGTGCTGCCTGTTTTTTCGGTAGCTAATAGTCCCTGTTGCAGGTTGAATTGTTCGTATGCTACTTCGTAACCTGCTTTAGCCCACCGAGCGTCGTTTTTCAAAACAAACATAACGGTGAGTTGTACATCGGCTGTTTTATTTTTCAATGTATATTTGGGACAAGGGATGATGGCGCTATCTCCGGGAGGAATCTCGGGCAGTGAAATTTCTCCTTTGGCTGTTATTTTACCATCAGTTTCTATTTTCCAGATACACTGGTATTGCGAAATACCGGTATGGTGGTTGCGGTTTACTATCAAAAGCTGGTTGTTTTTAAGAGCAACCTTAACTGGTTGATATACTTTTTTTACTTCGTAATATTTGGGTGTAAGGTTTCTTTCGCTGGTTACAACTCCTTTTATGCAAAATGCTTTCAGGTTTGGGTAATCGCCAAAATCGCCTCCGTACGAAACCTGTGTTTTACCATTCGGAAGTGTTTTAAATAAGCCTTCGTCGGCCCATTCCCATATAAAGCCACCCAGCATTCGCTTGTTCGAGTATATTTCATCCCAATATTCCTGAAGATTGCCGAGCGAGTTTCCCATCACGTGGGCATATTCACTGGTCATCACAGGCCGGTTGTCGTTGGTACGCTGAGCAATGCTTAGTAAGCGTTCCCAACGGGCATTTTCGGGTCTTTCGGCATCGCTGTTTTCGGTCATACCCGGATTCAGATATTCCTGTTGTACGCGCGGATAAAAGCGGCTAATCATATCTACGGTGGTGGGGTCGGGTTCGCCATTTACGCCCTGTGCTCCTTCATAATGAATAGGGCGTGTTGGGTCAAAGTCTTTCAGCCAGGCCGATATGGCCGCAAAGTTTGGTCCGTAGCCGGCTTCGTTACCCATGCTCCAGATTACTACCGAGGCATGGTTCTTATCTCTTTCGGCCATACGTACGGCACGATCCAGAAAAGCCAGCGCCCAATCGGGGTCGGAGGCCAGCTTCCCACGCAACCCATGTTCTTCAATATCAGCTTCGTCCATTACGTACATACCTATGGAGTCGCACAGTTCGTACCAGCGTGTTACGTTGGGATAGTGGCAGGTACGCACAGCATTGATATTGGCCTGTTTCATCAACATTATATCTTTCAGCATCATCGCTTCAGTCACCACTTTTCCCAGTTGCGGGTCGTGCTCGTGTCTGTTAGCGCCGCGTAAGCGAACAGGTTTACCGTTAACCAGAAACTCGCCATTGTCAATCCTGATACTGCGAAAGCCTATTTTCTGTATAACCTGTTCTACCACATTCCCGGTGCTGTCTTCGAGCTGTATATGTAGTGTGTACAAGTTAGGTGTTTCTGCTGTCCAAAGCAAGGGGTTTTCAACTTTGGTTTTTATCCTTCCCGTTTTACGTGGTCCCCGTTGCGGGTTCCATTCATTCATCAGGGCGGCTTTATTGTCGGGATTTAAAATATCGTGTGCGTTTGTTGTCAGATTGAACATATTATCAATCCATGCTCTTACCTTGTAGCCCTGACTTTTCTGCCGGCCATATACAGCTATTTCCGGGTCTATCTCCACCTCAAAACTCCGATAATCTTTGTCTGCTATGGTTTTGATTGTGACATCTGATATTCTGATATCCGCGGTGTGATATATGCTTACACTGCGGTGAATACCGCCCATTCGCCACATATCCTGATCTTCGAGGTACGAGCCGTCCGAATATTTGTATACCTCAACGGCAATTGTGTTGTCGCCCTGTTTCAGATATTGGGTAATATTGAATTCCGAAACTTCCATGCTGCCTTGACTATAGCCTGCGCGATGTCCGTTAATCCATACATAAAAAGCGCTTTGCACGCCGTCGAAACGCAGAAAAACCTGCCCGTTTTTAGTCCAGTCGGTTGGCAATGCGAAATTTCTACAGTATTGACCTACCGGATTGCGCTCCGTGTAGCTGGTGTATTTTTCGGGTGGGGTGGATGTTACCCTTGGAGGATCTATTTTAAATGGGTAACCGGCCGATACGTAAATAGGTGTTCCGTATCCGTTCATTTCCCAGTTGGCGGGTACTTCAATATTTTTCCAGGCCTCATTGTTGTGCCCGGGTTCAAAAAAGCTTGTGTCTCTACCATCGGGGGTGGGCGTCCATCTGAATTTCCACGTGCCGTTAAGGCTTAGTGTTTTGTCGCCCGGTGTACGTTGGTAAGCTATAAAGGCTGCACGCGCCGACTCCCGGTTTATATGTAGTACATGATGATTTTCCCAGTCTTTTTTTTGCGAATAGGTATTTGTAACAATAGTAATCAAGATGAGGGTCTGAAGAATGCGTTTCATGAAGTACGGATGAAAAATTGTTTAAAAAAGAGGACGCGCTATGGCAGCAAATGTACTCAGAACTATTTGATTTATAGTGATGTGTGAAAAACAGATAAGGCCGTCAACTTCTTCAAGTTGACGGCCTTATTCTATTTGATTTCAGTTCTTATTTATTCAGCATCGCTCGCGTCGGGGCGTTTTGTAGCTGCATAAACAATTTTGAGAGCATAAGCTTTACGAAGCGATTGTTTAATGTCATTGATAATACCCATTTTGGTATCTTTGTCGGCTTTGATCGAAACGGTCAGTAAGTTCTGGTCGTTTTCGTTCATTGCACTACGTTCGTTGACAATAAATTCCTGAAGTTCACTTACGTCAGCAAAGGCATCGCCTAACTGAATACGGGTTTCGGAACCAACTGCTTTTTTGTATTCGTCAGTAGGTTTACCCACGTAGATATAACGGGTAAGTGATTTGTTTTCAAGTTTTGTTACTTCGGTAGCCATCGGAGGGGATACTCTTACCTTAAATGTCACCTCTTTCATGGTTGTTACAGCCATGAAGAAGAAAAGGAACATAAAGATAATATCGGGCAATGACGATGTAGCCAATGCTGGCGTTTCTCTTTCATTATCTTTTCTGATTTGTGCCATTATTTTGCTCCTCCATAATTTTTAGGTTCTGCTTCCGAAATCTTTTGTGGATAAGCATCCTGAATTGCTTTCTGATGCTCTTCGTCCAGATCGTTGTAAGCTTTACCAAATTTTTCCTTAGCTAACTCATTACGTAATTCGTTGTATGCCGCTACCAACTCATTCTGTACTTCAATGTACGCCTGATATTGGGTGTCAACGTCATTCTGAAGCGAAATTACGTGATCTTTGGTAATTTCCATTTCTCCGAGCAAAGGAATATTAACGGCTTCTCTGACCGGTTTGTGCGGGTCGTTATTTTCGTTTTTAATAAACTCTTTTGCTTTTGCGCGTAACTCGCTTACGTTCATTATTTCTCCCTGAACCAACAGCTGATTTAAACTGTTGACTTTAACCACGAACAAGTTGCGTTTGTTAATATCGGTAGGAGGGGTTTGAGGCCCTGTAAGAGGCGGTGGAAGCCTTCTTGCCAAACCGGTACTTGTGCTCATCGAAGTGGTTACGAGGAAAAAGATAAGGAGCAAAAACGCGATATCCGCCATAGAGCTGGAGTTAATCTCGCCAATTTTTCTTTTCTTTCCCATGATAAAATATTTTCTTATAGAGTTTCTTTTAGATAACTCTTAGATTGCTTTGTTATTTAACTTTTCTATAAATTCCTGCACCTGCAATGGTAAGAGCCAATCCGATAAACAACGCATAGATAGCGTAGATAAGCATATCGGTAAACTGAGCCCAGGAACCTACGTTTTCATCACCTTCGTATCCGATGATTGAAACTTTTTCAGGGCTTCCGAGGAACCATGCTACAACAAATATCAGTACGAAGATTGCAAGTGGAACGAGAGTTTTAACGGCTGATGCCGGACTTGCAATAAATTTCTTTACGAAACCAACAATTGTAAGCGCAATAGTGATACCTATAGTAAGTATAATAAGAGCATAACACCAGTACAATAAAGCGTCGGTGAATTTAGGAACATCTAATGATTCCTCTCCGACGGTCAGCGATCCTGCACTTCCTCCGAAATAGATCAGCGCTACAAGAACAACTGATACTGCTCCAAGGATAAGAATCGTGAATGTGGAAATTTTTTCAACTATTTTTGACATATTCGGATGTTTTCAGAGATTATTTTTTAGCGTGTTTTACGATGATGTCGAGCAATGAAATTGAAGAGTCTTCCATGTCATTTGTCAACGATTCAATTAATGTAAGGATATAGTTGAAGAATACCTGTAGAATCATAGCAACGATAAGACCGAATACAGTTGTCAAAAGGGCTACTTTCATACCACCTGCTACTACGGTTGCAGAGATATCACCTACTTGTTGGATTTTGTCGAATGCCTGAATCATACCTACTACTGTTCCCAAGAATCCTAAACTTGGAGCAAGTGTGATAAACAATGATACCCAGGTAAGGTTCTTTTCGAGAAGACCTAACTGAACGCCTCCGTAAGAAGCTACTGTTTTTTCTACCACTTCTACGCCTTCGTCGTAACGAGAAAGACCCTGATAGAAAATGGAAGCTACCGGACCGCGAGTGTCGCGACATACGTTCATAGCTGCTTCTACACCACCTTTTTCCCATGCTTCGTCGATGCTGGTAAGAAGTTTTTTAGTGTTTGTTGAAGAAAGGCTTAAATAAATAATACGTTCGATACAAAGTGCTAAACCTACGATCAAACAGAATGCGATAGGAGCCATCCAGCCTGCACCCCCTTCGATGAATTTTTGTTTTAATCCTTTGTGCATACCACCTTCTTCGGGAGTTGCTGCAGCAGCGGCTTCGTCGCTTACCTGTGTTGTGTCAGAGCTTACTGCTGTTGCTGAGTCAGCTACTGCTGTTTGAGCTGTTGCGGTAGAGTCCTGAGCTACCACATTCAAAGTGCTTCCAAAACTGAAAAACGCTACGATTGATAAGATTGCAAATACCTTTTTCATTTTACTTTTTTTTAATGATTTCTAATTTTTGTGTTTAATTTATTTGTTTTTTTACTTTGTATTTTATCAAAAAATTCGCGGAGAGGAAGAGATTCGAACTCTCGATACGATTCCACACCGTATATACGCTTTCCAGGCGTACCTCTTCAACCACTCGAGCACCTCTCCAAAACGGGGCGAAGTTAAGAAAAAATTATGAAATACAATAGATTTATTTGAAATTGTATGCAACAATTTTCGTTTTTGTATTTTTTGTGTTATTTTTTTATTGTTCGATAATTAAAATTAAACAAACTGAAACTATTTTCATTCGTTTGTCGTACGATTTCGGTTTTTTCAACAGAATAAATATCACTTAATTTTTCTGCTACAATTTCGACATACGACGATTCGTTGCGTTTGCCACGGTACGGACTGGGTGCCAGATAGGGCGAGTCGGTTTCCAGCAGCAAATGTTTTAGTTCAATATTGGGTAACACGTCCTTGAGCGCACTGTTCTTAAAGGTGGCTATCCCGTTTATTCCCAGGTAGAAACCTGTAAAGTCAATGATTTTGCGCGCGTCGTCTAAAGTGCCTGTGAAACTGTGAAACACCCCCCTGAGCCCTTTGTTTCTGAAGGGTTCGAGGGCTTCCAGCGTTTCCCCGAAAGCGTCGCGCACGTGAATAATTATGGGCAGCTCATAGTTTAACGCCCACGCTAATTGCTGCTGAAATGCCCTGACCTGTTCGGCATAAAACGTCCTGTCCCAGTAAAGGTCGATACCCACCTCGCCAATGGCTACGTAAGCTCTGCGTTCAAGTTCCGATTTTACGATATTCAGTTCTTGTTCGTAGTTTTCTTTTACGCTGGTAGGGTGTAGCCCTATGGCTGCATGGCAGTATCCCGGGTAGTTGCTTTCGAGCGCAAGCATGCGTGGCAGCGATTCGCTGTCGATGTTGGGAAGCACAATATGTTCTACCCCTGCATTGCGTGCTCTTTCAATAACTTCGTTGCGGTCGGCATCGAACTCTTCTGAATATATATGTGAATGCGTGTCAATCAATTTTTTATCGTCTTATAAAGTCCATGACAAAAATTCTATTTTGCCTGTAATTCATGGATGTGAATAGTGATTTATGTGAATAGAAACGCGGATATAGCAGATTAAACAGATTTTAGACTTCACAAGTGAAGTCGGCTGATTTTCAGCCACGAGCACTAATCCGCCATTTACGTAGTAAATAAATCAGAATTAAAATCCGTTTTA
>JAFNAV010000100.1 GCA_017860345.1 Bacteroidota bacterium | reverse complement strand
CAGATTTTAGACTTCACAAGTGAAGTCAGCTGATTTTCAGCTGCGAGCACTAATCCGTCATTTACGTAGTAAATAAATCAGAATTAAAATCCGTTTTATGACCACAATAAATCAGTGTATATCAGTTAAATCAGCGATATCCACGTTTCTATTCTTTTTTTGTCACGTGCTTAGCTGTTTTTCAATGTTTCACAATCCGGACAGACGCAAATACACGAACCATATCATCAACCGATTTGGCTGCCTTGATATCGTTTTCGATATTTTTGGTGTCATCTTCGAGGCTCAGCAGATTGGCGCAGTCTAAGATATGATTGAGAATGTTGCTAACTTCTGCTTTGCTGACTTCTCCCTTTTTTAAAGCTTTCTTATAATACCCATTGATTTTATTGACCGCATTAAACAGGGTTGGCTTTATAATTTCCACCGTTGAACCTGTCAGTCCAACGGCTTGGTCATACACGCGCTTATATCTTTCCTGAAACAGGCTCCATTTAGCGGTGGTTTCGCCGCCCAAAAAATGCTCTTCTTCAAAAGCAGTCGATGAAGAAGACATGCTACCGTAAGCATCCAGCGTGTACTTTACTTCTACCCTGACAGCTGCCGGAGCACTGCTACCTGCCGGCACGCCTGAGCTGCTGTTGTCACCTGTTCTCATGGCAATATCGGCCAATTGCTGAGCCGATATTCCCGTAAATATAAGAGCAGAAAGCATTACCAAAACAATCTTTTTGTTCATCATTAATAATTTTTTTTGTTTATAAGTAATAGGATAAATATAATGTCGTATTTTGAACGCTAAGTCGCAACGACGCAAAGACAGAAAGTTTAAATACACATAGCGTTTTAGCGACTTTGTGCCGTTGCGTTCAAAAAATGAGTTAAATAGATTTATACGACATTTAATTATTTCAAGTACTTAATAGAGTTTATATTCAATAGCGAAACAAACCATACATTTCTACTGCCAAATCAGCTCAATATCAAAGTCATCACCTCCCATGCTGGTTTTGGCTTGTTGGTAATTCTTCAGGTTGGTACGTTGCAGTACTACCGGATATTTAAAGCGCTTAGGCATCTTCTTGCCCGTAGAAACGCCAACCCCGGTAGGCACTTTGGGGAAACCCGTGCGGTTATACTCAAACCAAACCTGATAATCGCAAAAGAACAGCGCGTAATACTTCTGGGTCATCAGTTGCTCCAGCGTACCGTTGTAGGCTACGGCAGTATTGCTAAAATAGTTGGCAGGCACCACAGCCCCCCACTGCTCAATAGCCGCCGCAACGCCTTTTTTGTAATGATCTTCGGCATTGACAACTGTTCCGTAGCGCTGTTCATATTCGGCCTTTATCAGCTCCAACTCGGCATACGACATCAGGGTAAGTTTCATCGGGGCAATGGCTAAAGCCTGCTTGGGCTGCGAGGCGCTAAACGACGGAACTACAGCGTATCCGCTCGGTAACCCGATGTATGATTTAACGCCGCTATTGGTAGCCTGCGTAGCAAATACAGGCAAGCGGGGGTCGTTCCAGGCCTTCAGGTTGTCGATAAAAAACTCGGATAAATAGGTGTACGATGTAAAATCCTGCGGACGAGTCATAGGCGCTTCCTGCGGATACACTCCTGATATTGGCAGCAATGCAGCTTCGGCATTCGATTCAAACATCGGGTATTTTGCCGTATTGCCAAGCATTTCCTCCATTTTAGCTTTGGCGCCCAGTTCCGTTACGCTGATACCCCGCAACAATACGCGCATTTTGATAGAATTACAGAATTTTTTCCATTTCACAATACCCGGCGATACGCCAGAAGTCAGCGTTGCATTGGTAGCATACAGCAGGTCGCCATCGGTATTATATTTCAGACCCACAGCTGTGTTGAACAAGGCATTGGCAGTATCCAGGTCGGCAACTATCTGCTTGTAAATATCAAGCTGTGTATCAAACTCAGGTGTAAAAATACCTTCATCGCCACGGCAGGCCTGCGACATGGGTACGTCGCCAAAACCATCGGCCAGCAGCTGGAATATCCATCCGCGCAACGTAAGTGCTACAGCCCGGTAATTGGGTTCGTTGAGCGCAATAGCCTCTTTTTCCATTTCGCGGATATTGGTCAGCCATTTATAATAAGTAGTCCAGCTACCATCGCCGGCAGCATCAGGAATGTTGTACCATCCCACTCCACTAATGCTCGAAGTAGACACTGTGCCCTGCATCAGCGGGAAAGTATAGCTGTTGTAACGGTTCCAGTTGTAAGCAGCCATTTCGTAAAGAATAGGATTGAGCAGGGTCCCCGGATTGGCCTGTGTAAGGCGTGTGGGGTCGGTATTCATTTCGTCGAAATCGGTGCAGGCACTCAGAGCCATAGCCATCACCACGATTCATACGTAAATAATTGTTTTTTTAAAGGTCGTATGGAACTCGCATGTCAAATTTTCACTGTCTTTGGTGAATACTCGTATTCATGCTCGTTTCATACAAGAATAATTGTTTTTATAATAAGAAATACTTTTTTAAAAACTTACATTCAGATTTATACCGAAGGTGCGTGTAGAGGGCAACGATCCGGTTTCAATACCGGGTACGATAGAGCTGCCGTTGAGCGCCACAGTCTCGGGGTCGAACAGGGGATAGTCGGTAATGCAAAGCAAGTTGCGACCATATACCCCAATCGATGCAGCAGTGAGCGGTGTTTTATCTAAAACTTTCCGGGACAGGCTATAGTCAAACCTTACCTCGCGGAGTTTCAGGTACGACGCATCAAAAGAGTTGGTTTCTACATTGGCTATTCGGTTATATTCTTTATAATACGACTCCACAGTAATCAGTTTTTCGTTGGGACTGTAGGTGCCATCGCCATTGGCCACCACGCCCGGAGCCACCATATATATACCGCCCAATTTGGTGAGCGAGCCTGTAATGCGCGGATCGTCGCCGGCTATATATAATTCGCTACCCGGCATGCGCCCGTTGAGCGTGTAAGCCAGCTTGCCCTGTTCGGTCATTTTGTGGAACGACTGCGAGTAAACCAGACCGCCCAGTTGCCCGTCGAACTGGAAGCTGAGCTTAAAGCCCTTGTAATTGAATTCGTTGAACATGCCACCTTTCCAGGCCGGGTAAGCCGACCCCACATATTGAATCTCGCTTCCGCGCAAGGGTAGTCCATCAGCGCCTATTACCACATCGCCATCGTCGTTGCGCACCAGTTTATATCCCCAGAGGTCGCCGGTAGTTCCACCTACGGTACCGATAATAGATGCGCTTCCGATAGAAGCTATCAACTGATTTTCGTCAGAACCTTCGGCCAGCGAGAGTATCTTGTTCTGGTTTTTCGACCAGTTGAGGGTGGCTTTCCAGCTGAAATTCTTAGTTTGTACCGGAATGGCGGTAAGCTCCACTTCAATACCCCGGTTGCGTACGGTTCCCGAGTTTATGGTAGCGCGGGTATAACCGGTAGTGGGATCCATCGGGGCATCCAGAATCTGATTTTTAGTCTGGTTGTGATAAAAAGTCAGATCAAGTGCTATTCTGTTTTTAAACATTCTGAAATCCAAACCCGCTTCGTAGTTAGTAGAAATTTCAGGTTTAAAATCCTGATTAAACAAGGTTGAAGCCACCGTAACCGAACCGGGGAAATTTCCGGTAGAGTAATAAGCCGATGTTTTGTAAGGGTCGGTATCGTTACCTACCTGTGCCCATGATGCTCTTACTTTCAGGAAGCTGATAGCCGCAGGCAGGCTAACCATATCGCTTACAAGCACACTACTTGTAACCGATGGGTAGAAAAACGATCGGTTCTTAGCCGGTAGTGTCGACGACCAGTCGTTGCGTCCCGTTATATCTAAAAACACTTTGTTCTGATAAGCAAAGTTGGCTGTAAAATACAAGCTGTTGATAGCTTTTTTCCTGATATCGGTAGTTACAATAGGATCCGAAGCTCCGTTAGCAAGCATATACACCCCCGGCGTAATGAGTCCCACTACTGCAGCCGACAGAGCATCGTAATACTTGTACATTACGTTGCCTCCTGCCGATGCATTTACCGTAAGTCCGTTGCTGTACGAATCATGATAGGTGAGTAAAGCGTCGGTGTTCAGTTCGTAGTCCAGTACGTTTTGTTTTTTGAAATATCCGGTACCATACACCACATCGCTTACCGTACGGTGCTGTTCGCGTATATCGTTGGTAAGCTGCAAACCGGAACGCACCTGAAAATCGAATTTGTTGGATAGCTCCAGATTGGCTGTAATCGACGAGGCGCTACTGTACTTGTCCGACGGATTTTCGTTTTCGTAAAGCGTTACAAACGGATTGCCAATGTAGGTGCTATAGGGTTGCAACTGTTTGGTTTTTTCCTGTCCTGTTCTCCACATGGGGCGCAACCAGTCCAGATTCACATTAGGGTTCTGGAAAATAAGGAAATACGAAATAGAGTTGCTGTTGTAGCCCAAGGCCGGAACATTGTCGGTGGTACGAAAAGTCTGAGATGTTTTTACACTCACTTTCAGTCTGCGCGAAACTTGTTGCTGTGCCGACACACTGGCCACAAAGCGCTGAAAACCCGTGTTGGGCAATATCCATTCATTTTTGGTATGAGTAAGCGATACGCGCATCGACCCCTTATCACCCTTGCCGGTAATAGCTATCGAGTTCGTAATGGTATATCCGGTCTGAAACAAGTCTTTTCTGTTGTTTTTATATCCTATCCAGGGTGTAGCTTCAGTAGCTCTGGTCTGTGTTACCGGGTCGAATTGATAATATAATTGATTTGCATTAAATCTGGCGCCATAAGCGCTGCTCGTGCCACTGGTAGAGGTATTACCATCGGGTGCAGTGCCATAGGAATAGTACTGCTGTCCGGCATATTCGGTTCCGGTTTTTCCTACATAACTGGGCAATCCCTGCCCGAACTCATACTGATAATCCGGAAAGTTCATGGCTTCGTCAGTGCTTACGCTCGAACTGAACGTTACCCCTATTCCTTTTTTAGCGTTAGTGCCCGATTTGGTGGTAACCATAATCACCCCATTGGCTGCCCGCGTACCATACAGGGCTGTAGCGCTGGCGCCTTTCAGTACCTGAATATTTTCAATGTCGTTGGGGTTAATATCCGAAAAACCGTTGCCATAATCCACAGACAGCTCAGCTGCCGACCCTGCGCCATAAGCAACACCGGGGTTGCTCTGAGGACTGCTCATCGGCACGCCATCCACAATAATCAGGGCGCTGTTACCGTCTACATTAAGCGACACATCGCCCCGCAAAGAAATACGCGATGATGACAGCGGGCCGCCGGGCGAACTCACCGACAAGCCGGCCACCTTACCGCTCAATGCCGACGACCAGTTGTTGGGACTGGTATTCGATATCATATCGCCATCCACACCACGGGTGGAATACCCAAGCCCTTTTTCTTCTCTTTTAATACCTAAAGCTGTTACTACCACACCATCCAGCTCGGTAGAGTTTTCGGTAAGCACAATAGTCATATACGCATCGGTGTAGCGCACTTCCTGAGTTCCAAAACCCACATAGCTACAAACGAGCATGGTCTTTTGACTCAGCTTGTTTTGTGTTTTAAACGAAAATTCGCCCTGCTCGTTAGTGGCAGTACCTTCGGCTGAGCCTTTTACCATTACAGCTGCTCCTACCAAAGGAGTACCGCTGTGGTCTGTTACTTTTCCCTTCACCAACGACTGCGCCATAACTGCAACTGAGCAAACTGTCAGCAAAAAGAACAATACTGTTTTTTTGAATTGAAGTGAGTAATTTTTTGAATTCATGCTGTAAATGTTATTTTTTATATCATCGGGCGCAAAGAAAACCATCTAAAGTTTCATTTCAGTTACATTGATGTGATGGTAAAATGAATGTGTGAAAATTAATTAAAAATGGCTTGTTTTTATTTAAATAAACTCTTTGCTGCCAATAATGCTGAAATACCATCTTAAAAAGATAAGACGTTGAAATAAGAGAATGATATATTTGTTGAGTCAGACTTTTCCTTAAAGAGGCTTTGCGATGCCGGGTGGATGTTTTGGCCACATAGTGCCACATAGTTTTTTCTTTTTCTTCTCTAAAACCGAGAACACATAGTTGTAAATGTTTTTCAAACATTTACTTAGGGTGGGAGGGGTTTTTTTCGTGTCTTTGTGGCTTTGTGTTTAAAAAATATTAAATCTTACCGGCTTAGCGCCTTGGCGCCTTCGCGTTCAAAATACAATTAAATTGAGATTTAACGGG
>JAFNAV010000046.1 GCA_017860345.1 Bacteroidota bacterium | reverse complement strand
CAAAACAACCAAAACTAAAACTGTTCTCAAAAGCATAGAGGAACTAAGCCAGAGCCAGATAGACGAACTGACCGAAAAACTGATTGCAAAAGGAAAAGCTGAGAGGATAATTGACGATGATTTAATTGACGATATTGATGATGTCGATAATTGGTTGCGATATCACGAGGATGAACTGATGAAACTTTCCGACCAAGTATTAGGACATACCATTACAAATCATGTTGGTAAAACTGATGCAGAATTAATACAACGCTTAGCAGATGAATTTACACAAAAAGGAAAGATAACAATATCAGCATCAAGCTCATTTAAGGATGTACAAACAGCGCAAAAAGTTGTTTCAAAATTGTTTAGTGAAAATAGAGATGCAGTAAAGGCCTGGATGAAAAATTCAAATCTTGGGAAGTTTGAATTTCCTGAATATATAGGGTCAAATAATGAAATATTAGGACGAGGAATTACAAAACAAGAGTATTTAAATGCCCTTCAAAATAGTACAAACCCAGTTTGTAAGAACCTTTATAAAGCTAAAGTAGTTTTAAAGAGAACTAATGATGGGCAAAAATATTATATTTTAACATCATTTCCACAATAATTATGGAACTAAAATTTATTAAATATCTATTTGCATGTTACTATTATCAGAGTGTTTGGGATTTTTTTATCTCTAACAAAGATGTGTGGGTAGATTTCATTAGGAATGAAAAATATGATACAATACATGCTCTTTTAAATGATATAAATATTTTATCCAAGGAAAGATCAGGTTTTATTTTTCAAAAATTAAATGAGTATGGTGAAGATGCCTCAGGTATTTCATTTGACACAGAAGAAGAAGCTGTGAATTTTTTAAAGGATTTGAAAGGATTTTTGGAAAATGATTTAAAGAAGTACTAGTAAATAAAGAAAAAATAGTTTATTGAAAACCTCCGACTGGTACGGATTACAAATTACGAGTGTTCGGAAGATTGATATATTGCCGTCATAAGCGTTCTTTGATATAGTTATTTTTGATAGATAATTGTTTGAATCTATCTTGTTAACGGAATACGAGCGATATCCCTCGCTGGCGCTTCGCGCAACTATCAGGATTTAGGGATAGAAAAGGACAAAGAATATGTTGTACCGGCGTTTTTGGCTGCTGCTTACGAGCAGTTTGTTCTGGATCGTTCATCGCAAGAAAGCTTACGTTCTGCCGGCAATGGCGTTGCTCTTATCGCAGCTCTTATTGCAGCTCCCGAAACAGCAGGAGGTTCTTATGCAGCTTACCTAACAGTGGCCAGAGGAGTAGTTGCATCGGTTGATATTGCGTTGAAAAACGACCGACTGAAACTAAACAGCGATGCTGATTTTAAAGCCAAATACCAATCGTACTACGATGTTTGGGATATTTTCTACAATTCAGTACTTTTGGCAGATGCAGGGGCTGGCGTATACAGCCTTGCCAATAACCTGCGGAAAGTCAATTTGGTAAATGCCACAAAGACCTTCTACACCAAGATGAAGGACTTCGACTTCAACGGTGAGTTGATGGGAGTGTGGAATAAGTTGAGAGGGGTTGGGGTAACACGCTTTATTGCCAAAACAGGGAAAGAATTAGAAGTATTCTTAAAAAGCATTCCTGATGCTGATATTCCTAAAGGTATATCTTATAAAGGAAAAATGTATCGATATAAAGAGACAGCAGCTACTTATGAAGTAACAAGTATAAATCCAACTATGGATCCTCTAAAAAACAGATATAAAAAAGGATTATATACAAGTGAAACTACTACTGGAAATAAAATAGAAGTAGATGCTTTTGGGGGTACAACAGGGAAAACTCAATATGAATTTGAAGTGGATTTGGAAAATTTATTAGATTTGACAGATGATGCAACAATACAAAAATTAGGAACATCCTTTGATCAAATGAAATTGTCTGGTGTTGCAAATAAATATGAATACACTCATATTATTGCAGATTGGGCAAAATCAAAAGGATATTCAGGTATTAAATTTTATGGGGCTCAAGGTTCTACAGATTATGTTAATTTCGTGGTTTTCGAACAAACAACAGTAGATAATTCATTAATAAAATCAGCAACACCGACAAAATGGTAAATAAAATTAAAGTATATCGCAATAATAAATATATGTATATCTCAATAATAGATTATTTTAAAGAGTATTATAGAGAGTTACCAAAAGAATCAATGACTATTTTTGAAACAATATCAAAAATATATGAAATAAAAAATGTTGATGATTATAAAAATATATATGATTTCTTATGGATTGATTTTAATTATCATAGGGTATTAATAAAATATGATGAACTTGCAAAAATGACTTTGCCTTTTGATGACGATATAATTAAATTTATTGCGTTTTTATATGGTACAAGTTATTTTATCAGAATAGGTTATCCTGATTTAGATGTCTGGTTAAATGCAAAAGATATAAACCATCCATTTGAAAAAAATATTGATATTAACGAAGGATTTAGCTTGATAGAAGCTGTTAAATATGAATATGGACAAAATGCAGTAAGAGCAATGCTATTATCCACATTAAAATGGATTGGTCCACAAGGAGGATAAGGTAATAGCCAAATGGGCAAAAGACAATGGATACAACGGTATAAAATATTACGGAGCAAGAGGTGGATCTGCAAGATATACTAATTACGTGATATTTAAAGATGCATTAAACGACACATTTAAAAACTTTAAAGACGTAAAATGGTAGAATATATTAAAGGTAGAAACAGGTGGGATGATGAAGATAATCTTCCTTATCAAGAATATCTGAATTTGTATTATTCGGAGCATTCGCATATTGTAGAGCGTTGGGCAAAGTATATCAACGATTATGTGAATTGGGCATTTAGTATTGAAACAGAAGAAGATTATCAGAGGTTCATAGATGCTCATCGTATGCGTTATTTTCACTACAAAGAGATGAAACAATTTTATGAAGAATTAAAATCAAAAAATTATCCTTTGGACGATGATGTATTAAAATGTATCGCAGTGTTATGGGAAACTGGTTATTTCGATCGTCGCACTCATTCCAATTTCGATGAATGGCTGAACGACCCACATCCTAATAACTTTCCCGGAATGCAAATACCCGAAGACAACGGCTATAAAGGCAATAGTTTTTTAAGCCTTACCAAATATAAATATGGGATGAATGTGATACGTGAAAGATTGTTAGGGTGTTTTCGTTATTAATTTTGATGATTATCTGTAGAAATGGATTTGTATTAGTTGCGAGTATTTGTAATCCGAAGCTGTTGTACTATAAGGATTTAAAATCTGCAAAAAAAGCTAATTGATACCCCCCCTGCTGCCACACGATGCAATCGTGCGGCAGCGGGGGGTGGGATGTTATAAAAAATGATTTAGATACAAAATATGATAAAAATAAACAAGCAATAGAAAATGTGTGTCCAGCCTGTGGAGCTAATATTAACGACAAGATGGATACTTGTCCAGAATGTGGGATATCATTTAGATAGCTCTACTATCGCCTTGCCGGCGCGGGGTAGCATCATCGTGGCGTAGTAGATAAAAAAAGTAGCTATACATTTATAAGCAACATATTAACTCGGGCGACCTAAACGCCTTTACCAAAACAATAATTTACGTATGAAAAATAATCTTAACTTAGCCTTATGGCTATCAGTAATGCTTTTGTTTGTAAGTGGCATTACACATGGACAAACTTCCAGTACGCTAAATCAGGATAACAAAACTGACAAGAAAGCTGACAAGTTTATTGATAGCGGCGTAAAATGTCTGGATGATATTAAAAAACTCGACAACTTTGTTTCGCGTTTCGACCCCACTACCCCGAAAGAAATGCCGGTAGGACTTGCTCAACAATTTGGTAGTGTGTTGGTTACCGTGGCTTTTTCCGACAGGAAGGACACGCTTGATCATTATGAATTTTCTGTGTTTTGCAAAGTGGATATACCACAGGGAAAAACGCTCTATTTTGGGGCTCAGCACGTGAAGTATTCTCACTCCGGCGGCCTTACCGGCGATGCTACGCTGATGCTGCTGGGCGATGTGGATATTCCTTTTGAGGGCGGTAAAACAGTACTTACCCTCAAAGGTGCCGAGCAGGCCAATATGCCTAATCCTCAAAGCCTTACTTATGCCAAACTTACCTGCGATGGCATCAGTGAGATAGGATTGTCGGCCGAAGTTTCGTTCTCGCGCGATATGCTTATTCCCCTGAATGCCGACTATACGCCGATAGCCGACACAAACCAAAAAGTTAAGGCTGCTTTTAAAACTGTGGTAACCGACTGGAACGACATCCTGGCCGAAATATCGCTCAGTCCTTTTGAAGTGAGTGGCGTTAAGGACTTTGCTTTTGTGGTGGACAAAGCCGTGTTCGATTTCAGCGATACGCGCAACTCCTCCAGTGTGATTTTCCCACAAAACTAC
This sequence comes from Bacteroidota bacterium, assembly GCA_017860345.1. GTDB lineage: Bacteria > Bacteroidota > Bacteroidia > Bacteroidales > Paludibacteraceae > Paludibacter. The sequence goes on along the minus strand of JAFNAV010000046.1, from coordinate 33,765 downwards.
GCCAATGTGGTGCCCGGCAACGAAAAACTATGGCGGGGCGTATATGCCAACCTCATTAAAGTGGTATTGCCCAAAGAGTTTGCCGGGAAAGACACTACCCAGAGAACCAGTTTTATGGCTGAAAATCTGATTATTGACAATAGCGGTATAAGCGGGACTTTTGCCGGCAACGATATTTTGAAAAAAGGGAATGCTTCGGGCTGGGGTTTTAGTGTTGACAAGGCTTATCTGAGCTTAAACTCCGGACACATGACGGAGTGTGGTTTCAATGGAAAAATTCAAATTCCCGTATCAAAAGGCAAAAATACAGGATATGCCTATAAAGGTTTGATAGACGATGAAGGCAATTATCTGATGAATGTGGCCAGTATGGATACGATTGATTTTAATGTTTTTGCGGCAAAAGCATATATTTTCCCCGGTTCATATATTGATATCAACGTAGTAAACCATCGGTTTTGCCCTAAAGCAGTATTAAACGGTGTAATGACCATAAGCGCCACCAAACAGACGGCCGGTGATAAAGATAATCCTAACGAAAAACCACTTCTTAGCGTTAAAAACATCGAGTTTCAGGAGCTTACACTCAACAGCGTACGTCCCTATTTTGGTGTAAAATATTGTGGATATAAAGGCGATGTAAGTTTGGGTGGTTTCCCCGTTACACTCAGCGATATAGGCATGGCAGCTAATGGCGATGAAATATGGCTTGGGTTTGGCGTAAAGGTAAACCTGATGGAAAATAAGTTCAGTGGACAAACGCACCTGAAAATTATCGGTGGTATACGCGATACTGATGGCGAACAGGCTTACGTATTCAAAAAAGTTGAAATTGATGATGTCAGTATAAATGCCAACTTTCCTAAAATGACCTTAGCCGGAGCTGTAAGATTCAACCGAAACGACCCGGTAATGGGCAGTGGTTTTCAGGGTAATCTGAAAATGACTCTTAATTTAGGTAAAAGCTTCGATGTGGAAGCAGCCGCAGCATTTGGCAGCAAAGCATACGCTGACAATGCCGAAAAATCGTATCGTTACTGGTGTGTAGATGCGCTGGCAAGCGGGTTTACGGTACCTGTATTTTCGGGCATCTCACTCAACGGTTTCTGTGGTGGAGCATCGTACCATATGAAAAGAGCTGTGCCGGGCTCTGCATCAGGCAGCCCTACTGCCAATATGCTCAGCTTTGTACCTGACGACAAAACAGGGATGAGCTTCAGAGCTGCTGTTATGTTTTATGTTGGCTCCGAGAAGTCGTGTAAAGGTGAAGCAGGACTCGAAATGGTATTCAGCAACAGTTGGGGACTGCTTAATGCCGGCTTGTTTGGTAAAGCCTACATCATGCCATCGGATAATCTGCTGGGAAAACTAAATCCTGCCGGTTTGAAAGCTAAAATGCAAAAAAGCCTTACCGGACTTACCCAGAATATGACGGGAATAAACGAAGCATCGTTTAACAAAAATGCCCTCTCGGGTAAATTTACCGATATGGCCAAGACTTATCCAACCGAGACAAAAATTGAAGAAAAGGGTTCGATTACTGCCCTGGCCGGTTTTAATTTCGATTTTCAGAATAACAGTCTTGATGGCAATCTGGATGTGTACGTATCGCTGCTGGATGGGACTATACGCGGTATAGGCCCCGACAATAATGCAGGTTGGGCGCGCATGCACTTTAGTCAGGAAAAATGGTATGTGTATATAGGAACTCCCGAAAACCGTATAGGCTTACAAATGGGTATAGGCGACATAGCCGCACGAGCCGATTCTTATGTAATGATGGGTAGCAAAATACCCGGAAGTCCGGCTCCTCCGGCCGAGGTAGCATCGTTACTTAAGGTGAGCCAAAGTGAGCTCGACTATATGGGCGACCTCAACGCTTTGGGCGAAGGCAAAGGTTTTGCTTTCGGTTCATCATTTTCGGTAAAAACCGGCAATCTGGCTTTTCTGATGTTTTATGCTAATTTTTCGGCAGGTATGGGCTTTGATTTTATGCTGAAAAACTACGGCAATGCCCACTGCGTAGGTAGTTCGGAACCTATTGGCGTTAATGGCTGGTTTGCCAACGGGCAAGCTTACGCATATTTTCAGGGAGATATAGGCATCAGGGTAAAACTATTTATGGTTAAGAAAAATATATCAATACTGAATATAGCGGCAGCCACATTGCTTCAGGCTAAGTTTCCTAATCCTTCATGGTTCAGAGGGTATGTTGGCGGGCGCTTCAGTGCCTTGGGAGGATTGGTTAAGGGCGAGTGCAACTTTAAAGTAACTCTGGGGCAGGAATGCGAAATAGCCAGTGGTAGTAGCGCTTTGGATGGCATTAACATCATATCAGACTTTGCCCCTGCCGATCAGGAAAAAGAGGTGGATGTATTTGTATCGCCCAAAGCGGTATTCAATATGGCTGTAAACAAACCATTTAAAGTAGAAAATGAAAATGGAAGCAGTTCATACTACAGAATTAATCTGGATAACTATACTATACTGGCCAATGGCAAACCTGTTGCAGGAAAACTGAAATGGAATGATAAAGGAGACGCCGTGGAATTTGAAAGCGATGAAATACTACCTCCTCAGACAGAGCTGAAAGCTGAAGTGAAAGTAAGCTTTGAAGAACAAAAGAACAGCCGTTGGACTGCGGTATACGAAAATGGTCAGAGAGCAGTGCAAACAAAAACTGTTACTTTCAAAACCGGTAGTGCCCCGGAAAATATTCCACTTAGCAATATTGCCCTGATGTATCCGGTACTCGGACAGAAGTATTATTATCAGGCTGAGAGCAACCGCAGTTTTATACAACTAAAACGGGGACAGGCATATCTGTTTACCAATGCGTTGTATAAACACAAACTAAGCCTTACCAATGGCAAGCAAACCGAAGAAGCTGCATTTACCTACAACGAAGCTGAAAAGAGTGTAATGATAAGTATGCCCACTTTGAAAACCAGCAGCGAGTATGAACTTGCATTATGGGGCATACCGGTAGGCGGGTCAGATGGTGTCAACAGGCAGAGCAGTACAGTAGCATCAGCCGAAGGCAATAGTATCAGTATTGCAGAAAACAAAGCAAATGGTGTGAGTAGTTCGGACAAACCGCGAAACTATCTCACTTATAAGTTTTCGACCAGTAAGTACAACAGTCTGAGTGAAAAAATAGAAGCAAAAAAAACAGTAAAAACCCACTACGAGATTATCACAGGCGATGTAGGAGCTCTGCATGCCGAAGTTACATCCGGCGAAGCGTTTGACGCTGTAGAGTTACTGGGAAATGCTTTTACAGGCAACAAACCATTGCTATATGCCGAAGCCATACCCGATGACGAGTGGTTTACTTCCGATATTAACCCATTGATTTATAGTGGGTATTCGCAAATGGGAGGAATTGCATTATCGCGCGATACAGCTATTGCAGGCGTTCCTCCGGTGCGTACAATGGAAATACTGACATGGTATACAAACTATCTTGCCAGCTCGCCTAACGATCAGAGTCTTAGCACCTATATGCCCTATCGGTACAATGCAGCCAGTTATTACAACAAAGATTTCAGGGAGTTACAAAATAAAATTGCCAACACATACATTAAGCAACCGTCAGCAATTAATAATCGGGCTTTGCGCATCATGACCAGCGCATTCCCTCGCATGAGAGGAGGTAACTACCGGGCGCTTTACAAGTATGTACTGCCCGATGGCAAAGCGGGAAGTTCGCAAAAAACAATCCTGACAAATCCTGTTATGTAGGACAAAAAAAACGTCGCCTTCGTTAGCAAATGAAGGCGACGGTTTTTTGAAATATCTCTGAATGATAAAAAATTACCTTTTCCAAAAAGCCGGAGTAAAAAGCAACAGCACCGTATAAAGTTCCAAACGTCCGGCAAGCATCATAAGCGAAAGAAACCATTTGCTGAATTCAGGTATATCATGAAAATTACCAGCCGGACCAACCAACCCGAGACCAGGACCTACGCCTCCCAAACAGGTAATCATACCCCCTACCGACTCCAAAAAACCCATACCCGAAATGGCCAATACCAAAATTCCGAATCCCGCCACTACAAGATACAACAATGTAAACGCCAGCACACGGGTGAGAATATCTTCGCGCACCAGATGCCCATTATAACGCACCGGTATTACAGCATTGGGATGTAGTAAGCGCTTAAACTCGTAATAGCAGGTTTTGGCCGATATTACAACCCTGATCATCTTAATACCACCGCTGGTAGAGCCTGCCGATGCACCGGTAAGCATCACAAGTAACAAAATAACCCAGGTAAGCGGCTTCCAATACATATAATCGGCCGTGCAAAAGCCGGTGGTTGTCATCAGCGATGAAACAGTAAAGAGCGAATCTCGCCAAGCCTGTTCAAAAGTAGCAAAGCTATTCACTTTTGAAAAATCTATCAACGAAATGGCAATAATAAGTGAAAAGACAAACAAAGCCAGCAGATAATAGCGCAATTCTTCGTTTTCTTTAATTTTTTCAAATTTATTTTTAAACCCAAAATAATAAAGACTGAAGTTGACGCCCGAAAGAATCATAAACAAAATAATAATATACTGGATATAAGGCGAATTCCAGTATGCTATACTGGCTTGCTTAGTAGAGAAACCACCTGTAGCTATAGTTGCAAACGACTGACATATAGCATCGAACCACCCCATACCTCCTATACGCAACAGCACAGTTTCGGCCGACGTAAGAATTATGTAAATAATAAACAAGCGTTTAGCCGTTTCATTAATTTTGGGGTGAATTTTATCTTTGGTAGGTCCTGTAGTTTCGGCAGCAAAAAGTTGCGTACCACTGGTACTGAAAACTGGCAGAATGGCCAGCGAAATAACGATGATTCCTAAACCACCTATCCAGTGTGTGAGGCTACGCCAAAACAACATGCCGTGCGAAAGCTCTTCGATATTATTCAGGATAGAGGCTCCGGTAGTGGTAAAACCCGAAATTGTTTCAAAAAAAGCATCGGTGAATGAGGGAATGCTTCCGCTTAGCCAGAAAGGCAACAGACCAATAAACGAAAAAACAATCCAGGTAAAAGTCACGATAACAGATCCTTCGCGTTTGCCTATAGAGGCAGAAGGTTTACGACCGAGCAATAAGGCTACACCCGAAAAGGCCAGACTTATTAAAGATGAAATCAGAAAATAAACTGCATCATCCTCGCCGTAAAACAGCGGAACAAGGCAAACAACCAATAATACTACACTCTCGACAAAAGCCAGGCTTCCCATAACCCTGAATACCAGTCGATAATTGAATTCTTTATTCATTGATCCGAAAATTAAGATAATATTTCTTTACAATACGAATAGTATGTGGTTTGTCCGGAAAAAGTATTCTAACAAACACTCAGGCGGGCAAAAACAGATTAAAGGTTAATTGCTTTGGATATTCAGCCTGTTACAAAGTAAATATTGAATTGGATGATTTTCTTAAGCGGCGCAAAATTAATACTTTTTATCAGAAAAAAACTATTTTTTCCAAAAAACAGGAGTAAATATTACAAGCACCGTAAATAATTCTAAACGACCTATCATCATACTGGCTGATAATATCCATTTTGATGCTACAGATAGCTCCGAAAAGCTAAAGGCGGGACCAATTTTTCCGAGTCCGGGCCCCACATTGCTCAAACAGGTTATTTGTCCGGTTAAAGCCTCTACAAAATCCATCCCGGCAAAACTTAACAACAACGAACCTACTACAATGAGCATTATATATACGATAACAAAAGATAAAATGCGGGTGATAACACCATCTTCCATAACATGGTCGTTGTATCTAACCGGAAAAACAGCATTGGGATGAATCAGCCTTTTAAACTCATAATAACTGTATTTAAATGTAAGCAGTACACGTACCACTTTCATCCCACCAGCAGTGGAACCTGCCGACGAACCGATAAGCATAAGTACGATTACCATAATCCACGTATAAGTAGGCCAAATACCGTAATCAACGGTTACAAATCCGGTAGTAGAAATGGTAGAACTTACTACAAACAAGCTGTTCCTGAGCGTATCTTCAAAACTACTGAACGAGAAATCGAGTTTGTATAAATGAGTGAGAGTAAGCAATACAGTAAAGACTCCAATAATTAACAGGTAAACACGAAATTCTTCGTTATGAAACACCTTGGCTATTTTTTGTTTGAACAAAAAGTAGTAAAGACTGAAATTAATCCCCGAAAATATCATAAAGAAAATAACGATGTATTCGATGGCCGGAGAGTTATAAGCCCCGATACTGGACTGACGGGTTGAAAAGCCACCCGTAGCAATAGTGGCAAACGAATGACAGACAGCATCGAACCACGACATGCCGGCCACTTTAAGCAAAATAGTTTCCGACAAAGTAAGTACAACATATATCCCTAACAGGCGCTTGGCTGTTTCGCTTATTTTAGGGTGAATTTTATCTTTTGTAGGGCCGGTAGCTTCGGCCGAAAAAATATACATTCCCGAAAAACCAAAAACCGGGAGTAAAGCCATAGAGATTACAATAATGCCCAATCCCCCAATCCAGTGCGTAGTACTTCGCCAAAATAAGATTGAATGGGGCAACTCCTCGATATTGTTGAGTACCGAAGCACCGGTGGTAGTAAAGCCCGACATGGTTTCAAAAAAAGCATCGGTCACACTGGGTATACTTCCGCTTAAAACAAAAGGCATCATACCTACGCATGAGAACAAAAGCCAGGTCATGGTAACAATAACTGACCCCTCGCGCTTACCAATCTGGGGCGAGGCCTTACGTCCCAAAAGTACTCCCACAAAACCAAGAACCAGCGCTATACCGGCCGATTGCAGAAAATAAATCCAGATATTTTCGCCATAATACAAGTCTACAGCCATGCACAAAACGAAGAAAAACCCTTCGATAACGAGCAAACTACCCAAAATTTTGGCAATAAGCCTGATGTTGAACTCTTTCGTCATGGCATAGGACAGATATTATTTAAAATAATTCTCAAGTTTACGAATGGCCGACGAAACACAAAAAACAATAACGTGGTCGTTAGGCATTATCACAGTATTACCATTAACAATACTGCCCTTACCATCGCGTACATATCCTCCGATATTAACCTGATCGGGCAATCGTAAGTCTTTAATTTTTGAGCGAGTAATTTTTGAGCCTGGCTTGGCAACAAATTCCACCACTTCAGCATCGGCCGCTGTTAAACTCCTAACATTAAGCACATTGGCATCGAGCGTAATTTGATAGATATATCCTGCCGCAATCATTTTTTTATTAATTACAGTACCAATGTCCATACTTTCGGCCAACATTATATAGTCGTTGTTTTCCACTTCGGCCACTGTTTTTTTTACGCCAAGACGCTTAGCAGCCAAACAAGCCAGAATATTAGCTTCGGAGTTAGCAGTAACCGCCACAAAAGCATCCATTTCCTGAATGCCTTCTTCTTTAAGAAGTTCAATATTTCGGCCATCGCAGTTAATAATCATGGAGTTGCCAAGCTTTTCGGCCAAGCTAAAACTTTTGGTTTTATCCCGTTCAAGCACTTTTACATTGACATTATCGGGCAAAGTCTGAACCGTTTTTTGCGCAATACGGCTCCCTCCCATCACCATGATGTTGCGTATCGGGAAATCTTCTTTACCAGCTTGTTCCCTAACAAAGTCAAGATTTTCATTCGTTGTGATAAAGTAAACAATATCATTGGATTCAATTTGATCAGAACCCAGTGGAATAATGGTTTTATTATTTCGCTTAATAGCCACTACGCGATATTTATCGTGATCGAAATAGCCGGTACTGAATTTTTTATTTACAATAATGGCATTGGCTCTCACTTTAATACCTACAAGCACAAGTGCACCTTCGCAAAAGCTGAGATTCTGGCGCAACCAGCTCGTGCTCAGCGATTCGGCTATTTCGCGGGCAGCCAACATTTCCGGATAAATCAGATAATCCACGCCCAGACCCTTAAAAAAATCTTTATTTTTGGGTAACAGGTATTCATAGTTATCAATCCGGGCTAATGTTTTTTTAGCACCCAGATTAGTAGCCAGCATACAAGCGGTCATGTTCACGCTCTCGTAGGGTGTAACCGCAACAAACAAATCGGCTCCGTTTATACCAGCTTCTTTCAAATCATTGATAGAAGTTGGTGAGCCTGCATAGGTTATCAAATCATACGACGACTCCAGATCTTTAAGTTTGGCTGGTTCTTCGTCTACTAACATGATATCGAAATTTTCTCTTGCTAATAATTTAGCCAAGTGGGTTCCTACTTCGCCTGCACCGGCAATAATAATTTTCATTTTAATTATTTTTTTAAAAATTCCCTTTAATTATTCTATTATAAAAAATAAAAATCAAATTCGCATATATATAAAGTAGTAATTTACAAAGCAGTAGCCGGCTAACAAGTTGTGAGATTTCAATCTCCAATTTTAAGTTTTTGCACCTACAGATAGTTATCGATAGCGTTATAAGTTATTTATTGCCGATAAATTCATGTATACTGTTTCGGATACCCACTGCGTCCATTCCCAGCATTTGGTATAGTTCTTCGGGGGTTCCATGCTCAACAAATTTATCCGGTATTCCTATACGTTTTACCGCAATCTGATATGTGTTATCTGCCAAAAATTCAAGAACAGCACTTCCAAATCCACCTTTTACAGCACCATCCTCTATGGTGATAATTTTCTTGAAACGCTTACATATTTTATGCAACAATTCCTCATCTATAGGTTTAAGAAATCGCATATCATAATGTGCTACAGATAAAGCGGCGTTTTCCTTTTCAAAAAGTTCAATGGCCTTGGAAGCAGTATTAGCCATAGCACCTATGGTTATCACAGCAGCATCATTACCATCTTTAAGTAGAACGCCCTTACCTACTGCAATGGTTTCCAGAGGTTTTTTCCAGTCCACAATATAACCCTTACCCCTTGGATACCGAATGGCAAAAGGTCCCTGCCTGTAGTTCAGCGCAGTGAACATCATATTTCTCAGTTCCACCTCGTTGCGCGGAGCAGCTATGGTCATATTTGGGATGCACCGTAGGTAAGCCATATCAAACGCTCCATGATGCGTAGCTCCATCGGAGCCTACAAGTCCGGCTCTGTCTATACAAAAAATCACCGGTAACTTCTGCAAAGCCACATCATGAATAATATTATCGTAAGCCCGCTGCATAAAGGACGAATAGATATTGCAAAACGGAATCATACCATCTTTGGCCAGTCCGGCCGAAAAAGTTACAGCATGTCCCTCGGCAATACCCACATCAAACACCCTGTGAGGCAATTCCTTTTGCATAATGGTCATAGAACATCCCGAAGGCATAGCCGGAGTTATGGCCACAATATTCTTGTTCTCGTAAGCCATTTCAAGGAGAGTTTCGCCAAACACATCCTGAAATAACGGCGGTACAGGCTCAGTAGGATTCACCACCTTGCGCTCGCCCGTTTCTACACAAAACTTTCCGGGGGCATGCCACTCGGTCATCGATTTTTCGGCAGGCTCGTAACCCTTTCCTTTTTTGGTAATACAATGTAAAACCTTAGGGCCTTTAAAATCTTTTATATCATTCAGCACCTTCACCATATTATCCACATCGTGGCCATCAATAGGTCCGAAATAACGGATATTCAGTCCTTCAAAGATATTATGCTGTCGGGTAAGCGCTGCTTTTACAGTGTTATTAAAACTGATAATCCGGTTTTTGCCTTTATCGCTAATCAGTCCTAATTTTTTAAGCAGGTTATATGCTTTGAACCGGAGTCTGTTATATGTTTGCGATGTGGTTATATCAATCAGATATTGCGTAAATCCCCCATGAATAGGGTCAATGGCCATCTGGTTATCATTAAGAATAATAAGCAGATTGTTTTTATCCATCGAGGTATTGTTTAAGCCCTCAAAAGCCAAACCTCCGGTCATCGCTCCATCGCCAATTACGGCCACTACCTGCCTTTTGGACTCCTCTTTCATAAGCGAAGCCACCGACATACCCAAAGCAGCCGATATAGAGGTAGAAGAGTGCCCTACACCAAAGGCGTCATATTCGCTCTCGGCAGGTTTAGGAAAACCACTGATTCCTTTAAACTGACGGTTGGTACTAAAAACATCCCGTCGGCCGGTCAGTATTTTATGTCCGTAAGCCTGATGTCCCACATCCCAAACTATTCTGTCGTAAGGAGTATTAAATACGTAATGAAGCGCCACAGTAAGCTCTACTACACCTAAATTAGATCCCAAATGGCCGGGATTCTGCGAAACTTCATCAATAATAAACTGCCTCAATTCGTCACACACAATTTTCAGCTCACTTTTAGGCACAGCCTTTAAATCGATGGGAGAATTTATATTGTATAGATATTTATAGGATTCTTTAGTCATTTTTTAAATGGAAATAGCGTGCAAAAATAAACAAAATTTTGCTGTCATCTTTACTTCATTGCCGATTACTCTGCAAAATATTTAATTCCCTGCTCAACAGCCTCAATATAACAACTTTTCGGACAGCATGGTTCATATAGCAGATATATGTATTATGGAACAGATTTTGAAAAAATAAACATCAAAAATTGCCGGCTTAACTGCCACTTGTGTACTATCTACATACATTTAAAACCGCTTGCTCCCCTATCCTGCTATTCCATTTATCTTTTCAATATATACAATTAACACTCAAAACTATTTTTTAATGGTTTTATCGTTGTTTCTCTTTCAATTTAAATGAAAAAATGAATAAATTCTTCTAAACTATTTGTCAGAATCAAATAAAGCTATATCTTTGCATCATAAAACATAAAAAACAATGATTTCTCAAAGAGTTTATACTATTATTGTCAACGTCGTGCTACTTTTGGTCAAGAATCAGAGGTGAGGATGGTTGCGTAGTATAAACCCATATGTATTTATAAAAGCATTAGAACCTTTCTCACCTCAGCAGGAGAAAGGTTTTTTTATTACCCCTAATCCATATACAAAGGGAAAAGGGTTTTTTGATAAAATACGAGTATAAACTATCTATCATTTTATTCCTTAATTAAGGAGTTTGGGTCATTTATGAAACACGAATTAAGAAGTCTTACCAGTACGGGTGGCCGCAGAATGGCAGGCGCCAGAGCTTTGTGGAAAGCCAACGGGATGAAAAACGAACAGCCGAATTTAACACCATAGCCATCGACGATGGTATAGCCATGGGGCACGACGGAATGCTTTATTCACTACCATCGCGCGACATTATTGCCGATAGTGTAGAATATATGGTAAATGCCCATAAAGCTGATGCGATGGTATGTATCAGCAACTGCGATAAAATTACTCCGGGTATGCTGATGGCTGCCATGCGTTTGAACATTCCTGCCGTATTCGTATCGGGAGGGCCAATGGAAGCCGGTGAACTGGATGGCAAACAACTCGACCTGATTGATGCTATGGTACAGGCTGCCGACGATAATATCTCGGACGAACAGGTATCTAAAGTTGAAAATGCAGCCTGCCCTACTTGCGGTTCGTGTTCGGGCATGTTTACAGCCAACTCAATGAACTGCCTCAACGAAGCTATCGGGCTGGCGCTACCGGGCAACGGTACCATTGTAGCCACCCATGCTAACCGCGAAAAACTATTTGTGGATGCAGCTAAGGTTATCGTGGAAAACGCTTACAAATATTACCGCGATGGCGACGAAACCGTTCTCCCGCGTTCTATAGGCACACGTGCTTCGTTTCTCAACGCCATGACGCTCGACATAGCTATGGGCGGATCAACAAACACGGTATTACACACGCTTGCCATAGCTCACGAGGCTGAAGTAGATTTTACGATGGACGATATTGACGCTCTTTCGCGTAAAACTCCCTGCTTGGCTAAAGTAGCGCCTAACTCACCCAAATACCATATTCAGGATGTAAACCGGGCCGGAGGTATATTAGGTATTCTGGCCGAACTTAGCCGCGGAGGACTACTTGATACATCAACTTACAGGGTTGACGGCCTGACGCTTGGAGAAGCCTTATCGAAATACGACATCACCAAACCCGGAGTGACCGAGGAAGTTGTTGGCTTATATAAAAGTGCTCCGGCACATCGGTTCAATCTGGTTATGGGCTCGCAAAACACTCAGTACAAAGAACTTGACACCGACCGTACCGAAGGTTGTATACGCGACATAGCTCATGCTTATACAAAAGATGGAGGTTTGGGCATCCTGAAAGGGAACATAGCACAGGCCGGATGCGTTATTAAAACCGCTGGTGTTGACGAAAGTATCTGGAAATTTTCTGGTCCGGCTAAAGTTTACACCTCGCAGGATTCGGCTTGCGAAGGTATTCTGAGCGGCAAAGTTGTGTCGGGCGATGTGGTGGTAATCACCCACGAAGGACCCAAAGGAGGCCCCGGAATGCAGGAAATGCTCTACCCTACTTCCTATATCAAATCGCGCCATCTGGGCAAAGAGTGTGCACTGATTACTGATGGCCGTTTCTCGGGAGGTACCTCAGGATTATCAATCGGGCACATATCGCCCGAAGCAGCAGCCGGGGGAAATATAGGCCTGATTCAGGATGGAGATATTATTGAAATAGATATACCTAATCGCTCGATAAACGTAAAACTGAGCGATGAGGAACTGAACGCGCGTCGCGAAGCTGAAATAGCCCGCGGTAAAGATGCCTTCAAACCGAAAGACCGGGATAGGCAGATATCCAAAGCGCTGAAAGCCTATGCTTCGATGGTAAGCTCGGCCGATATGGGAGCGGTAAGACTGATTGATTAATAATTGTCCTGATTTTTTATGATACAGAATCTTAAAAACTCCCGTTTATTTCACCAGGTTGCCATTGTTGTATTTGCAATTTTGTTATTCATACCCGGCTTAGGATCAGTTCATTTATTCGATTGGGATGAAATTAATTTTGCCGAATCGGCTCGTGAAATGCTTGCTACAGGCGATTTCCTGACTGTTCGCGTAAATTTTGAGCCTTTTTGGGAAAAACCACCATTATTTATCTGGATGCAGGCAGCATCAATGAAAATATTCGGGGTTAACGAATTTGCAGCTCGCTTTCCCAATGTAATTGCCGGTATCGTAACCTTGTTGGTTTTATTCAATATTGGACGAAAATTAAAAGATACGCGTTTTGGTTATATCTGGGTAATGGTTTACGCAGGCTCGTTATTACCATTTTTTTATTTTAAATCCGGTATTATCGACCCCTGGTTCAATCTCTTTATTTTTCTGGGAACATATTTTTTTGTGCTTTTTACCAATCCCGAAAATAAAGGTAACAAATATTTACAGGTAGCAACTTCGGGTCTGTTTTTAGGTTTAGCCATACTTACAAAAGGACCTGTAGGATTTTTAATATTCCTGCTCACTTTTGGCGTCTATCTTATCTTCAAAAAATTCAGGATTAGCTATACGTGGAAACAGGTATTATTGTTTTTCGCTGTTCTTGGTTTGGTAGGCAGCACCTGGTTTATTCTCCAGATAATTCATGGAAATTATACCATCATTCAGGATTTTATTGTTTATCAAATCAGGCTATTCCAAACAAAAGATGCAGGACATGGTGGATTCTTGCTGTACCATTTCGTAATAGTACTAATGGGTGTTTTTCCGGCATCAATTCTGGCACTTCCGGCATTTTCCGTTAAAGCTATAAAAACTGAGACGAACCCCTCAACCAAACATTTTTACCAGTGGATGATGATTTTGTTCTGGGTAGTTATAGTTCTGTTTACCATAGTAAAAACAAAAATTGTACACTACTCGTCCATGACCTATTTTCCGCTATCATTTATAGCAGCCTGGTATGTGGATAAGTTGCTTAGCAAGCAATTAAAGTTTCCTGAATATCTGAAGTTTTTGCTCGTAGCCTTAGCCGTAATTTACGGCTTGGCGGTTACTGCCATTACGCTATTTGATAAATTTAAGCAGTCGCTATTTCCCTATGTGAAAGACGAATTTGCTTTAGGTAATATGCAGGCTACCAGCACATGGTACGGTTTCGAGCCGGTATTTGGAATTTTATTAATTGTCACCACCGTATTTTTTATCGTTAAAACCAACAAAGCTGTAAAGCTCACAGGTTTTCACTATCTGTTTGGCGGCTCGTTATTTTTTATTTTCTCTACCATGTTGTTTGTAGTACCTCAGGTCGAAAAATACAGTCAGGTGGCAGCTATTGAGTTTTATCAAAGTAAGGTTGGCGAAGATTGTTATATTTACCCAACTTTTAAAAGCTATGCCCATTACTTTTACTCTGACAGGCAGCCAGCCAACAATTGCGCAAATGACACTTTATTAAAGCGCGGCGTTATAGATAAACCATGCTATTTTGTGGTGAAAAACACAGAGAAAAAAATGAATAAATTCAAATCGGAAGTTCCTGATGCGCGTTTATTGTACTCCAAAAACGGGTTTTCCTTTTTTATAAGAAATGCAGTTAGTAAGAAATAAATAAGTATAATATCAATATGATAAACGGAAAAAAAATTATAGTGGTAATGCCAGCCTATAATGCAGAAAAAACGCTGGAACAAACTTACAACGAAATACCTTTTGACATTGTTGACGAAGTGATTTTAACGGACGATAAAAGTACCGACCATACCATTGAAAAAGCAAAAGAACTTGGTATCAAAGAAATTCAAATTCACGAACGCAACAAAGGTTACGGAGGGAATCAAAAAACCTGTTACAACCGGGCATTGGAACTTGGAGCCGACATAGTAATTATGTTACATCCTGATTACCAGTACACTCCAAAGCTAATTCATTCAATATCGTATGTCATAGCCAATGATTTGTACCCTGTAGTTTGTGCATCGCGAATTTTAGGAAAAGGGGCTTTAAAGGGCGGCATGCCCATAATTAAATACATAGCAAACAGAGGCTTAACTGCCATTCAGAATATTTTGCTTAAACAAAAGCTTTCTGAATATCATACCGGTTACAGAGCTTTTTCGGCAGAAGTATTGCGTAAAATCAACTATAATGCAAATTCCGACGATTTTGTATTCGACAACGAAATGTTATCGCAGATTTTCTATGCAGATTACCAAATAGGAGAAATTACCTGCCCTACCAAATATTTTGAAGAAGCCTCGTCGATAAACTTATACAGAAGCTCTGTATATGGGTTGGGAGTTCTTCGAGTCTCGGTGGTACATCGTTTATGCAAATGGGGATTAATGAAATCTAAGCTTTACGCATGATAAAAAAACTGATTATTGGCAAAACAGGCAATCTGTATATCCAGCTATTAAGATACATTGTTGCTGGAGGTATAGCATTTGCGATTGACGTGGCAATATTGTGGCTCTTAACTGAACATCTGCACATTTATTACCTTGTATCGTCAACAATTAGTTTTATCATTGGATTAATAACCAGCTACTTAATTAGCATATTGTGGGTTTTTGACGAAAAACGGATTAAAAACAAAACTATTGAAATAATAATTTTCGGAATAATTGGCGGAGTTGGATTAATACTTACCTCATTTTTCATGTGGTTGTTCACCTCTGTTCTGTTGTTCTATTACTTGTATTCAAAAATAATTACAACCGTTATTGTATTTATTTGGAATTTTATTGCTAAAAAAAAGATTCTTTTCACTAAAAAAATGAATTGAAAAACATGGAAACAAAAACTAAAATATCCGGCGCTAAGGCGCTGATAGAGTCCTTGATACACGAAGGAGTTGAGACCATTTTCGGTTATCCCGGAGGAGCCATAATGCCAACATTTGACGCTCTGTATGATTATGACAAAAAAATAAACCACATCCTTACCCGCCATGAACAGGGTGCTACGCATGCCGCACAGGGTTATGCACGCGTTTCGGGTAAAGTTGGTGTATGCCTTGTAACATCCGGCCCTGCTGCCACCAATGCTATTACCGGAATAGCCGATGCAATGCTCGACAGTACTCCTATGGTAGTAATTACCGGACAGGTAGGAGCTGCACTTTTGGGTACCGACGCTTTTCAGGAAATTGATGTTGTAGGTATCAGCCAGCCTATTACAAAGTGGGCTTATCAGATAAGAAAGGCCGATGATATAGCCTGGGCAGTAGCACGTGCTTTCTACATTGCCCGTAGCGGACGACCCGGACCTGTAGTGCTCGACATAGCAAAAAGCGCACAGGTACAGGAAGTTGAGTTTAATTACAAGCCATGCAATTTTATTCGGAGCTATATTCCGATACCTGAAATAAACCCAACACAGATAAGTGATGCCGCCAAACTGATTAACGGGGCTAAGAAACCTTTTGCACTTGTTGGGCAGGGCGTGGTATTAGCCAACGCCGAAGCTGAGTTAAAAGCGTTTCTTGAAAAAGCGGATATTCCGGCAGCCTGGACTCTGCTTGGTGCTTCGGCTATGCCAACTGAATTCAGACTCAACAAAGGTTTTCTGGGGATGCACGGCAATGTGGCTCCAAACATGAAAACCAATGAGTGTGATGTACTTATAGCCATAGGGATGCGATTCGACGACCGAGTAACCGGAGATTTAGCTACCTATGCAAAACAGGCTAAAATAATTCATCTCGATATAGATATTGCCGAAATAAATAAAAACGTAATGGTAGATGTTGCAGTAATTGGTACCGCCAAAGAAACGCTTCCCGCGATTACAGCTCAATTAAACACCTCAAAACATACGGAGTGGATTGACACTTTTAAAGAATTTGAGACAGAAGAGTACGACAAAGTAATCAAACGTGAAGTATTTCCCGAAACAGGTGAACTTACTATGGGAGAGGTAATTCACAAAATATCTGAAGCTACCCAAAATAAGGCAATAGTAGTAACAGACGTTGGCCAGAACCAAATGATGGCAGCACGTTACTCAAATTACAGTCAAACACGCAGTTTGGTTACATCGGGAGGCTTAGGCACCATGGGATTTGGCATACCGGCTGCCATGGGAGCTAAAATGGGAGCACCTGAGCGTACAGTACTGATGTATAGTGGCGATGGCGGTTTTCAAATGACCATACAGGAGCTCGGTACAATTATGCAGGAGCAAATAGGTATAAAGATGATTATTCTGAATAACCATTTTCTGGGCATGGTACGCCAATGGCAGGAAATGTTTTTTGAAGAACGTTATTCGTTTACAAAAATGAAAAACCCCGATTTTGTGGCTATTGCCAAAGCATATAATATCGACGGTAAAGAAATTAGCGAAAGGAGCGATCTGGATAAAACTATAGCAGATATGTTGAAAGACGACAAACCATATTTATTGGTTGTAAATGTAGAGATGAAAGGTATGGTATATCCGATGATTCCAGCTGGTGGAAGTGTAACTAACATTATATTAGGAGAATAAATCATGGAAAATAAATTATATACAATTACAGTTTTTTCTGAAAACACAGTTGGCTTACTCAACCAGATAACAATTATCTTCACGCGCAGAGCCATTAATATTGAAACACTTTCGGTATCGCCTTCAGCAATTAAAGGAATACATAAATTCACAATTACCATTTTTGCCACAGAGGATGTTGTGGAAAAAGTGGTGAAACAGATTGATAAACGCGTAGATATTCTGAAAGCATATTACAACACCGATGACGACCTTATTTATCAGGAAATAGCGCTTTATAAAATTGCGACAGACAAACTACTTCAGCAGGAATCTATTGAAGGCTTAATTCGCAAATACCACATTCGTATCCTCGAAATGAACGAAAGCTTTGTGGTATTACAAAAAGCTGGTCATTACGAGGAAACGCAGCAGATGTTCGAAGAGTTAAGTGATTCAATTGGAGTACTACAGTTTATACGTTCGGGCAGGGTTGCCATCACACGTTCCAAGGTGGAACGGTTGACCGATATGCTCAATGCCCGCAAAAAACACGAAACAGAACAATTAAAATAACGATATTGTAAGTAAAACATAGCATTAATTTATTAATTTTGTACTCTGAAATCAGATTTCATTATCAAATATCAGATTTTGCATGAACAAAACATATTCATTTAAGGTTCAACCTCAGGAGGTTGATTTCAGGTATAACATAACCTTGGCATCGCTCACCAATATTTTGCTGACAACTGCTGGTTATAATGCCGACGAAAATGGATTTGGTATTCGTGTATTAAATCAAAACGAATGTTCGTGGGTGCTTCTGCGGCTTGCCGTGGAAATGAATAAGTTTCCGCAGCAATATGATGAAGTGTCGGTTGAAACCTGGGTGGAGACAGTAGGTCGTGCCTCTACAAAACGTAATTTTATTATTAGGGATAATCAGGGCAATGAAATAGGAAAAGCTGTTTCGAACTGGGCTATGATTAACATACACACCCGTAAAGCGCAGGACTTATCAGCGCTGGAAGGCATTCATCGGTATGCCACGGGGCAAAGTATTGATATAAACGACCCAACCAAATTAGCAGCTGTTTCAACCGGAATATGTCAGACTTTTGACGTTAAATATAGCCATATCGACATCAACGGACATGTAAGTAGCATGCGCTATCTTGAATGGGTTTGCGACTGTTTATCGCTTGATTATTATCAGAATTACAAAATAAAACGTTTTGAAGTTAATTATTTGAACGAAATACTTTACGGCGAAAACGTATCTGTGTTTTATAATGAAACTGAACCCGGGGTATATGGTTTTGAAATTCGTAAAAACGAATCGCCCGCTTGCAGAGCAAAAATAATATTCGAGAACTACAACTAAGAAATCATCTAAATAAACAATAAAAAAAATGGCAAATTATTTCAGTTCACTTCCCCATCGCCTGAAAGTTCAGGAATTAGGGAAATGTGATTTTATGGAAAACAGCGAATTCGCTGATGGTGTAAAAAAACTGATTGGAAAAAAAATCGTCATCATCGGATGCGGTGCACAAGGTTTAGCTCAAGGTCAAAACTTACGCGATAGCGGTCTTGATGTATCTTACGCACTTCGTCAGGAAGCTATTGACCAAAAACGCGAATCGTGGAAAAAAGCAACTGAAAACGGGTTCAAAGTGGGAACCTTCGAAGAGTTGGTTCCAACAGCCGATTTAGTATCGAACCTTGCACCTGATAAACAACATACAAGCGTTGTAAAAAGCGTTGTGCCTCTGATGAAACAAGGTGCTTGCCTGTCGTATTCGCACGGTTTCAACATCGTAGAAGAAGGTACGCAAATCCGAAAAGACATAACTGTAGTAATGATTGCCCCAAAATCACCTGCATCGGAAGTACGTGCTGAATATCTGCGCGGTTTTGGTGTGCCTACGCTTATTGCCGTTCACCGCGACAACGACCCCAACGGCGATGGTCTTGAAATAGCCAAAGCTTACTGCGTAGGTACTGGTGGACACAAGGCCGGCGTATTACTTTCGTCGTTTGTGGCCGAAGTAAAATCAGACCTCATGGGCGAACAAACAATACTTTGCGGATTACTTCAAACAGGCTCTATCCTTTCGTTCGACAAAATGATTGAAAAGGGAATTGAGGCCGGATATGCCGCCAAACTGGTACAATACGGCTGGGAGGTTATCACAGAAGCGCTGAAAATCGGAGGTATCACTCATATGATGGATCGGTTGTCCAACCCAGCAAAAGTTGAAGCGTATAAAATATCTGAACAACTCAAAGATATTATGCGTCCTTTGTTTATCAAACACATGGACGATATTTTATCCGGAGAATTTTCAAAAACAATGATGGAAGACTGGGCTGCCGGCGACAAAAACTTGCTTACCTGGCGTGCGGCTACAGCTGAAACTGCTTTTGAAAAAACTGCTGCCGGCGATATTGAAATCAGTGAACAGGAATATTTCGATAACGCAACCTTAATGGTAGCTTTCGTAAAATCGGGCGTTGAGTTAGCTTACGAAACCATGGTTAGCTCAGGAATTAAACCCGAATCGGCTTATTACGAGTCGTTACACGAAACTCCCCTTATTGCCAATACTATAGCTCGTAAAAAGCTATATGAAATGAACCGCGTAATTTCCGATACCGCCGAATATGGCTGTTACCTTTTCGACCATGCATGTAAGCCATTATTGGCCGATTTTATGAAAACTGTTGACACCAACATTATCGGTAAAAATTTTAATACGGGAATTGATGCACATGTTGATAATTTTGAGCTTGTAAAAATCAATGCTGAATTACGCACACATTCTATTGAAGTAATTGGAGCACAACTTCGCGCAGCGATGACTGCTATGAAGAAAATTGTTTAAAATTTAATCCCTGTTACACAAAAGAGAAAATAAAAAAAGATACCTTCGCATCGTAAAAATGCTTTGGTATCTTTTTTTAGTTAAATGGACATTATGTCGAATAAAAAAAATATAAACATGTTCTATTAGTGTTATATAACTATCAAATTTTTTAGGCACTTAACAAACAACTCGGTATAAAACTCTAAAGAACTGTATTCTCTAATCAATTAAAACTATGAGTATTAAAAACGAATTTCGCAAAAACATCATTTTCATCATTGCCATCCTGACAGTGCTTACTGTTGGTTTATTCGTTCTTTTAATATTGGGCAAAGAACAAAGTTTCATATTATTGAATGGCTATCACCGCCATTGGTTGGACGATTTTTTCACCTATTACACCTATCTTGGCAATGGGTTGTTTTCGGTAGTTGTTTTTTTAATTTTATTTATTTTGAAAAAAAAGACAATGGCCGTTGCTATTTTAATTTCCTTTCTTTTATCAGGTATTTTAGCTCAGATACTCAAGCGTATTTTTTCGATGCCCAGACCTAAAATTGTGTTCAATGATGGCTTGTATCAGCATTTTATTGATGGCGTTACGGTATCAGGTCACCATAGTTTCCCATCAGGACACACCGCAACTGCATTTGCCATGTTGTTTACATTTATATTGTTAGTAAAACATACAGGGCTAAAATGGGCAATATTATTTCTAACAATCATGGTAGGTTACTCAAGAATTTATCTCGGGCAACATTTTTTATCCGATGTACTGGCCGGCATTGCTGTAGGAATATTATCAGGAACTATTGCTGTATATCTCGAAAAAAAAATGCCTCCAAAGCTCCGCGCATAACCATGATATATCTCTGCAGAAGGAATTTAAGTTCAAATCTTTCGCGGGTACGACAATGAAAAAGAAGGTGATTCATATCGCCAAACATATAAAAACTAAAAACAGTGAATCAGCATTTCTGACTAAATGCTGATTCACTGTTTTTTTATGCTATATAATTGAATTAATGTCAAAGCAATAACATAATCCGATAAAATTTCCACATCAGGTTTTTAAGATTCATCTATTTTTGCTCCTGTTACAATCAATATCGTTAATCTTAAAAGCAAATATTTATGAAGAAAATTACTTTATTATTATCAGTCTTTATGTTCATTTGCACGGGTTTATTAGCCGATGCTCAAAAAACTGAGGTATGGGACTTTGGAGCTGCTCAACTCGACGAAGCTACATACAACAACAATCTTACTGAAGCCGTTATAAACGCGTGGTATTCAGGTATTACCGCAGGGTCGACAGGCAAAAATGTGCCCGCTACATGGACAGCCGGTGCACTAACGTGGACAAGCGCATCAGCCACCAGCGACCGCCTGCGTACCTCCAACACTAATCTCACTCGCTACGATTCCAGCGGCGCTCCTACTACGTTTGGTAATGAAACACTTACCGGAGCCTTGTACGTAAACTCTACGGCTGCCGCCAACAGATATTTCACCCTTACTGCCAACGAAGACGACGAAATTACAATCTTTGTAAAATCGCAAAATGCAGCCGGCTCCATCAATTTCATAAATCAAACTACCACCGGTCAGGCCGACATACTGGCCAGCTCAAACAGTGGATCGGTTTTAAAATTTTACGCTCAAAAAGCCGGCAATTTTAAAATATACGACTCCTTGGATAAGCCTTTTTACTATCGTATTCTTCGCAAAGCAGCCACTTATCAGTCAATCAGCGGAACAGTGGATATAACCCAAGCTGCCGATATACCTTCCGGTTACAAAGTAGTATTTACTGCCAATGGCAAATCATGGGTTTGCGCTACTACTTCCAATACCTATACAGCCGCTCTGCCGGTTGGCTTCACCTACTCGGTAAGCATACAGGATGCCAACGGATATATAATAACTACGGCTAAAACGGTGGAAGTAAGCTCATCGACCAACACATTCAATCTTTCGCTGAAAAAAGTGGATCTCTATACGGTTAGTGGCAGCATTAGCGGATTAGGTACCGATATATCCAAACTGGGACTTGTATTTACTCCCGCAACCAGTTCGGTTTATGTTCCCGAAATTAGCATCGACAAGCAAGCTGCCACCTACAGTGTTAACCTTGAAAATGGTTTCACCTATACTATCTCAGCTACAGGAATTAACGATTATGCATTAACCGACAACAGCCTGTCTGTTTCAGGAGCGCCTGTTACTAAAAATCTGAGCTTTGCTCTGAAATCAACTTATGCACTAACCATTACCACACCCGGACTTACTGCAGAACAGCAAAGTAAACTCCAGTTTGTTTTCAACAACCTGAACGAGTCCGGCTACAGCTATTCTTTCAGTAGTATTAACGGTATTGCTCTGCGCAACGGCACTTATTCAGTCACCACATCGGGGCTCGACGAATATCCTCTCAAGCAACTACTTACATCCAATGTTACTGTTCAGGATGCCGCCACAAGCAAAGCCATATCTTTTGGTAAAGTAACCAACTGGTCGTTCGACGACAAAGCTATTACCACCGCCACAGCTAATTATAAAGGAATGCAATTTACCGGAAACATTAGCAATGAGCAGAGCAAAGGCCACCTTTTGGGCAAATCAGGAGCTACTATTAAAGTACCTGTGGCTGTAGGTGAAAAAGTTGTGGTAACCTACTACTACGCAGCCGATTTTTCGATTGAAGGAGGCACAGCCGTAACTACCGCATCGAATAGCACAAGTACATTTGAAACCACCAGCTATACATACACCGGTACCGCCGATGGTTATGTCACAATTACCATAGGTAGTTCTGCTGCCACTACGTATATTACCGACATCACCACGCTTAAAGTAGTTGATTTTGTTTCGACCATTTACGTGGGCGCTGATAAAGCATACAAAACCATCAACGAAGCTCTGAGCGCTATCAGCAATATGAACCGTACTGCTGCCGATAGAGTAACAGTAATGATTGATCCGGGCAACTACGAAGAAATGTTAGTGGTAAGTCAGCCCAACGTTACGCTTAAAAATGCTGCCGCATCGCCATCAATAGCTCTGAAAAACAAAGGAGTAGATATTGACGAAAATGCAGTACGCATCACTTCTTATTACGGACATGGGTACAATTATTACAGCATGGGAACCGACCAAAAATGGCACGCCGACCTGCTTGCCGTAAATAAAGAAAACGGATACCCAAGTTATACCAATACGGGTGGCGTTACCACCAATGGCTCCTACTGGAATGCTACTGTGCTGGTTACTGCAAGTGGTTTTATAGCCAGCGATATAATTTTTGAAAACTCGTTCAACCAATACATATCGCTCAAAGAGTCGCAGGATGTAGTGGTAGAATGGGCCTCCGGAAGCAAAGGCTTACGCCCTACCGATGCCGGAAATACGGCAGTACAGAACAAAAGTTTTGTAGAGCGCGCAGCTGCTTTGGCTATAGCCAATAATGCCGACAAAGTAATATTGAACAAATGCCGCGTAACCGGACGTCAGGATTCGTTTTATGGTGGCTCGGGAGTGCGTATGGTTATGTACAAAGGTGTAGCCATGGGTGGCACCGACTATATTTTTGGTCCCATGACTGCCGTGTTCTACAAAACCGATCTGGCTATGAATACCAGCGAAGTGAATACCGATGTTTCGTACATTACAGCAGCACAACAAAACAGCGGTCGCGGTTACCTGATGTATGAGTGTAAAATAACTTCGGCACAGCCCGGCACCGAAACTGCATCGCAGTATCTTTCAAAACCCGGATACTTTGGACGCCCATGGCAAGCCAATACCAGCGAAGTGGTTTTCTACAACACCACTATAGGTACAACCAATTTCCCCGACAACAACGGACAGTCATTAATACTTCCCGTAGGATGGAACAACTCATTGGGAGGACAATCGGCAGGAATGTACGAGTACGGAACAACCGAAACTTCAGGTACCAGCAACGCTGCCTCACGGGCCACCTGGGCAACCCAGCTTACTACACCCACACTCACCGATGGAACAGCCATAACCGCCTTAAATTTCACCAAAGGCAACGACAATTGGGATCCGTTGGCAGAGCTCATTCTGAACGACACCAACACCGGCCTACAACAACCCGTTACAGGTAATGTAAGTATATCGCTGCAAGGCAATACCGTCAGTATATCCGGCATAGAATCTCCAACCCGCGTATATGTATATAATGCCGTTGGCAAATTACAAAGCAGTACAAACATTGCAGCAGATTCGCAAATAACATTGCCCCAAGGCCTGTGGATAATCAAAGTAACAAACCCGGAAAACCAAACCATACTCAAAACCCTGATTCCGTAAGCAAGTTATTTTTCATACAAAAACAGCAAAGGACATCTTGCCATAAAAAAGCAAGCTGTCCTTTTTTTTATATCTTACAATAGAAACATATTCACATAAAAAAAGGCGAGTTGCCCCGCCTTAAATGTTTTCACAACGGAATAATCCTTATTGTGATTTGCTTTCAATTTGAGGCAAATATACAACAATAATTTATTTAAGCAAACATTTTGCAAATTAAAATTATATATTTAACTTTATAGCCGATAATTTAAATATTGCAAAACGTCATCAATTATGAAAAATATACTAGGACTCGATTTAGGAACAAATAGTATTGGGTGGGCATTAGTGGATACAGATGAAAAGAAAATCCTGGGGATGGGAAGTAGGATTATACCGATGACTCAGGATGTTTTAGACACCTTTAGTGGTGGAAAGCCCTTAGAAACACAAACTGCTGCCAGAACAAGTTATCGGGGAATTCGCCGCATTCGGGAGCGTCATTTGCTTCGTCGTGAACGGTTGCACCGTGTATTGAATGTATTGGGGTTTTTACCTGAGCATTATGCCAAAGAAATTGATTTCGAAAAGCATTTCGGACAGTTTGTGGATGAATCCGAACCAAAGTTAACTTACAATAATAGGGATTTCATATTTATAAACTCCTTTGAAGAAATGTTGAGCGATTTCAAGCAATCGCAGCCTCAATTGTTTTACACCAAACCAAATGGAAAAGAGACTAAAATCCCTTATGATTGGACGATTTATTATCTGCGAAAGAAAGCACTAAGCCAAAAGATTGCAAAAGAAGAATTGGCGTGGATAATCCTTAATTTCAACCAAAAGCGGGGATATTACCAGTTGAGGGGTGAAGAAGAAGATAGAACCGATATTATTGAATACTGTGCTTTATTGAAAATTGTATTTATTGAGAAAGGGAATATAGATAAAAAAAATGATAAGAAAACTTGGTATAAAGTCATATTTGAGAATGGATGGGAATACTCTGCAACCTTTACTGCTGAACCAAATTGGCTTAATACAGAAAAGGAATTTCTAATAACAGAAGAATTTGATGAAGATGGTAACATTAAAATTGTAAAGGACAGAAGGACAGATACACTTGGAAAAGAAAAACGTAAAATTACGCCTTTACCGTCCTTTGATGAAATTAATTTGATGAGTAAAAAAGATCAAGATAAGATTTATAAAAAAATAAAAGCACGGACAGAGATAACGATAAAAAACAGCAATACAACAGTTGGCACCTATATTTACGAAAACCTATTGCAAAATCCTTCGCAAAAAATTAGAGGCAAGTTGGTTCGCACCATTGAACGAAAATTCTACAAGGAAGAATTAGTCGCCATTCTGAAAAAACAGTTTGAATTGCAACCGGAGTTATTTACCAATGATTTGTATAACGATTGCGTACGTGAGCTTTATCGAAACAACGAAGCTCAACAGCTCACGTTGAGTAAACGCGACTTTGTGCATTTGTTTGTTGAAGATATTATTTTCTACCAACGTCCGCTGCGAAGCCAAAAATCTTCCATTGGCAATTGTTCGTTGGAATACAGAATTCATAAAGATAAAGAAGGCAATGAGGTGAAGGAATACCTGAAGGCCATTCCCAAATCACACCCACTTTACCAGGAATTTCGTGTGTGGCAATGGCTATCGAATCTCAAAATATACCGAAAAGGAGATGATGCAGATGTTACTTCTGAATTTTTGAAAAATACAGAAGATGTTGTCAATCTATTTGAGTTTTTGATGGCACAAAAGGAGGTTGGGCATAAAGACATTTTGAAACATTTGGTTAGCCCCGCATTGAAAGAGAGATTTCCCAATGCAAAACCTGCCGCCTTCAATAAAGAAGTTGAAAAAGAGATTGCAAAATATCGTTGGAACTATGTTTTTGACGATTCAAAAGAAAAGGAAGAAGATAAATCGAAGAAATATCCTTGCAATACAACCGGTTATGAAATCAGTCGGAGGTTGGATAAAGTGGCAAATATCCCTACTGAGTTTCTGACCGCCGAAACAGAACAGCATTTGTGGCACATTATCTATTCGGTAACCGACAAAAAGGAATATGAAACAGCATTGAAATCATTTGCCAACAAATATAAGTTGGATGAAAACTCTTTTGTAGAAGAATTCAAGAAGTTTCCCCCATTCCCAAGCGAATACGGGGCGTACTCCGAAAAGGCTATCAAAAAACTTCTGCCATTAATGAGACTCGGCAAGTATTGGAGTTGGGATGCTATTGATGCTAAAACGCAAAGCCGAGTTGACAAGATAATTTCAGGAGAATACGATGAGAGCATTAAAACCCGTGTCCGTGAAAAGTCAATTAATCTTACCGGCAATAATCATTTTCAAGGGTTGCCTATTTGGTTGGCAGGCTATGTGATTTACGACAGACATTCGGAAGCCGACATTGCCGGAAAATGGAATTCTGTCGCAGATCTTGAACAATACCTCGAAGATTTCAAACAACATTCTCTGCGCAACCCCATTGTTGAACAGGTAATTACCGAAACATTACGGGTGGTTCGAGATATTTGGAAACAATACGGGCAAGGCGCAAAAGATTTTTTCAGCGAGATTCACGTTGAGTTGGGCCGTGAAATGAAAAACACTGCCGATGACCGAAAGTATCTAACCGAACAAGTGACCAACAACGAAGCTACAAACCTGCGGATAAAAGCACTATTAGCAGAATTGAAAGAAAATTCTGACGGGAAACTTCCGGTTGAAAATGTTCGTCCATTCTCTCCAATGCAGCAAGATGCCTTGAGAATTTACGAAGATGGAGTGTTGAACTCTACGATTGAATTGCCCGAAGATATTGTCAAAATCAGCAAATCGTCGCAACCCAGCAAATCAGAGTTGCAACGCTACAAACTGTGGCTCGAACAAAAATATCGTTCTCCTTACACCGGAAGTGTAATCCCGCTCGGACGGCTGTTTACCGAAGATTATCAAATAGAACACGTTATCCCGAAATCTCGCTATTTCGATGATAGTTTCAACAATAAAGTTATTTGCGAAGCTGCTGTAAATCAGTTGAAAGACAAGCAACTTGGTCTGGAGTTTATCAAAAACCACCACGGCACAAAAGTGGAATGCGGAATGGGCAAAGTGGTTGAGATTTTTTCCGAAGAAGCATATCAAACTTTTGTAAAAGAGCATTATGCCAAAAGCAAAACCAAGCGGCAAAACCTGTTATTGGAAGAAATTCCCGAAAAAATGATTGCCCGGCAAATGAACGACACCCGCTATATTAGTAAGTTTATTTCGTCGTTGCTTTCCAATATTGTTCGTGCCGATAAAGAAGACGATGGAGTCAATTCAAAAAACCTGATTCCGGGAAATGGAAGAATTACCACCGTACTTAAAAAAGATTGGGGAATGGACGCTGTTTGGAGCGATTTGATTTTGCCACGCTTTGAACGGATGAATCAATTGACCAATAGCGATGCATTTACCTATTGGAATGAGCAATATCAAAAATATTTACCGATAGATAACGTAAATATTGATTCTAAACAGGTGAAAATTGAAAAGAAGCGGATTGACCACCGCCACCACGCAATGGATGCATTGGTAATTGCCTGTATGACGAGAGACCACGTTAATTACCTGAATAATAAAAATGCTCACGAAAAAGGTACTAATGATGAAAAAGGGTTTCGGTATGATTTGAAAAACAAACTTTGTTTTAAAACCAAACCCGATGATAAAGGCAATTATCAATGGCAATTTAAAAAACCTTGGGGCAAGATTGAAAAAGAAGTTCTTGTTATAGCTGATAATGATTTTACTATTGATGCAAAAGGTGAATTGGAAACCATTGTGATAAGTTTCAAGCAAAATCTTCGGGTAATCAACAAAGCAACCAATAATTACGAAAAATGGACAGAAAAAGACGGTAAGAAAATTAAAGCCAAGGTAAAGCAAGAAGGAACGAACTGGGCGATACGAAAACCGATGCACAAAGAGACCGTTTCCGGCAAAGTGGATTTGCCGTGGGTGAAAGTACCTAAAGGAAAGATTCTCACAGCTACCCGAAAGAGTGTGGATACCACTTTCGATTTGAAAACCATTGCTGCAATTACCGATACAGGCATTCAGAAAATTCTCAAAAACTATCTGGCATACAAAAACAATAATCCTGAGATTGCTTTTACGCCTGAAGGATTGGAAGAAATGAATGCCAATATCAAGCAATACAATGACGGTAGTACCCACCAACCCATTCGGAAAGTTCGTATATTTGAATTGGGGAGTAAATTCTCATTGGGAGAAAACGGGAATAAGAAAGACAAATACGTGGAAGCCGCAAAGGGGACGAACCTCTTTTTTGCTGTTTACGAGGACAAAAACGGCAAACGCAGTTATGAAACTATTCCCTTGAATGTAGTTATAGAAAGACAAAAACAGGGTTTACCACCGGTAGAACTTAAAGGTGAAAACGATTTCTATTTAACACCAAATGATTTGGTATATGTACCCAATGAAGATGAAAGAGTAAATATCTCCGTAAACAAACAAATCGAATTAACTAAAGAGAAAAGACAGAATATCTACAAAGTGGTGAGTTTTAGTGGAAATCAAATTTTCTTTGTCCGCAACGAAATAGCTACGTCAATAATTAATAAAGCAGAATTTTCGACTTTAAATAAAATGGAAAGAGCTATAGATGGGACGATGATTAAGGAGGTTTGCGCTAAACTAATAGTTAATAGATTGGGAAAAATAGAAAGGCATTCCATAGAAATGTAGTTTAAAATATATGGATTTGTTAGACAAAAATTAAGAAAGCAAATCACAACCCATTCTATATTTCAATAATTTCTCTGTTTTGGAATGCCTTTTGTTTACTTATATTCCCTTATGAGAGGAAATAAGAACCACAAAATAAATGGTGATGACATTTATTCGCCATTACTCATAAGATTAAGCACTACAAAGGTAATAAAAAATATTGAATATATAGAATGGTAAAATTTATTTTATGCTGATTTTTTTTAATAATGTGTTATTTATTTATTAATCACCTGTTTTAAAAAAACATAAGTTCAAAAAAAACATGTCCAAACCAGCCCTCAAAAAAGAGCTTCTGAAACTGACTAAAGAGCAGTTGGTGGAGCAAATTCTCGACTTGTATGATAAAAACAAGGCGGTGAAAGAATTTTATGACTTTTACCTCAACCCGCACAACGAAAAAGAATTGGTGGAAAAGTATAAAAAATTGATTCGCAAAGAGTTCAATGTAGAAAAACCGGAGCGTAGCACCGAAAAGTTCTCTGTAGCCAAAAAGGCTATATCAGAATTTAAAGGCTTACAACCTTCGCCCGAAGCGTTGGCAGATGTGATGCTTTATTTACCTGAAAGTGCTTGCGAACTAACTTATTGTTACGGCGATTATTCCGAACAGTTTTATGATTCGACATGGAACAACTACAAGGCTGCATTGGCGTTTATGGAGAAAAAAGGCTTGTTGGATAAGTTCAAACTGCGTGCGGAGCAATGCGTGGACTGGGCATCGGTATGTGGATATGGTTTTGCTGATGATATTGCTGATGTTTACTATCATTATTATCAAGAGTGAAATCAATCGTAGTTTTTGATTGACGTGCATACTTTGTTCCTGCAATGGAGCTTATTTAGCAAAAAAAAGTGATGAGCAGTTGAGGGCAATCAGCCGTCTGATTGAAAAATCCGCGCAAAGCTAAATTTCGCATAATGCGTTATACATTTTGCGAAATAAAAAATAGTTGTATATTTGTGTAACAATTCAATTATAAGCGCAATGAGCACTTTATCAAATCCTTTTTTAATAAGCAATTACGAGTCGAAAGAATATTTTTGCGATAGAGAAGATGAGCTTCAACAACTACTCAGGAATGTAGAGAACAATGCAAATACTACGCTTATTTCGTCGAGAAGATTGGGTAAAACCGGCTTAATATGCCGTTTTTTTGAGCATTTACACGAAGAAAAACGTATTGCAACAGTGTATATTGATGTTTATTCATCGCGCAATATCGATGATTTTATTCATCTTTTGGCAGATGGGATATTAAGAAAATTCACTGAAAAAACACCAATAGGGAAACAATTTATAAAAATCCTCAAAGGATTCAGAGCTGTATTTACTTACGACGATATAAGCGGAACGCCTCAGGTGCAATTCAATTATCAAACTGTGAATGACAAAGAATACACCTTACAAAGATTGCTTCAGTTTCTTGATACGCAACCACTTCGCGTAGTGGTGGCGATTGACGAGTTTCAGCAGATTGCAGAGTATCCTGAAAAAAACATCGAAGCCTTGTTGCGCACGCAAATTCAACAATTAAAAAACGTCCAGTTTATTTTCAGCGGAAGTAAAAAACATACGTTGACAGAAATTTTCGCCAATGCGAAACGCCCTTTTTATGCGAGCACCCAATTTCTGACTTTAAAAAGCATTGATAAAGAAAAATATCGACATTTTATACGCTTAAATTTCGAAAAAGGGAAACGAACTATTGAAGAAGAAGCCATCAACTATATTTTAAACTGGACAAACACATATACCTTTTACACGCAGTTTGTTTGCAACCGGGCGTATCTTCATAAAAAAGTAACTGTAGAAGTTGTAAAGCGGGAATGTGCCATTATTTTAAATGAGCAGGAATCTGTTTTTCTTCAATACCGTAAATTACTTACGGCCAAACAGTGGAATTTACTTGTAGCTTTGGCTAAAGAAGAAAAGCTTAATCAGTTCTATTCTAAAGACTTTATGACAAAATATAAGCTTGGAAATTCTTCCACCATCAAACGAATGGTTGATGCATTGCTGGAAAAAGAAATGATTTTGGAGGAAAACTCAACCACCGAAACCACCTACCGGGTGTACGATATATTTTTAATGCGCTGGTTACAAAGAACATATCCATAATACTAACTTATATTATAGCCACTATGATTAAACGCACTCTTTATTTCGGGAATCCCGCTTATCTGAGCCTTCGTAATTCCCAGTTAGTTATACACTTACCCGACGCCAACGGCATGGACGACCGTACCGGCAACAATACCATACCGGTAGAAGATATCGGAGTGGTTATATTAGATCATAAGCAAATTACCATAACCCACGGACTTATGGAGGCACTATTGGCCAACAACAGTGCCGTGATTACCTGCGATAGCAGTAGGATGCCGGTTGGGCTGCTACTCCCACTAAGTGGCAATACGGTACAAAGTGAACGTTTTCAGGCGCAAATAGACTCCTCTCTCCCACTCCGCAAACAACTTTGGCAACAAACCATTCAAGCTAAAATTGCCAATCAGGCTTATGTATTAAATACCAAACGGGGCGAAACCGTAAAAAATATGCTGGCATGGGCAAGCGATGTAAAAAGCGGTGATAGTGAGAATCTTGAAGGACGTGCTGCCGCCTATTACTGGGCTAATATGTTTCCGATGCTTCCGGGATTTCGCAGAGGGCGCGAAGGGTCTCCGCCCAACAACCTGTTGAATTACGGATATGCCATCTTGCGGGCTGTTATGGCTCGCTCGCTGGTTGGCAGCGGATTGCTCCCCACGCTGGGCATACATCACCACAACCGCTACAACGCATATTGCCTGGCCGACGATATTATGGAACCATATCGCCCGTTTGTGGATAAACTTGTAGTAGAAATATTCGACGAAGCGTATCTTAAGCAGACAGACAATATAAACAATAAGTTAGCTATTAAACAATCAATTGCTGCCGAAGAAGTGCCTTTTTACAGCAAAAACGACGAATTTGAAATGGAACTGACCAAAGAAATTAAAGCAAAACTACTCAGCATTCCGGTGCTGGATGTCAATATAAATGGTCAGCGTAGCCCACTGATGATAGCCATAGGGCAAACCACAGCCTCGCTGGCCAAATGCTATCTTGGAGAAAGTCGTAAAATTTCATATCCTACTTTCTAGTTGGGGTGCGACCTGAGATCGCCCTCCGACTAAAACTGAATTATAATGGAACGTTTTAGTGAATATCGTATTATGTGGGTACTTGTATTTTTTGACTTACCTACCGAAACCAAGAAAGAAAAAAAGGCATATACCGATTTCCGCAAAAAATTGGTAACCGATGGGTTTACCATGTTTCAGTTTTCCATTTACCTTCGGCACTGTCCGAGCAGAGAAAATGCCGAGGTACACATAAAACGTGTAAAATCATTTTTACCCGAAGCCGGTCAGGTTGGGGTACTATGTATCACCGACAAACAATTCGGGCAAATGGAATTATTTCAAGGAAAGAAGATCAAAGAAGTATCCACACCTTATCAGCAACTGGAACTTTTTTAAGCATTTTTATATCCTTTATAGCTGATTCAGTTTTTCATACAATAAAAAATCCCGTCCATAAGACGGGATTTCCTTTCAGCTAACAGTTCATTTTCAAATCCTAAAAGTTGCGATAAATCATTGAATAACTATCAATTACACCAATCGTGCTGTTAGTGATGTCAAAGATACCAAAAATTGAAAGCAAATCACAACGTTCCCACTCTATATGTATGTGGTCTTTTTGCTGTTAGTGATGTCAAAGATACCAAAAATTGAAAGCAAATCACAACATGGTTTCTCCCTCTACACTATCATTTTTTGCTGTTAGTGATGTCAAAGATACCAAAAATTGAAAGCAAATCACAACCCATGAACGGCACTAATGTCCCCGGAGCCAGCTGTTAGTGATGTCAAAGATACCAAAAATTGAAAGCAAATCACAACAAATTACGAGGCAGGAGCTATTTCCGACGAGCTGTTAGTGATGTCAAAGATACCAAAAATTGAAAGCAAATCACAACAGATTTTTCAAAGCATGCATCGAACCTGATGCTGTTAGTGATGTCAAAGATACCAAAAATTGAAAGCAAATCACAACTCCTGTATTAATTTATAACAATCTAAACAAGCTGTTAGTGATGTCAAAGATACCAAAAATTGAAAGCAAATCACAACATACCGTCAGTCCACCATTTGTCTGGGTCTGCTGTTAGTGATGTCAAAGATACCAAAAATTGAAAGCAAATCACAACACCAATGATATATTTTTCTAAACATTTATGCTGTTAGTGATGTCAAAGATACCAAAAATTGAAAGCAAATCACAACAATGGAGATTATTTGAAACGGCTTGATAATGCTGTTAGTGATGTCAAAGATACCAAAAATTGAAAGCAAATCA
>JAFNAV010000045.1 GCA_017860345.1 Bacteroidota bacterium | reverse complement strand
TGATACGACAAAACAGTATGAGATGAATAATTCTTCTCATACTGTATATATTGCAGAAATTCGTTTATCATAACCGTACCGAAGGTTTTATTCTGCAACGAAAATAAAATAAAATAATCAGGAAAACAAGGATAGACCTGATTTTTTAGCAAATTTTATTCTTCGCCCAGTTGCATCTTCTGTACGTAAATCGCATGAATCTTGTTCTCGCGTTTCACTACCGAAGGTTTGTCGAAGCATTGACGACGACGGAGTTCTTTTACAACGCCTGTTTTTTCAAATTTACGTTTGAATTTTTTCAATGCTCTCTCAATGTTTTCGCCTTCTTTTACGGGTACTACGATCATAATTGTTAGTTATTTAATATGTTTTATTTTTATTTTCAAATTCGGACTGCAAAGATAGATAATCATTTTTGATTGACAAAGTTTTTTGTGTTTTTTCGTTGCACAATATTCTTTTTTATCTCTTATGCTTTTGTGCTGGCTTGGTTGCTGCACAGGGGTTGCTGTTGGCTATTTACGTAACGGTTATAATTCAAGGATGTTGTTTGGCGCTTTTATCAGACGGATGAAATCTTTCATACCCTCGCTGCCTCCTTTTTTGATAATAGTTACGCCATGGCGGGAAACCGGAACGTCGTTGGGGTCGATAAGATAGATGGGGGCGCCGGCAGGTACATAATGTAATAAGCCGGCAGCCGGATACACGTTGAGCGATGTGCCAATGACCAGAAAAATTTCGGCTCGTCCGGTCAGGTCGATAGCATTTTCAATTTCGGGAACGGCCTCGCCAAACCAGACTATGTGCGGACGGAGCTGATAGCCTTTCGGACATTTATCGCCTATGCGAATGGTGTAATTGTCGGGAGTGAGCTCAAACACCTCCTCGCCAGGTCCGGTTGAGCGCACCTTGGTAAGCTCTCCATGAAGATGGATAACGTGTGTGCTACCTGCTCTTTCGTGAAGGTTGTCAATATTCTGAGTGATGATGCGTACATCATATTCGTTTTCGAGGCCGGCAAGCATCCGGTGTCCTTCGTTAGGCTCTACCTGGAGTAGCTGAAGCCTTCGTTGATTGTAAAAATCGGTAACCAACTGCGGGTTTTTGTTCCAGCCTTCGGGAGTCGCTACATCCTCTATGCGATAAGTATCCCACAGTCCACCGGTATCTCTGAAAGTGGAAAGTCCGCTTTCGGCACTCATGCCGGCACCTGTAAGCACTACCAGTTTCTTTTTATTCATGATTTTTTGTTTTTTGTATTTCAATGCTTCAACGCCTTGTGGTAAGAACTGTTCCCGGAAAACGGTGATTGTCAATTGTTTTTATATCATTGAAATGACTGGATGCAAAATTAGAAAAAAAAGAAAAGATAATTTATAGTTTTTCGGCAATTAACAAAAATTGTTCGTACTCAGAGATAATGCCCGGTACCCGTTCACGTTTCATCAGGTTGTAAGTATGGTCGGATATAACTTTAAATCCGGCTTTTTCAAATTGTTTGCCAAGTTCGGCTGTATCAAAACCTTTGTGAGGTATTGGCTCAAACCGATGAAACGAGCCATCTTCGGTTCGGATATCGCCAATGGCAACAATAGCTCCCCGGCGGGTTATTTTGCTCAGGTGAGTCAGGGCTGCATCAATATCGGGAATGTGATGAAACGCCATACTCGACACTACAAAATCAATATCCTGATTGAGGTAGTCAAAAATTTCACCGTGTACGATTTCAATATTTTCATCGCCACGAAGTTTTTGTTTTAAAACACCGAGCATGGCTTCAGAGGTATCTTCAAATACTACTTTATTGACCTTGGGGAGTATTTGTAAACCCACTAATCCTGTGCCTGAACCTATTTCAAGGGTATTCCATGTCTTTTGAGGTTCGATGGCGTTTAGTACTGCCGCCACATAGGTATCGGTCATCTTTATTTTCTCCGGGCTATCCCACTCGGCAGCCCTGTGCGCAAAATTATCTATCATTTTATACGAATTATCAAATTGTCAATAATAAAGGATTTGTAAAGATAGTGTTTGAAAAACAGAAAAACTATCATTGCAAAAACAATGTTGAGTATTTTAAGTTCAAATATATGCTGATTAAAAATACACAATAAATTAGAATAAAAACTTGACAACGCCATTAAAATACAAAGGTTACCTAAAGCTTGACATTTGAACGTTATATAGGCTGGCTCTTGTTTTTCAGTAGATTTTTGTATTTTCTTACAAAAAGAGCTATTTTTGTCCATGCTTTAGCTGTTTTTTGATGCAAAATAAGGAAAGATGAACGCATTTTGCAAACAATCCACATTTTTTTGGGAATGAATAATCAAGTAAATCAAATAAAACACAATGAATAAACTGTTTAAACTTATGGCAATAGCCGTTTTAGCTGCTTCGTGCGGGAGCAATGAAGAGGCCGGTATTATCGGCAAACAAAATCCGGAAATAAAGGATGGACGCCTGACGCCCGAAGTGCTTTGGTCTTTTGGTAGGGTAGGAGGTGTGCAGGTTTCGCCCGACGGAAAGCGGGTGCTTTACTCGGTTTCGTATTATTCTATCCCCGAGGATAAGGGTAATTCCGAGCTTTTTGTGATGAATACGGATGGGGCTGACAAACAGCAAATAACCAAAACATCTGCGCGGGAATCGTCGGCCAAATGGATGAACGATGGTGAGCATATTGCGTTTATTGCGCCTGATGCCAACGGAACGCCTCAGCTATGGAAAATGAAAGCTGACGGCTCAGAACGTACTCAAATTACTGAACGCGAAGGTGGTGTTAATGATTTTGCCTTTTCGCCCGACGAATCCAAATTGCTTTTTGTGGCCGATGTGAAATATGGTGAGCGCACAGTGGATAAATATCCGGATTTGCCCAAGGCAAGCGGAATTATTGTGGCCGATCTCATGTACAAGCATTGGGATGAATGGACGCAGGCAATACCTCATCCTTTTGTGGCTGAATTTAAAGGCGATAAAACAGGCGCTGAAAAAGACTTGCTGGAGGGTGAACCTTACGAAAGCCCGATGAAACCTTTTGGGGGAATTGAACAACTGGCCTGGAGTCCCGATGGTAAAACGGTGGCTTATACATGCCGGAAGAAAACGGGTAAGGAATATGCCATTTCTACCAATTCGGATATTTACTTTTATGACCTGACTACCGGGAAAACCGTGAATAAAACCGAGGGAATGATGGGTTATGATCAGAATCCCTCTTTTTCGCCCGATGGCCAATGGCTGGCTTGGGAAAGTATGGAACGTGATGGTTGCGAATCGGACAAAAACCGCTTGTTTCTTATGAATGTAGCTACTGGTGAAAAAACTGACCTATCGGCTCATTTCGATCAAAGTTCCGAAGGGCTTGCCTGGAGCGCCGATAGTAAGTCGATATATTTTATAAGTGTATGGCACGCAGTTGCTCAGATTTATAAAGCTGATATTGCCGAAGGGAAAATAACACAGCTAACCCGTGGCCGCCACGATTATGAATTGGTACAACCTGCTGCCGATAAATTGATTGCAGTGAAACACTCCATGAGTAAACCTAATGAAGTTTACGCCGTGAATCCGGCTACCGGAGCCGAAACCGAACTGTCGTTCGAAAACAAAGAGATACTTTCCCGATTGGAAATGGGTAAAGTAGAGGAGCGTTGGGTAACTACTACTGACAATAAAAAAATGCTTGTATGGGTGATTTACCCACCAAAATTCGACCCGAATAAAAAATACCCGACATTACTTTATTGTCAGGGAGGACCACAGTCGGCTGTTAGTCAGTTTTGGTCGTACCGCTGGAATTTTCAGGTAATGGCTGCACACGACTATATTATTGTTGCGCCTAACCGCAGAGGACTGCCCGGTTTTGGGCAGGAATGGCTTGAACAAATCAGTGGCGATTATGGAGGTCAGAATATGAAGGATTATCTTGCAGCTATAGACGATGTGGCTAAGGAGCCGTACGTAAACAAAGATCGTTTGGGATGTGTGGGTGCCAGCTACGGAGGCTTCTCAGTATATTGGCTTGCTGGTCATCACCAAAAACGATTCAAAGCCTTTATAGCTCACGATGGTATGTTCAACTTACCACAGCAGTATCTTGAAACGGAAGAAATGTGGTTTGTAAACTGGGATTTGGGTGGCCCGTATTGGGATAAAAATAATGCTGTAGCTCAGCGTTCGTATGCCAACTCACCTCATTTGTTTGTCGACCAATGGGATACGCCTATTCTGGTTATTCATGGCGAAAAAGATTATCGAATTCTGGCATCGCAGGGAATGGCTGCTTTTAATGCTGCTGTATTGCGCGGTGTGCCGGCCGAAATGCTAATATTTCCGGACGAAAACCACTGGGTACTTAAACCGCAGAATGGTATACTCTGGCAACGGACTTTCTTTGATTGGCTGGATAAATGGCTGAAAAAATAAATTCCTGATGAACGCAAAATATTTAGATTTCAGAAATAAATACTGAATTCTGAGTAATTTGCGTTCGTTATAAATTACCAAGAAACTCGCATCCCGATAGCTGGTAAAAAAATATAAATGAACGCATGAAGGTACTTGTTTGTCCGCTTAACTGGGGTTTGGGTCATGCTACTCGTTGTGTGCCGCTTATCAGACAATATCTGTGCGAAGGCCACGAAGTGGTACTGGCTGCCGACGGCTATCCGCTGGCTTTTCTTAAGCAGGAGTTCCCGGACATTCGTACGTTGAATTTTCCATCTTACCGCATTGCATATTCTGCGGGCAATTCTCAGGTATGGGCTATGCTGCGTAGTGTTCCGTATATTTTCTTCGGAATTGTAGCCGAGCATTGTCGTTTGCAAAAAATTCTTGCCCGCGAGCATTTCGATGTGGTAATTTCCGACAACCGGTTTGGGCTTTGGACTAAGCGTGCCCGAAGTATTTATATAACTCACCAACTTATGGTAAAGATGCCTTCGGGTTTACGTGTTTTGGAAAATCCGGTTCGACTGTTACACCGGTTTTTTATCTCCCGTTACGATGAATGCTTTGTGCCTGATTTTGAGGAGTGTCCAAATCTATCAGGAGATTTATCACATCGGTATCCCTTACTGCCGAATACTCGTTTTATTGGGCCTCTTTCGCGTTTCGGAAGTTTTCAGGATATTGCTCCTGATAAGCGATATCGGGTTGTAGCTGTAGTGTCGGGGCCTGAACCACAACGTTCACTCTTTGAGCGGAATCTTATTGAGCAATATAAAGATAAGGACTATAGCACCCTGATAATATGCGGAAAGCCAGAGGCTGAAAACCCGGAATCTCAAATCGGGAATGTGACGCTGAAATCCCATCTGAATGATAGTCAGTTGGCAGCTGTGCTTGTAGGTGCTGATAAAATTATATGTCGATCAGGATATTCCGGTATTATGGATTTGTGGACACTGAAATGTATTGATAAAACCGACTTTGTGCCTACTCCAGGGCAAACCGAACAGGAATATCTGGCTGCTTATATTTCAGCAACATACCGGAATCTTTAAAAAAACAAAAACCGCTGACGACTATTGTCGCCAACGATTTCTTTCCTAAACAAACATTAAATCAGACAATCATTATAAATTCATAGCAGTTCTTGTTTTTATCTCCTTGAATCACTTCTTGAGTTTGAACTGCGAGTGTTTTCTTTCTTGGATTCGTTTTTTGTAGAACGACTTTCCGACCGGTTCTCACGGTTAGAGCGGCTTTCTGAACGAACTCTTTCATTGCTGTTCCCTGACTCTCTTTGAACGCTTGTTGGTCGGCTTTCGCTCTTATTTACCCTTGTTTCTCTTGCCGGGCGATTCTCGCTTGCGCTACGGTTAGAGCCGTTGTCTCTACTGCGGTTTTCGTAGGTTCTTGGTTCCGATGATTGTCTTCTGTCCTGGTTTTCGTTACGGCTTACATTAGACGAACCATTGTTGTTGTCGGTTCTCCGTTCGTTCGACCGGCTATTGTCGTAGCTGCGGCTTCGTTCGGCACCGTTGTTTCTTTCACTTGAGCTTCTGTTGTAACTGTTGTTCTGGCGGTTGTTGTAGTTTTCGCTCCGGCTTCCGTTCTGGTATGTATTACTTCGCCTTGTGCCGTCGTTGTTGATTCTTGCATTATCGTTACTTCTGCGATAATCAAAAGAAGCCCTGTTTCTAACGTCGTTACTGTTCCGTTTTTCAAAAGTTCTGTCGGGATATCTTACCTGATAATCATTTCGTGATACCGAGCTACGCATTCTGTAAGCGGTTTCGCTATGCCAGCGGTCGTTGTACCTGTAGTGGTGTCTTACGTCGATATGGTTGTGTATTCGTCCAAGGTACAGGTTGATTTCAATAGGGCGGCGATAACGGTAATACTTAGGATAATATCCCCAGTAGTATGGAGAATACCAGCTGTAATATCTTGGACCCCAGAACCATGAAATGATGCTCGGTGTGCGATAGTAAACCGGTTCAATGATATAGTTGTATCCATAGATGTACGGGTCGCCAATTACCTGAATGGTTGATCTTCTGTATTGGTCACGTTCAACTACGATGGTAGCTACATCCTGAAAAACATCGCGATCGAGAATGGCTTGTATCACTACCAAATGCACATTGTTCTCTTTAGTTTCCACTACTCTGAGGTAGTCTATTTCGCCGTCGCCGTTCAAATCCAGATTAGAAAGGCCATTGTCGTAGTCGTTCAGTCTGCGTTCAAAATCTTCAAGATTTCTTGATTCTCCAAATACCGAAGCCACCGCTTTCAGGTCGAGGTAATAACTTATGTCGTTGTTTACAGCTTCTACGGTTATTCTGTTCTGTGCCGATAGTTGAGTGGTTGCAGCTAATGTAAGCGCCACTAACAGGCTTGCTAATTTGTTTTTCATAATACTTTTTTATGAATAATGTGTTTGTACTTATCGATATAAAGAGCCTCTTATTTTTTTGTGAAAATGAAGATTCAAAACTTGTGCCAAAAATTATTTCAATATGTTTTATTACTTTCGTTGTTATGTTTGTAATATTGTAAGTTGTTGTTTGTTATTTGATTAGGCTTATGAGATTTTTTTAATGATGCTTTAGAACACGTAAAACTAAGATGTTTTGTTCCCAATGTTTTTTTATCTTTGTAGATAATAACAGATATCTATAGAGAATATCTCAGATGGTTAGCATGCGAAGTCACGGTGGATAATAAGATATTTTTTCTTCTTGATAGTTATAACTGCGTAAGCCGGATGCAGACTACTTTATATTGATTTAAATTTAAGATTATAATTATGAATTCGCTGGATTTGGTTATTATTATTCCTATAGCTGCCGGTTTTATTTTTGGTGTTTTTAAGGGGCTTATCAAGGAACTAACATCGCTGGCGGCTATTTTTCTGGGTATTTACGGAGCTAAGTTTTTCTCTCCATGGATGTCTGATGTGCTGGTGAATAGCTTTTCATTTTCAGTTAAAACGGCTCGTCCGGTAGCTTTTCTTATAATCTTCATTGCCATAGCATTACTTTTACTGTTTCTCTCCAGATTCCTGGATAAGCTTTTCGACTCTATTTCTTTAGGTGGGCTGAATAAGTTTTTAGGTGGATTGTTTGGCGCTCTTAAATATGCGCTTGTTGTCAGTGTGTTGCTCAATGTTTTGGAGGTGATTGATAGTAAGTTTAATTTTGTAAAGCCTGAAACGAAAACGGGTTCTGTTTTTTTTGAACCGGCCAGAGATATTGCTCCACAGTTATGGGACGAAGCCAAAAGTTATCAGAATAGTGCAGATAAATCAGAACAAAAAATTAATGAAAGCAGGGAAATATCTACTGAGTAATCTTTCGGGAAAAACGCTTGAATGTGGTTGCGACGAGGCGGGGCGTGGTTGTTTGGCAGGTCCGGTTGTAGCGGCTGCGGTTATACTGCCCGAAGGCTTTGCATGTCCGGAGCTTAACGACTCCAAACAACTTTCTGAATCGGAACGGGATGCTTTTCGGCTTATTATTGAAAACAAGGCGCTGGCCTGGGCTGTGGGTATTGTTGACCAGTATGAAATTGATCGTATCAATATACTTAATGCGTCCATACTGGCCATGCACAGGGCTATTGATCAGTTGAGCATAAAGCCTGAATATATTATTGTAGATGGTAATCGTTTTAAACCTTACGGCACTATTCCGCATCAGACTGTGGTGAAAGGGGATGGTAAATACCTGTCGATAGCAGCAGCGTCGGTATTAGCCAAAACTCACCGCGACGAAATAATGATAGGCTTACATCAGGAGTTTCCGTTGTACGATTGGGATAAAAACAAGGCCTACCCAACAGAGAAACATCGTGAAGCTTTGCGCCGGTATGGTGTCACTCCCTATCATCGTTTATCCTTTAACCTTACGGGCGATAAAGTGGTAAAGCCTAAGCGCAAAAGAATAAAAAAAACAGAAGGCCCAGAATTGTTCTGATCAGAAGGGGTATCCAATTGCGATGTGAAAAGCTGTAGCTTCTTTAAATTCGCTCCAGTTTATCCCTAATCTCCAGCGTTCTAATCGGCTGAGTACGGGGTCGTACAGTCTGACACCCATATCGAACCGGAATATAAAAAACGAGAAGTCGAACCGGAGGCCTGCTCCGTAGGCAATAGCAAATTGCTCGGCAAAACTATCCAGCCTGAAAACTCCACCCGATTGATTTTCGTAATCTTTTATAGTCCAGATGTTTCCGGCATCAAGAAAGAGGGCTCCTTCAAGCAACCAAAACATCTTGGCACGATACTCCATATTCATATCTAACTTGATATCGCCTACCTGGTTGTAGTCGCGCGAACGAACGTTAGGGTTTCGTAAATAGGTTCCCGGACCCAGGGTGCTTTCGGCCCAACCTCTCACACTGTTGGCTCCACCGGCATAAAATCTTCTTTCGTACGGAATTATATTGGCATTGCCATAGGGCACTCCAAGGCCTGCCCCGAAGTGGTATACAAACCGATTGCTCTTGTCAAATATCTGATAATGAGTCATGTTGTATTCGCCGCGTACGTATTGCGAATATCGTACATTGAAAAGTTTATAGTATCCGTCAGAAGATTTTTGAGAGCCCAGTAATTCGTTGAGTCCATTGAGGAAATTGCCGGCCGACTCAATACTGTATCGGTGCGTTGAGTAGTTGCGCAGAGGCCGGTTGGAGTTGTAGTTGCTAAACGAACCGCTGTAACCCATCCTGAGTATAAACCGGCTTTCGTAGTTGTAGCGGTTATATTCGCCGGTACTCAGGTATTTTTCTTCAAACTCCGGTAGTATTCTGAAATCCATAAAGCTGAGATTGAAGAACTCCAGACTGTGGCGGTATTTTTGTCGGTTCCAGATGTAGTTCATGCCAGCAGCTATGTTAGAGGCTCTAAACTCATAGGGTCTGTCGGTATAGTTATAATCGGCCGTAAATTCCGTATTGGCATGCAGGTTTCTTTTGATATTATAACTTCCGAAGGGCGCCAGAAACTTCGGAAAGCGAAGCCCTACTTGCGCCCCAATTTCCTGAGCCCATATTCCCTGCTGCCACTCGTAAGCTAAGCGCCCCTGAAGTGTAAGTGTTTCAGCTCCTTTGAAAGCGTTCTTGTTTACGCCACTTAGTTTTGCTGCTCCTCCCCAGTAACCGTCGGTATAAGTGCCTTCCAGCTCCGACGATACGGATATGGTTTTGGCCGGTACCAGACTTATATAGCAATCGAGCTGATTATCTGCCGTTTCTTTGAAGGTGATGTTGACGTATTTTACAGGCCCCATGGAGTTGAGCGCCGAGTAGGTTTTTTCTACATCGGTATCGCTGTAAATATTTCCCGGATTAATATAGGTGTTGTGCACCAAAGCATCCAGGCTTATAAATTTTTCGCCAGTATTAATTAAATAAAAATCGCGGAACTTTTCAGCATTGTCCAAACTCGTATTTTCCGGATTGGTAATTACCTGAGCATCTGTGTTAAAGTAATACACAACTTTGTGTATTTTGAATTTTTTAAATACCAGATCGTTTATTGAGTCCGGTCCTGTTTTCAGGTAGGTTCGCAGGTCGAGTTTTACGTCCACTTTACGGCTGTTCAACGAACTGTCGGCCGTGTATACCAAAAAGTCTTTGATGAAATTGTA
This sequence comes from Bacteroidota bacterium, assembly GCA_017860345.1. Lineage (GTDB taxonomy): Bacteria > Bacteroidota > Bacteroidia > Bacteroidales > Paludibacteraceae > Paludibacter. The sequence goes on along the minus strand of JAFNAV010000045.1, from coordinate 16,880 downwards.
GTAGCCTTGTTGACGCAGGTGCGAGGTAATGCGTAGTCGCTCGGCATCCAGTACATCCACATCGAAAAGCATGCCCGGGTGTATAAGCGACTTTGAGGTGTCCGACGCTACTTCGGTAAGTATGGAGTCGCTCATAGCAATGCTGTAATTCCTTACATTGTATGGCTTGTTGGAATGTATGTAATAATCTACAACGGCTTTTTTCTTTTTTGTTTTTACCTTGGTATCTACTTTGGCATTGATATATCCTTTGTTGATAAATAGCTTTTGCAGTTGCAAGGCCGACATGCGGGTCAGGTTTTCGTCGTAAATCACAGGAGCATCGCCTATGCGTTTTACCCATTTATTCCACCTGCTGGCTGTGTCGTTGCCTGCAAGGTTGTATATGGCAAGTTGCATGCGAAACAAGCCCAAAACTTTGGCGTTAGGGGTTTGCCGCAGGTAGTTTTCCAGTTCGCTTTTCGGAATATCTTTAATTTCAGTGTGTATTTGGCTTTTATCAAGGAGGTAATTTCCTTCGGTAACGTGTTTTGTAGAGTTACACGCAACTGTAAGAAATACGATAAATATAAAAAGCAGATAACTGATTCTCTTCATGTTGAATACTTGTGTATTGTTCTGCAAATATAGTTTATTTTAAATGTTTTTCGGATATTGTTTCGTTATTTTTATGAATGAAACTGATCTCTGTTTTTTTTTATATAATAAACAATAGCTATTTTTTTTTAGAATAGCTATCTGTCAGTTATCGAAAATAAATAATATTGCTCAATTGAATTTGAATAACAATATCAACAGCAGACTGCCAATCACCTCCTCCTCATGACAACTCAAATCCCTGACTGATATGGCTAACGAAGTAAGGAATCTGATTTCTAATCAGCATAAAAAAAGGGTATGGAGCCGTAATGACTTTAAAAAATCACTTTTTTTTCTCGGTTTTCTTTGTTAGTTTTGTTGTTCCTATTTTTTTTACGGGATTACTACATTAATCGAGCCAGAATGATTACAAAAAATAAAATAAAGCTTATTTCGTCTCTTAATCAGAAAAAATTTCGTGACGATAACGGTCTTTTTGTTGCTGAGGGAACTAAGCTGATTACGGACATGACTGCTACTTATAAAACCCGTTGGTTCTTTGCTACGTCCGAATGGGCTGAAAATCACAAGACTATAAATGGGCTTACCCCTGAAATAGTGGATCAGGAGGAACTTAAAAAAATATCAAATCTGAAAACGCCGCAGGGGGTGTTGGCTGTGCTTGAAAAGCCCGCTTTTACGTGGGATAATAGTGACCTGCGTAATTCTCTGACTCTGGCGCTGGACGATGTGCAGGATCCGGGAAATCTGGGTACAATTATCCGCATAGCCGACTGGTTTGGCATCCGCAATATATTTTGCTCGGAATATACGGCAGATGCTTTTGGTCCTAAAACCGTACAGGCCACCATGGGGGCTTTGTCGCGTGTGCAGGTGCATTACGTGAATATGGTTGAGTTCCTGACTGAGGCCGCCCGTACGGTGCCTGTGTACGGAACGTTTATGGACGGACAGAATGCGTATAACGAAAAACTGACGCATGAGGGCGTTGTAGTTATGGGAAACGAAGGCAATGGCATATCGCCCGATGTTGAAAAACTTGTTACCTCACGCTTGCTTATCCCCAATTTCCCTGCGGGTGAACCTACCTCCGAATCGCTCAATGTGGGTGTGGCTACTGCTTTGGTCTGTGCTGAATTTCGCAGGCGAATGGTTGGCGCGTAAATATAAAAATACCACATCAATTACAGAGGCTTCAGTGCGTTGCCTGACTGTAATTTATGTGGTGTTTTGTATCGGAAATTTAAACTGTGTTTTATTCCTCCATCATTATATTTTCCTGTGGCTGTTCTCCCCGTTTACGCTCGCTCTGTTTGGGTTTCATATTGCCAAAATTGTAGGTGGCCGTAATGCCAAACATCCTGCCGTTGAAGTAAGATGTGTTGGTTTGGTAGAATCCGTCGCCCCAGGTGGTGGTGTTGCGCTTGCGACTGTTGAGCAGGTCTCGTACAGTAAAGTTCAGACTCAGCTGTCGGTTAAACAAAGTCTGTCGCAATCCCAGGTCAATCGAATAGCTTGCAGTTTCTTTGCCCTGAGCAATCACCCTTGGCGCCGAATAATCGGCAGTAATTTGGCCAAAGGTAGTACGTCCCAGTATAACATTGGCCATGACACGCCCGCCCCACGAAAAATTATCCTGTGCTTCGATAGAGGTTCTGATAGCAGTGTTATAGGGATTCACGTATTCTGATGAATCTAATTTTTCGTAATAAAAATTGAGCGACGATGTCAGATTCAGAATTTTAAACAAGCGGTTTTTGGCCACCAACTCTATCCCGGTATTGGAGTTTTGAGTCAGATTCATAAAGGTGCTTTCAAGTGTGCCGTTGTTCACAAAACTTACGCGTTGAATTACCTGGTCGGTGTAGCGATAGTATGCCGAAGCCGACAGCGAATGCTCATCCCAGCTTTTCAGGTAATTAAACTCCAGTGCGCTGGAATATTCCGGCAACAGGTTTACATTGCCATACGATATGTTGGTAGAGTCGGAATAGTCGCGAAAAGGATCTATCTGCCGTCCTCGCGGGCGGTTGATGCGGCTGGTGTAATTTATTTGCAGTTCATTGTTGCCCGGAAGCGAGTAAGACACGAAGGCGCTGGGGAACAATCTGAACTGAGATTTATAATCTACGTCAACGTTCTTTTTTGTCCAGTTGTCGTCAATATCTTTGTACGAATAGTCTGAGTGACGAATAAGGTATTCGCCCCTTACACCGGCCTGTATTACCAGCTTTTTCATAAAACTGGTGCCGTAGGTTACGTAAGCAGCGTGGTTTTGTTCGTTGTAATTGAAAATATTGAAGTAAGATTCTATTTCTTTTTTGTTGATGTTGTCATACCCGTCAGCCGGATTTTCTCTTAACTGTACGGTAGATTGCCACCCGGCTTCCAGTTTGCTTTTTTCAGAGAATTTTTTGGTATAATCGGTTTTGAAAATGAATTCTTTATTTTTGTTGTCGCCGGTTTGTGTTACGTCCTGAGTTACAGTGCCGCCGTTGATAAACTCTGATCCGGGCATATTCGTTTGCTTGTAGGTTTGATTACCTCCCATGGAATTTTGCGAAAACGACAAACTCGAAAGCAGGTTAGAGCCTTTTTTGTCAAAGTCTATTTTATAATCCAGCGTAAGGTTATAACTTTTGCGGCTACCATCTTCACTTACATCGCGCTTAAATTTGCGTGTGTTTTGCAATGTTTCAAAATTGGTCAGCGTGTTTTTTACCACCGAACTATTATCGCCGCTGCCCTGCAATGTAAATCCGCTCAGGCTCAGTGTGTTTTTGTCGTTGAGATGAAAATCGGCTCCGGCTCTTACGAAAATCCCGGCATGTTCCCTTATGCGGTCAGCATCCTGATTAAGCAGACTCAGGGTGTCAGTTCCGGCTAAGCTGTAGCGTTTCGTTTTGCTGCCACCGCCAAAACTCATGGCTCTGTAGCCAATATTCAGAAAAGCATCTACTTTGCCCGAACTGTAATTCACGTTGGCACCCAGCGTACCTCCCGGTTTTTTAGTCCCGTCGGAGTAGCTTAGTCCGGCCGAAAGGCTACCGTAATATCCGGCTTTTCGGTTCTTTTTCAGTACTATATTGATTATTCCGGCAGTGCCTTCAGGATTGAACTTTGCCGACGGGTTGGTCATTACTTCAATACTTTCAATGCTTTCGGCCGGCATTTGCTGAAGAATTTGTGCTCTGTTTTCGGCTGTAAGTCCGGATGGTTTGCCGTTTATCCAAACTTCAACACTGGAATTGTTGCGCAAGGATATGTTTCCTTCATTATCCACATCTACCGAAGGAATGTTTTGAAGTACTTCGGTGGCCGATCCGCCTGCCGAGGCAAGGTTCTGGTCTACGGAGAATACTTTTTTGTCAATATCAAATTTCATTTGAGTACCTTGCCCCAACACTTGTACTTCGTTCAGGGTTTTGGAGTCTTCTACTAACTTTATTATACCGATATTCATTTCTTTACCATCTACATGGAGTGGTAAGTTGAGCGTGTTGTAGCCTACAAAGCTAACTTTTAAGGTGTAATTACCATTAGGTATCTGTGGCAACTGAAAATTTCCATTGTTATCGGAAGTAACTCCGGCTGTAGGAGTTTCGGAATTGGTTTTGTATAATGCCACGTTAACAAAGTCGATGGGAGTTTGATTGGACGAGTCTACAATTTTTCCTTTGATGGTGTATAATGCAAAAACAGGAAATACTGCCATAGTTAGCAGACATAAAGTTATAATCTTTTTCATTCAAAAAAATAATAAAAATGTGTTTCGTTTGTGTGTAGTTGTAAATGTCGATAAGTAAAGACGTATAGTAAAAGAATAAGTTTAATGTCAAAAACAAAAATTGACGTTAATAAACAACAAAAGGTGTTTATGTATATAAATCTTTCGATGGTGGGTTAATAAATAATATGATTATCCGTATAAAGACCAAACGATATTTCTAATGGGGCTTTGCCCCAAACCCCAGTTACTTTTTTGTCTTGACACAAAAAAGTAACCAAAAAAAGTCAAGACTGCGCCCGCCTCACTCGAAAAACTGGCGCTCAGTTGGCTGAAACCGTCCAAACTCGCTCCTGCGTCGCTCAAACAGGACAGTTTCTGACGCCAACTTCACTGGTTTTTCGGCTCGCCGGACGAGGTCGTTCATTTAAGAGATAATCTCTTTTTTACTGGTCGTTATACGGATAATCATAATAAATAAAAATCGCAAACAGCTAATAATCTTTTGGATATAATTAGCGGGTTTGCGATTTTTTTAGTTTTTCTTACAGGTCTCTCTTTTTAGATTTCTGTTGTTGTATCACAAAAAAACTTTCTAAAAATTGGGGAGCAGGTATTTATCTCTCGATTCGAGAATCTTGTTTACATTATTTACTTCAAGGAATGTAGTTCCGAATCCTTCGCCAAAGCTTCCGCTGAGGTAGCATACCGAGTCTTCATGTTCAATCCATCCTTTTTCGAGCAAATCCTGCAACGACTCAATAAAGTATTGCTGCGTATTGCCTTTACCTTCTTTGTAGATGGGGAAAACTCCATACGAGAGAGCCAGTTGGCGCGTCGATTGCTCATGATAACAGATGGCCAGTACCGGTATTGTACCCCGGTAAGCAGCCAGATATCGGGCTGTGCGTCCGCTGTAGGTATCGGTGATAATTGCTTTGGTGCCAAGTTTGGTACTTGTTTCTACAGCAGCATTACAAAGGAACGAGGTTACGTCGTTGGTGCTTATTTCAATTGGAATATCGTTCTCAGACATTTTCGATTTTTCGGCCTCACGGGCTATCGACGCCATAGTACGTACTGCCTCTACCGGATATTTTCCATAAGCAGTTTCGCCGCTGAGCATCAATGCATCGGTGCGGTAGTAAATAGCATTGGCAATGTCGGTAACTTCAGCACGTGTAGGACGCGGATTCTTAATCATGGTGTGAAGCATTTGAGTAGCCACAATAACGGGTCTCTTGGCTTTTACACATTTGCGGATAAGTCTGCGTTGGATTCCCGGGATTTTTTCCTGAGGAACTTCAATACCTAAGTCACCGCGGGCTATCATTACACCGTAAGTATGATCCAGAATTTCGTCGATATTGTCAACACCTTCCTGGTTCTCAATTTTTGAAATAATCTTTATCGGGCTGTTGTGCTCGTCCAGAATTTTCTGAATATCTATCAGATCCTGCTTGTTGCGTACGAAAGAGTGAGCTATAAAGTCAACTTTATTTTCGATAGCAAAGAGGATGTTTTGTTTGTCGCGTTCGGTGAGCGATGGCAGATTGATACGTACCCCCGGTACATTTACACTTTTGCGGCTGCCCAGAGTTCCGTCGTTAAGAGCCTTACACAGCAGATATTCATCAGTTTTCGATTCCACTTTCAGGTCTATTTCGCCATCGTCGAAAAGTACGTCGTCACCCACGTTCAGGTCGCGTACAAAAAAAGGATAATTCACAAATATACATTCGTGAGTCGAGATTTGGTTCGGGTCGCCAATAACTTTGATAATGTCACCGGTTTTGATTTCAATGGCATCGTTTTCCACTACGGTAGTTCTCACTTCAGGGCCTTTAGTGTCCATAAGGATGGCTATGTGGTTACTTACTGCCCGTACATTGTTGATGATTTTTAAGAATCCTTCTTTTTGAAGGTGAGCCGAGTTCATTCGGACTACGTTCATTCCTTCGATGTACAACTCGCGGATAAAATCCACTTCGCAGCGCAAATCGCTGATGGTAGCTACAATTTTTGTTGATTTTGACATAAATATAATGTATATTTCTTTCCTTCTGCTAAACAGTTATAAACCACAGAAGGTTCTTTACTAAACTATCTTTTTTATACTTTTTTTTAAAAAACTAATTATTTACAAATGCCTCAATGGCTAATTTGTACGATTTCAGACCAAAACCTACGATACAGCCAACGCATGCTTCGCTCAGATAGGAGTGGTGGCGATAAGTTTCGCGCTTGAAAACATTGGAGATGTGAACCTCGATAACCGGCGTTGTAACCGAGCGTATGGCATCGGCTATGGCTATGGAGGTATGCGTGTATGCTCCAGCATTGAGCACTATGCCATCGGCCGAGAATCCTTTTTCGTGAATTTTATCAATAATGGCTCCTTCGGAGTTGGACTGAAAGTATGCTAACTCTACCTGAGGGTAGGCCGCAACAAGTTCTTCGAAATACAATTCAAAACTCTGACCTCCGTAAACTCCGGGTTCACGCTTGCCCAGTAAATTCAAATTGGGCCCATTGATGATAAGAATCTTTTTCATGCGTTCGTTTTTTATTTTTTAATTAGTAGTCGCATGGAACTCGCATCCCGATAGCCATCGGTGCATAGTCTTTGGTTTAATGCTCGTTTCATGGCTTATTTTTTTTTGTTCTGTATAAATTCCTTATTGTTACATACAGTGTATAAAGCGATGGAACCAGACAAACTGCATTGGAAATTATCATCGGTAAGTCGGGGATGAGAATTCCGTAAATCATCCAAAGTACAATACCAAATGTCATGATGGAGTACATACCGATGGAAATACTGTGGGTGTCTCCGGTTTTAATTACTTTGTATGCCTGTGGGAACTGAGCTATCGCGGTACAAAATCCCGCCAAAAAACCTACGATGGTGATGTCAAATATCATTTGCCTGAAATTTAGTGCAAAAGTAGGAAAAAAAAACTACTTACGAAAAAAACGGTTTAATACTAAAAAAGATTATTTGATAATAAATTTATATTTTTGATGCTTTTTTTGGAATTATGTAGAACAGAAAAAAGTTAATGCGGATAATTATACTGTATATTTTTCTCCGCAATTTACTTTTTTGTAGCATAAGCAGTGTTGGGATTTGCCGGCGGAATGCTTGTCTTTAGGCGGCTATTGACTGTTTTTGACCGACAATGATGTGCCGGTATTAAAACTCCTGTTGCCCATTGCCGGTAGGCTGTTGTTTTATTTCCTGAAGTTTTGGCAAATAAGTTTCAAATATGTGAAACGCATTAAAAACGCTCTGAGAAAAAGTTTCTGCTCGTTTTTTACACCTTTACTCCACTCCCGATTTGTTGCGCGTGTACTGGCGTGTGGTTATCTCCGGCGAATCTTTCGGATAAGTGATGTATTTTAAGATAAGTACATCATTTTTAATCTCGAAGGTGCACGACTCGAACAAAACTTCGTCGCGTACGGTGGAAGTCGGATTTCCTCCTGTAAAACTGTCCCATGTTACGGTGTTCTTTGCAACAAAGTAAATTTTCTTGCCGGTTAATACAAAATTACCGTTTCTTTGGGTGTAGGCCGATAGCTCATGGGTGGTTTGTGTGCTATATATGCCGTAAAAAGTTGTGCTTTCGGTAAAAGTGAGATTCTCTCGTAGCGTCAGTCCGTTGACCTGATAGCCGCGCGGTTGCATTTTTACGGAGTCGGTCCACGCGCCGGTTAACGTTACTACCGACAGATAATCTTCTCCTTGTTCGTTGGACTGACTACAGGAGGTGGCTGTTAGCGCAATTATGATTACGGGAATTAATAAATGCCGGATTTTCATTGTTTGAATGCGATTTTGCTTAAAGGCTGTATGTTGTTAATGTCGGAATAGTCATATTGGTATATGCCATCAGTGGCAATCATAATCAGGGTGTTGTTATAAGGAATCAGGTCAAAACCATCCATGCCGGTGTAATGGGCTTTGGTGGCAGGGGTGGTGCCGGAGGCCAGCGTGTTGAGATTGAAAACCTTCAGTCCGTTGTCGCACAGAAAAAGCATGCCGCGGTCGGTGCCAAGCCCTTTCGGATTGGTCATGTTGTGCGTGTATAGTTTTTTCGGATTGCTTACATCGCTTACATCAACGAGCAAAAGCTGATTTACATTCTGACCGCAGGTATTGCCCGAGCGAATGGTTACATAGGCCGTGTCGTTGTGAACTACCACGGGGTCGCAACCAAATACATGCGCAGTGAACGACTTGAATTCCGGTTTTAGCGGGTTGGCTACCGAGTAAATATACATGCCCGTAGGGGTTCCCATAAACATATTGTCTTTGTAGCTGAAAAGGGTTTCTACGTTCCATGCTAAGGCTACATCTTCGGCTGCCTTGACGGGCGCTGTACCACTCAGGTCAAAAATGCTCATCGACCCGTTTATGGCGGTGTAAAGCATATCGTTGTAGAATGCAAAGCGCGACATGGAGCCGTTAACGCTGTTTGTACCCGATGTTGCGTCGTTATAAGCAATTTCACCATCTCCTCCCCAGAGGTTGAACCATCCGCCTGTGTAGCTTTCAATATCTTCGGTACGTTCTTTTAAATCCCAGCCTACAATTACCCCCTGATCGGTTTCGGTGTTGAAGCACATGTTGTAATCGTATCCGTATCCGTTATCGAAGGGAGGTAGCGCTGTTGGGAAAAGGTCCTCTATGCGACCTTTGAAGATGGGCTGCGAGGGGTTACTCACATCGAACCAAACCAAATCAATGTACGAATCGGCATAAAGCAGATTGTTCCGTACCGAAATATCAGTATTGCCAAGTAGCTCAATAAAGCCTGTATTGACGGGCTTTGACGGATTGCGATTGTCGATTATATGAATACCTTTGCCCGTTTCCGAGATATAAAGGTATCCTTCGTACAGACATATTTTTCCCTGATTTTCAATATCTACCGCTGCGCTTTTTACCTTTACTGAGCTTCTGAATTCAGAGCTTTTCATAAACACCGGTTCGTTGATTTTGTAGGTAACCGTTTTGGTTACATAATTGCTACAGCCCGTAGTCAGTAATATAGCGACCCAAAGCACTATGTACGAAAAAGTATTCTTGTTCATGGGTTAACTTGTTTTTTTGCTTATGTTGAATCTGGTTTAATGAAAAACGCCTCAGAGTTATCTATATATTATTAATGTCTAAAAATTAAATCGGATACCTCCTTCAATACCTAAAACGGTTTTTCGTTCGGTACGGATACTGATAGGTTGATCGTTGTCGAAATAGTACGATACTTTAGGCTCAAGATATAAGTTGATGCCTTTGTAAAGATCGTAAGTAGTGCCAATAGCGCCGTTTACCGACCACTGCCATCCGTCTATCGAACCGTAGGTAGTGGTGGTAATGGTTTTATTACTAATGTATTGCTCCTTTGTTTCAACGGAGCGAATCCCTTTTTCGAGCATGCCTCCGCCCGAGAGGTACAATCCCCATTTGCCGGATTTGATGAGGTATGCCTGCAGGTTGAGCGGAACTCCCAGATAATGTAGCGCAAGGTCGGCATTGTAATTGATATTCTCCAATTTGGTTTGCAGGTAGGTGTAAGTTATTCCGGTTCTGATACTCAGGTGATCCGAAATGCTTTTGGCTACCGATATGCCCACACTTAGTGGCGCTGAATAGCTTTTGCCTGTAAATTCGTCGGAAGATAGCGCTGCTGAGCTGAATGCGGGTGCGCGGGATACACTCATTTTCAGATTCTCGCTATTCGACATCAGCGCTGGTGCATTTACCGATGAACTACCCGATGAGCTTAGGGCAGCAGCCACTTCCCAGCCGCGTTTTTTTTGTTTTTTTACAGGATCTTCCCAGTCTTTGGCTTTTAGGTCAGTGGTTTCAGGCTTGCTTTTCTGTACCTGTGTGTCTGTTCCGGTTTTTTCAATCGTTTTTGTAGCCGGATTTGCTGCGTCAGCTGCATTGTTTTCAGGTTCAGGTGTTGTAGCCCCGGTTTGTTCGTTTGCATGGTCGGTAGGAGTGTGCAATATTGACTTCCCGTTGTTTGTTACAGTGTTCAGCGCAAGCGTCTTTCTGGATGCGGTTTGTTTTTCATGGTTCTGGTTTTCAGTAATTTCAAATTGTTGTTTATCAGATATTTTATTGAATGTTTCTTCGGTTTTGGCAGCCAGAGTTTCATATTCGGTTTGCCGTTTCATAAAATTGTTGATGGTGAAAAATAACAACAGTACTGCCGCAGCAGTGCCTGCATACACCCAGCCTAAAGGAAAGATTTTTTTCTTTTTTCTTTTCTTTAATTCCGCTTGTATTCCATCCCAAACTTCATCATCAGCCGGTAGGGTATGATGTTCCAGTTTTTGTCTGAAAATTTCGTTTAGTTTATCGTGTTCGTTGTCTGTATTGTTGTTCAGCATATTCGTATCCTGTCATTGACATAATGTTTTTTTGAAGAATTTTACGGGCGCGCATAAATTGCGACCTTGATGTTACTTCGCTTATTCCGAGTATTTCGGCAATCTCGGCATGTGAGTAGCCTTCGATGGCATAAAGGTTGAAAACCGTCCGGTAGCCGTCGGATAGTTGTGCAATGCAAGCCATCAGGTCATCGGCCGATATTTTCTGGAGCACCGTTTCTTCTTCATTTTCTATATAATTTCCATAATCTTCGATATTTGTGCTTTGCTTCAGAATGTCATTCTGCCTGAGGTATTCCAAAGCCGTGGTTACAAAAATCCGCCGTACCCATCCTGCAAATGCTCCCGCACCAGTAAATGAGTCTATTTTGGTAAATAACTTAATAAATCCTTCCTGTAAAATATCGCGGGCGGTTTCTCTGTCGGTTACATAACGAACGCACACACTCATCATAGTCGGTGCATAAAGCTCATAGATGGCTTTCTGCGCCCACGACTTACCTTCCCTGCATCCGGCAATCAGTTTGTGTTCGTCAGTGATATTTTTCCCGCTCATTCAGAATTATAGATGTAAATGTGTTTTAAAACGTTGCATGTACGTTTTCAGCTAATAAGTTTCTGATGTATCTTTCTGTCAAAGATATATTGTTACGTCATGCTTACTCAGCCTGAATAATTCTGCTATAAATGTGTTCAGTCTGATGCAAATATAAATAAAAATAAGCTTAATGATTTTTTGGGAGCCTGAAATAAAAATGAGCTTGTCTCTAAAGTAGATTTGAAAAATAATTTTCTTTCAATTTGCATGTAAAATTTTGAACGCAAATGGAACATGCCCATTTATCGGTATTCGCCAAGTCGCTGCGAAACGAAGATATACACTTTTGCGGCTTTGTGTCGTAGCGGCTTAGTGTTTAAAAATAAAATTATTCTATGTGTTACTTACAATTTATAACTTCACAAAAATTGTAACCGGACTTTTGAGACACCCTCTTTACGCGTGTTGTTTGGTTTTATCCTGCTACCGATACCTCAAATCCTTTTTCGCGGACTTTAGTGGCAATCAGGTTTAACTCTTCTACGGTTACTTTTTGCAGGTTGTGTACCGGAGTGTCCCTGTCGAGCGAGTAAATCATAATTTGTTGAGGCTTAATTTGTTCCATTGCCTGTAGCCAGGCTTCCACCTCAGTCTCGGTGGTGTTGTCAATATATTCGCCCTGATAGTTTCCGCGCAGAAACATGGTTTGTATAATCAGCTTACCCTCAAATTGTTTCAGGTGTTGGATAAGCCAGTTTACATCAATGTGCTTGCCTATGGGTTGATCTATCAGTTTCATGGTGCGGTCGATGGCCGAGTCGAACTTCAGAATATTGTTGTCCACTTTTTTAAGAGCGGCAAAAATATGGGGCTTGTGTACGCGGGTAGAGTTGGACAAAACGCTGACTTTGGCCGACGGACAAAAACGGTTGCGCAGCGCTATGGTGTCGTCAATAATTCCTTCGAAATCGGTATGCAGCGTTGGCTCACCGTTTCCGGCAAAGGTAATTACGTCAGGAAACTGGCCTGCGCCGGTCATTTGCGTAAGTTTGAGCTCCAGTATTTCGCGTACCTGTGCGCGGGTCGGAAACGGGAATTCTTTGATGGTGGTATTGAAACCACACTCGCAGTAAATGCAGTTGAACGAGCAAATTTTGGCATCGATGGGGAGCAGGTTTACTCCCAGCGACAACCCCAAACGCCGGCTATGTATAGGTCCGAATATTACCTGATCGAATAGAAACATTTTGTTTTGTCTGTAAGTTTAATTAATGTTCTTTAGTCTATGACAAAAATTCTATTTTGCCTATAATTCATGTGAATAGAAACGCGGATATAGCTGATAAAACAGATTGTAAACTCAAAAGTTTTCCTCATACGGATTACATGACAGATTTTAGACTTCACAAGTGAAGTCGGCTGATTTTCAGCCACGAGCACTAATCCGCCATTAACGTAGTAAATACATCAGATTGCTTATCCACATTAGTCAGATTATATACATATTCGTTTCAAAACTTTTGTGCCTGCTATCAGGATAAAAATCTATTAAACCACAATAGGCACAATAGAAAGAAAATTAATGTACAAATTATATAATATAGAACACAATAGGCAAATGAGATTTTAGACTTCACAAGTGAAGTCGGCTGATTTTCAGCCACGAGCACTAATCCGCCATTTACGTAGTAAATAAATCAGAATTAAAATCCGTTTTATTACTACAATAAATCAGTGTATATCAGCTAAATTCGCGTTTATATTCTTTTTTGTCATCTACTTGGTTAATGTTCAATTAATGCACCGGCTACTTTATATCTTGATGATAATTCTTTCGCCCAGCGTTTTCGATAGTTGTTTTTTTACAGCTTCGAGGGTAGCCATCTCGTGCATTATCTCGCTGGAGCGGGCATTGTCATGTGCTTCGGAAGTTGCTTTCAGCTCCACTAACTTTTGCCGTATCATATCTAATATCAGGCTGTTCTTGAACTCGAAAATCACCCTGGGTACCAAATCTATCAACCTGTCTACGTCGGTTTCTACCTTTTTTACTTTGGAATGTACCTTGCTGAGTTGGTATTTCTCGGTTACGAGGTCGGCAGTGAGCTGACTTATTTCTGCATCGGGATGATAAAGGAAATGCCGCTCCGGATTGAAAGTTTCGTCCCGAAAATGGAGGACGTAGTCTTCCATCATTTTTTGGTGCAAGGAGTTAAATAAGCTTAAGCCATCGTGTTCGAGTTCTTCTAAAATATAATCGCCTACGGTTACGGGCTGCGTTTTTTGTTCGTCGTTGTAAAACATAATGCTTTGCCCGTAACGAATCAGCAGTTGTAGTATGTTACGCTCTTCGTTATCAAACTTGCCACTTACCAGCTGACTTATCTGTGGCTCGTTGGCAGGGGCGAGTGCCGGAGCTTCGGCAGGCGTACGGCTAACGGCTTTGTCGCGCTCAGCGCCTTTCAGTTTGTTGATTTCGTGGTAGAGCATGGCCTCTTCTACGTGGAGGAGTGTAGAACATTCCTTGACGTACTCTGCCCTGATTACCTGATTGGGGATAATGGAGATGCTGCGTACAATGTCAATTACCAACCCGGCACGCTTTACGGGGTCGTTGCCTGCGTCGTTCAACAACAGATTGGTTTTGAAACGCATAAAATCCGATGAGTTTTTCTCAACAAATTCTATAAAATCCGAAGCATTGTGTTTGCGTGCAAACGAGTCGGGGTCGTCGCCATCGGGCAAAAGCAATACCTTGATATTTAAACCCTCTTCGAGCAGCAGGTCTATACCGCGGATAGAGGCTTTTATTCCGGCTGCATCGCCGTCGTAAATTACGGTTACGTTTTCGGTAAAGCGGTGTATCAGCCTTATTTGCCCGGGGGTAAGCGAGGTTCCCGATGATGCCACTACGTTTTCAATACCGCTCTGGTGCATCGAAATTACGTCGGTGTAACCCTCCACCAGAAAGCATCGGTCCTGTCGGACTATGGCTTGTTTAGCAAAGTAAATGCCGTAAAGTTCATTGCTTTTATGATATATTTCGGACTCGGGCGAGTTGACATATTTGGCCATCTTGTCGTCCTTTTTCAGGATACGACCGCCAAAAGCTACTACCTTGCCCGATAACGAATGTACAGGAAACATAACCCTGCCGCGAAACCTGTCGCTGAACTGTCCGTTGTCGTTTTCAAGCGTAAGCCCGGTTTTTACTAAATATTCCTTGTTGTATTTGGCTTCTAAAGCAGCCTGTGTAAAGGCATCGCGTTGGTCCAGACTGTAGCCGAGCTGGAATTTCTGAATAATATCGTCGCGGAAACCGCGCTCGCGGAAATAGCCCAGTCCGATGGACTTGCCGTCAATATGGTTGTGCAGTGTAGATGAAAAGTGCTTTTGTGCAAACTCATTCACCAGAAACATGCTCTCGCGGTCGTTGCGTACAGCCAGTTCCTCGGCCGTAAGCTCGCGCTCCTGAAACTCAATATGGTATTTGCGGGCAAGGAACTTGAGCGCTTCGTAATACGAAATTTGCTCGTGCTCCATGATAAAGTGAACGGCATTGCCACCTTTGCCACACCCGAAACACTTGAAAATACCCTTAGCCGGCGAAACGATAAACGAAGGTGTTTTTTCGTTGTGGAAAGGACACAGACCAAGCAGATTGACGCCACGCTTTTTGAGCGTTACGTAATCCGAAACCACGTCCTGTATCTGGGCGGCATCTGTTATACGGTCTATAGTAGCCTGATCGAGCATATGCTTAATTGAAAACAGAAAAAACGATACAAAAGTTTCCGGATACTTCACCCGGAAACAGCTTACAAAGCTACTGATTTTTTTGGAAACATAGAATACTTAGTTTTGAAGCCCCTCCAACTTGCCCCAAAGGGAGGCTTTGCGATAGCGGGTTAATGATATTGACACATAGTCAACATAGTTTTTTCTTTTTCTTCTCTTAAACCGAGAACACATAGTTGTAAATGTTTTTCAAACATTTACTTAGGTGGGAGGGTTTTTTTGTGTCTTTGTGGCCAAGCCCCCCTAAATCCCTCCGCCGCGGCGGAGACTTAAGAGAGCAGCGCTGGAGTTTGTGGGGTGGGTATTTTTTCGTGTCTTTGTGGCTTTGTGTTTAAAAAATATTGAATCATAGCGGCTTGGCGGCTTGGCGACTTTGCGTTCAAAATGGAGCTTGCTTTACGGTTTATGTGCCGTCAGCTAAAGCAGACGGCAATGAAAACTACCAGATGTTCATCGCCGCTCTTTTAAGTCATCCGCCGCGGCGGAGGGATTTAGGGGGGCTATGCTTCCCGCCCCCCACTTTTAGCTTCGCTTGCTTATGGGCACAAATGCAAATCAGAGCAAAACCTCAATTTGTTTTTCGAGTTTGATAAGGTCTTTGGTGAAGTTTCGTATTCCTTCGGCTAATTTTTCGGTAGCCATGGCATCTTCATTCATAAGCCAGCGGAAAGTTTTTTCGTTGAGCTCTACTTTCTGAATATCCATGGTGGCTGCTTGGTGGGCATCCAATTTTTTGACCAATGTACCTTCCTGCTTTTCCAGTTCACTCAGCAGTGCGGGGGATATGGTGAGCAAGTCGGACCCGGCCAGTTCAATAATTTCGCCGGCATTGCGGAAGCTGGCACCCATCACCTGCGTAGGATAGCCAAACTTTTTATAATAGTTGTAGATATTGGTTACCGATATTACGCCCGGATCTTCAACTGCCGGAATGTCGGATACACCACGGTCTTTTTTATGCCAGTCGAGTATACGGCCTACAAAAGGCGATATCAGTCGGACGCCAGCCTCGGCGCAGGCTATGGCCTGAGCCATTGAGAATAAGAGTGTCAGGTTGCAGTGGATGCCTTCTTTCTCAACTATTTCGGCCGCTTTGATGCCTTCCCAGGTAGAAGCCATTTTTATCAGGATTCGCTCGCGCGGGATGCCGGCCGATTCGTACAAAGCAATCAGTTCGCGGGCCTTGAGTACAGTACCTTCGGTATCGAAAGAGAGTCGGGCATCTACTTCGGTGGAAACACGTCCGGGAACTATTTCCAGAATTTTGAGTCCGAAGTTTACGGCTAATTTATCCATAGCCCTGCTAAGTTGCACTGCCTTGTGTGGCGACGATTTTCTGCCGTAATCTATGGCATCGTCCAGCAGACTTTGGTATCTGGGGTTTTGCGATGCTGCATATATCAACGATGGATTGGTAGTGGCATCAGTAGGTTTATACGCTTCGATAGAGGCAAAATCGCCTGTATCGGCTACCACTTGCGTGTGTTTTTTTAATTGATCTAACAGGTTCATAATCGGATATTTTTTATAATTTCTATCTAAGTACATGACAAAAAAATAGAAACGCAGATGTAGCGGATTTAACTGATATACATTGATTTATTGTAGTAATAAAACGGATTTTAATTCTGATTTATTTACTACGTAAATGGCGGATTAGTGTTCGCAGCTGAAAATCAGCCGACTTCACTTGTGAAGTCCAAATCTGTCATGTAATCCGTATTATGAAAACTTTTGAGTTTACAGCGAAAATCTGTTTTATCCGCTATATCCGCGTTTCTATTCACATGAATCACTATTCACATCCAT
>JAFNAV010000004.1 GCA_017860345.1 Bacteroidota bacterium | reverse complement strand
ATTTGTGTTTAAAAAATATTAAATCTTAGCGACTTAGCGGCTTTGCGTGCAAAACAAGACTTGCTTTTCGTTTTTAGAGCCAAGAACCAAGAACCAAGACTTTTTGACTTGAGACCTAAGACCTATGACTTACGACTTAAGACTTGTGTCTTTCGTCCTCCGACTTCTAAGCGGGTTTCGTCTTCGCGCTCCGTGGCGTATCATCTATTGTGAAACCCCAGTCGCCCAGAGCGCGCGGATTGTCGCGATACACGGCGAGGAGGGCGTCGCGACTGGCTTTTATGCTTTCGTCTATTTTAGCCAACAGCAGGTCGCGTTGTTCGTACGCCTGTTCGAGTTTGCGTTGCAACTCTTCGGCTTCACGCTGAAAGCCTTGCGCCGTGGATACTACAGGACCATTGCTTGCCCATGAGTTGGACTGAAGCATGGTAAGGGGCGATGCGCTGCCCAGCTCCTGATGTTTGGCATAGATACGTGCGGCCAGTTGCAGCCGTTGTGCCACGTTGACGGGAATGTTTACCCTTGGTTTTAAGTTTGCCATATTCATTTGTTTGTTTAATAAATTTTAGTCCATGACAAAAATTCTATTTTGCCTATAATTCATGTGAATAGAAACGCGGATATAGCGGATAAAACAGATTTTCGCTGTAAATTCAAAAGTTTTCCTTATACGGATTACATTACAGATTTTAGACTTCACAAGTGAAGTCGGCTGATTTTCAGCTGCGAACACTAATCCGCCATTTACGTAGTAAATAAATCAGACTTAAAATCCGTTTTATTACTACAATAAATCAGTGTATATCAGCTAAATCAGCTAAATCCGCGTTTCTATTCTTTTTTTGTCATGTACTTAGTTAATTAATTGTTTTTCTGTTTGTTTTCCTTGCAAACGGCTATTTTAATGTTCCTTTTGCCGGTTTTGGTCATCGGATGTGGTGTTTCATCGTTCAGGTTACCGTTTCGATGATTCAACACGGCGTTTTTATCATTCAATTCACCGATTTGAATGTTCAATTCGGTGATTTTATTGTTCAAATGGGTATGTCCATCATTCAATTCGGGTCGTTCAATGTTAGACATAGAACCAAGAACCAAGAACCAAGAGCCAAGACTTTTTGACTTGAGACCTACGACTTAAGACCTACGACTTTTAACTAACATCTCTCATCTGACATTTTGCTACTTTTGGTAGTGCTGTCTGGGTTCGACATCGCTTCGACATCGCTTCGACATCGGTTCGACATCGGTTCGACCAAGGTGGCCTCAAGCCCGTGTTACAATATTTGCTCTTTTGCTGACATATTGCCGGGGTTGTCTATAGCCTGTACTATCATTTTGTCACCACCGATGCCCTGGTTGTCGGCGGTGGCGGTGTATAATCGATGGCTACGACATTTTTTTTTGATTGTGCCATAATTTGTTTTTTAATAGCTGATTTTGGTTATTATTATATTTTAATGTGCAAGGCAGAGCTTTGCTTTTAGCTGCATGCTCTACCGCTTGCACGGGGTTTCTTCTTTCTTTATTCTTAGCCTACTTTACCGCTTAGCTTGCTCCCGGATTACCGCTCGAACTTGTTCGCTTGGTTTACCAAGAAATCCGGGAGGACGGGAGCCAGCAAGGTACCGAAGGTATTACGCAACCACGCGGCCTCTGCCCTGATAGGGTAGCTGTCCTGTTGCACCAGATAGGGAGCGGGTTTGCTGAACTTTTTAGATGTTTTTATGGTCATATTTCTCTATTTTTTATTTTTACTTCTGTTGTATATTTGTTTTATGTCGCTGTTTTACAGTATGTTGAGCCGCATGGCTTATGTAGCACCTTTTTTTACCGCAGGGCAGGGTAGACACCGTCTACCCTCTATGGTAGACGGCCTACCTCCGGCTGACCAAGCAAGGCAGAGTTTTGCTTTTAGCTGCTTGCTTTACCGCTTAGCTTGCTCCCGAATTACAAATCCGGGAGGACGGGGTTAGGGTTAAATATTGACCTTTGTAGCGTACATCCCAGTCATCTTACCACAAGCACCATTGTAAACCCACCATGAAGATGTGGTCAATGATGCAAATAAATATAACGTTATAGGGGCTTCATTTATCGTGATTATACTCTGTGCACCTATACCCGTAGTGGATCCACCCCTAATCCCCCATCCATAAGCTAAACCCGCAATAGTGGTAAAACCAGTGGTAGCTTTGGATGTTGACGAATGTAAATATAAATATAACGTTGGTGTTTGAGTCGCGTCTCCATCATTGTGAACGTCAAGAGAATAGTACAAGAAGTAAGAACCAGGTTCATTAAAAGTTATACTGTTATTTGTATAAAAGGAATCACCGGCAGTAAGTCCTGTTACATTCGTAGTATTTTTATTTCCTAATATTATTTTTGCGGAAGAAGTGGTCCATCTCGCCACCCCATTCACATCACTTGTCAGCACTTTTCCATCTCCTTGCGTTCCATCCTTAATCTGCAAAGCCCCATTGGTAGTAGCATTATCAATAATCACTTTGGCTGTAGTACCTCCGGTAGGTACGGTGGTAGTACCTATCAGTACCTGTTGGCTGCTATTTACTCTTAAGCCCTCCTTGTTATTGGCTGCTAATATCAGGTCGGCACTATTGATAGTACCCAGCCAGTTGCCTGTACCGGCAGTAAGGGAAGAACCGTAGGCAGCATTGTTGGCTGTAATGCCTGTGTTACCTTTCAGTGTCCAGGCTATACCGCTGCCGTCTGTCCAGGTGGCTAATCCGTTGGCATCGCTGGTCAGTACTTTGCCTGCACCCTGTGTGCCGTCCACTATCTGTAATGCCCCATTGGTAGTACCATTGTTAATCTGCATGATGGCATTGGCGCCTCCGGTAAGGCTGCTACTTGTACCTACCAGCAGCTTACCCCCGCTGG
Organism: Bacteroidota bacterium; assembly: GCA_017860345.1. Taxonomy (GTDB): domain Bacteria; phylum Bacteroidota; class Bacteroidia; order Bacteroidales; family Paludibacteraceae; genus Paludibacter. The sequence continues at coordinate 87,196 of JAFNAV010000004.1, read as the reverse complement.
TTACGCGCAGGCGTTCCGCTCCATTGGTTTTTGTCACAAAGTCCGCCACATCGTTAGTACCTATCCAGTTGGCCACCCATTGTGTACCGTCATTGTAATAATATCCCGGAGATACAGCCGTTCCGCCGCTACCGGCAGATACGGTGTTGTACACTACCATACCGGCAGTATGGGCAGCCAGCGGTGCAGCCGCAGTAGTACCGGTAAGTTCCACACGTGGCAGCAAGAGACCCTTGGAAGTACTCTGCATATCAATCAGAGCATCGGTGTTGTAATTTTGGTTTACAGTACCATCAGTCATTTTCAGAGTATGTATAGTTTGCGTTTGTGCTATAGCCGTTGTGGCCAGCATTGTCAGTACCATGGCTATGCAGGTACGGGAAAGAAGATTTGTTGATTTCATAAGTGGTTAATTAAGCCCCCTAACCTCCGCCGCGGCGGAGAAACAAGAGAGCGATTCGTGATTATTTGGGTTAATTATTTTTTGTAATTATGATTATTATTTCTGTTTCAAATGGTTACGGGATATGTTTTAGTTCCCTCGCTACGCTCGGGATGACAAGGTGTTTTTTATAGAAAGTACCCGTCGACAACCGCCAGTCTCCATTTGTTTTTTTGTGTCTTAGTGGCTTTGTGTTTAAATTCTTAAATCTTAGCGCCTTAGCGCCTTTGCGTGCAAAAATGGGGCTTGCTTCTGGAATGAAAATCTGTGAGAATGGGGTGTTTGAAAATTCGTGAAGGTAGAATGTTGAAAAAAGCACAACATCTCGCGCCGCTCTCTTAAGTCTCCGCCACGGCGGAGGGATTTAGGGTGGCTGTCCGAACACCATTCTCTTCAGTTTTCGTCAGAGAATTGTATCCGGGGCTATGGTGGTAGCGGCAGTACGTGGGCTGCTGCACAGATATTGTATATGTTTACACGATTATGTCCGCCCAACTGTGAACAGACAGGCAAAATGAGTTGTGAATAAGTGTTACGAAATGTTAAACGGGGGGGGGGTAAACTTAAAAATTTTCATATTTTCTTTCTTTAAGCAAGGGCGTCGTGCCCTTGAGATTAATACTAAAAAGTTGTAGTATAAAAAACTACGGGTGCAAATATAGATAGCTTGTAACGAGCCACCAAAAAAAGTCAGGGTACATTTGGGGTACATCGCGGGGTGAAATCTTAAATATTATCATAAAGATTCTTAAAACCTGCTCAAATGAGGTTTTTTTGGACACATAGTATAACATAGTTTTTTCTTTTTCTTCTCTAAACCGAGAACACATAGTTGTAAATGTTTGGAAACATTTACTTGGGGTGGGAGGGTTTTTTTGGACACATAGTATAACATAGTTTTTTCTTTTTCTTCTCAAAAACCGAGAACACATAGTTGTAAATGTTTGGAAACATTTACTTGGGGTGGGAGAGGTTTTTTCGTGTCTTTGAGACCAAGCCCCCCTAAATCCCTCCGCCGCGGCGGAGACTTAAGAGAGCGGTTCGGGAGTTTGTGGGTGGGAGTTTTTTCGTGTCTTTGTGGCTTTGTGTTTAAAAAATATTGAATCTTAGCGGCTTGGCGGCTTGGCGTTCAAAATAATTGATTTAATGAGTGTATATCTTTTGTCCGTCAGTTAAAGCAGACGGCAATGAAACCTACCACTTCTTTCATCTCTGAACAGAGATAAAAAAACAAATAAGGGTGTATGAAAAACCCATACACCCTTATTTGTTTCTATATGCGGGTTATTAGTAACCCGGGTTCTGATAATACAGACCTCCACCTTCGAGGGTTGCTGTAAATGTTGTTGAGATTGGTTTTAAAGCATATTCAGGTTTGAAGAATACAGCCAAATCGGGATGTGTTTCCTGCAGATAAGCACTTGTTTTAAGCATACCGGTTCTCTTGAGGTCGTAGTAACGGCAATATTCTCCGCAGAGCTCTCTGCCGCGTTCGTCAAGCACTGTACGAACTGTAGGGGTGCCTGTGAAGGTTTTGGCACCTGCACGCTCGCGTACTTTGTTGATGTACGACGCTGCTGAAGTTCCTCCGTTTACATAAATATCGGCTTCGGCGGCAATCAGATATACTTCTGCCATACGCATTATAAAGGTGGCGTTTAAGTTACCGTTTCTTTTCTGCGAAGCATTGGCTACATAATAGTTGCTGCTGTTGTGTTTTGTCAGCGATGGGTAGAAGTAGTTAAACAGGTTCTCATTTGTTCCTGCCGAAGTATAGCTGTCAACCGGATTCTGGTACGCATAGGTCATGTTGATATTCTTATTCGCATCATTGTAAATATCTTTGTAGTCGATAACCAGATATGAGCGCGACAACTTAGCAGCCGACTCCGTAGCGTAATCGGCATCCTGTGGCATAATGAATTTTATAGCCAGATTGGTTTTGGCCAGACTTGTTCCGATTAATGAACTTGCGCGGTCGTATTTGTTTACCGTGGCTTTGTCCCAGGTATATGCTTTGTTAGCATTCCATTCTGTTTGGAATGATTTATGAAAGCGGGGATCCAGCGTATTGTCGTCCTGAACATAAAGATTAAGCAGGTGCTGTGTAGGCATAAAAATACCAGCCGGATTGCCACCCCACTGAAGACGTGCTTCCTGAGTATCTTCAATAGCGCCAAAATTGGTTACTTTGCAGTAGAAGTATTCGTTGTTGCGGTTCAGTTTGTAGTTACCGTTGCTTGAGCCATGTCCGTCGGCACCTGCATACCATCTGTGTTTCCAGAGGGCTTCCTTGTTGTTGAAATTGTTCGACTCAGCAAATACTTCGTCGTAAGTAGGGTACATGAACGCTTTATATTGAGCGCCCCCGGCTTCGGCATCGGCTATCAGCATTTTAGCATAATCGAGCGCTTTTTGGGCATATGCTTTTGTGTCGTCGTATTCAATGGTTTGCAAACAAGCTTTGGCCAAAAAGCCGAGTGCCGACTTCTTGGTTGGGCGGGTAGTGGTGGTGTAGTCGCCTACCGGCAGCCATTGAAATGCAAATTCAAGATCGGGAATAATTACCTGTTTGTAGATAGTAAGCGGATCGGTTCTTTCAGGATGAAAGTTAATGCCTGATGCAGGCTCAGTAATCATGGTAACCGCTCCAAACTGCTCTACAGCGTTGAAGTAATATACAGCGCGCAGAAAGCGGGCTTCGGCTACAGCAGCATTTCTTTCTTCTTCGGTTTTGTAAGGAGGTAGTTTGGATAAGGCAATTGCATTGTTGCACGAGCCAATACCATCGTAGCTGCCATTCCACCAGTTGTTGGTAAAAGTGGTATTAGGCGCAGCCCCGGCAAAAAACCAGAACCACTGGGTATACGAAGTGGATTTGTTGGCCTGATATGTCCATAAATCGGTATTTCCTTCGGTGAGCGTAATCCAGTTTTCGGTACCATAAAAATAGCGCTCCATGGCAAAATAGCACTGATTGATAAGCGACTGGTAACCGCTAATGGTAGAGGCGGTAACCTCCATGGTGAATCCTCCGGGATTCTCTTCTTCCAAAGAACATGAGCTAAAGAGGGAGCCAAAAGCTACCAGCGATGAAATTAGCAATGTTTTAAAATATATTGTTTTCATATTTCTGTAATTTTATTTTTTAAACTCATTATCAAACGATGTGTAAAAAAAAGACTTGTGATACAAAGTCGTCTGCCGATAATCGTTTAGTATAATTGTTTATTTAAAATGTGATATTAAGACCAAATACGTATTGTTTGTACAATGGGAACGAATCTGAGCCATTTGTTTCAGGGTCGGTGCCTTTCAACTGTTCATCTTTTACATAAAGGAAGGGGTTGTAGGCAGTAGCATAGAAACGGCATTTTTCCATTTTCACAACGCTTGAAATGCGCTTAGGCAATGTGTATCCTAAAGTAATGTTCTTTACTTTTATAAATGAACCATCCCGGTATTTGAGGGCGGTCATTACGCTTTGTTCCGATCCGCTACCCGGTACCGGATAGTAGGCATTCTCGTTACTTGTAGTCCAGTAGGTAACGCCCGAAATCTGGTTGCTCGACGAACCGGTTTTGGCCGTATACCAGCCTATAAGGTCACTTACAATGGTTTGTCCGTAACGCGCCATGGCAAAAACGCTCAGGTCGAATTGCTTGTACGTAAAGTTGTTGTTGAATCCCACAATATAATCCGGGTTGGAGTGTCCCAATATCTGACGGTCTTTTTCGCTGTATTTGTGTACACCGTTATCGCTCGATTCGATACCGTCGGTAGTGGTAGTCTGAGGTACAGTTTCAATCTTCACCCATCCCGGTTTAACACCATAAGCGGCCAATGTTTCGGCAGAGGTAGACGACCCCCAGATTCCGGTATATTTGTAGTTGTACAACGATTTGATTGGGTATCCTACAAACAGGCTTTCGGAAATAAGATTACCGCTTGGCAATGACTCAATTTGTTCCTTGCTCCAGGTAACCGACAGTGTGGTGTTCCATGCGAAGTCTTTGGTTTTGATATTGTATGTGTTGATGGTAACTTCAAGTCCCTTGTTGCTGGTTTCGGCTATGTTTTCCCAGCTGGTGAGGGGCGCTCCCCATCCGGTTACACCACTGGTAATAGGCATGGTACGTTTAAAGAGCAAACCTTCGGTTTTAGTGTCGAACCATTCGATGGTAGTGCTGATACGATTGTTGAGAAAGGATAAGTCCAAACCAATGTTGATGTTTTTGGATTTTTCCCATCCTAAACTTGTATTGCCGTAAGTGCCGGTATATTGGGTAAACGGAACAATTTTACCGTCGATAGATACTCCTGAAGATGAATAAGCGTAAGGAGTGGTAGATGTGCTGTATGCACCTACACCGCCCGAGTTACCTGTAACACCATAACCCACGCGGAGTTTCATATTGCTCAACCAGTCCTGTGTGCTTTCCATAAATCCTTCGTCGGACAGGCGCCATGCCACAGCAGCAGCGGGGAAACTGTCCCATTTATGTCCTACCGATAACCAGGATACTCCATCCCAGCGATTCGATAAGGTAAGGAGGTATTTGCCTTTGTACGAATAATTGATACGGGCTGCGTACGATGATTTCTGCGTTTGGGTGAAGTCCGATTCTACCCTGGCCGATGTGGCAGCCATCAAACGGTAGTAGCTCCACGAATCAAGATTTTGTCCGCTTCCGGCAGCTTTGTTGCTCTCGTCCTGATTTAAATTCCATGAAGTTACAAAGGTAGCCGATACATTGTGGTCTTTCAGGAATGTTTTGTTGTAGGATAAAATATTTTCCCAGGTGTATCCTGAACCGTATGAGTTAAGAATTTCGGCATGAGGCGAACCGGCATAAGTAGGACGGTTGGCATTGGCTTTAGCGCCCCAGTACTGTCCGCGGCGCGAGTTATCAAGTGTGGCGCTTAATACGGTTTTCAGACTTAATCCTTTCAGCGGAGTAAGTTCAAGATAGGCGTTAGCATTGATATAAGTGCTACGGGTATTATCTACATATTGGTTTTTGATATAATCGCCCAGCGGTGTGTATTCGTTGGTTGCATATTCGTATACAATATCTCCGTTTTCGTCATAAGCATCGCCCAGAGGAAAAGCAGATATGGCTTTCGTAAAAGTGTTTTTAGCGCCACTGTTGGTGTTGCTATAAGTCAGGTTGGAGGTGAATCCGGCTTTGGCCCAGCTGAATATCTCCTGGTCGATATTCAGGCGCATGGCATAGCGATCCATGTTTTCGTTGCTCAGCAAACCTTCCTGACGTTCGTAAGAAATTGACGAAAAAATCTTTGATTTTGCACTACCGCCGGTTACCGAAAGGCTGTACTTCTGGTTGGTTGCCGTGTTGCCCGATGCTTCATCTACCCAGTCGATCCACTTGCCCTGATTGTAAGCATCTAATTTATTGGCATCGGTTAATATAGCCGACATGTCTGATGGGTATTGACCATTCAGATATTTGTAGGCTTCTTTTTGATAGTTGGTCCATTCGTTACCTGTCATTCCGTGGAAATAATTAGGCTTGCCGCTTACACCATAATAGGAGTCAAAGTTCACTGTGGTTTTTCCTTCTTTACCTCTTTTGGTAGTTATCATTACCACACCGTTGGACCCGGCCGAACCGTAAATGGCTGTAGAAGAAGCGTCTTTGAGCACATCCACGCTTTCGATATCTGACGGATTTATCTGATTGTAACTTCCCGCAATACCGTCGATAATGAACAACGGAGTATTGTTTCCGTAAATTGAGCGGCTTCCACGCAGCAGAATATCAACATCCTTACCTACCTGGCCGCTGGTTTTTACAATATCCATACCCGATATTTTTCCCTGTAGGGCTTCCATCACGTTGCTTGTAGGGGCAATCGTAATATCTTCGTTTTTCATGGACACAACAGCTCCGGTGAGATCTTTTTTCTTAACAACACCATACCCGATTACGACAACTTCTTCCAGCGTTTTTGTGTCGGGTTGCATTTTTATGGTTATGTTTTCGCTGCTGATGGTAATGGTTTGAGTTTTATACCCGATATACGATACTTCGAGTAGGGTACCACCGCCCGGAATATCCAAACTGAATTTTCCGTTATAGTCTGTAATTGTTCCTACAGAAGTGCCTTTTACAATGATTGATACGCCAATCATGGCTTCTCCGCTCTCGTCAAGGATTAATCCTGATACTTTAGAAACCTGGGGTGCTGCTGCCGGAGCAACTGCATTACTTGCATTCGTTTTTGCACCAGCGCTAAACGGAGCTGAGCATAAAAACAATATCAGATAGAAAATAATCCGGAATTGTTTGATTTTTGATCTGTAATTACCTAATTGTAGATCAACTTGTTTTTTCTCGTTCATAGAAGTTAACAAATTTGATTAGTTTATAAAAATTTTTTGTTTGCTTTCAAATTCAGAAAGTCACTTCGTATGACGCCCCTAAAACTCAACTGTACCCTTAAAAAATCAGGGTTTGCAAACATTTTTATAATGCAGTTACATCCTTGATTTTAATGCTTATCAATTTGATGTTTTTGTGTGTAGATATTGTAATTTTAATTAATTTCACTTAAGATTACTATGCTTTCTAATCCTTCTTATTTAGGGGTTTTAACCTAAATATTCAGAATGTGATTTTAATCTGATATTGTATTAAAAACTAAAAAAGCAGACAAACAATTTTCATCGTTTATCTGCTTTTTTATTACGGCGTTAATTAACCTTGATAACCCGTATAAAAACGCGAAAGGTTGTCACGCCTGACAACCAATCTTTGTTAACCTTAAATCTAATACTATGAAAAAATCACGATGCAAAGATAAAGCGTATTTTGTACACTTACAAGCTTTTTCTCAAATATTTGTGCCTAAACTATGTTTTATAACATAATTTTAGAATTTAAAGGCGGTTTCTAACAGAAAATTAATTGTTTTTATGTTTAAAAACATAAAACAACGGCTTAGTCAGTAATTTCAGTTACTTCGTAACCTATATTATCTACGGCTTTTTTAATGTCTTCGTCACTTACATTTTTGGTCAGCGCAAGTTTGGCTGTGTTGCTCTCAAGGTACACTTTGGCTTCTACACCATCTATATTATTCAGTACTTTTTCTACTCTGGCCGAGCAATGTCCACAGCTCATGCCTGATATTTTCAATGTTTTGTTAGTTATCATATCTTCTTTTTTAATTTGTTGCCCGATATTGTTGGTTTCAGACTTTATAACATCAGAAGTGGGTTTTTGGTTCTCTGTGTGCATCTGTCCGAGCCGGGGTTTAAAACTCAGAAGGCGCAATGCGTTAAGTACTACAGTAACAGAGCTGAAACTCATAGCTGCTGCTGCAAACATTGGGTTTAGTTTCAGGTTCAGACTCAGATAAAAAACACCGGCTGCCAACGGAATGCCGAAAATGTTGTAAAAAAATGCCCCAAAAAGGTTTTGCCTGATGTTTTGAATCACAGCTTTGCTGAGTTGCAGCGCCGAAACCACATCCAGTAAATCGCTGCGCATCAACACAACATCGGCCGACTCGATAGCAATGTCGGTGCCGGCACCAATGGCTATGCCTACCTGCGCGCGTGTAAGCGCCGGCGCATCATTAATACCGTCGCCCACCATGGCTACAATTTTACCATCGGCCTGCAATTGCCTGATTTTGTTTTCTTTATCCTGAGGCATTACTTCGGCCATAACGGTATTAATGCCTGTTTGCGACTGAATGTATTCGGCCGTTTTTTGATGATCGCCGGTGAGCATAATTACTTCTATGCCCATGGCCTTGAGCGCTTCTACGGCTCGGCTACTGTTAGCTTTTAATACATCGGCCACAGCTATAAGCCCTATTGTATCGTGGTTGCGAGCAATATAAAGTGGAGTTTTACCTTCGGCGCCCAGTAGGTTGGCGGTAGTTTCCCATTGACTTATGTCAATTCCTGCTTCACTCATCAGCGATGCGTTGCCGGCTTGTATCAGGTCATTATCTATACGAGCTGATATTCCTTTGCCCGGGATGGTTTCAAAATCGGCTATGGGAAGCAGAGTTATATTCCGCCTTTCGGCTTCAATGATAATGGCCTCGGCCAAAGGATGCTCCGATGGCTTTTCAAGGGTATAAGCTATTTGCAATAATTCATCTTCTGAGGTATTTCCTGAGCTGATTATGTTGGTTATCCGGGGTTTGCCCTCGGTGAGTGTGCCGGTTTTGTCTAATACCACGGTGTTGATTTTGTGCGCCGTTTCGAGCGATTCGGCCGATTTAAACAAGATGCCGTGTTCTGCTCCTTTGCCCGTACCAACCATAATGGCCACAGGTGTGGCTAAGCCCAATGCGCACGGACAGGAAATAACCAGCACCGCAATACCTATTGACAGGGCAAAATTGAAAGGATAACCGAGCGCCCACCATACAAGAGTAGAAATCAAAGCAATAGCTATTACGATAGGCACAAAAATACCGCTTATTTTATCTGCCAGTTTCGATATGGGCGCTTTGGAAGCTGAGGCTTCTTCAACCAGACTGATAATTTGCGCCAGCGTAGTGTTGTTGCCTACCCGGGTAGCTCTGAACGTAAAATAGCCGGTTTTGTTAATACTTGCCGACATAACGGTTTTTCCTTCGTCTTTGTACACAATCATGCTTTCGCCCGTAAGTGCCGACTCATCAATATTGCCATTGCCCGAAATGATTACACCATCTACAGGAATGCTTTGTCCGCTTCGTACCACTATCGTGTCGCCAACAGAAATGTCTTCTACGGCTATCTCGGTTTCGGTGTTGTTCTTAATTACGGTGGCCGTTTTGGGGGCTAAGTCCATCAGGCGCGAAATGGAATCGGTGGTTCGGCTTTTGGAGCGGGCTTCCAGATATTTCCCCAAAGTAATCAGGGTGAGTATGGTAGCTGCCGACTCGAAGTACAGGTCGTGCGAGTAAGCCATTACCAGCTCCATTTGCCCATGTCCCAGTCCGTAACCAATGCCAAATATGGCAAAAATACCATAAAAAACGGCCGCCGACGAACCAATTGCAATCAGAGAGTCCATATTAGGTGCAGCCCTGAAAAGTGTTTTGAATCCGGTTACAAAATATTTTTTATTGATAATCACAATCGGAATTGTGAGCAGGAATTGCGTAAAAGCAAAAATCAGCGCATTCTCATGTCCGGTAAAAAAGCCCGGAAGCGGCCAGTTCAACATGTGCCCCATGGATAAATACAGCAAAGGAAGCAGAAAACCAAGCGAAATCCACCATCGGTGATTCATTTCGGCCTGTTCCGATTGAACGTTGTTTTTAGCGGGCGTTGTATTTAATCCGGATGAGGAGGTTTGTTTTATATGAGCCTGATAGCCGGCATGTTCCACAGCTTGTTCTATAGCGTTGTTGGTGAGTGTATGTTCGTCGTAACTTACTGTCATGCTGTTGGTAAGCAGGTTTACTTGCACAACGTTTATTCCGTTGAGCTTACCCACGCTTTTTTCTACGTGAGCCACACATGCCGAGCAGGTCATACCTGTTACTTCAAATTTCTCGGTTTTCATCAGTAACTTGTAAATTGGGGTTTATAAAAACACTAACGTTTTCCTTGAGGTATTGTTTGAACTTAAATAATAGAAAGAAAATAATGTCTTATTTTTCAACATATACCATTTGACATAAATATATCATTGATGCTCTTTTGAACGTTTGTTGTACTTTCTTTAGGTTGATATGCCCGCTAAATGCCCCTGTTCCAGTCCAAAATCCATTTCAAAAAACAGCTATCCAAAATTACGATATATTTTTCTTCCTGTGACTTCAAATACGATAGTTCACAAAAAAAAACAAAGCTCGATCTCACATCGAACTTTGTTTGTGAAAACACATTTCCAAGCTACAAAAAAAATCAATGTCGGACATGCAACCATGTAGGTCAATAGTCCTATGATGAAATTTTAAGCAAAGCTATATACTTTGTTGTATCGCCCGAAAATAATGAGGTAAGTAGTTCGAAAATAGAGGTGAAACGAATTATCTCAGTCAATGTATTTGGCAAAGAAGTTTTTTTCGTATTTACTACCGATAGGTATTTTCTTTCCAGCCAAAGAAATAATCTTGTTTCGCACATGCTCTATCTTATTTATCGGGACTATATACGAGCGGTGAACCCGAATGAATTTATCTTCAGGAAGCTGCTCAATAATGTTTTTGAGTGTCATCCGTACAGTTAGTTTTTTATCCGGCATGTAGATGGTGAGGTAGTCATCAAAACTTTCAATCAGGCCTATGTCGTCAATCATAATTTTCGTCAGGCTGTAGTTGTGCCTTATCGACAGGTGTTTGCACACGTCGGACGACATTCCTCCTTTGAATATTTCACCGGCTTTTTGCGTTGCTTGTCTGAATCGTTCAAAGCTGTACGGCTTCAGCAGGTAGTCTACGGCATTAACGTTAAAGCCTTCAACGGCATACTCGGCAAATGCCGTTGTAAATATAGCCAAAGGCCTATCTTTTAATGCCTTGTATATTTCCAGCCCGTTGTGCTCTTTCATCTGTATGTCGATAAAAATCAAATCCACCGGGTAGCGTTTCAGGTAACGAAGCGCTTCGGTCGGGTCTGTAAAACTTTTTTTGAGCTCAATGTTATCTGTCATGGAGCAAAATTTCTCGATTATGCTGAGCGCGGGCGGTTCATCGTCAATGGCAATAGCTATCATTTTTTTAATTTGAGCTTTAGTTCTACTACGTATATGTGTTTGTCTTTGTTGATAAGCAAGTTGTAAGCCTGCGGATAAGTGAGTTCAAGTCGTCTCTTTACATTTTCAATACCTGTACCGATACGGCTGTCGCTACCACCACCGGGATGTATGTGGTTCCTGACTGTGAAATATAATTCATCCTTTTCGTTGACGTGGATAGCAATTTTAATTTCTGCTTTTTCGTTGTTGGTTAATGTGTATTTAAAAGCATTTTCAACAAATGGAATTAGAAGCAAGGGTGCAATCTTAGGGCTTTCACTGTCGGTTTCATCTGCTTCGAAAACTACACTTACAGTATCTTCGAGACGGATTTTCTGAAGCTCAATGTAATGGCTGATGTATTGTATTTCGTTGTGTAAAGGCACAAAATCATTTTTAATCTCGTCGGTAACATAGCGCATCAGTTCCGATAGCTGGATGATAGCTTCCGGGGTTTTTGCCGATTTGTTGAGCGCAAGCGCATAAATTCCATTCAGCGTGTTGTACAAAAAGTGTGGGTTTACCTGCGATTTCAGGTACGAAAGTTCGGCGGCTCTTTTTTCTTCCTGCGTTTTTTTCCACCAACTGTTTATCTGCAATAAAAACGAAAAAACAAGTACAAGTATGAATTTCAACAATGATTCCTGAAACATCATGTCCCGCATGAAAAAAAACAGGGGTCGATCTCCTGAGAATTCATTCATTGGCCTGTGGCTTTCGTGCCCACGAAATCCGTCGGGTGGCGGATTGAAGTGTCCGCCAAGTGGTTTGAAATCAGTCACAATAAACTGAGGAAGAAGTATAATGACAATGAATGACAACAGGGTAATAATTATCCAGATATAGTATTTTTTTCTTCTGAAAACTTCAGGAATTATGTAGTAATAATTAAAATAAAAGAAGAGGATAAGCAATGCAGAATTAATCACTCCTTTTATTTCCATTGGCCCGAAATTAAAGTCGGCATTAAAAAAAGAAGATCGGGGCATCGATATAAAAGGAAGCAACAGAAAAGCACAACAAGTTGCAACGTGAATTAGTATTTTTCTTGCTTTTGATTTCATTTATCCTTTTTGAATGTGGCGTAAGGTAATGTTTGTATTTGGCAAAAGTATAAATATTTATTTGATACAAAGCTCACATTTAGCGTAAAGCAATAAAAATCAACTTTTTTTAAATACTAAAGCCAATAGTTTTTTTGTGTCGAACATGCTAAATGTTAGTTGACGGGCTTGCGGAAGAGTTTTTTATTGTCCTACGAAAAGCTTTTTTGAGCTATTTCTGCTTTTATATACAAAATAGGTAAGAGTCTCACTAAAGCTGCCCCGGATTTTGGAACTGTCGTTAAGCACCAAATCGCAGCTTACAGTTTTCTTTGTTCCGTTACTGCTTACGGTTACAGTGCCTCTTGAAATAAGTTTTCGGGTAGTGTAGCTACTTTTCTTTTCGATATAATAGATGTACGATCCGATAACATATTCGGCTTTATCAACGTGAACTATCTCGCCGGGAGTTATCGTGTTAACTTCTCCGCCTTTTGATATTCTGTATATTCCGTTGGGGAGTATGGTGTCGGTAGGAGGTATGTATATTTCTTCAAGATACAGGTACTGCCCTGTGCCTGAAATTTCATTGTCGTTGTTGATGTATAGCGAGTCAGAAAACAGCGATAGCGATATCACATTGTTCAGGTTATTATAATCTTTGTAATAAGCTCCGTAAAACTCGGCATAACCCCAGGTGTATTGCGGGTTGGCGTTGTACGGGTACGCGTAATCAGGAGTATCGGTATAGCAGGAAGTCTGCAATACCGAAAACAGCATGAGCAAAAGATAGATGAACTTTATTTGTCGCATTTCCCTGATTATTGATTAATAACGATGTCAGTCCGGTTTTATTTTTTAGTTATCAATGGTTTTGCTGATATATTTTACCGGATACCATGCAGCTAAAAATCCCAATACCAGTACAGTAGCAAAAATAATTAATGCATCGTTGAGGTTTGTAACTACCGGATAAGCATCCACAACATAGCCGGCGCCCAGTTTCACTATGCCGTAATGTTCCTGAATAAGGCATAAGGCTGACCCGGTGATTACGCCAATAACGGCGCCTACAATGGAGATAAGCCAACCCTCGAACAAGAAAATGCGCTTTATTAAGCCATTGTTGGCACCCAGACTTCGTAGCGTTTGTATATCAGCTTTTTTATCAATAATCAGCATCGATAATGATCCGATAATATTAAAACTGGCAATCAGGAGTATAAAACTAAGAATAAGAAAAGCAATCCATTTTTCTATTTTCATAATTTTGTAGATGCTTTCTTGCTGTTCGTATCTATCTTTCAGTTGATAATCTTTACCGATTATTTGTTCAATTTTTTTTCTCACAAGGCTGATATCGGCACCTTTGGCTATTTTGAGCTCTACCGATGTTACCGTGTTTTCGGAGTACTCAAACAGGTTACGAGCCAGTTCTATGGAAACTAATACGTAATGGTCGTCGTACTGCGATTGGCGCACCGAAAATATGCCGGTTACAAAAGTTTGCTCCTGATTAAAACTACTCTCGGGGCGCAGCAGGTTGATGGTGGATGTTCTTTTGGGTGCATAAATATAGAGAGGATCGATGAAATGGGCATTAAACCCTAGTACCGTGGCTATGCCAATGCCCGGAACCGATCGCTCAAAACCCCCATCAAATAGCTGAAAATTACCATCGTACATAATGCTGTCGATATTGGTAAGTTTGCTGAAATTGCTGGTTACACCTTTTATGGTGGCCGGTGTTTGCTTGTCCTTAAAACGCAGTAGTGCATTATCTTCCACAATCTCGGTAAAAACGGCTACTTCTTTCAGTTTTTTTACCTGCTCAAACTCAGAACCTCCAATATCAAAAGTCTTTCCCTGTACGGCACTGATGCGTAAATCGGGGTCGAACTCCGAAAACATATTGGTTATCAATGATTCAAAACCATTGAAGACAGAAAGAACCACTATCAGAGCTATCGTACCGATGGATACACCAGCAGCCGATAGTCCTGATATGATATTGATGGCATTATGAGATTTTTTGGAGAAAAGATAACGCCGTGCTATCCTGAACGAGAAGGATAGATTGCTTAATTTTTTTCCTATTGTAGAACCGTTGCCAGACATATTTCTATTTTAATCAAGTTCAATAACTTCGCCTTCTTTCAGTGGCGATGGGGGATCACTCTTAAGCAAGTTATCAATATTCTCAAGATAATCCAGCGAATCGTCAATATGAAAATACAACTCAGGCACTATGCGCAATTGATGGCGAACCCGTTTTCCCAGTTCAAAGCGTATCGACTTGGTGTCGGCGTTTACCTGTTCCAATACAGCCTTTACTTTTTCGCCGGGAAATATGCTTAAGTGTGTGCGGGCTATGCTGAGGTCAGGGCTTACGCGCACCGCTGTAACGGTAATAATTGTGCCTTGCAGTGTACGTGCATAATTTAGAAATATCTCGCCCATCTCCTTCTGTAGCATGCGCGATATTTTTTGTTGTCTTGTTGTTTCCATATTCTTCGATTTCTTATTCTTTCCCGTAGGGAATATATTTTAATAGGATTATTGATATATTCAGTTGAAATTCCCCGTTAGGGGATAAATGATTTTTATTCAATATTTTTAAAAATGAATCTCTCATCATAATCTATTTCAAAAAGTTTGAGAAACTCAAGATATTCTTCTGTAAATGTTCGTTTTGAGTGCTGCTTCTCTTGTTGTTCAATATATTTTACAACGGAGTCAACCTGAGATTTGCTGTAACTAAACACCCCAAACCCTTCTTGCCATGAAAACTTTCCAACCACAAGTTTGTTCTCGTTAACCCACAACGAAGAGTTTCTTTTGACATCATGCATCAATTCTGAAGGCGATTGTTTTGGGTTCATACTTACAAGAATGTGAATATGATCCGGCATTCCATTAATTGAATAAACTTTGTGACTGTTTTTCGAGATTATTCCAATCATATATTTATACAAATCGGTTTTCCACACAGGGCTAATAAGTGAAGTTCGATTTTGAACCGCAAAAACAAAATGTAAATATATTTGAGAATAAGTATTTGGCATAAATATATGTTTATCCCCTACGGGGAATAAATATAAATTGGTTTTTTATTCTATTGATATGAAAGTCCTAACGGACTAAAATAGTTATTAGTGTTGCTCAGGATATAACCTTTCATAAAATAAATTTTCAATCCTCACCTCTAATTGGGTGGAATTTTCAGATTGATACAATATTGTTTCTCTACTATTATTCATTTCATAGGTTCTTTAAGTCCCCTTGTGGGGGAACCAACGGCAGCGACCGAAGGGAGATAATTAAGGACTTTATATCTTCCACTCAAATCCGTCCTTCGTGTCTTTTATCTCGAAACCAAGAGCTGTCAACTCATTGCGGATTTTATCGCTGGTTGCCCAGTCCTTGTTTTGCTTGGCTTGCAGTCTGATATTCAGCAACAAATCAATGGCTTGTTTGTAAGCTTCGTTACCACTGCCCATTTCCGATTCAGGTTTTAGTCCGAGAACATCTTCTATAAATGTTTTAAATACAGATTGTAATTCTTTTAAATCTGCTTCCGAAATTGTTTCCTTGCCATCGTGAATAAGATTGATGGCACGCAAAGCATCAAACAAATGTGAAATAACTATCGGCGAATTAAAATCATCGTTCATGGCTTCTTCGCAACGTGTACGCAAACCGGCTGTATCTACCGACGAGGTAGCCGAAGCTTTCAACTTTTGCAAACGGGCATAACCTTCCATCAATCGTCCAAAACCTTTTTCGGATGCCTGAAGCGCTTCGTTCGAGAAATCGAGCGTGCTCCGGTAATGCGATTGTGCCATAAAGAATCGTACAGTCATTGGGGAATATCCTTTGTCGAGCAAAGGATGATTTCCGGTAAACAACTCCTTAGGCAGAAATCCGTTTCCGGCACTTTTCGACATGCGCACGCCATTTACGGTCAACATGTTAGTGTGTAACCAATAATTGGCCGGTGCAGTGTGGTTACAAGCCTGCGATTGTGCAATTTCGTTGGTATGATGCGTGGCCTGTAAGTCCATTCCACCTCCGTGAATATCAAAAGTGTCGCCCAAGTATTTTGAACTCATGGCCGAACATTCCAAATGCCAACCCGGGAAACCCCAACCCCAGGGCGAAGGCCACTGCATAAGCGTTTCAGGCTTGGCCTTGATCCAGAGAGCAAAATCCAGTCGGCCTTTTTTCTCGTCCTGACCTCCAAGTTCGCGTGTTCCTTCGAGCAAATCGTCGAGTTTACGGTTCGTCAGAATACCATAATCAAAATCCTTGTTGTATTTTTCTACATCAAAATAAATAGTTCCTGACTTTTCATACGCATAACCGCTTTCAAGAATCTTCTTTACAATTTCAATTTGCTCCGAAATATGACCTGTGGCTGTAGGCTCAATACTTGGTGGCAATGTGTTGAAAATATTCAGTATCTCATGAAAACCAATGGTGTATTTCTGTACAATTTCCATCGGTTCCAGTTGTTCAAGTTTGGCCTTTTTGGCAAATTTATCATCGCCCTCGTCTCTGTCACCTTCCAGATGTCCCGCATCTGTAATGTTGCGGACGTATCGCACTTTGTAACCCAGATACAGGAAATAGCGGTAAATCAAATCAAACGAAATAAACGTGCGGCAATTACCCAGGTGCACATCACTGTAAACAGTCGGGCCGCAAACGTACATGCCGACTCTGTTTTCGTGAATGGGCACAAATAATTCTTTTTTACGACTGAGCGTGTTGTAGATATATAATTTTTGTTCCATAAAACCTAAATCTCCCAAAACAGGAAATTGTTTGTATATTTATTCATTATTTTTTTGAAGTATCTCAATTAATTTGCTTTCAAGTGTTTTTTTATCAGGCAAATATAGCTGGTATTTGCTCACAAACAACTGTGAGCTAATATTATGCATGGCATATTTTACCATGAGTTCATCCTTTTCCTTTGCAAGTACTATTCCAATAGGTGGATTATCACCTTCAGTATTTTCTTCATTTTCAAAGTAACCAAGATACATATTCATCTGACCTACATCTTCATATCCTGCTTCTTCCTTTTTTAAATCAATCAACACAAAGCATTTCAAAATACGATGATAAAACACAAGGTCGATATAATGTGGTCTGTTACCCAATGTAATACGATACTGACGGCCGACAAAAGCAAACCCTTTTCCGAGTTCGAGCAAAAACTGCTGCAGATTACTAATGAGAAGGCTTTCCAACTCTGATTCATTCAAATGATATGGCTCAGGTATTTGAAGAAAATCAAGGATATAAGGTTCCCGAATTATGTCGGACGGTTTCTGAACAATTAATCCTTGCTTTGAAAGTTCAAGAATCCCTTCTTTGTCTTTTGAAGCTGCAAGTCTGAGGAAAAGCGACGTTTTTTTCTGGCGTTTTAACTCAGGTATTGACCATTTTTCATGAATTGTTTGTAGCAGATAAAAATTTCTTTCTATCTTATCGGAAATTTTTAATAATTCAACATAATGCGACCAGCTTAATAAGTGAGAAGCCTTCTCACTTATTGAAAACTCTGTATAAAACAAACGCATATAAATCAAATTACTTCGGCTAAATCCCTTCCCTAATTTTTGCGACAAATCCTTCGATAGATTGTCAATAAGTGCTTTGCCATATTCAGCCTTCAATTTTCCGTTTTGCTCAAACTCTACAATGTACTGACCAATATTCCAATACGTTTCGACTAAATGCTGGTTTACGGCAATGGCAGCACTGTTCTGCCCTTTTATATAGGTTTCGGAAATCAGTTCAACTAATTCGTGATAATTATTTGATTTGGTTATTTCCATCTTCAAATTAGTATTTCATTGTTCCATAATTGCAAAAATCTGCTTTCTGTTGTACGTTTTTATTTCATCTTGATTCGTAAATATCATGATAATCTAAACCATTACTTTAGAATATCATGATATTCTATAAGTAGAACACCCCGTTATTATATTGTTATACAGATATTTATCATGAAAATGAAAAATTTACGCTAAAATAATGTCCCCTGCTCTCCAAGTTTCACTTTTCCCAGATGTTTGTACGCCAGTTCTGTTACTTCACGCCCACGTGGTGTCCGTTTCATAAATCCTTCTTTAATCAGGAACGGTTCGTACACTTCTTCCAACGTTCCGGCATCTTCGCCCAAAGCTGTGGCTATGGTTGTCAGTCCCACAGGACCTCCTTTAAATTTATCGATAATGGTATTCAGTATTTTGTTATCAATTTCATCCAAACCATATTTATCTATATTTAACGCTTCAAGAGCGTACAGCGCAATTTCAAGATCAATTACTCCGGTGCCTTTTACCTGAGCAAAATCGCGTACACGGCGTAAAAGAGCGTTGGCAATACGCGGCGTTCCACGACTACGACTACCAATTTCCACGGCCGCTTTTTGTTCGATGGGAATATTTAATAGGCTTGCTGAGCGTTTGATAATTCCGGTAATTACCTCAATATCATAATACTCGAAATGGCAATTAATCCCAAAGCGGGCACGCAGAGGAGCCGTTAGTAAACCACTGCGAGTAGTTGCTCCGATCAGTGTAAACGGATTCAAATCCAACTGAATAGAACGCGCACTCGGACCTTTATCTATCATGATATCAATCCGATAATCTTCCATAGCCGAATACAAATATTCCTCCACTATCGGGCTCAATCGATGAATTTCGTCGATAAAAAGCACATCGTTGGTTTCGAGGCTGGTAAGTAAGCCGGCCAAATCGCCCGGTTTGTCCAGCACAGGTCCTGAGGTAATTTTGAAACCGACATTCAGTTCATTGGCAATAATGTTCGAAAGCGTGGTCTTACCCAATCCGGGAGGTCCATGCAACAACACATGATCGAGCGATTCGGTACGCATACGAGCCGCCTGAACGAAAATTCGCAGGTTTTCAACAATCTTGTTTTGTCCCTGAAAATCGCCGAAACTAAGCGGACGTAAAGCGTTCTCGAATTCTTTTTCGCCTTTCTGGTTGTTTCGTATGTCGAAGTTTTCTTCCATTTCTTTGTATCACGCAAAGTCGCTAAGACGCAATTCTTTGAATGATTATGATTAAAATTATACGTATATGGTTTTGAGTAAAATACTTGTATTTTTAAACCATTTGCTATATTTATAAGTTATTTACCACTCGTTTTATTCCGTCTTTAATGAGATTCTCATTAAAGTTAATAAGTAATCCTAATTTAATATTAGTCAATTTCAAATAAGTCAAAAGTTGCTTGTAGTGAATAGGAGCCAGTTCCTCCACAGATTTTAGCTCTATAATAATTTTATTTTCTACAATCAAATCTGCTCTGAATCCAATCTCAAGTTTTTTGTCATTCCAAATAACCGGAATTGCTTTTTGACGTTCTACCTTAAATCCCAAATTAATTAATTCATGAAACATTATTTCTTCATAAACAGATTCCAGCAAACCAGGTCCCAGTTTGTTGTGAATTTGAAAAGCAATATTCACGATAAATTTTGATAATTCATTTTCAGTCATAGATCACATTTCTTAGCGTCTTAGCGACTTTGCGTGAGATATTATTTTGTCAGATTTCTGAACACTTCCTCCATGGTTCGCTCCACAATTCTCAGAGTCAGGATTTTATTATTTGTTTTAACCGCAAAATCAAAAATATCTGCACGAATATCTTTAGGAGCAAGTATCGTATAAACATTATTTCCTTTTGATGTTACTGAGCTGATATTTTCCAGACCACCCATATCGGTTTCGTTCAGAAATTCTACTTCAAATTGCAGGTTGTTCTCATCGAAATGACTGATTTGTGATATATCGGGATAATCGGCTACAATTTCGCCTTTGTTGATAATCAGTACACGGTTGCAGATAGCTTTTATTTCCTGCATGATATGCGTACTGAGCAACACCGTTCTGTCCTTCCCTAACTCACGAATCAGGTTTCTTATCTCTTCCAGTTGATTGGGATCAAGTCCGGTAGTAGGCTCATCCAGTATCAGTACTTTCGGGTTTGGAATAAGCGCCTGCGCAAGTCCTACCCGCTGGCGGTAACCTTTGGATAGCTGCCCGATTTTCTTCTGAAACTCTGGTCGTAAACCAACTTTATCAATCAATTCATCCACCAGTTTGTCTTTATCCTTGCCAATACCATGCGTTTCGGCCACAAATGCCAGATATTCTTTTACATACATATCCGTGTAAAGTGGGTTTTGTTCTGGCAAATATCCAATTAACGCGGTGGTTTTTACTGTGTTATCTTTTACTTCCAAATCGCATACTTTGACCGTGCCGGAGTTGTACGACAATGCTCCGGCTATAATTTTCATGGTAGTGGTTTTTCCGGCTCCATTAGGCCCTAGAAACCCAACCACTTCGCCTTGGCCTATTTCAAAGCTGATGTTGTTCAGTACGGTTTGGTTGCCGTACTTTTTTGATAAATTGGATATGCTGATTGACACAGATTTATTGGCTGTTTAAATATTGACCGTTTATTATGGCAAAATTACTAAATTCGTGTGGGAATGGAAAATAAAAGGGAAAGAAGTTCTTTTTTTACTCCTTTCCCTTGCTTATTTGTATTGCGTTTGTTTTTTACTTTCTAAAGCTTTTTATAACCGAAAGTAAGATATACCAGGTTATTATTGGAGCAAAGGCATCGAGTTTGAAAATAATCAGCAGAATGCAACAGACTCCCAGAAACACAAACTGCCAGCTGTTGTCTTTCCACCTGATATTTTTTAGTTTTAACGAAAACATGGGAAGTTCCGACACTAAAAGCCAGCTTGTAATGGCTGCCAGTAGGAGGGTAATCCAGTAAAATTCGCTCAAAGCCTGATGGTACGAGTAGCCCATGCCAACCCAGAAAATGGCGTTGGCCGGAACAGGCATTCCGATGAACGAACTTGTTTGGCGTTCATCAATATTGAACTTGGCTAAGCGCAATGCGGAAAACACAGGAATTATAAATCCGGCAAAAGCCAACCAATCCGGTAGTGCGCTTGCACTTAATATGGAAAATGCCACCACTCCCGGCGCTAATCCAAAGCTGATTACGTCGGCCAACGAGTCGAGCTCTTTGCCCATAGGCGAATAAGCTTTTAGAAGCCGCGCTGCAAAACCATCAAGAAAATCGAATACGGCTGACAGTAATACAAAAAACAGTACAGCCCTGTAATTTCCCTGAAACCCATAATACACAGCCACGCTTCCCGAAAAAAGATTAAGGCAGGTGATAAAGTTGGGGATGTAACTCCCTATCCCTCCACGCGAAGGCTTTATGTTACTATTATCTTTTACGCTTTCTATCATAGATTTTTTGTTTTTCTTTAATTTACTCCCGATAGCAATCGGGATAAACAGGGTATTTAGGGGATTTATTCTTTATTTTTTGAATCGATCCAAATGGTTACAGGGCCATTATTTATTAAAGCCACTTTCATGTCGGCTGCAAAGGTACCGGTTTTTACCTCTTTTCCCAACATTTCCGACACGGTTTTGCAAAAATGTTCGTAAAGCGGAATGGCTGTTTCATGCTTGGCCGCCCGAATGTATGATGGGCGATTACCTTTTTTAGTGAGTGCATGAAGCGTAAACTGGCTTACAATAAGTATTTCACCACCTATATCGGCTACAGAACGATTCATTACTCCGTTTTCATCATCAAAAATGCGTAACCCGGTTAATTTGCCGGCAAGCCAGCTACTGTCTTCGGTGGTGTCGCTCTCTTCGATACCCACCAGCACCATCAGCCCAAACCCTATGGCAGATTTAATCTTCCCATCAATTTCTACCGATGCGTTGTTTACACGTTGAATAACAATTCTCATATAATATTTTATCCTTTATAAAAAGGAACTTTTATGGCATGTTTTTTAGTTCTTCTTTCAGCTTTTTGGGCAAACCGGCCACTACTAAATCGTACGAATGCCGGATGAGTTCACACATAAAG
Organism: Bacteroidota bacterium; assembly: GCA_017860345.1. Taxonomy (GTDB): domain Bacteria; phylum Bacteroidota; class Bacteroidia; order Bacteroidales; family Paludibacteraceae; genus Paludibacter. Next base: position 65,018 of record JAFNAV010000004.1, on the reverse strand, counting down.
TCTTTCGGAATTTGCGGATCGACCTTAACTGAGTTCCAATGTTTTTTATTGAAATGGTAAGCCGGAACTATGGCCGAAAACTCCTCGCGCAAAGCTATTGCCCGTTCAGGATCGCACTTCAGGGCTATTTGTGTTTCGGGGTTATCCAGCGGTAAGAGTGCAAACATTTTGCCTTGTACTTTCAGTACCAGACTAAATTCATCGAAAGGCAAACACTCTGTTACACCCTTCATGCCGAGGCAGTATTCGCGTAATTCTTCGTAATTCATTTCTCTAAGTTTAATGCTTAAGAATATAAAAAAGCATTCATAATTATGTCTTTTTTTACAAGTTAGCATGTTCAAAAAAACAGCAACAGATATGCGTTCACAAACTTACATATTTTGTTTCAAATGACATGTAAATCATTCAATAATTACGTCTGTACATGAAAAAACCCATCTATGAAATCAATCTCATAGGTGGGTTTACCTGTGTTTTAAAAACGTAATAGTCTAATTAACACTCACATTGCTGCTATATACAGTCACATCACTGCTTTCGTCTCTCTCAAGTTTGAGATGCAAAGGTGTTCTGTTCAGAACAAGTTTGGCGTTGTCAGCTATTTTAATCTCCGCGTTTTTATACTGTCCGTAGAGTTGTACATTGGTTTGATTTGTGGCATTCACCCGAATGGCATCAACAATAACATTGCTGTATACATCAACAGTTGCTGTGTCAGTTGCGTTTATGCGCATCTTTCCTATATTCAGTTCTCCTTTTTCGTTGGACGAGAAAGTCACCTTGCCGCCATGAACATCGAGGTTTAATGAATCTGATTGAAACTTGGTTATTTCAAACCAAACTGTTTTATGTGCGATTATTGATTTTACTTTTTTACAGTCAACAAACGTGCGTAAACCACCGTAAACGTAAAGCGTGTCGCTTACTAATTTGTACATCTGTTTTTTGGTAATTTCGTCTTTCAAAAACTCTACAGAAATAGTATTGGACGTACCCTGACTCAAATGTAAATCTGCTGCTTCTTCGGCAACAAGCACCGAAAATTCCTGCAAGGGATACGATTTTAAAACAACGTTGTTGCCTGATTCTTCTTTATGAAATTTTGAATCGATATACAAAACCAAAAGGCTGCCAATAACAAATACTGCAAAGGCCATTATAATTATTTTGCTGATTTTCATAACTTTGTATTGTTCTTTATGAGGTTTAATAAATCCATTAGGTCCGACTCTGTGAGTTTCAGTAGCTTTACTTTACGCATAAACTCGGGTAAATCGTTGCTGAAAAATTCTTTCTTCTCATTGTTGCGAATAAGCTCTACAGCGTTATCGGCTACAAAAAAACCTACTCCACGTTTATTTACTATCATCCCTGCATCTTCCAGTACTGAGTAGGTGCGCAGCAGGGTGTTGCGGTTTACCTCGTAGTCGGCTGCCAAATCGCGTACCGATGGTACACGCTCGCCGGGAAGCAGTTTCCCTTCAAGTATCTGATGACAAAGGTTATCTGCAATTTGCTGAAAAATACCTTTGGTCAGTTTAAAATCTATACTCATACTTGCTTTTCTTTAAGTTTAAAATAACCCAATGGTAAGAAAAATATCCAGGAAAAATAAAACATCGAAAACAGCCAGATATCTCTGTTGTCATAGGTTTTGTAAATCTTGTAAGTGGTAATTTCAAAATCCATACCGTCGGTACCGGGATAAAAAATATGTGCAAATGCCACAACCAATATGGCTACACTAACGATTAAAGCTGCCAATGCAATGCCGGTTTTAATCATGGCTAATTTTTTGAAAAATATCCTTACACTGAAAAGGAATATTCCTGCTGATACAAAAAATGCTACAATAGCAGCTGTTATTAGTGGCTCATTTTTGGTCGAAGTAAATAAGTATGAAAATTCAAAGACCTTGATTTGCGGTGCATGCTCAATTTTACTTAACGATATTAGTGCCGTAGCTCTCGCTAAGTAGGCATCTAACCAAAAAATAATAAAAAACATAAATGTGCCAATAATAACCCGGATAAGAAACTGACTTGCAAATTTCTCGAAACTAGACGATGGCATAAGCAAATAATTCATTGTGGTGGTCTTTGAACTCAAAGCCGGAAACGACAATCCTATAAAAGCGCCTAAGCCAATTAAACAGGTTGTAAATGTTATGGTGTAATTTATTTCGCCGAAATTTGATTGATACTGCCTTGTGGGCATTTGTATGTAAAGGATAATATACCCAAGAATAATTGCCCCAACGATGGTGAAAATATATTTTTTATAATTCAACAACATATCGTTGCGCAAAAGCAGATAAAATCTACTAAAACTGAAAAAACCGTTTGATTTCATGTCTCTGTTTTTTTAAATGGTTTTGTTGATGATGGCGTTAAACAGCAGTTCGAGATCAATGCCGGACTCGGTGGTGTTGATGGCGGGTTTTACAATCCGATATCCCAATGGACATTTTTCGCTATAAAGCACATGGTCATTGGCCTGAATCGAAGTCACGGTCTCGAAATATAATTTGCGCGTTATTTCATCCACGTTTTCGTTGTATATTATTGCTCCTTCGTCAATCACTACTATTTTGTCAATAATGGTGTCAATGTCTTTTACCTGATGCGTCGAAATCAGGATAAGCTGTTCGTCGGTAACCGAGCTAACCAGAATTTTGCGAAACTGGCTTTTCGATGGAATATCCAACCCATTGGTTGGCTCGTCCAGCACCAGCACTTTGCAGTTGGTTGCCAGGGCAAAAGCAATGAGAAACTTTTTGCGCTGTCCGTGCGAAAGCTTATTCAGATTGGACGACGGCTCGATTTCAAATTCTGTAAAAATGGTTTTTAGCTTCTCGTGGTCAAATGACGGATACAATGGGCTGAATGCTTTAATGTAAGTGCTGATGCTTACATGCGGAAATGAAAACTCCTCAGGCACCATATAAATGTCGGCCAAAAAATTGGGATTGCGACTGAATGGAGTGTAACTATTTACGTGAACATCGCCCGATTGGGGTTGAATTAGCCCTGCAATCACACTCAGTAGTGTCGACTTTCCGGCTCCATTTTTGCCAAGTAGCCCAACGATGCGTCCATTTTCAAGTTCCAACGAAAAATTGTTGAACAATGGCGATTTCCTTTTGTAATAAAACGAAAGATTTTTAATTTTAATCATGGCATATAAGTATAGTGGTCTATGTAACTATGCCACAAAGAAACAAACAATATTTTAATTGACAAAATAATTCTGAGCAATTTTTTTAAATTTTTTATTCTAAAATAATTAAGTTGTTTATAATAAGGTGATTGTGATTTTTGCTTCTTGGTTCATCTAAATCTGATTACATCAAAAAAAAAGAGCACCAACCGAATTTATTTTTCGGCCGATGCTCTCTCTATCTCACTTAAGTGTATCTTTATTTCACTTCCACCCCATTGGTTACTGTAGCGCCAGGGCGAATAAGCACTAATTTGCCATCAGCATTTTCGGCGGAGAGAATCATTCCTTCGCTCATAATACCGCGGAGCTTGCGGGGCTCGAAGTTGGCGATAAAGCAAACCTGAGTCCCAATCAGTTCTTCGGGATTTGGGTACGATGCTGCTATTCCCGAAAGGATAGTGCGTCCGCCCATGCCATCGTCTAACCTAAACTGAAGCAGTTTGTCGGCTTTAGGTACTTTTTGGCAATCGAGCACCGTAGCCACACGAATGTCCATCTTCATAAAATCGTCGAAAGCCACGTTCTCTTTCACCGGATTGGGCTTGTAAGCAGCTGCTTCGTTGGCTTTTTTGGTGTCGAGTAACTTCTGAATCTGCGCGGCAATGGTTTCATCTTCAATTTTCTCAAATAATAATTCCGGAGTTCCCAGTTGTTCGCCGGCCTTTAACAGGTCAATCCGCCCCAGTTCTTTCCAGTCGAAGGTGGATAGATTCAGCATATTACGCAGTTTTTCGGAAGTAAATGGCAAAAACGGTTCAAACGCAATGGCCAGATTTGCTGCAATCTGCAAGCTCAGGTGCATAATGGTGGATACGCGATCCATGTCAGTTTTGGCTACTTTCCATGGTTCGGTGTCGGCCAGATATTTGTTGCCGATACGTGCCAGATTCATCGCTTCTTTCTGAGCGTCGCGGAACCGGAAGTTGTCCAGCAATTTTTCCACATCGGCTTTCACGTTTGCAAATTCATCCAGTGTTTGCTTGTCATAGTCGGTTAGTTCGCCCAGCGCAGGTACTTTTCCGTCGTAATATTTCTGAGTAAGCACCAAAGCCCTATTGATAAAGTTGCCAAAAATGGCTACTAATTCGTTGTTGTTGCGAGCCTGAAAATCCTTCCACGTAAAGTCATTATCTTTTGTTTCGGGCGCGTTGGCAGTAAGTACGTAGCGAAGCACATCCTGTTTTCCGGGGAAATCTTCGAGGTATTCATGCAACCACACTGCCCAGTTGCGCGAGGTGGATATTTTGTCTCCTTCGAGGTTCAGAAACTCGTTGGCCGGCACGTTGTCGGGCAGAATATACGAGCCTTCAGCCTTAAGCATAGCCGGGAATACAATGCAGTGAAATACAATATTATCCTTGCCAATAAAGTGCAACAGACGGGTTTCGGGATCTTTCCACCATTTTTCCCAGCTTCCGAATTTTTCGGGCTTAGCGTCGCAAATTTCTTTGGTGTTGGAGATATAGCCTATCGGCGCATCGAACCAAACATAGAGCACTTTGCCTTCGGCGCCTTCCACCGGTACGGGTATCCCCCAATCGAGGTCGCGGCTTACGGCACGGGGCTGTAAGCCCATATCGAGCCAGCTTTTGCACTGTCCGTATACATTGGATTTCCATTCCTTGTGATCTTCCAAAATCCACTGGCGCAACCATGCTTCGTGCTGATCCAGAGGCAGGTACCAGTGTTTGGTTTCCCGCATCACGGGGGTAGAGCCGCTGATGGCCGACTTAGGGTTAATCAGGTCGGTAGGGCTGAGCGATGTGCCGCAGGATTCGCACTGGTCGCCATAAGCATTTTCGTTTCCGCAATGCGGACATTTACCGGTGATGTAGCGGTCGGCCAAAAATTGCTGCGCTGTTTCGTCGTAATATTGTTCGCTGTTTTGAATAACAAAGCCATCTTTTTTGTCGATGGTTTTGAAAATATCCGAAGCCATCCTGCGGTGAGTTGTGGAGGTTGTGCGGGAATAAACATCGAACGAAATACCAAAGTCGGCAAAGGATTTTTTGATAATTCCGTGGTAACGATCCACAATGTCCTGAGGAGTAACTCCTTCTTTTTTAGCTTTAATGGTGATGGGCACCCCGTGCTCGTCGGAGCCGCCGATAAAAATTACCTCTTCACCTTTCAGACGAAGATAGCGCACGTAGATATCGGCCGGAACATATACACCAGCCAAATGCCCGATATGAACCGGACCGTTGGCATAAGGCAAAGCAGAAGTTACGGTGGTACGTTTAAAGTTTGTCATATAAATGTTGAATTGTTGTAGGTTATCCGCTGAGTTTGTTGTCCAAAGCTGCTTTAGTTGTTTTATACCTTTATGCCGGATGGGCTGTAAAAAACATCAGCTTGATTTATTGATTCACGAATGAACCTCGATAAACGGGCTGCAAAGATACGGAGATTTAATGAATTTTTGAAAAATTATTGATAAATAGATATATCTTATTCTTGAAAATGACGGTTATAGACTTTGTTTTGTTAATTGTTATTGCTCTCAATATGTCTTTTTTATATGCAAGATTGGACTTTTTCCTTTGTATTTAATGATTGCCTATTCCTGTTTCTTGTTTATCTTTGTAATACAAAAAAGCAAACCATGTCACTAAGTTCTAAATATATCAACGTGATTGTGCCTCTGCCTCTGGCTGCTACTTTCACATATTCAGTTCCGGATGAATGGGCCGATTCTGTACGGGTTGGTATGCGTGTGGTTGTGCCTTTTGGTAAGCGGCGGCTCTACACGGCCATTGTATCGCTGATTCATACTTTCAAGCCCGAAACTGTATACGCCATTAAGGATATCGTTTGCTTGTTGGATAGTCAGCCTGTACTCAGATACCCACAGCTGAAGTTTTGGGATTGGATAGGGAGCTATTATCAGGCCTATCCGGGCGATGTGTTTCAGGCGGCTGTGCCGGCGGGACTAAAGCTTGAGAGCGAAACGCAGGTTTGCATCAATCCTGACTATGAGGCCGAGACTTACCTGAGCGACAAGGAGCAAAGAATACTCGACGCCTTATCGGACGGAAAACCACTGAGTGTAGATGTACTGACTAAAAATACCGGTATACGCGATGTATTGCCTACTCTGAAAATGTTGCTCGAAAAAAATGCTGTGGAAGTAAACGAAGAGCTTACCCAAAAATTCCGGGCGCGTACCGAAGCTTATGTTCGCCTTACCGATGAAGCACGCAAGGACGAGAATCTGCAAAAAATTTTTGATGATTTGGGGCGGGCTAAAAAACAGCTCGATTTGCTGATGATATACATGGATTTATCCAAGTGCCTGCATCCTAAGCTGACTCGCGAGGTGTCAAAGAAAGAACTTACGGACAAGTCGGGAATGAGTACTCCGGTGCTGAATAGCCTTGTTGAAAAAGGAGTTTTAGAAATTTATAAAAAAGAAATAGGACGGCTTGACGTAAGCAATACCGAAACAAGTGCACTATTCCCGCTCAACGAGCATCAGAAATTAGCGCTGCATCAAATTGAAAAACAGTTTGTTGATAAACCGGTGGTGTTGTTGCATGGCATAACATCAAGCGGTAAAACCGAGATTTATATTCATTTAATTCAGAAAGTGCTGGCCGAAGGTAATCAGGTGTTATATCTGGTGCCTGAAATAGCTCTGACCACTCAGCTTACTTCCCGACTCAAACGTGTTTTTGGTAACAAGCTGGGGGTGTATCATTCAAAATTTTCGGATGCCGAGCGTGTGGAAATCTGGAATAATGTATTGAATGATAAGGGTTACGAAGTTATTATAGGTGTGCGCTCCTCGGTTTTTCTGCCGTTTCGGAAATTGGGTCTTCTTATTGTTGATGAGGAGCACGAATCCAGTTTTAAGCAGTACGACCCCTCACCGCGTTACCATGCGCGCAATGCCGCTATTGTGCTGGCTTCGATGCATGGTGCTAAAACCTTACTTGGTACGGCTACTCCTTCGGTAGAAACATATTTTAATGCCACCACCGGAAAATATGGATTGGTGGAATTGCAAAAAAGGCACGAAGAGATCGAGCTGCCTGAGATTTTGGTGGTGGATACCAAGGAGGCTTATCAAAAAAAAATGATGGAAAGTCATTTTTCTGATTTGCTGCTTGAAAAAATTAAAAAGGCTTTAGCCAATAAGGAACAGGTTATTTTGTTTCAGAATCGTAGAGGGTATGCGCCTTATATTGAGTGTAAAGCCTGTGCCTACGTGCCTAAATGTAAAAATTGTGATGTGAGCCTGACTGTACACAAGGTTTTCAATACGCTTACCTGTCACTACTGTGGCTATACGGAACCTATTCCTCAAACGTGCCCGTCGTGCCATACGCCGGCGCTCAGTACCAAAGGTTTTGGTACTGAAAAAATTGAGGATGAAATACGCCAGATTTTTCCTGAAGCCCGGGTGAGCCGGATGGATTTAGATACCACGCGTTCCAAAAAAGGTTATGAGAAATTGATTACTGACTTTGAGCAACACAAAGTGGATATTCTTATAGGAACTCAGATGGTGACCAAAGGCCTTGATTTTGAACATGTGAGTCTGGTGGGTATCCTGAATGCCGATAATATGCTCAATTTTCCTGATTTCAGAGCGCACGAGAGGGCTTTTCAGCTTATGGCGCAGGTAAGTGGCAGAGCGGGGCGGAGAAACAAAAGGGGATTGGTGGTTTTGCAAACCTCGCAGCCCGAGCATCCTGTAATAGGGCAGGTGCTGCGCAACGATTATGCGGCAATGTTTCAGCTTCAGAGTGCCGAACGGCAGCAGTTTAAGTATCCGCCTTATTACCGCCTTATCCAGATTACATTGCGGCATCGCGACGTGAATATCTTAAAGCAGGCTTCGTACGAAATGGGACGGCAGCTGCGGTCTGTTTTCGGCGAACGTATCCTCGGGCCTATTGACCCTTCAGTTTCGCGGATTCAGAATTTTTTTATCAAGCAGATTATTCTGAAAATTGAAAATGAGGCATCGCCTTCCAAAGCCAAAGAGTTGCTGAATCAGATTACTGATAATATTCTGGCCGATTCCCGTTACAAAGCGCTTAAAGTAGGATTGGACGTGGATCCCATGTAAAACTAAAAAAACCTTACCGGTTGAATCAAACACGCCGGCAAGGTTTTTTAGTTTACAGAAATTGCTTTCAGTTAATAAGCATGGTCATCGCTATTGATGTCGGCAATGTCGGTACGTTTCTTTTCCATCGACCTCCAGCCATAAAATATATAAGCCAGAACAAAAGGTATAAGGATAGAAACAATGGTCATTGCTTTTAATGTAAATTCACTTGACGATGAGTTGAATATTGTGAGTGAGCTTTGCAAATCGGTAGCTGACGGGTAGTAAGCTGTATTGTTATATCCGGCAATGAGCAACAGGCTGCAAACTGTAATTATTGTGCCCGGGCCTGCAAGCCAGATTCCTTTTTTAAATTCGGGTTTCAGTATTGTCCAGATAATTCCTCCAAGTACAGCCACTACTCCCAATAGGAATAGCACCAATACAACCGGAAGCTCTATCAGGTTGAAAAAGTATTTGTATTGCACAAGCGACACTTCGCCGGTTGCAGGGTCAACGGCAAAACCTTTGGCTAATAAAGTCCAGATTACAAAAGCCAGGAAGAATACTACAAAAGGAATGGCATTGATAATTAGCGCTTTTCTTGAGCTTTTTTCAAGGTTTTCGTTGTTCAAGCGGTTGATGAAAAACAAAGAGGCTAATGTGCGCGAAAGGAAAAATACTGCCAATCCAAGAAACCAGTTGCGTAAATTGAGCAATGCTTCCAATCCGTGCCACTCGTTGCCCCACTGACTGATAACCGGGCTGCCAATTTCAGAGGCAATGTTGGCCTTGTTTACCGAAAAGTCTGAGCCTGTAAAGAATGTAGCAATAGCTGCTCCAATCAGGATAGTACCCAAAAGTCCGTTGATAAACAGGAAGGAACGATAGGTGTTTTTACCCAGAAGATTGCCGGGTTTCGACTGAAACTCGTATGATACAGCCTGAATTACAAAGCAGAACAAAATAGCCATCCAAACCCAGTAAGCTCCACCAAAACTGGTAGAATAGAACAATGGAAATGATGCAAAAAATGCTCCGCCAAAAGTTACAAGCGTTGTAAATGTAAATTCCCATTTACGACCTAATACGTTCACCAAAAGGCGACGCTCGTCTTCGGTTTTCGACAGGGAGAAAATCATGGATTGACCACCCTGAACAAATAGCAGGAAGGCTAAAATTCCACCCAAAAGCGAAATAATAAACCACCAGTAATGTTGAAGAAATGAATATGTGAACATAATATCTTTATTTTTAAGATTGATTAATTAATTGTCGTTAGCCAATACTAAAAACCCACCTCCTCGCCGGGATGGAGTTTCGGGGGCTTTTTTTATTCGTGATGTGGTCCTTTTTTGATTTGTTTCAGCATAATTCTGATTTCGGCAATCAGCAGTGTTGTGAACAAAGCAAGGAACAAGAAGGAAGTTATTTTTACCGACTGTGCCGCGATAGCCGAAACTGATACATTGACCGGTAATAAATCCTGAATAGCCCATGGCTGACGACCAACCTCGGCAACTAACCAACCAAGCTGCGATGCTACATATCCAAGCGGAATACTCAGCAATGCAACCCATAATAGCCATTTGTATTTTCCTACATCGTATTTTTTTACATAACTCAGCAGGGTAAACAGGGCAAACAGTACAATAAAGTACATACCCAGAGTGACCATAATGTGGAATGAGTAGAAGGTAATAGGAACATTAGGTATGGCTTGCTCGGGTGAATCCAAATAGGCGTAACCAAAATGATCAAAATTTTCTTTTAGCGTAGCTTTATGTTGTGCTGCTGCTACAGTATCTTTATCAGCTTTGGCTTTTTTATAATCTGCCAATGCTTTCTTAGCTATTTTTCCTTTCTCATTTCGCTCAGCAAACGACAGTGCTACACCATCTTTGGTTTGGTAGCCGCCCTGAAGAATATCATTAATACCCGGTACAAAGGCATTAAAATCCCGATAGCCTAAAAACGAAAGTGCTTTGGGGATAGTAATGTTCATCAGGTAAGGATCTACGCTGTCGTTGTATGCTTTTTTGTCGGGGTTAAGTATGCCTACGGCTACTAAGCCGGCACCTTTCTGACCGTTGTAAAGGCCTTCCATGGCAGCCAGTTTCATGGGTTGTTCCTGCGCTACATTGTAAGCCGACCCATCGCCGCTAACAGCTGTAAGGATAGAGGCTACCAAACCAAAAGTAGCGGCTACTTTGATACTTTTTTTGGCAAAGTCGGTTTCGCGCTTTTTGATAAGAAACCATGCACTTACACCAAGTACAAAGAGTGAGCCTACAATCCAGCTGGAAACAACCGAGTGGAAGAACTTGTTTAATGCAAATGGCGATAGTATGGCCCAGAAATCAACCATCTCGTTACGAACGGTGTCCGGGTTAAATTCCATACCCACCGGATGTTGCATCCATGCGTTGGCCACCAAAATCCAGAAGGCCGACAGTGTGGCACCAAATATGGTGAGCCAGGTTGAGGTTAGGTGAAATCCTTTACCCACTTTGTTCCAACCAAAAAACATGATGGAAATAAAAGTGGCTTCCAGGAAAAATGCCAGAATACCCTCGATGGCCAACGGTGCACCGAAAATGTCACCTACAAACCAACTGTAGTTGGACCAGTTGGTGCCAAACTCAAATTCGAGAATAATACCGGTAGCCACGCCAATTGCAAAATTTACTCCAAACAGAGTCATCCAGAATTTGGTGGCTTTTTTCCATTTTTCATCACCTGTGCGGTAATAAATGGTTTCCATAATAGCCTGAATTATCCCTAACCCAAGCGTAAGCGGAACAAAAATCCAGTGATACATGGCAGTGAGCGTAAATTGCGCTCTCGACCAATTGACTAATGATACGTCTAATAGTTCCATAGAATTAATAAGTATTAATAATTAAAGGGTGTTGAATCTTATTTATTGATTAACTTCTGTTGTATGTGGACTGCCCGCTCCAGGCTGGTAGCAATGTTGGTTTTCAAAAAAATGTGGAAAATGAAGGTTGCCATTGTTGACAACATGATAGGCTTCTGCATATACAGATGCACTCAAAAAGCTTTGAGTCATGTCACTGTTCAAAAAAGAATAGTGCTTAAAAACAGGTAATTTGTTAAACATAAAGAGCTTTTTTTGTCGTTCTCTGGTTTGATTAATTTTATGTCAGACAAATATACAAAGTATTTTTGATATGTTTTCAAAACTGTATTAATTTTTATTATTGCACCTTATTTTTTTTTGATTTCCTGAGTAAGGTGTGATATAAGCCGACGGGGATTTTCAGCTGGCAATGCGAATTTATGTTTTTGTCACCTTATTTCAGTTTACAAGCTTTAGTTCCGTAAAACAAAAAAAGTTGCCCTATGTTAAAAAACACAGACAACCTTTTTTATAAGTTTACTAATACCTGAAAACTGATTTAGTTCCCTATTTCCGAAAGAAATTTTATACGCACCAGGCGTACTTCTGTTTCGCTGTAATCATCTTCGCCCAGTTCGCGTAGCGCAGGCTCTATTTTGTCGGTCTCGGCGCTTCCAAAATAGTCAAATATCTCATCTATCCTATCCGAGTCCATTACTTCGTCCAGAAAATAGTCGATGTTTATTTTCGTGCCCGAATATACAATGGCCTCAAGTTCGTCAAGTAATTCTCCTATTTCAAGGCCTTTGGCCATGGCTATATCATCCAGCGCAATTTTTCTGTCGATAGACTGTATAATCGAAACTTTTAATTTTGATTTATTGGCTACAGTACGCACCCGAAGGTCTTCCGGACGGATTATTTCGTTTTCTTTTACATGTTCCTTAATTACTTTCAGGAATTCCTCGCCATAGCGTTTGGCTTTGCCTGCTCCCACACCCGGGATGTTCTGAAGCTCGTCCATGGTGATGGGGTAGGTGGTAGCCATCGCTTCGAGCGACGGATCCTGAAATATTACAAAGGGTGGTACTTCTAGCTTTTTCGATAGCTTTTTTCTCAAATCTTTCAGGATGGAGAAAAGAATATCGTCGGCAGCACTGGTTCCTCCCGAGTTTTTAACTACAGTTTCCTCTTCTTCGTCGTCAAATTCGTTATCTTTTACAATCTGGAACGAAGTGGGTTTCTTCAGATACGCTTTGCCGGCGGCAGTAATTTTTAGCAATCCGTAGTTCTCAATATCTTTTGAAATATACCCCGCTATAAGCGCCTGACGAATGACAGCATGCAATATCTTTTCGTCTTCGTCCGAGGCCGAAGCAAAAGTATCAAGCTCATCGTGTTGATAAGATGTTATATCTGAAGTTTCATTTCCCCTCAGGATATCTACAACGTGTTCGGCTTTAAATTTTTCCCGAACTGCTAAAATAGTTTCTAATGTAAGCGACAGTAATTCTTGTCCTTCAATAAATTTACGTGGTTTCATACAGTTATCACAACATGCACAGTTTTCATTTTCATACTCTTCACCGAAATAGTGTAATAATAGCTTTCGGCGGCATACCGACGATTCGGCATATGCTTGTGTCTCTAATAATAATTGGTTACCTATTTCCTGCTCAGCTACCGGCTTACCTTGCATAAATTTGCGTAGTTTTTCCAGGTCTTTGTACGCATAAAAAGCTATACACTGACCTTCGCCGCCGTCGCGTCCGCTTCGTCCTGTTTCCTGATAATAGCCTTCCAGACTTTTGGGCATATCGTAATGCAATACAAAGCGCACATCGGGCTTGTCTATCCCCATGCCAAAGGCAATGGTAGCTACTATTATCTGAACTTTTTCCATCAGGAATTTGTCCTGATTTTCACTTCTTAATGCTGAATCCATACCTGCATGGTATGGTAAGCAGGAAATTCCGTTCATATGAAGCGTTTCAGCCAGTTCCTCAACCTTTTTGCGGCTCAGGCAATATATAATTCCTGACTTGCTTCCCTGTGAGCGGATATATTTTATAATATCTTTATCAATATTATTTGTTTTCGGTCGTACTTCGTAGTAAAGGTTAGCTCTGTTGAACGACGATTTAAATACGTTGGCATTCAACATGCCTAGATTTTTCTGAATATCGTGCTGCACCTTGGGGGTGGCAGTGGCTGTTAGCGCTATCAGTGGCGCAGCGCCTATTTCATTAATTATCGGTCGTATTCGCCGGTATTCCGGTCTGAAATCGTGTCCCCATTCCGAAATGCAGTGAGCCTCGTCTACAGCATAAAAAGAAATTTTTATCTGTTTCAGAAACTCAATATTTTCTTCTTTTGTTAGTGATTCGGGAGCTACGTACAAAAGTTTCGTCTTTCCGTTCACTATATCGTCTTTTACCTGTTCGATGGCCTGTCGGGTCAACGACGAGTTGATAAAATGTGCTACTCCATCTTCTTCGCTGAAATTCCGCATGGCATCTACCTGGTTTTTCATCAGCGCTATCAGCGGCGAAATTACAATGGCCGTTCCGCCCATCAGTAATGACGGGAGCTGGTAGCATAACGATTTACCTCCACCGGTAGGCATCAGTACAAAAGTATCTTTGCCATCAAGAACATTCTGTATTATGGCTTCCTGATTGCCCTTAAATGAATCAAAGCCAAAATGCTTTTTCAAATGTTCGGTTAATACGGAATGTGTTGCCATATCAGATTATTGCTTGTCAAAAAAATGGTTTGCGAAAGTAGCATTATTTGTTGATAAATCTGCGTGTTGTGCAGAAAAAATTAGTCTTTTTTTTTCTGTTTCTTCACACAATGATTATTTTATCACATTTATTGATTGTAGTAACAAAATTATAAACAGATTTTAAATGTACAAGTGTTTTTGAAAAAAAAAACCGGACATTAACTAAAAATTTAAGTCAATGTCCGGTATTTTTAATTTAAATATCTGAATATCATCAAAATATGTGAAAATATTTTATGCGATTTTCAATCTATTGATATTTGTTTTTTCTATTTTACTTTGCGCGTAATCGATGGTTATATGTAGTTTGTTCTCTTTTTGAGAAGGCATTTCATACATTTTGTCCATAATAATGGTTTCGGTGATCGACCGAAGCCCTCTGGCACCCAGTTTGAACTCAATAGCCTTATCTACAATATAATCCAAAACTTCGTCTTCAAACACAAGATCTATCTGGTCCATTTTGAATAGTTTCAGATATTGTTTAATGATTGAATTTTTGGGTTCAGTCAGTATCCTGCGTAGCGCTACACGATCAAGCGGCTCAAGATAAGTCAGGATAGGCAAACGCCCGATAATTTCGGGAATGAGGCCGAATGACTTAAGGTCTTGTGGAGCAATGTATTGAAGCAGATTTTTTTTGTCGATAAGATCGTTTTCGGCAGCGGCTCCATAGCCAACTACGCGGGTGTTGAGGCGCGAGGCAATTTTTTTCTCGATACCATCAAAAGCGCCGCCACAGATAAACAGGATGTTTTGTGTATTTACGGCTATCATTTTCTGGTCGGGGTGCTTGCGCCCTCCCTGTGGCGGCACGTTCACTACCGAGCCCTCAAGTAGTTTGAGCAGCCCCTGTTGCACGCCCTCGCCACTTACGTCGCGGGTGATGCTTGGGTTGTCGCTTTTGCGGGCTATTTTATCTATCTCGTCGATAAATACAATGCCTCTTTCGGCGGCTTTTACATCGTAATCGGCCACTTGCAGCAGGCGCGTAAGTATGCTTTCTATATCTTCGCCTACGTATCCGGCTTCGGTAAGTACTGTAGCATCTACAATGGTAAATGGTACGTGCAGCTTCTTGGCAATGGTACGGGCAAGCAGAGTTTTGCCTGTGCCGGTATAGCCTACCATGATGATGTTAGATTTTTCTATTTCCACATCATCGTTGGTTTTTTCCTGCATCAACCGTTTATAGTGGTTGTAAACTGCTACCGAAAGAAATTTCTTTGCTTCGTCCTGACCAATTACATATTGGTCAAGGTATTCTTTAATCTCAACGGGTTTGGGCAGTTGCTCTTTGTGCAGATTGGGTAGTTTTGATCTGGTACTTGTATTCTCTTTTACAATTTCGGCAGCTTGTACGGCACATTCGTTGCAGATATGTACTCCGTCCTGCCCCATGATAAAAAAGTCGACCTGCGATTCGGGTCTTCCACAAAAACTGCAGTGTTTTGTTGTTTTAGCCATAATATTATAGTCTACAGCTACTAAGCCATAGTCCAAAAATAAGTTGTTGTATTTTTTTTAGCAGGCGAGCGGGCATTTTACATGCTTAAAGATTGTAGAGCAGTATTATCCACAGGAGTTTTTTTGTTCTTAAATGCCTACTCCAGCTACTCGCTTTCTGTTACAATTATTTTTTCTTTTCGTTAATCAATACTTTGTCAATCATACCATATTCAAGGGCTTCGCCTGAAGTCATCCAGTAATCACGGTCTGAATCTTTCTCAATTCGTTCAAACGGATTTCCGGAATGATCGGCTATGATGGTATAAAGTTCTTTTTTGAGTTTTTGTATTTCGCGAGCTGTAATTTCGATATCGGAGGCTTGTCCTTGAGCGCCACCCATAGGCTGATGAATCATAACACGGGAGTGTTTCAATCCTGAGCGTTTTCCAGTGGTGCCGGCTACAAGTAGCACTGCAGCCATCGATGCTGCCATGCCGGTACAGATGGTGGCTACATCTGAGCCAATAAACTGCATGGTGTCATAAATGCCCAGTCCGGCATAAACCGATCCACCCGGAGAATTGATGTAGATAGAAATGTCTTTGCCCGGATCAGATGAGTCGAGAAAAAGCAACTGAGCCTGTATTACGTTGGCTGTATAGTCGTCAACCTGTGTACCCAGAAAAATGATGCGATCCATCATTAGGCGCGAAAAAACATCCATTTGAGTTACGTTGAGCTGACGCTCTTCCAAAATGGAGGGTGAAATATAGTTGTTGGTTATGCTTGTGTATTGGTCAAGCGCTAAGCCATTCATCCCCAGATGTTTGGTGGCATATTTGCGAAATTCGTTGTCCATATTCTTTAATTGTTTTTTTTATGTGGTTTGGTTTGAAAAATTTAAATATCTATTTATACCTATAACAGAAAAAGGCTTTCCACCGTTTTCATAATATCAAACAAAGGTATAAAAAATTTGTTTAATTTTATTCCGGTAAAAGCCTTTTCAGCCCGAATTAATTTATTTTCAGGCAATAATGGGGGTAATTAAGCCTCGAATAGCTTGTTAAAGTTTTCGATCGAAATTTCTTTTGTTTCGAGCTTAACAGCGTTGCGTACAACTTCGAATACTTTATCTTCGGCTACTTTTTCGATGATATTTTTCAGAGTTTCCTCTTTTTTCATCATATCTTTGGCGTAGTTGGCTACTAATTCTTCGTCCATACCTACCATGCCGTATTGTGCAAATTGTGCCCGGGTTATTTTCTTAGCGTATTCTTCCACGTCGGCATTTTCAATTTTTACATCATTGGCTTTGGCTATTTTATCTTTGATAAGTTGCCATTTCAGGTCGGCTATCATTTTCGGATAATCTTCTTCAAGCGTTTCCGGAGTGATATTTTTGTTGGTTTCGAGTACCCAGCGTTTCAGGAAAGCATCCGGAAATACCAGGTTTTCGTATTTGGCTAAAAGTACTTCGCGGGCATCAATTCCAAATTTATATTCGCTGTCGCTTTTCAGGTTTTCCTGAATATTTTCTTTGATTTTGGCGCGGAACTCTTCTTCTGAGTTAACTACTCCTTCGCCATAAACTTTGTCGAACAATTCCTGGTTTACTTCCGACTCGTGGTAACGGGTAATGCCCTCGATGGTGAACTGGAAATCAGTAGTTATTTCTTTGGCTTCGTCTTTGGATATTTTAAGAAGCGAGCTTATTTCAGCTTCGTTGCCGCCGAAAGCGGTGGTTGGGTTGAATACCACAGTGGCGCCTTTAGCCGCACCTACAAATATTGCTTTTTGAGCTTCGTCTTTCATGTAGGCTGGGGTAAGTACTGCGTCCGAGAGTTTGCGTCCCGATTCATTTACCTTGCCGTTTTCAAGTTCAAGAATTTCACCTTTTACCATGTCTTTCTCTTCCACGGTTTCTTCCTGAACATATTTTCCGTAACGGCCGGTGTATGATTTCAGCTGATTGTCAATCATTTCGTCGCTAACCGTTATCTCGTAGTATTTTACTTTGTCTTTTTTGTTGAGTTCTACTTCAAATTCGGGAGCCAGTCCAAGGTCAAATACAAAGTTAAACTCTTCCTGCAGGTTGAAGTCGATAACTTCCTGTTCTGTTTCGTTGGGCAGCGGTTCACCCAGCATGTTGATTTCGTTTTCGCGGATGTAGTTGTAAAGTTCGTCCGAAATAATTTTGTTGATTTCGTCGGCCAATACAGCTTTTCCGTACATTTTTTTAATCAGACTTGCAGGCACCATACCGGGTCTGAATCCCGGAACGTTTGCTTTTTTGCGATAGTCGCGGAGGGTTTTGTCTACTTTTTCAGCGTAATCTGCTTTTTCAACGTGCAACGTGAGTTTCAGGTTGCTTTGGTCAATGTCTGTTCTGACGATGTTCATAATTTATTGTATTTCCGTTTTTTATTCTTTTTCAGTTCAGGTAGTTAGCCTGTTTTTCCTGATGTGTGTCATGCTCAAAAATTAATTCAGCAAATCGGGCTGCAAAGGTACAAAAAAACAGGCAATAATATGGTATTTATTTCTAAAAAATATTTTTTGATTTGATTCTGTGTCTCAATTTATTAAACTAAACCTTACAGGATGGCAGGCGGTGAAAATAAAAAAGGTGAGTCTCTGTGGATTCACCTGTATGTTTGCTTTAAAATTAAAACAGATAAGTAAGCGCTACTGTAAAGGCTTTGTTGTGGATGGTAGTGTCCGAGTCGGTAGAGAGGTTTTTGATGCCCCTGGACCAGTTTACGCTGAACTGAACTTTTTTGAAAAACCCCATTCCAGCGCCCAGATTGTAGCCGTAGTCCAGGCGGTCGCCGGAGTTGGCAAATTCAATGTTTTCGTTTATACTCTCGGCTTCAACCACGTTTTTGCCAGTCATTACATACCCGGCATAAAGTCCGCCAAAGCCAAAAATGCTCAGAAATCCAAGTGGTATTTGATAGCGCAGGTTAAGCGGCACTTCCACATAATTCAGCTCTTTGTAGCCTACTGCGGAGGTGTTTTCGGAGTTGGGTGTGTAGGTATATCCTTTTTGAGAAATAAAAATGCCGGTATCGAACCCCGGGCCTGCTTTTTTGGGAACAAGCTGGTAGTATAGCCCCAGTTGGTAGCCAATAAGATTGTCGGTGCTGAGTCCGGTTGTAATCTCTCCGCTTTTGAGCGGGTTCACTTCGTTGGCCATATTAATTCCGGCTTTAATTCCCAGTTGCGAATAACCGGGAACTGAAGCCAGAAATAGTAGGGTAATAAGGCCGGATTTAAACTTTTTCATCTTTAATATTGAATAAAAATAATATAGGCAAATAAGTAAAAACGGCTTTTTCTGAATGCGTCGTAATTATCAGGAAGCAATACTACTTCTTGGTCATACGTTTGCGTTCGTTTTCGTCGAGATATATTTTGCGCAGGCGGATGTTTTGCGGTGTAATTTCCACATATTCATCTTCCTTGATATATTCGAGCGCTTCCTCAAGACTAAAAACCACAGGCGGTATAAGGCGGGCTTTATCGTCGGCACCCGAGGCGCGCATGTTGGTCAGTTTTTTTGATTTGGTTACGTTTACCACCATATCTCCTTCTTTGGCGCTTTCGCCAACAACCTGACCGGCATATACCTCGTCTTGCGGGTAGATAAAGAAACGCCCTCTGTCCTGCAGCTTGTCGATAGCATAGGCATAAGCCGTTCCACCTTCCATAGCAATAATTGAGCCATTTGTTCTTTTTTCAATTTCGCCTTTGAAGGGTTGATATTCGAGAAAACGGTGCGACATGATTGCTTCGCCTGCAGATGCTGTAAGTACATTGTTGCGCAAACCAATGATTCCACGCGATGGTATTTGAAATTCCAGCTGTACGCGGTCGTTTATTACTTCCATGGTTAGCATTTCGCCTTTGCGTATGGCTACCATTTCAATGATTTTCCCTGAGCAGTCTTCGGGTAGATTGATGGTAAGCAATTCTATCGGTTCGCAGCGTTTTCCGTCAATTTCCTTAAAAATAACCTGAGGCTGGCCTACCTGAAGTTCATAGCCTTCGCGGCGCATGGTTTCAATCAGTACCGACAAGTGCAGCACTCCACGTCCGTAAACGTGCCAGATGTCGCTATCTAAGTTTTTTTCCACTCTTAAAGCCAGATTCTTGTCGAGCTCCTTAATGAGTCGGTCATGTATATGGCGCGATGTTACGAATTTACCTTCTTTGCCAAAAAACGGTGATGTGTTGATGGTGAATACCATACTCATCGTAGGTTCGTCGATGGCAATAGGGGTAAGAGGTTCGGGGTTTAGAATGTCGCAGATAGAGTCGCCAATTTCAAAGCCTTCGATACCTACTAATGCGCAAATATCGCCAGAGCTCACTTCAGTGGTTTTGGTGCGTCCCAGTCCGGTGAAGGTGTGTAGTTCCTTGATGCGCGATTTTACTACCTTGCCATCTCTTTTTACCAAGCTCACATCCATGTTTTCGCGTAGTACGCCCCGGTGTACGCGGCCTACTGCAATACGTCCCACATACGACGAGTAATCCAGCGATGTGATAAGCATCTGCGGAGTTCCTTCAAGTACCTGAGGTTCGGGGATGTGTTCGATAATGGCATCGAGTAGTGGCTGTATAGTTGTAGTTTCGTTTTTCCAGTCGTCGGACATCCAGTTGTTTTTTGCCGAGCCGTATATGGTTTGGAAATCGAGCTGTTCTTCTGTGGCATCGAGGTTAAACATCAGGTCGAAAACCATTTCGTGTACCTCGTCGGGGCGGCAGTTTGGTTTGTCTACTTTGTTGATAACCACAATGGGTTTGAGCCCTATTTGTAAAGCCTTTTGCAGCACAAAGCGGGTTTGCGGCATAGGTCCTTCAAAGGCATCTACCAGCAGCAGTACCCCGTCGGCCATGTTCAACACCCGCTCAACCTCGCCGCCAAAGTCGGCGTGCCCCGGAGTGTCGATAATATTGATTTTGTATCCGTTGTAGTCTATTGATACGTTTTTGGCAAGAATAGTAATTCCTCTTTCACGTTCGAGGTCGTTATTATCCATGATCAGTTCGCCCGCGGTTTCGTTGTCGCGGAATAGATGCCCGGCCATCAGCATTTTATCCACTAATGTGGTTTTACCGTGGTCAACGTGGGCAATAATAGCAATGTTTCTGATTTTTTGCATGTAACACAATCTTTTTTTTCAGGGTGCAAAGGTAATTAAAATTATTCAATGTTTTATTTGCCAATGCCTAATGACTGTATTTTAAATGTTTAAATCAGGTGCAAAGCGCAAACTTTGGCTTTGTGCAGGTGCTTTTTGTTACCGGAATGACATCTGAATCAATAAAATAAATATCTTTATTGCATAAATAAAAAAAATGAATTACTTTTGCAGTCCGAATTTTAGCGTAATCTCTGACAGTAGCACGAAGCCTGTGAATATTGCGCATTAATTTATTAAAAAAAAGCCGAAAATGGATTTAATTAAAGTTGCCGAACAGGCATTTCTGGTTGAGACCAACCACCCGGAATTTAAAAGCGGTGATACTGTAACGGTAGCATACCGTATTAAAGAAGGTAATAAAGAGCGTATTCAGGAGTATCGTGGCGATGTGATCAAGATTGTAGGTCATGCCGGAAAAAAACGTTTTACTGTACGCAAGATGTCAGGTAATGTTGGTGTTGAAAGAATCTTTCCTCTTGATTCACCTTTTATCGAAAGCATTACAGTGAACAAACGCGGTAAAGTACGTCGCGCTAAATTGTACTACCTCCGCGCACTTACCGGTAAAAAAGCACGTATCAAAGAAAGACGTGTATAATTTCACCGAAGGTAAAAAAACATTGAAAGAGAGAAGTTCTTATGTGAATTTCTCTCTTTTTTTGTTAATCAGGGTGTTGGGTTGTTGTAGCATTATACAAAAAAGGAGTATATTTGCATGTTTTAGAACAAAAATTGTAAAAGCATAGGCTTGAAAGGCATGATTTTCGAGGCCGGTGCAATAAGCCGGAGCTTTCGTAAACAACTATGCCGGCAACTTAATTTTTTTTATAACCTATGAATATTTTTCAGGATACAGGCAAATATGTTTTGCTTATGCGGCGGGTGCTGGTACAGCCTGATCGCTGGCGTATGTTTTTTCGTCAGTTTCCCAAGGAACTCGAAAAACTGGGATTGCAATCGCTTCCTATCGTAATCATTATTTCGGTTTTTATTGGTGCTATTATGACCATACAAACCAAACTGAATACAGAAAATCCATTGTTGCCCACTTATAGCACCGGACTTGTAACGCGCGATACGCTGTTGCTCGAATTTTCGTCAACGATTCTGTGTCTTATTCTGGCCGGAAAAATTGGCTCAAATATTGCCTCCGAAATTGGAACAATGCGTATTACCGAGCAAATTGATGCCCTTGAAATTATGGGTGTGAACTCTGCTAACTTTCTGATTTTACCTAAGATTGCAGCATTTGTTATCATGATGCCTTTTCTGGTAATTTTCAGTATGGCTGTGGGGCTCTCAGGCGGCTATCTGGTAGGCGTTTTCAGCGATATTATTACAACGGCCGATTACCTGCTGGGAATTCAGTACGCTTTTATTCCATATTACGTTTTTTATTCTCTTGTAAAATCCCTTGTCTTCGCGTTTCTTATTTCATCAGTAGCGGCGTTTTACGGGTACTATGCTGTGGGCGGTGCGCTGGATGTAGGTAAGGCCAGTACCAATGCGGTAGTCAATAGCAGTATTCTGATTCTTTTCTTCAACCTGCTGATTACCAATCTAATGTTGAATTAGCGATGTGCTTAACTTATAATCTGTATAACGCGTAACTATAAAGTATGATTGAAGTAAAACATGTAGATAAATCATTTGATGGCAACCATGTGCTAAAAAACGTATCAGCTGTTTTTGAGGACGGGAAAACCAATATGATTATCGGTGCCAGTGGTTCGGGTAAAACGGTGTTGATGAAAAGCATTATCGGGCTTCACCGCATTGATAACGGGCAGATAGAATACGATGGGCGAAATTTGCCTGATATGCGAATGAAAGAAATACGCTTGCTGCGCAGAGAGGTAGGTATGCTGTTTCAGGGCTCGGCGTTGTTCGACTCCATGACAGTGCTCGAAAACGTAATGTATCCGCTCGAAATGTTTGCCGATACCACCAAGGAAGAAATGGAAGCCAGAGCAAGATATTGTCTTCAGCATGTGGATTTAAAGGAACAGTCGTATGGCTTGCCGCCTTCCGAAATTAGTGGCGGTATGCAAAAACGTGTGGCCATAGCCCGGGCCATTGCGCTACAACCCAAATATTTATTTTGCGATGAACCAAACTCAGGGCTCGATCCTAAAACATCGCTTATTATCGACCGTTTGATACATGATATTACCGTAGAGTTCAATATCACAACTATCATTAACTCGCACGATATGAACTCGGTGATGGAAATTGGCGAAAATATCATCTTTATCAATAAGGGTGAAAAGGCCTGGCAGGGAAGTAAAGATGATATTTTTCATGTTGATAATCAGGATTTAAATGATTTTGTTTTTGCCTCGGAACTATACAAAAAGGTTAAGAAAGCAAATGCCTGATAGGGATGCCTTGAAAAAAGGAAGTTGGAGCAGATGCCGACTAATCTTAAACAAATAGATTGATTTGAGCATTATAAATAAGTATTTTTTTATAAACTCATATTTAAATGAAAATAATATCTTACAATGTAAACGGAATACGGGCGGCGCTAACCAAAAACTTCATGGAATGGTTGACTGCCGAAAATCCCGATGTGCTTTGTCTGCAGGAAACTAAGGCTCAGCCCGACCAGATAGATACGATGCTTTTTGCTGAGATGGGTTATACCTCATACCTACATTCTGCCGAAAAAAAAGGATATAGTGGTGTGGCTATCATCACCAAAAAAGCTCCTGATAATGTGGTGGTGGGGATGAATAACCCCCGTTATGATGCTGAAGGGAGAGTGATTCGTGCCGACTTTGGCGATTTGTCGGTGATGAGTGTTTATGTGCCATCGGGCTCGTCGGGCGACGAGCGGCAGGCTTTTAAAATGGATTTTCTCGAAGTGTTTTTACCTTTTATTGAGGAAGTTCGCAAAACACGCCCAAATCTGATTGTGTGCGGCGATTACAATATCTGCCATAAGCCAATTGATATCAATCATCCTGAGCGACAGGTTGGTGTGTCGGGTTTTCTGCCCGAAGAGCGTGAGTGGATGGATAGGTACGAAGCCAGCGGTATGGTGGATACTTTCAGGGTTTTTGACCAAAGTGCCGAAAAATATAGTTGGTGGAGCTACAGAGGTGGAGCGCGTTTCCGTAACGCGGGATGGCGTATTGATTATCACTGGGCAAGCGAACCATTGCGAGGCAGGCTTAAAGGGGCAGCCATACTAACAGAGGCTGTACATTCTGACCACTGTCCCGTGACATTGGAGATAGATTGAGTTTGTAGTAAAAAAAATAAACTATCAGACTTACAACGACGGTGGTGACAAATTACCGGTGTTGCTTTAGTTGGATGAAATAGTGCGATTATTAGCATTAGCTCACCCGAACAGATTATTTTGGCTGCATATTTCTGTAAATATCTTATTTTTAATTTTAAAAAACAATAAAACTTGTATCGTTAATCAATTTTGCCATAAATTGTATTTAACTTTGCCTGCTCAAAGATTTTTTTTTCGATTATCCGGATAGTTGACTAATTAAGCCGGAATGTATAAACGTTATAAATTATAACTCTTTCGTATGAAACAAGTTTCATTCAGATTATTGGTTGTTGCTATTCTTGCTGTTTTGTTTGTGTCCTGTAGCTGGCTCGATTCAACTGATTCGGATCCGTCGGTTGATCCTTCTTTTCTGTCATTGACTTTTGCCGAAGATGACTCTATTGAGGGTTTGGAGGATGCTGAATTCACAGTTGAGTTTGACAACTCGCTCGGTTCCGATTCGGTAATTGTCAATCTCGACTCACTACCATTTAAAACGGATATTACTAAGGTTATCCCTACTTTTACATTCATAAGTTCAGCGGTAACCTATGTTTATCTGAAAGCCGAAAACAGCACTGATAATGCTATTACTGATACTGTGATACTTACCGGGACTGATACGCTGAACTTTGAAAGAGTGGTTAAGCTGAAAAATATAGCCGAAGATCAGGTAACAGAAAGAACTTATTTCGTGAAAGTAAATGTGCATAAGGTAGATCCGGATTTATATGTATGGAAAAAAGCTGCGGACGATATTTATTCTCAGTCGATGAGTAATCAAAAGGCCATATTTTTTAACGATAAGTTTTACCTGTACCTCACATCTGGTTTAAAAAATTATGTATATACTTCCACCGATGCTAAAAGCTGGGAAGATAAAACGGCATCATTGGTTAATTTGCCTATCAATATATCGGGTACGCTCAGAAATATTCAGGAGTTTGCCGGAAAATTGTATATTCTCACTGAAGATCACAAGCTGTATACCTCGTCCAACGGGCTTAACTGGACGGCGGTGAGTGAAAATATGACGGCTGCTAATTATCAGTTTAAAAACTTATTATATGCTTTCAGAGGAAAACTCTGGGCTCTGGTAAACTCTACTAACACCAGTGATTATTATTTTGCTACGACTGAAGATGGCTCAACCTGGGCTACAAACAATGCTATCCCTGCCAGTTTCCCTGTTGCCGACTTTATTTCGCTGTCTTTTTTCTCGAAAACAAACCAGCCTAAAGTTTTACTTGCCGGCGGTGTGGATAAGGATGGTAAGGCGCTTCAGAATGTATGGAGTTCGGAAAATGGCAGTTATTGGGTCGATTTCAATATAGAAAATACAACGCTTGATACTCTGGCCGGTGCTTCGGTTATTGCGTACGATGACAGGCTTTTGCTGGTGAGCGGTAGGTATAATAAATCAAAGAATGAACTTAATACTTTGTACCTCGAATCTCTGGATGATGGTTTGAGCTGGAGCGAGCCGGATACAACCTATAATTACCTGCGCGAGCAACACATCAACATTGTAAATGATGAACCGGACACAACGTATACGTACTACGAACCGAGAATTTACCAATCTGTGGTTCAACGTTCTATTGTTTATCCCAAATATACCGATTATTATATTTACCTGATTGGTGGATATAACCCCTACATAAAGAAAATTTACAAAGATGTATGGGTGGGTAAACTCAACAGACTCAGCTTTATAGAAATTGAAGACTAATTTCAACAAAAAGGAATACGTAAAAGTATTCCTTTTTTATTGAAAATAAATATTACTTTTGCAACGCTAACAGCAATGGTCACGTTATGAAAAGGATACAACAAAGCAAAAATACTACTTTACGATTCCGTAGGTGGAGTCGTGCTGCGTATGCAGTTTTTGTGAGCCTTTCGTGTGCTGTCACTATTGGTGTGCTTGCCTTTACGGTGGGTGAGAAATCTTTGCACAAGTCTGCTGGTTTGTGTGTGCTTGCTTTGAATAATGAGTTTGAAGCGGGAGTACTTGCTGAGGAGAATGTGCCCGACGAAGTTGCTGAGGAAAAATTGGCTGCGGTTGTTGTAACCCCAATAAGCTCAAATTTAGTAGCGGCAGGTATTAATAATACGTTAAATTTTTTATCAACTATATAACGGTTGAAATAGGTTGCGGCCTGTTTCAACCGTTTTTTTATTTTATATCCAATGAAAAAAAGATTATTTTACAGTATTTTGTCAGTTCTTTTGATGTCGCAAAGCTTTTATGCGCAAACAAATACCGATTCTTTACAGGTAGATTTGCAGACGGTAAATGTAACCGCTCAGCGAGCAAAAATTTTTTCGTCGCAAGCGCGGATGCTTACCGTTATTGATCGCAAGGCCATTCAGCAATTGCCGGTTACAACTATCGACGAGTTGCTGGAGTCAGTCTCAGGCATTGATATCCGTAACCGGGGCGTAGGTGGCACGCAAGCTGATATAAGCATACGGGGCGGGTCTTTCGACCAGGTGTTGGTGTTGCTCAATGGAATCAATATTACTGATCCGCAAACGGGGCACTACAATTTGGATTTGCCGGTAGAACTCCCGGATGTGGTACGTGTGGAGTTGCTTCAGGGATCTGCTGCCCGTATATACGGCCCTAATGCGTTTAGTGGAGCCATTAATATCGTAACTGAGAAGAAGGAAGCTGCTTCTGTTGCCGTACAAACTTCGGGTGGAAGCTTCAATACCTTTGTCGAAAACGTATCGGCAGGATTAGGCAATCAAAAAATCCAGACATTTATTTCGGCTACTCACAAGCAGAGCGATGGTTATATGGCTAATACTGATTATGATATTTTGAATGTTTTCTCGCAAACGATATGGAATGCAGGTGGTGCCGGAAAGTTTGACCTGCAGCTGGGCTATCAGAACAAATCATATGGTGCCAATGGCTTCTACTCCTTGTTGTACCCCAATCAATTTGATCATACCAAAACCGCTTACGGGTCGCTCAACTGGCAATTGCAGCTAAACGCAAAAACCCAACTATCGGCTCAGATGTATGCACGCCGTCACTACGACCGTTTTGAGCTTTACAGAGATATGGAGGGCGCTGCAAGCTGGTACACGGGACACAATTATCACCTGACTGACGTAAGGGGTGTGAAGGCCACTGCATCGTTTGTCGACAGGTTTGGTAAAGTAACTGCCGGGGTAGATGTGCGCAACGAACATATTTACAGTACGGTGCTGGGTGCTGCTATGGATGTGCCGGTTACGAATGTGTTTGACAAGGACGTCTTATTTAAATTTGAATCGGAACGCTTGTTGCCAACTTTGTTCGTAGATTACGCTCTGACAGTGGGCGATTTTTATGTTTCGGCAGGATTGTCATCAACATATTCCGAACAGTTTGGCACTTTTAGTTCGGGTGGCTTGGATGCTTCTTACAGGATAGCTCCGGAACTGAGCCTGTTTTTGTCGGCCAACTCGGCGCTCAGGTTACCAACATTTACCGACCTGTATTATAAAAGTGCAACGCAAATGGCAAATCCGGCCTTGAAACCTGAAAAGTCCAAAACAATTGAACTGGGAGCTAAATATGATCACAGAAACCTAAAACTCAGCAGCTCAGTTTTCTATCGGCGAGGAGAGAATGTAATTGATTGGGTAAAAGAGCCTGATTCTATCAAATGGCAAAGTAAAAATCTGACCGAAGTGAATGCTATCGGGGTGGATTTGTTGGCCGAATATAGTTTTAGAACTGGTTTTGTAAAGAAAGTGTCGATGGCTTATTCTTATCTGACATTAGATAAAACTGCTGGAACATATGATTCAAAATATGCACTTGATTTTCTGAAACATAAGTTGCAATTTTGTGCGCAACATCAAATAGTAAGTGCTTTGTCGGCCACATGGAAGCTGGCGTACTATGACCGGGCCGGAGATTATACAGACCCTGTTACAACGAAAAAAATAAGCTTCGAACCCTATTTTATGGCCGATGTAAGGTTGCAATGGAGCAAAGCAGGATACAGCATATTTGCAGATTTAAATAACCTGCTGAATGCTACCTATGCCGATTTTGGAGGCTTGAAGCAACCGGGCAGAAACTTCGCAGCCGGAGTGAGGCTTAAGATTGATTAACGAACAGGTTTTGCACTTGTAGCCACTAAAGTAACTATATAAGGGTTGGTTTTAGTTCCCTGTGTAGCAGTGCCGGGATAAGGTTGCAGATTGATAAGTTTAAAGTGGATGTTTTCGATTGTTGTGTCGTTTGTGAACCCGGTGTAGGTGTGTAAATCAAAAGTGTAGGCTTTACTGGATGTACGAAGCTGAAACCTGACATTGGCATCGCCAGCCCAGAAACATAAAGCATTTATGGGACATCTGGAGTCCGACAAAACGGAATCCGGGGTGATGGTAAAGTTGTATTTTGTATTTATACAACGTTGTTTCAGTTCAACAATCAGTGTATCCTTATCTGTTTGAATATCCGACAAAGCATTGGACGGGCTACACGAACCAAGAAAGAGAACTCCCCATAAAACGGCTATTGCGTAAAGCGCTTTTTTTTGCATATTGTGTTGTTTCTTTGTTAGATGCTGTTTTGGTAGCATTGGTTGCATGGCAGGTATAAGGTTGCATCTTTGGTTATAAAAAAAATCCCGGAAGTAAATTTAAAGTTTTACTCCCGGGATTTAAATTCTGAGATATTACTGTTTAGAAAAACAGCTGTGATAACACGTTGCTTGCTGTGCTGGTAGTGGGTTTTAATCCTAAAAACTTAGTGTACTGAGCAGCTGTCAGAACTGTTTTGAGTTTGGAACTCAGGTTACTGGTAAGGCTGGCAAGCTTGGTTTTGTAAGTATTGCTGTCGGTTTTAGCCAGATTCACAATTTTCGACTTTTCGGTCAGAAACGATGTAACAGCTTCGGACACTTTAGGTTGCTGAGCTGTAGTTAAGTTTAAACCAGATGTAAGCTTTGACATGATAGATGTTTTAAGCGAGTTTACATCGAGCCCCGCAGCCGATGCCGCAGTAGTTGCTTGTTTGGCTGCACTTTGCAATTTGCTTGTCGATATCTGTGCATTAGCGCAGATTAAAGCTCCTGAAAACAGGAAAACGGTCAGAAAAATCTTTTTCATTTTTTTTTGAAATTAAAAATTGATATTTGGTTCGAAAAATCTTTTTTCTATTATCATAAACCGTGCCTGAAAAATATTGTTTTCCGTAATGTGTTTTATTCCCGAAACTGCCATTGTACGACAGTTCGCGGGGATAAGTATGATTAAGAGTGATTTATTAACTCACAATTTTCTTAAACAGGTTTTTCATATTTACTGCATCGCCAATTATCTTGTGCAAATCGGCAATTGCTACGCGTTCTTGCTGCATGCTGTCGCGATGACGAATTGTAACTGTATTGTCTTCTACCGTTTGGTGATCTACGGTCACGCAAAACGGCGTACCAATAGCATCCTGACGGCGATAACGTTTCCCGATAGAGTCTTTTTCGTCATAAGCACATTTGAAATCAAATTTCATTTCATTGATAATTTCACGTGCTTTTTCGGGTAAGCCATCTTTTTTTACCAGAGGCAAAACTGCTACTTTGACAGGTGCCAGTACAGGTGGCAGGGACAGAACTACGCGGCTTTCGCCACCTTCAAGAACTTCTTCGTTGTACGAAGCGGCCATAATTGACAGGAAAGTGCGGTCAACCCCTATCGAAGTTTCGATAACGTATGGCACATAAGATTGATTTAATTCAGGATCAAAGTATTTGATGTTTTTTCCTGAGTATTTCTCATGACTGCTCAGGTCAAAGTCAGTGCGGGAATGTATGCCCTCCACTTCTTTAAATCCGAATGGCATTTCAAATTCGATATCCGTTGCTGCATTGGCGTAGTGTGCCAGCTTGTCGTGGTCGTGATAGCGATATTTATGATCGCCCAGTCCAAGAGCTTTGTGCCAGCGCAGGCGGAATGCTTTCCAATACTCAAACCATTTCATCTCTTCGCCGGGGCGAACAAAGAATTGCATCTCCATTTGTTCGAACTCGCGCATACGGAAAATAAACTGACGCGCTACAATTTCGTTACGGAAAGCCTTGCCAATCTGAGCAATACCAAACGGTATTTTCATGCGGCCGGTTTTTTGTACATTCAGGAAATTTACAAAAATACCCTGTGCAGTTTCCGGACGAAGATAAATTTTCAGGGCACCATCGGCGGTTGAACCCATTTCGGTTGAGAACATCAGGTTGAACTGGCGCACATCGGTCCAGTTTTTGGTGCCACTTATTGGGCAAACCACATCGTAATCTACAATAATTTGCTTCAGTTCTTCGAGGTTCGAATCGTTTAGTGCTTTTACAAACCTATCGTGTATTTCATTACGTTTAGTCTGATTTTCGAGTACGCGTTCGTTTGTTGAACGAAATACGGCCTCATCAAATTTATCGCCAAAGCGTTTGGCCGCTTTTTCAACTTCTTTTTCAATTTTGTCGTCGTATTTGGCCAGTAGGTCTTCAATAAGCACATCGGCCCGATAGCGTTTCTTGCTGTCTTTGTTGTCAATGAGTGGATCGTTAAAAGCATCAACATGTCCCGAGGCTTTCCAGGTGGTAGGGTGCATAAATATGGCGGCATCAATACCTACCACGTTTTCGTTGAGCAGAACCATGCTATCCCACCAGTATTTTTTGATATTGTTTTTGAGCTCTACGCCATTCTGTCCGTAGTCATACACGGCACCCAGACCGTCGTAAATTTCGCTCGAAGGAAACACAAAACCATATTCCTTACAATGAGCCACTAATTTTTTAAAAACATCTTCTTGTGAAGCCATACAATTTTAAATATTTAATTACCAAAGCTTTGTTTGGCGATAAGTTATTATTTTAAATTAAAATAGTAATTTATTTTATCTGATATTTCAGCTGAACTTGGCAATAAACTTTTGTATTTTGCCGGTAGATTGGCCGAAGTGCTATACGTTGCAACCCCAATGGGCATATTACTCGTTTTTAGCGAATATTCTACGATAGTTCTGTTTTTGTTTTTGCAAATAATAATTCCAATAGCTTCATTTTCATGAGGCAGTTTTACGGTGTCGTTCAGCACCGACAGGTAAAATTCCATTTTGCCTTTATATTCAGGCATAAATTCGCCTATTTTTAGCTCTACGGCAATAAGACTTTGTAGCTGACGATGGTATAACAACAGGTCGATGAAATATTCTTTATCGGCCACGCATATTTTATACTGATTTCCTACAAACGAAAAATCGGTACCTAATTCAAGCAGGAAATTTCTAATGTTTAAAATCAGCGATTGCTCTAAATCACTCTCGGTGTGTTCATCGGTCAGCCCCAGAAAGTCGAATGTGTATTCGTCTTTAACCGCTAAAAAAGCCTGCTCTTTTATTTTTTCAGTGAGCGTATTTTCAAAATTTGTCTGACTGCTCATTTGTCTGACAAAAGCATTGCTCTCAATCTGATGAATAAGCACATTTTTTGTCCATCCAAATTTTTTTGTTGCCAGAATATAAAATTGTCGCTCCTGATTATTCTTGCATTTATTTAAAATGACAACGTGTTTTGTCCAGCTAATTTCTCCAACCAATGGATGGAGAAATTCAACTGTGTGGTACTCACTGTAAAACTGTGCCATCAGCCAAAGATTGGTGGTGGAAAATCCTCCAATACCGGGAAACTCCTTTTGCAGTTCCTTGGATAGAGTTGGTACTACAGCCTGACCCCAGCTTTCGCTCTGTTTTTCGGAAATGGATTTGCCTATTTCCCAGTATAAATTTATAAGTTGCGTATTTACAACTTTCAGGGCTTCGTACTGCGCTGTACGAACTTTTAACTTGATTTCTGCAATAAATCTTTGCTCAGATAGTTCCATAAATAGATGTTAAGATTAGGGTAAGGAAAATGCTTGGTTTTCCTTGCTTTTTTTCAAGCATGCAAAGTTACTGTTTTTTCCTGATTTGGTTGCACTTATGGCGTAACTTCTGATTAAAAATATAGAAATTACCATCCCAAATGGTTTGTTTTTAATGGTTTTTGTTATATGCTTAATGTAAAACATAACCGGAGTTGATATTTTCGATGATGTGATTCCTCTTTGGTAATTATCCAATCCGGGGTATGGTTTATGCTTAGTCTTATAAAATATATGTAAAAAATATGTTTGTAAGAAAATTACCCGTTTTTTTCCTGAATAAAAAAATAAATGACGATGGAAAGCCTCTTTTTTTTAGATTATTTGGGAAACATTGACCCGGGCTGCCGAAATACTAAATGATAATTATTCCCTACGGAGAATGTATAAAATGAAGTTCAAAAAAAGAAGTTCAGGATTCCTGTTTTTTTTTGTATTTTTGTAAGTGAAATCATGAAATATGATAGGTAAATTGCTTAAACAATAATATGTTCTGCTATGAGCACAGATGAAATAATTGACTCTGAAAACGAAAGCGAAGAAATCAAAGAGACCGACGAGCCGGTTGATGAGGCAGCTGCGGCTGCCCACTCCAACTATAAAGTGCCGAAGATAAGCGAAGAGGGAGTGAAGCATCACCTGTCGGGGATGTATCAGAACTGGTTTCTGGATTATGCCTCTTACGTTATTCTGGAGCGCGCCGTACCCGATATTTACGATGGACTGAAACCTGTTCAGCGCCGCATTCTGCATTCGATGAAGCGCCTCGACGATGGTCGTTACAACAAAGTGGCGAATATTGTGGGACATACGATGCAGTTTCATCCGCATGGTGATGCTTCTATTGGCGACGCTTTGGTGCAACTTGGGCAGAAAGATTTGCTTATCGACTGTCAGGGTAACTGGGGGAACATACTTACTGGTGATGGTGCTGCTGCACCACGTTATATCGAAGCCCGGTTGTCGAAATTTGCTCTCGAAACCGTATTCAACCCTAAAACTACCGAGTGGAAAGCCTCGTACGATGGCAGAAACAAAGAACCGATTGCACTACCTGTTAAGTTCCCTCTATTGCTGGCGCAGGGTGTTGAAGGGATTGCCGTAGGGTTGAACTCGAAAATTCTGCCACATAATTTCAATGAGCTTTGCGATGCAAGTGTAGCTTACCTTAAAGGTGAGGAATTTGTGCTTTTCCCCGATTTTCAGACAGGCGGTTCTATTGATGTAGCTAAGTATAATGATGGGGAGCGTGGCGGAGCTGTAAAGATACGGGCCAAAATAAGTAAGCTTGATAATAAAACGCTGGTTGTTACCGAAATACCCTTTGGAACCAATACTTCCAAGCTCATTGAGTCTATTATCAAGGCCAGCGAAAAGGGAAAAATAAAAATTCGCAAAGTAGATGATAATACCTCGGCCAATGTAGAGATTCTGGTTCATCTGCAGCCCGGAGTTTCGTCCGACAAAACCATTGACGCTCTCTACGCTTTCACCGATTGTGAAATAAGTATATCGCCTAACTGCTGCGTTATTCACGACCAAAAACCCCGCTTTGTGGGTGTAAGTGAGTTGTTGCGTATCAGCGTAAATCATACCAAGGACTTACTGCAGGCTGAGCTCGAAATACAAAAGTCGGAACTGCTTGAACAGCTTTTCTTTACCTCGCTCGAAAAAATATTTATTGAAAACCGTATTTACAAAGATAAGGGTTTTGAAGAAAGTACCTCACAGGACGAAGTGGTGATACATATTGATAAACGCCTGGAGCCGTTTAAGCCGTCTTTTATTCGTGAAGTAGTACGCGAAGATATCTTGAAACTGCTCGAAATCAAGATGATGAGAATTACTAAATTTGATACGGATAAGGCCAATGATATTCTGATATCCTTGCAGAAGAAGATTGATGAGGTTAATTATCAGCTCGATCATTTGGTGGACTATACCATTTTCTGGTACGAAAACCTGAAAAACAAATATGGTAAGGATTTTCCACGACGTACCGAAATTCGTAATTTTGAAACCATCGTGGCTTCCAAAGTGGTGGAGGCCAATGAAAAATTGTATGTAAATTACGATGAAGGTTTTATTGGTACTTCGCTCCGGAAGGATGAGTTTGTGTGTAATTGCTCCGATATTGACGATATTATTATTTTCTTTAAAGACGGAAAATATAAAATAGTAAAGGTAGCCGACAAAATATTTGTGGGTAAAAACATACTTTATCTGAACGTATTTAAGAAAAACGATAAGCGTACCATTTATAACACCGTGTACCGCGATGGTAAAACAGGCCCTTATTATATCAAACGCTTTGCTGTGAATGGCATAACACGCGACAAGGAATATGATATAACTCAGGGCACGGCGGGTTCAAAGGTGGTGTACTTTACGGCCAATCCCAATGCCGAAGCTGAACTGATTCGTGTAACGCTCAAGCCAAAGCCGCGCCTCAATAAGCTGGTGTTCGAGAAAGATTTCAGCGAAATAGCCATCAAAGGGCGGCAGTCGATGGGAAATATATTGTCCAAAAACGATATACATAAAATTGCTCTCAAGCAAAAGGGTGGTTCTACGCTTGGCGGCCGACAGGTGTGGTTCGATAGAGATGTGTTGCGCCTGAATTACGATAATCGTGGCGAATATCTGGGCGAATTCCTGAGCGACGACCTTATCCTGATTGTTTCTTCAAAAGGTGATTATTATTGTTCTACTTTTGATGTAAATAACCATTATGAGAAGGATATTATGGTGATTGAAAAATTTGATGCCAATAAGGTTTGGACGGTTGCGTTGTGGGATGCTGATCAGAATTTTTATTACTTGAAGCGTTTTCAATTTGAAGCGTCGCAAAAAAAGCAGAACTTCCTGGGCGACAATGCCGAGTCGCGCCTTCAGTTGTTGACCGATGTTGATTATCCTCGCATCGAGGTGGTGTTTGCCGGTAGCGATGCTTATCGCGAAGCGTTGGTAATTGATGCCGATGACTTTATCGGGGTAAAAAGTTTTAAAGCCAAAGGTAAGCGCCTTACTACTTTTGATGTAGAAACAATTAACGAGCTTGATCCGATACGTTTTAAGGTGAAAGAGGCGCCCGCCGGGAATGACGACGGAGGAGAAGAAGATGCTGAAGCGCCGGATAGTGACGAAACGGTAGAAGTGCCTGAAGTAGCTGAAAATGAAGCTAAACCGGTAAAACGAAAAAAGGATAAGATTGAAAAACCGGAAGAAAATAATGATAAACCGACACCCGGGGCAGAAGCACCAAAGGCTAAAAATGAATCGGTGTTGCCCGACGAAGATGTGGTAGATCAAAACCGTTTGCTGGACGATATAACAGGCCAGCTTACTCTTTTTGATTAATATGATAACCCCAAAAACAGAAAGCCGGAGCAGTATGCGCCGGCTTTAATTTTTTTGTAGAATAGAGAAGAACTTACTTTAACTGTTTGTTGATGATAATGTGACCAAGAAAGCCCACTATCATGATAATACCGGCAGAAGCCAGATAAACATTTGAATTAGATTGAGTAAAGAAGTAAATAGTCAAAATAATTACTCCTATTAAAATCAAAATTGGCCCCAGATTTTTTAAAAGTTCTTTCATTGCAATAAAGATATTTTGTGTTTTTATTTTCAGACCACAAATTAAATGATTTTTTGGCGAGAAATAAAATAATTTCGCGAAAAAAAACAAAATAATTTATTTGCTCTGATTTAGTTGTGATAATCATAGTGGCGGTGTTTTTGATGTCGACGCCCTGTCAATGAATATTTGTTGATGATTTTTGTTCGTTTTATTCACATACCTCATACAGGCAATGGCTGAAAATTCTAAATTGTAAATCAAAATAACTCTGATTTATTTTGTACATTTGCATGTTTATATATAAGCTAAAAAATGGATGCAGGTTGCATCTGACTGCTGTTTGCTTATCAGCATATTTTTTCAGTATAAAGATTTAATGATTTGAAACGCCCACGAGTAAGTTTGCTCGCACAAGGGAATTATTAACAAATCCGATATCCTCTCAATCAAGTCGGAAAGTCTCCCGTTTGGGGAGGTTGGAGGAGCTTTTAATTGTATGAAAATCATCATAGTAGGTACGGCGTACCCCTTCAGGGGAGGATTGGCTGCGTACAACGAACGTATAGCCCGCGAATACCAAAATCAGGGACACGATGTTGAAATTTATACCTTCACACTACAATATCCTTCGTTTTTATTCCCGGGGAAAACACAGTATTCGTCGGAGCCGGTACCTGCTGATTTGAATATCCTGCGGAAGGTGAATTCGGTAAATCCCTTCAACTGGCTGGCTGTGGGAAGAGAAATTGCAGATAAGAAACCTGATTTAGTGCTGATTAAGTTTTGGCTGCCATTTATGGCTCCTTGCCTGGGAACTATAGCCCGTGTGATACGCCAGAACAGAAAAACCAAAGTAATTTCTATTCTTGATAATATTATTCCTCACGAAAAACGTTTCGCTGATAAACTTTTTGCATCGTATTTTACAGGTTCGGTCGATGGTTTTGTGGCTATGTCTAAATCGGTACTTGCTGATGTTGAGTTGTTTGATAAAAATAAGCCCAAGGTGTTTTGCCCTCATCCGCTTTATGATAATTTCGGTGAAAAACTTGAACGGGAGGAGGCACTACGGATAACAGGGCTGAATGACCAAAAGCGGTATATGCTTTTTTTTGGTTTTATCCGCGATTATAAAGGGCTCGATTTGTTGCTTAAGGCTTATGCTGATTCGCGTTTTCGTACGATGAACGTAAAACTCGTTGTTGCTGGAGAGTTTTATAATAACTCAGAGCAGTACTTTGAGCTCGAAAAGCAGCTTGGGTTAGTGGGAGAGGTGATTTGGAAAACCGATTTTATTCCCGACAGTGAGGTGAGAAACTATTTCAGTGCTGCCGATATTATTGTACAGCCTTATAAATCGGCTACACAAAGCGGGGTCACGCAAATAGCCTATCATTTTGAAAAACCGATGCTTGTAACCAACGTGGGTGGCCTGGCCGAGATTGTTCCCAATGGTAAAGTGGGTTATATTGTAGAGCCTAACGAAAAGGTTATTGCCGATGCTTTGGTAGATTTTTTTGATCATGAGCGGTTTGATTCATTTCACGAAAACCTGCTGATGGAAAAGAAAAAATACCAGTGGGAACGAATGACTGAGGCTATAGGGAGCTTGCTCAAATAAAATGAAAACGATAAAATACGATGCAAACAAGCATTTAAAAATAAACTGACTAATTCTATGATAATACGAAGTAAAGCGCCTTTGCGCCTTGGACTGGCAGGAGGAGGAACTGATGTTTCGCCCTACTCGGATTTATACGGGGGCGCCATCCTGAATGCAACAATCAACATGTATGCTTATACCACCATTGAACCTACCGACGATGGTAAAATCAGTTTTTTGTTGCCTGATATGAATGTGGCTGAAGAACTTCAGTCCGACGCCGTGCTTAATCCGGACGGTCCGTTTGTTTTGCATAAAGGTGTTTACAACCGTGTTGTCAGGGATTTCAACGGAGGAAAACCTCTGTCGTTTCGTATCTCGTCGCATGTAGATGCGCCTGCCGGCTCGGGTCTGGGAACTTCGTCAACATTAGTTGTTTCCATTTTGGGAGCTTTTGTAGAATGGCTTAAATTACCGCTTGGAGAATATGATATTGCGCATTTGGCTTACTGCATCGAGCGTTGCGACCTGAATATGGCGGGTGGTAAACAGGATCAGTATGCGGCTACTTTTGGTGGTATTAATTTTATGGAGTTTTATGGCGATGATAAAGTAATTGTTAATCCTTTGCGTGTGCGTCAGCGCTTCCAGGATGAACTGGCTCATAATATGGTACTTTATTA
Source organism: Bacteroidota bacterium (assembly GCA_017860345.1). Classification (GTDB taxonomy): domain Bacteria; phylum Bacteroidota; class Bacteroidia; order Bacteroidales; family Paludibacteraceae; genus Paludibacter. Next base: position 27,331 of record JAFNAV010000004.1, on the reverse strand, counting down.
TACAGAAACACGCAGGGAGTCGGCTAAAATTATTGAGGAGCAGACTAAAAATGTAGTGAAAAAGAATGAAACATCTATCGAAGCTATGCATAAACTAAAAGAGCAATCGGTGTGGATGAAAGAGGCCATCCTCAGAGGTGAAATTGATGAGATGGGAAAAATTCTTGACTTTGGCTGGAAATATAAGAAACAAATGACGAAAGGAATTACCACCTCGTTGCTCGACGATATTTACAATGCTGCTATGACTGCCGGAGCAACGGGCGGCAAAGTATCGGGTGCGGGTGGCGGTGGATTTATGACTTTTTACTGTCCCGGAATAACCCGATATGAGGTGGAAAAAGCACTTGCTTCGTTTGGTGGACAAGTGAAACGCTACGAGTTTACCCCGGAAGGACTGAAAACCTGGACGATGTAAGGTTTTTTAGAATCAAGAATCAAGAACCAAGAACCAAGAACCAAGAACCAAGAGCCAAGAGTCAAGACTTATGACCTGCGACCTACGACTCAAATAAATTAAAGACTCAAGTCAGATAATACACGCGATATGATAGTAAGAGACAAAATACAGGCCAGTATTGATGTAAAGCAAAGAATACTGAACGATACGGGTTTAATGAATAAAATAGAAGAGGTGGCTGAAATATTGGTCGAAGCGCTGAAAAACGGTCATAAAGTTCTGTTTTGTGGTAATGGTGGCAGCGCTGCCGATGCTCAGCATCTGGCTGCCGAACTTTCAGGGCGGTTTTATTTCGACCGTGCTCCGCTGCCGGCCGAAGCGCTTCATTGCAATACATCGTACCTTACAGCTGTGGCTAATGATTATGGTTATGATGAAGTTTATGCCCGCATGATTAAGGGCTCCGGTTTCGAGGGCGACGTGCTTGTTGGGCTGTCTACCTCGGGCAATTCGGTGAATATATTGAAAGCTTTCGGCGATGCCCGTAAAAATAAGATGAAAACCGTTGCACTAACCGGGTCGACCGGTGGTAAAATGAAAGAAGCGGTGGATGTGCTATTGAATATTCCTTCGGACGATACTCCCCGTATTCAGGAGTCGCACATTTTGGTGGGACATATTATCTGCGAAATAGTAGAAGCGAAAATATTCGGGTAATGAAAGAAGCGATTATACTTGCCGGTGGTTTTGGTACGCGGCTTCAACACATAGTAAGCGACGTTCCCAAACCTATGGCGCCCGTAAACGGAGCGCCCTTTTTGTCGTATCTTCTCCGGCGGTTGCAACTGGCTGGTGTGGAGCATGTAATTTTATCTACAGGATATCTGCATGAAAAAATTGAAAGTTTCTTCGGTCATACATTCGAAGGTGTACAACTTACTTATTCGCAGGAGAAAACGCCACTTGGAACCGGTGGGGCTATACAACTGGGTTTGTCACATGCTGTGAGCGAAAATGTATTGGTGCTTAACGGAGATACTTTGTTTGATGTCGATTTTGATAAATTTAAACAGTTTCATATTGAGAAACAAGCGGTGCTAAGCGTAGCGCTCAGGCAGGTAGATGATGTGTCGAGATATGGCTCGGTGCAGATTGACGACCATAGCAGGATTGTTTCGTTTACCGAAAAAGCGCAGGCGCGCGGTGTTGGACTTATCAATGGAGGTGTTTATCTGATTCAGAAAAAATGGTTGACCGGACTGAACTTACCAGAGCAATTTTCGTTTGAAAAGGAAGTACTGGAAAACATATTCAAAAACAATGACTTCTACGGATTGGGTTTCGATTCCTATTTTATTGACATTGGTGTTCCCGATGACTTTTACAGAGCGCAGCAGGAGTTTAAGCGGTTTTAATAAAAAACAGACAGGAAATTATTTATGAGTTTTACTTCTTCGGAAAACAAAGTTGCGGCTTTGTTTTTAGACAGGGATGGTGTAATAAATCGTCAGGTAATAGGGGGATATGTAACGCGTGCCGTGGATTTTGAGTTTTTACCCGGTGTGTTGGATGCGTTGGTTTTGCTGGCTCGTCAATTTCAATACATCTTTATCGTCACCAACCAGCAGGGTATTAAAAAGGGAATATTTACCGAGGCCGATCTTGCCGGGGTGCATGACTTAATGCTGGCTAAAATTAATGCAGCCGGCGGACGCATTGATAAAATTTATTATTGCCCTGATTTGGAAGAGGAAAACAGCTCTTTTCGTAAGCCGGCTACAGGTATGGGAGTGCAGGCATTGGCCGAACACCCGGATGTAGATCCTAAGCAGTCGGTTATGGTGGGAGACTTTCTTACTGATATGCAGTTTGGCCGAAAACTTGGCTTTAGGACGGTTTTTCTTACCAATGGAAAAACTCCTGAAGAGGCAGTGGCTCAATATGCTGATGAGGTATATAAAGATTTGGACGAATATGCGTCTAAAAACAAATAAACTAATCCTGACTAAAGAGAATATATAATTCAATCAACCAACAACAAAAATCATGGCTAACGATATAGTAGAAACCCCCTTGATGAAACAATATTTCGAGATCAAAGCAAAGCATCCCGATGCTATTTTATTGTTTCGTTGTGGCGATTTTTATGAAACTTTCTCAACCGACGCCATTGAGGCTGCTGAGATTCTGGGCATCACACTTACCCGCCGTGCCAATGGATCGGCCAGGAGTGTGGAGCTGGCCGGATTTCCGCATCACGCCCTGGATACTTACCTGCCAAAGTTGGTGCGTGCCGGAAAACGTGTAGCTATCTGTGACCAACTCGAAGACCCAAAACTAACCAAAAAGCTTGTGAAACGTGGTGTTACCGAGCTTGTTACTCCTGGTGTTTCGTATAGCGATACTACATTGAACCACAAAGAAAATAACTTTTTGGCCAGTGTATTTATCAACAAACAGCAGGTTGGTGTCTCATTTCTGGATATTTCTACAGGCGAGTTTTTGGTGGCCGAAGGTACTGCCGAATATGTGGATAAACTGCTGAATAGTTTCGGGCCAAAAGAAGTATTATTTGACAGAACCAAGCGCAAGGATTTCGAAAACTTGTTCGGAAACAAATTCTTTACCTATGCGCTCGAAGACTGGGCTTACATGCCCGATTCGGCTCAAGAGCGTTTGCTCAAACATTTCCAGACAAAAACACTCAAAGGATTTGGTGTAGATAATTTGCAAAATGGTGTTGTGGCGGCCGGAGCCATCCTGCATTATCTTGACCTTACTCACCACCAGCAAACGGGACATATTACGCAATTGGCTCGTATTGAGGAAGACCGTTATGTATGGCTCGATCGCTTTACGGTTCGTAATCTGGAATTGTACGGCTCTATCAACGAAGGAGCCAAAACCCTGCTCGATGTGCTGGATAAAACCATAAGCCCTATGGGTGCACGCTTACTTAAGCGCTGGATAGCTTTCCCGCTGAAAGATGTAAAGCCTATTAACGAAAGACTCAGTGTTGTTGAATTTTTCTTTCGCACTCCCGAGTTAAAACAATTGTTGGAGCAAAATATAGCTTTAATTGGTGATCTGGAACGCATTATTTCCAAAGTGGCGGTAGGGCGTATCAATCCGCGTGAAGTGGTGCAGCTTAAGGTGGCGCTCAAAGCTATCGAGCCTGTTAAAGCTGCATGTGCGGGAGCCGATAATCCAACCTTGAACCGCATTGCCGACCAGTTGAACGTCTGTGCTGTGATATCCGAGCGCATTGAAAAAGAAATTGATAACGACCCTCCAACACTTATTAATAAAGGTGGAATTATTCGTGCAGGTATTGATGCTGACTTAGATGAGTTAAGACGGCTGGCTCATTCGGGTAAGGAGTTTTTGCAGCAGATACAGGACAGGGAGAGTGAAGTTACCGGAATACCGAGTTTAAAAATCAGTTTCAATAATGTATTTGGCTACTACATTGAAGTACGCAATGCTCACAAAGATAAAGTGCCCGAAACTTGGATTCGCAAACAAACGCTGGTGAATGCTGAACGCTATATTACGCAGGAACTGAAAGAGTATGAAGAGAAAATTCTGGGTGCCGAAGAAAAAATACTGGCTATAGAAACCCGTATTTTTAATGAACTGGTGATAGCTTTAGGCGATTATATTACCGCCATTCAGCTCAACTCCAATCTTATTGCGCAGCTCGATTGCCTGTTGTCATTTACCAAAGTATCTGCCGATAATAAGTACGTGCGTCCTGAGGTTAACGATACCGACGAGCTGGATATAAAGCAAGGGCGCCATCCGGTGATAGAAAAACAGTTGCCCGTAGGCGAAAGCTATATTGCCAACGATGTATATCTGGATAACAAAACGCAACAAATCATCATTATTACCGGGCCTAATATGGCTGGTAAATCGGCACTTCTGAGGCAAACGGCACTGATAACGCTTATGGCGCAGATTGGTTGTTTTGTGCCGGTAGAAAGTGCCAAAATAGGTGTGGTGGATAAAATTTTTACCCGTGTTGGAGCCAGTGATAATATATCGCAGGGTGAGTCGACCTTTATGGTAGAGATGAACGAGGCCGCAAGTATCTTGAATAACCTGTCGAACCGCAGTCTGGTACTTTTCGATGAGCTGGGCCGCGGAACCAGTACCTACGATGGTATCTCCATCGCTTGGGCTATTGTGGAATATATTCATGAGCATCCGTCGTACAAAGGCAAAACTCTTTTTGCAACTCACTATCACGAACTGAACGAAATGGAAAAATCCTTCGGCCGGATTAAAAACTATAATGTGTCGGTAAAGGAAGTTGATAAAAAAATTATCTTCCTGCGAAAATTAGTGCGTGGCGGTAGCGAGCATAGTTTTGGTATTCATGTAGCCAAAATGGCCGGGATGCCTCAAAGTATTGTGAAACGTGCCGAACAGATACTCAAAGACCTCGAAACCGAAAACCGCCAAACGGGTATTGCAAAACCTGTTGGCGAAATTGCCGAACACCGCGAAGGCCTGCAGTTGAGCTTCTTTCAGCTCGACGATCCTGTGCTGGAGCAAATTCGCGACGAAATTAAAAATTTAGATATTAATAATCTGACCCCTGTTGAAGCTCTGAATAAATTGAACGAGATTAAAAGAATCATCAGTGGTAAATAAGCGACATAGTATTTTTTTTGAAATACTTATTTTGAATACCCGGATAGCAACAACGCTTTCCGGGTTTTTTTATTACACATATATGCACATAGTGCGCTGTTTGCATGTATAATTATACATAAATAAGATTTGTAAATGTATGTGTATTGAAAAAATGGCCTGAAAAATTATAAAATCACATTTTTGCAAGGTAGTAAATAAATATTTCAGTACTTTTGTGCTTTCATTTTTACAAGGGGATAAAACTATTAAACAAATATAAATTTTTTTGTATGAAGAAGCATAATTTTAATGCAGGACCATCCATTTTACCCCGCGAAGTGATTGAAAAAACTGCTCAGGCTGTACTTGACTTTAACGGTTCAGGTTTGTCGGTTTTAGAAATCAGTCACCGCGCCAAAGATTTTCAACCGGTAGTTGACGAAGCGGAAGCTCTTTTCAAAGAGTTGCTTGGTATCCCTGAGGGATATTCGGTATTATTCCTTGGCGGCGGTGCTAGTTTGCAGTTCTGTATGGTTCCGTTCAACCTTCTTGAGAAAAAAGCAGCATACCTGAATACGGGTACATGGGCAAGTAAAGCACTGAAAGAAGCCAAAGGTTTCGGCGAAGTTGTAGAAGTTGCATCATCCAAGGCTGCTAATTTCAACTACATTCCTAAAGACTATGTAATACCGGCCGATGCCGATTACTTCCATATTACTACCAACAATACCATCTTCGGAACCGAACTCTTTGTCGATTTTGATTCGCCGGTGCCTGTTGTGGCCGATATGTCTTCAGATATTTTCTCACGTCAGATTGACGTTTCAAAATATGCACTTATTTATGGTGGTGCGCAAAAAAATCTTGCTCCCGCAGGGCTGGCTTTTGCTATTGTAAAAAATGATATTCTCGGAAAAGTTTCGAGATATATCCCTACAATGCTTAGCTACCAGACACATATCGATAATGGCTCGATGTTTAATACTCCACCGGTATTGCCTATCTACTCGGCTCTCGAAACGTTGCGCTGGCTCAAGGCCAATGGCGGCATAGCTGCCATGGAGCAAAAAAATATTGCTAAGGCTAACCTGCTCTACAACGAAATTGACCGTAATAAACTCTTTGTTGGTACGGCTGCTGTTGAAGACCGTTCGCGCATGAATATCTGTTTTGTAATGAAACCTGAGTATGCCGAACTGGAGGCCGAATTTCAAAAATTTGCTACCGAACGTGGCATGATTGGAATTAAAGGACACCGCTCTGTTGGTGGATTCCGCGCCTCTACCTACAACGCTTTACCTATCGAAAGCGTGCAGGCATTGGTAGATTGTATGAAAGAATTTGAAAAGTTACATTAAAACAGACAACAGGCGGCGGACAACTGTTGTTGTCTGTCGACAGTTGTCTCTTAAAAAAATATATGAAAATTTTAGTTGCAACAGATAAGCCATTTGCGAAAGTGGCTGTCGAAGGTATACGTAAAGAAGTGGAAAATGCAGGTTTTGAACTGGCTCTGCTTGAAAAATATACCGAAAAACAACAATTGCTCGATGCTGTGGTTGATGCCGATGCTATCATTATCAGGAGTGATATTATAGATGCTGAGGTTATTGCAGCTGCCAAACAACTTAAAATAGTTGTAAGAGCTGGTGCCGGTTATGATAATGTAGATCTTGAAGCTGCCAAAGCTGCCGGTGTATGTGTGATGAACACACCCGGGCAAAACGCAAACGCTGTGGCTGAACTGGTTTTCGGATTGCTGGTATTTGCTGTTCGTAATTTTTATAATGGTACTTCAGGCTCTGAACTCAAGGGTAAAAAACTGGGTATTCATGCTTACGGCAATGTGGGACGCAATGTGGCACGTATAGCCAAAGGCTTTGGCATGGAGGTTCTTGCCTACGATATGTTTTGTAGAGACGAGGATATCAAAGCCGACGGAGTAGAACCTACCTGTTCGGTAAAAATGCTGTATCAGTCATCAGATATTATATCGTTACACATTCCGGCCAACAAAGACACCCGGCAGTCAATTAATGCCGAGCTACTTGGTTTACTGCCTAAAGGTGCAGTACTTGTAAATACTGCCCGCAAGGAAGTAATTCATGAAACAGAGTTGGTGGCATTTATGGAAGCTCATCCCGAATTTAAATACGTAACAGATATTTTGCCGGATAACCATGCTGAAATGACCGAAAAGTTTGCTACCCGATATTTTAGTACACCTAAAAAGATGGGAGCTCAAACTTCTGAAGCCAATATAAATGCCGGAATAGCGGCAGCCAAACAAATTGTGGATTTCATTAAGACCGGTAACGAAACGTTCCGTGTTAATTAATAAGTGCTTAATTTATTGTTAATTTTAAAATCCTGTAGCCTGCGAAAGGTTATAGGATTTTTTTGTGTTTGCAACTCATATTTATGCCCCGGTATATAGTTTAAGAGTGCTGAATTGATGTTTTATTATTAGATTATTGCACATTTTTACTATCTTTGTGCCGAAATTCAGTTCGGAAATGAACAATTTTGTTTTTAAAACAATTATTTATACCGAACGATTAATCAATATATCATGGCTTATAATTTATTAAAAGGTAAAAGAGGAATTGTATTCGGCGCCCTTAACGACATGTCAATTGCATGGAAAGTAGCCGAAAGAGTTGTAGAAGAAGGTGCGGTTATCACTTTGTCGAATACCCCACTGGCTGTACGTATGGGTACCACCAACGAACTGGCCGAGAAGCTCAATGCAAAACTAATCCCGGCTGACGCTACCAATGTAGCCGACCTCGAAGAGGTTTTCAAACAATCGATGGAAGCGCTTGGCGGAAAAGTGGATTTTGTACTTCACTCTATCGGAATGTCGCCTAATGTTCGTAAAAAACGTACTTACGACGATCTTGACTACGATTTGCTGAATACCACGCTGGATATTTCGGCAGTGTCGTTCCATAAAATGCTTCAGGTAGCCAAAAAACTCGACGCCATCAATGAATGGGGTTCGGTAGTGGCGCTTACTTATATGGCTGCGCAGCGTACCATGTTTGGCTACAACGATATGGCCGACGCTAAAGCAATGCTCGAATCCATAGCCCGAAGCTTTGGGTATATTTATGGTCGCGAACATAATGTGCGCGTAAACACCATTTCGCAATCGCCCACAATAACCACTGCCGGTAGCGGTGTTAAGGGTTTTGATAGCCTTGTGGACTTCTCGGAACGCATGTCGCCGCTGGGCAATGCCACCGCTGCTGAATGTGCCGATTATTGCGTGACCATGTTTAGCGATTTGACACGCAAGGTAACTATGCAAAATCTTTTTCACGATGGCGGTTTCTCAAGCATGGGTATGAGTTTCAGAGCAATGGAGCAGTACAACAAAAGTTTTGAAGAATTCAAAGACGAGCAGGGAAATATCATTTACGGATAAACCCATTAGCTGCCTGTGCTATATTCTCAGACAGGTTGCGGTATAGCACAAAATCATGACCATTAATCTGAAAAGGATTGCTTATGTTAAGGTTTTATCAGAAGTAATTCATAAAGAATAAAGCAAAGTTTAAAGGAGAAAGAAACCGGATATCTTTCGGTTTCTTTTTCCTTTTTTATTAATAACGATGATGATCCGAAGGGTTGATATCTAAATGTTTTAAAAAAAAATGATTTATGAATGGATTGAAAATCGGAAATCTTATGGCTCGTGTTCCCATTATACAAGGGGGGATGGGAGTAGGAATTTCCTTGTCGGGCTTAGCTGCGGCTGTGGCAAATGAGGGTGGTGTTGGTGTAATCTCGTGTGCGGGATTGGGGTTGATTTATCGCGAAAAAACAACGAATTACATGGAAGCATGTATTCACGGACTGAAGGAAGAAATTCGTAAGGCCAAAGAAAAAACGTCGGGAATTATTGGAGTCAATATCATGATGGCTCTGACTAATTTCAGCGACATGGTGAAAACGGCTATAGCTGAGAAGGCCGATGTGATTTTTGCCGGGGCGGGCTTACCGCTCGATTTACCAAAATATCGTACCGAAGGTTGTACTACGAAACTGGTTCCGATAGTGTCGTCGGCGCGTGCCGCCAAAATTATCTGCGAAAAATGGAAAACCCTGTATGATTATCTGCCCGACCTGATTGTGGTGGAAGGCCCTAAAGCGGGTGGGCACCTCGGCTTTAAAGCCAATCAGATTGCCGATCCGAATTATTCTATCGAAACTCTGATTCCGGACGTTGTGCGCGAGGTGGCGGTATTTGAACAGAAGTATCAGCAGGAGATTCCGGTGGTAGCTGCCGGAGGTATTTATAATGGCGAAAACATGTATGATATTATGCGACTAGGAGCTAAAGGCATACAGGTAGCAAGCCGCTTTGTAACCACCGAGGAATGTGATGCGGACATAAAATTTAAAAACACATATATTGATGCTGAAGCTAACGGTGTCGAGATTATTCAGAGCCCGGTAGGTATGCCCGGACGTGCTTTGCAGGGTAAGTTCCTCGAAAGAGTAAAACAAGGGCTTACAAAACCGAAATCATGTCCATATAACTGCCTGCATACCTGCGATTATAAAGTAGTGCCATATTGCATTATCGTGGCTTTGTACAATGCTTACAAGGGCAAGATGGACAGAGGCTATGCGTTTGCAGGGAGTAACGCGTACCTTTCCACACGAATCTCCACTGTGAAGGAAGTGATGGATGATTTCACAACAAAATTTGAGAAACGTAAAAGTGAGATACTGGCATTGTTGAAAAAATAAAAATATTTCTCAAAATGAACTTTAGCCCAACAGTTAGATAAAAAACTTTTTTGGGTTTTAAGAGGCTTCTTATAGCTAAGGCTACAGAAAATTTTCTGTGGCCTTTCCATTTTTTATATCGTAACTTATGTGGTTACAAATATGGCTGTGCAACGTCATAATACTGTTGTTACCTTAAAATTTTTTTAAACAGATAATTCTTATTTATACTGTCTATGAAATATTCAGCAATGGCATATTTTGCGCTTGTATTTTTTCTTGCTTTGTCGGCTTGTACCTCGCCCAAAGCCGATCCTGTTGCTATCCTCGAAATTGTTGATACCGAATATCGTGTTTCCACTCAGATACTTCTCGACGAATGTAAAAAAAACAATATCCCGTCTGACGAAATGCAGATGTGGGAACAGCATTGGGTTGTTTTTTCTTCGCTTGATAAAATAAATAAGTTGAAAATTGCGCTCGAAAACGACTATCCAAGTCTTAATCTGAAACTATACGATGCTCCGTTTTATAACTTTAACCGGCAGAAAATGACGGGCGAAAAACCTGCTTCGGAATGGAAGAATATCATCATGACTGCCAATCTGGTTGAAGATTCAACATTGCAAAACGAATATATGGAATATCACCGTACGCAATTTGAAAAATGGCCGGAAGTTTCCCGGGGTTTTATTAAGGCCGATTTTCAGCAATTATTGGTTTTTCGTCATGGTCGGCAACTGATGTTGGTTATCAGTATTCCCAAGGGTAAAACATTGGATGAATTAAACCCCAAAACCACCGAAAACAATCCGAGGGTGGATGAGTGGAATAAAATAATGGGCAAATATCAGGAAGGTATTGAAGATGCACCAAAGGGAACAACGTGGGTTGTGTTTAGTGATTTACACTGATATTTGCTTCCATTGGTCGCGATATTTGCCTTCGGCGTTATTTTGCTTCGCTGTTATTTGTCCTTCGGACGTTATTTTTGGGAATAAATTTTAATAATGCACATACCAGAGTCTTTGTTCTTGGCTCTTGGTTCTTTTGTCTGAAATATGCAACAAACAAATTATCAGCTTTTTGACTTTTTAGATTTTAGTCCTGAGTTGAATCAGGGCGATCGGCTTTGGCGGGCTTGTCTGCCAACTGCTATTCAGGAAATAAATGGTGATGTGTTCGTTACCATTCCGTTTCAACAACAAAATAATTCCAACGAAATTACTCCCGATTTATCTGTCCCGCGTAAAGAATTTACGTTGCGTGTGCAGGCTCTCTCTGAAAAAATTCTGCGTGTATCGATAGCTTTCGCAGGTGAAATCGTGGAAAATTCGGAAATGCTTGAACTGGATAGTCGGCTAAAGAAACAGGCATTAAGTTTTGAGAAAAAAACGGATGAATGGATTGTTACGGATAAATTGGGAAATAAACGGGCTGTTTTGGGCTTCCAGAAAGCTAAAACCGATGTGTGGAGCGACTTGATTCCTGCGCCTGATGAAACTTTTTTTCTGAGCCTTTTTCCGGATGGTAAAAAAGAGGTGGCACTTTCGGCTTACGATATGTTTTCACCTACCCGTCATGATGCTTTTGCACTGGCTTATGTAGAGAGAAATGGTGATGCGAATCGTACAACATTTTCATTCCGGGCAAAACCAGACGAATGCTTTTACGGCACCGGTGAGCGATTTGCTAAAATGGATTTATCGGGAAAAACTTTTCAACTTCGTAATCAGGACGGACAGGGCGTAAATAATCGGCGTACATACAAAAATATTCCCTTTTATCTTTCGTCCGAAAATTACGGCGTTTTTGTGCACACTACTGCTTTTGCTAAATTTTCGCTGGCCGACCACTCCACCCGTTCGGCGCAGGTCTTGGTAGAAGAACCGTTGGTTGATTTTTTCGTGATTGGCGGAGATAATCCTGAACAAATTCTGTTCGGCTATCGTCAGTTAACGGGTTTTCCCACCATGCCTCCGCTCTGGAGTTTTGGCACGTGGATGAGCCGGATGACTTATTTTTCAGCTGATGAAGTCAATGATATTTGCGACCGTATGCGTACGGAAGGCTTTCCGTGCGATGTGATTCATCTTGATACAGGCTGGTTCGAAACCGACTGGCTTTGCGAATGGAAATTCAACGACGACAGATTCCCCAATCCTCCTCAGTTTATTCAAAATCTGAAAGAAAAGGGTTTTCGTGTGAGTTTGTGGCAATTGCCATACATTTCGTACAATGCCATTCAGTACAAAGAAGCCGACGAAAACGAATATATCAGCAAAAGCGAACGCCTGATATCAGGTTCGTCCAATTTTAGCGTACAGGACTTTGCCGGAACCATTGATTTTACATACGATAAAGCGACAGAGTGGTACAAAGGATTATTGCGAAATTTGCTGGAAATGGGTGTTGTGTGTATCAAAACTGACTTTGGCGAGGATATTCATCTCGATGCCGAATACAGGAATATGTCGCCTGAAAAATTGCACAATCTGTATCCGCTTCTGTACCAAAAAGCGGCTTACGAGGTAACCAAAGAAGTAACCGGCGACGGTATAATCTGGGCGCGTGCCGGTTGGGCTGGTTGCCAGCGCTATCCGCTACATTGGGGAGGCGACTCGGCTTGCTCATGGGATGGACTGGCTGGTTCGCTCAAAGGCGGCTTGCAACTCGGGCTTTCGGGCTTTGCCTTCTGGAGTCACGATGTGCCTGGTTTTCATGGCGTCCCCAACTTTATGAATTCGGTTTTGCCCGACGATATTTACGTGCGCTGGACACAGTTTGGCGTGTTCTCGTCGCATCTGCGGTATCATGGCTCACACAAGCGCGAGCCCTGGCATTATCCGAATATTGCTCCGATTATTCGTAAATGGTTGAAATTGCGTTACCAGCTGATTCCCTATATATTGGACCAAAGCGAGAAAGCCATCAAAACAGGATTCCCGGTATTGCGCGCGTTGATTCTGCATCACCCTCAAGACAAAACCTGTCGCCACATCGACGATCAGTATTATTTTGGCGACGATATATTGGTAGCTCCGGTAATGAACAGCGAAAACCGGCGGGATATTTATTTACCAGAAGGAAGGTGGGTGCATTTTTTTACAAAAGAAGTGTTTGAAGGCGAACGATGGCTCCGAAATGTGGATGTTCCGCTGGATGAAATGCCGGTTTTTGTAAAAGAAGGAGCCGAAATACCCATGTATTTGGAAGATGTGAATTGTACAGATGAAATGGATTTAAATAAGACATTAAAAATACTTTTTTAAACACAAAGACCCGGAGTCACAAAGAAATGTTTTATATTGGTGTCTTTGTGTCTTCGTGTTGAAATATATACTTATGCAAACCTGGAAATCAAATTTCTCCGAAACCAAAAAACATTACACCGACTGGTGGAATGGGAAAGGCATTGTGCTGACAATGTGGGAACACCTGTTTAAAGAGGGCGCTCCCTACGAAAATATTTTGCCGCCACCACCTCACAAAGATCTGAATCAGCTGTGGTTCGACCCGATTTGGCGTGCTCAGCAACTGCATTATACTATGAGCCGGAATTCCTATCTGGCTGATATTTTGCCGGTGGCCAATACTCAGTTAGGACCCGGATCGCTGGCTGCTATTCTGGGTTCAGTACTCGAAGGACGCGAAGACACTATCTGGATTCATCAAAAGCCTGATTTCGACGGACAGATTATTTTTGATGAAAAAGGCTGGAAACTGCACGAAGATTTGTTGCGAAACTGCGTTGCCAATGCTCGGGGAAAATACATGGTGGGCTGTCCCGATTTGGTGGAAGGCCTCGATGTATTGGCAAGTCTGAAAGGTTCGGACAATGTGCTGATGGATTTGATTATGGATCCGGATGGAACGCTGGAACAATTGAGGAAAATCAACGAAGCATATTTTGATGTTTTCAACCGTATTTACGACATAATCAATGTGAATGGTGAGATGGCTTTCTGCTATTTCTCGCTTTGGGCTCCGGGCACTGTTTCGAAACTTCAGGTGGATATATCGATCATGATATCCGAAGATGATTATCGCACTTTCTGTCTGCCATTTCTACGGGAGCAGACCGAAAAAATCGATTACACGCTTTATCATTTGGATGGAGTGGATGCCATACGTCATTTGGATGCTATTCTGGAACTCGAGAATCTGAATGCCATTCAATGGACACCCGGTTACGGGCAGCCGCAGGGAGGAAACCCGCAGTGGTACGAATTATATAAGCGCATATTAACCGGCGGAAAATCTGTAATGGCCAACTGGGTCACACTGGATGAATTAGAACCGCTTTTGGATAATGTGGGGAATCAGGGAATGCACATTAATGTCGATTTTAAATCGGAAAAAGACATTGAACAGGCACTGAAAATTGTGGAAAGATATAGATGACATGTGCGCTGTGCGCGTTATTTGGCTACGCCGTTATTTGCCTTCGGCGATATTTAGGCTTCGCCTGATATTTTGATGTAAATAAATTAAACTTTTCAAAACTAATAATCTTATTTAATACACATTCCCTCTTTTTTGGAGAGGGTTACGTAGAGGTCATATGAAAGAATTAATTCAATTATCTACCATTGATATTGTTGTTATAGCAACTTATGTAGTAGTGTTGCTTGGCATTGCATATTGGGCCAGTTTTAGCGCTAAAAACAAAAGCGACAATCTTTTTCTTGCCAATAAAAGTTTGGGATGGTTTGCCATCGGACTTACTATGTGGGGAACCAATGTAGGCCCGTCTATGCTCATTGCCAATGCCAGCAGCGGGTACGAAAGCGGTATCGTAGCCGGCAACTTCTCGTGGTATGCTTTCCCGTTTATTTTACTGCTGGCCTTTGTGTTTGCACCGCGCTACTTAGGTGCACAGGTAATGACTCTGCCCGAATATATGGGTAAGCGTTTTGGCAACATTACACAAAAGTACATAGCCTGGTATACCATCATTACCATTTTAATCTCGTGGCTGGGACTCACTCTGTTCTCTGGTGGCGTGTTTATGGCTCAGATTCTGGCTTTACCTTTGTGGTTATGTATTGTTATTCTGGTATTTCTTTCGGCAGCATTTACCATGGCCGGTGGACTGAAAGCCATAGCTTATACCAATGTTTTTCAGATGCTTTTGCTTATAGGTGTTTCGGTATTGCTGGTGGTGATGGCAATTCATAAAGCAGGAGGAGTAGGGCATATTATTGAGGCAACTCCGGCGTCGTACTGGAAACTTTTTCAGCCACTCGACAATAAAGATTTCCCCTGGTTGGCTATCTTGCTTGGGTATCCTATTATGGGAGTTTGGTTTTGGTGTACCGACCAATCTATGGTGCAATCGGTACTGGGTACCAAAAATCTCAGGAACGGACAAATGGGGGCAAATTTCGTTGCCTGGCTTAAGCTGATTGATATTCCATTGTTTATACTTCCGGGTATTCTTGCATTTATTATTATTCCCAATATTGGCAATTCTACCGATGCTTATCTTAAATTAGTCGAAGCCGTATTTCCTCCGGGGCTTATCGGACTTGTTATAGTGGTAATGCTGGCTGCACTGATTAGTACAGTGGGTTCGGCACTGAATTCGCTGAGCACTGTTTTTACCATGGATATTTACGTGAAACATTATAAACCCAATGCAGATAATAAACAAATAAAAGCCATAGGGCGCTGGATTGTGCTTGGTGGGGCTGTAGTTTCGGTTTTTCTGGCTATCGGTATCACAGCTATTCAGGGATTGAGTTTTTTTAATATTTTTCAATCGGTACTTGGCTTTATTGCTCCGCCCATGTCGGTAGCATTTTTATTTGCCGTACTTTGGAAAAAAACGTCGAAAAATGCTGTCAATCTGGTTTTATCATTCGGAACGGTGTTTAGTATCGGTATAGGAATATTATATTATAATAATTTGATATTTAGTGGAATACATTTCCTGTATGTGTCCTTTATTATCTTTCTGATTTTAGCTGTATTCACTTGTATTTATACATTGCTCGATACTAAAAATGTGTCGGTTTCCACCCTCGATTATCGGCCTATCAAGATTGATAAATCGGTAAAAATTGCCTGGATTGTATTGATGTTGATTATGATAGGGTTATATGTTTTTTTTAATTGAAATACGGTTTAGCTATCATTATTGCTTCATATAAAAGTAAAAAAGGATATTAAAGAAATAACAAAGTAACGCCCGCAGGGCAAATTCAACATATTATGAGCTTAGAATTATTAGAAAAACTATCCGAATGCGTAGAGTTCGGAAAAATTAATCAGGCATCGCCCTATCCACCACAAATGAAAGGGCAATCAGGCGCCGACGAAATAACTAAAGAAGCATTAGAGGCAGGTATTGCCCCATCGGACATTCTAAATAATGCATTGATTACAGCTATGAATAAAGTTGGGCAGAAATATACCGAGAATAAAATTTTTGTTCCGCAGATGTTGCTATCGGCCAAAGCTATGAGTGCTTCCATGGCACATTTGAAGCCGTTTTTTGCTTCGGGAGCTGTGCAGCGAAAGGGCAAGTTTATCATTGGTACTGTGTTTGGCGATTTGCATGATATAGGCAAAAACCTGTTTGGTATGATGGTAGAAGGTGCTGGCTGGGAAGTGATAGATTTGGGAATAGATGTGAAGATAGAGAAATTTGTAGAAACAGTTCAACAGAATCCGGGTGCGGTAGTTGGCATATCGGCTTTGCTTACCACCACCATGGTTAATATGAAGCCGGTTATCGATGCCATTAAGGCCATTTCACCAGATACAAAGATTATTGTTGGAGGTGCACCGTTGTCTTCTGATTTTGCTTCTCAGATAGGCGCTGATGGATATGGAAAAAATCCGCAGGAAGGAATTGTTTGGTTAGATAAAATATCGGCATAAAAACTTGAAACACCCATGAGTAAGTTTACTTTCATAAGGGAATAATTAATAAATCCGACATCCCCTCATCTGGTCGGAAAGCCTCCCTTTTGGGGAGCTTGGAGGGGCTTTTAAATAGATGAAAAAATTTATAGATAATATCTTTCTAAATGCTAAAGTTCAGGCTTTCCCGGTGATGACGCATCCTGGCATTGAAGCACTGGGTTATACCGTACACGAGGCTGTCACCAATGGGCAGATCCATTATGAAGCCATTCAGTATCTGGCCGATCATTATGATACGGTGGCTTGTTCGTCTATTATGGATTTAACCGTAGAGGCAGAGGCTTTTGGAGCTGAAGTCAATTTGCCTGATAATGAAATACCAACTGTAACGGGGCGTCTGGTTGACGGTGCTGAGTCGGTGGAAGCGTTGATGGTTCCCTCTCTGGATATGGGGCGTATCCCGCAGTACCTGCTGGCCAATAAGCTGGCTGCCGAAAACATCAAACACAAACCGGTGTTTTCGGGTTGTATAGGTCCGTTCTCGCTGGCTGGTCGGTTGTACGATATGTCCGAGATTATGGTAGGCATTTACATTGAGCCGGAAGTAATACTCGAACTATTGCAAAAATGCACCCGTTTTCTGATTAATTACTGTAAAGCGTTGAAGGCAACCGGCACGGCAGGTGTTATCATGGCTGAGCCGGCTGCCGGCTTACTGTCGTACGACGACTGTCTGGCGTTTTCCACCATTTTTGTAAAAGAAATAGTGGATGCTGTGCAGGATGATAGTTTTACTGTAATATTACACAATTGCGGAAATACGGGGCAATGCACTCAGGCTATGGTGCTAAGTGGAGCTAGAGCGTTGCATTTCGGTAATGCCATTGATATGAAAGACGTTTTGGAAGAATGCCCTGCAGATGTAATGGTTTTGGGCAATCTGGATCCGGTTGGGATTTTTAAGCAGGGAACGCCGGATTCGGTTAAGATAGCGGTGGAAAAGTTGCTTGAAGATACTGCAGGATATCGCAATTTCGTAATTTCGAGTGGTTGCGACTTACCCCCGTACGTGCCCGAAGCTAATATTAAAGCATTTTTACAAGCTGTGAATGAATGACTTTTGCGCATATAGCTTTTCGTTCGGCGAAGTGGCTCCCACAATCGACGAAGTGCTGGATTTTCTCCAATCATCCGATTTGGAAGAAGAACATCCGGCCGTGACTTTCGTCAGGGATACTTTAAATGAATTGAATTTTGATACTGCTATCAGGGGCGGCTATGTGCTCAAAGACATTAATTTTCCTGACCCCAAAACCGGACTTTTACAGGTGGATAATATGACATTGAATTTAGGCAGGCAGGTTTGTGGATATATCAAAGAAGCAAACCAGGCCGCCTTTTTTCTGTGTACGGCAGGCGAGGGTTTTACCCAAATGGCCAATCGGCTCAATGAGCAGGGCGATATTATGGAGGCATATATTATGGATGCTATCGGGTCGCTTACGGTAGAAAAAGCCATGGACAAAATTCAGGGAGCATTGAAAACACAGGTCGGTAAAAATGGCCTGAAAATATCTAACCGGTATAGTCCCGGTTATTGCAACTGGCCTCTCAGCGATCAGAAAACTCTTTTTGACCTGATTGGAGAGAATACCACAGGCATTTCGCTTACCGATTCATGTCTGATGATTCCCCGGAAATCGGTGAGTGGAGTTATTGGTATCGGTCAGGAACTGAAACATCATGATTACGGTTGTGCTATTTGCAATAACGCCACCTGTATTTATCGTAAAATAATTGCCCGAACAGAGTCTCATGACTTGTAAATTTGTTGTGCTGCCTTCACAGTTACCCTCCCGTTTTACACTCATTGTATTTTTTCTTTCCTGAAAAAACTTGTTCCCGCCCCTTATACAGGTAGATTTTATTAAACCGAAAAAATATTTTTTTTAATTTGATTACATATATTTATCAAAATCGTCCTATCAATGAATTATAATATTAAAGTTTGAATAAAAGTTATAAAAAATCATTCATAAAGCCAATTTTTCTGGCGCTGATTTTTATTGGATTATTTGCAGGCGCAATTCCATTAAATGCTAAAGGCCAAAAAAAGGGTGTTGATTCATATAAAGTGGCAGTGTGCGACTGGATGATTCTGAAGCGTCAGAAAATCGGAGCATTTGAGCTTGCCCGCCAAATAGGAGCCGATGGTATTGAAATGGATATGGGCGGACTTGGTAAGCGCGACTCGTTTGACAATAAATTACGCATACCCCAATTCAGAGTGCTGTTTACTGAAAAAGCTACCGAAACCGGCATAGAGGTTCCTTCAGTAGCCATGTCGGGGTTTTATGCTCAGTCTTTTGTGGATAGAGCAAATTATCGCGAGCTGTTGCAGGACTGCATCAATACCATGAAAATAATGGATGCCAAAGTTGCTTTTTTGCCACTGGGCGTACAGTGCGATCTGAACAAAAATCCGGAAATTCGTCCGCAACTGGTTGAGCGCCTCAAAGTGGCCGGACAAATGGCGCTGGAAGCCGGAGTAGTTATAGGCATTGAAACATCGCTTACAGCTACCGAAGAAGTAAAACTCCTGAAAGAGATAAACTCCCGGGGAATTAAAATTTACTTCAATTTTCAGAATCCGCTTGTGGCTGGCAGAGATATTTATAAAGAACTGAAAATACTGGGTGCCAAACGAATTTGTATGATTCACTGTACAGATACCGACGGCGTTACCTTGCGAAACAATACCCGGTTGGATATGCAAAAGATAAGAGCAACCTTAGCCAAAATGCGCTGGAAAGGCTGGCTTGTGGTAGAGCGTTCGCGCGATGCCAACGATGCCCGCAACGTGAAAAAGAATTTTGGAGATAATGTGGAGTATCTTAAGGAAGTTTTCAGATAAAACAGCTTTTAAATGTGTTGATACCACATTGCGATTATAAATACAAATTCTAAAAAATAAGGCTGATGCCCGTTTTTCAAAGGATTGTAAATTAAAAAATAAGAAAGAAATACGTCATCGAATGCCGAAGGGTAAATACCTGCTTTTAGCCGGTAAGTGTTTTTCAAAAATGCTTTTTTATCTTAAGGTCGACGTCAGTTAAATATGTAGTTAATTAATTATTCATTCATCATGTGTTAAGGAATAGCTTATTATTCCACTATTTTTTTTCAACGTTTTCGATAAGCAAATGAGCATAAGTCAAGTTTACTGAATGACATTAAAAGAGAACGGTCAAATTTTTAAAACTTTAATTCTATTCGTTTTATGAACAAAATGAAAGCCAAGCCCAAAATTATTGCATATATAATATGTGCAATGATTGTTTTAACCGTCACATCGTGTATTGACGGCTTTAAAGATGACAGTATGTGGTCGCCAAGTGTTACAAATGCAACGATGAATTCACCGGTAGCTGACGAAATAAAGGTGAAATTCAATGCAGATAACTCCGAACAAACCATTGAATGGCCACTTGTCAAAGGAGCAGGAGGATATCAGGTGTCTGTTTACAATATTGATAATCCTGATAGTCCTGTATTGATAGGTGAAGAAAACCAGGTAGTAGACGGAATTTCCGTAAAACGGGAAGCAAAAGAAGACTCCCGTTACAAGGTAGTAATTAAAACATTGGGCAACGAACGTTATAACAATAAAGACGCAGCCACTGCCACAGCAAAGGAATACGATAATTTATTGTCGGTTACAGCTGTTATTCCTTCCGGAACAAACCTGACAGAGTATTTTACTACAAATCCTGTTCCTGTAAGTGCTACCGAATTGTGTTACGAACTGGAACCGGGAGGCAGTTACACGATGAGTGGTAATGTGTCAATCGGTCAGACTTCGGTAACTTTCCGCGGAAGCAAACTGGAACATGCAAAACTGAAAATGACAGATGGGTCTTTCGTAAACGGTGGAGCAGGTCTTAAGTTGAAGTTTATAGATATTGATTATGCTGATTTTGTAGGTGCTGCTACAAATTCGCTAATCCTTATGGATGCCAATTTCGATGCTACAGCTGCGGCTGCTTCATCTAACGGAACCAGCTATCTTGTAGTGCCAACTACCAAGCCTGTTGCCATACAATCCTGTAAAATTACCGGATTGAAGTATTACCTCTTCTATGATAATGGAAAGAAATATGCTATTGGTAGCCTTATGATCAAGGATTGTATTATTGGACAAAATTCAAGTACTTTCAATCAGGCCACGCTGCGATTCCAGTCTGGTATGGTTAAGGATATGTCGTTTATCAACAGTACTTTCTACAACGAGATTGTTCCCAACAGCAGCAATCGTATTTGTCAGATTTCGAGCGGAAACGTATCCAGTGTGAAACCTGTAAGCGAATCCTGGACAGGCGGTAGTATTACCATTACCAATTGTACATTCTGGCAATTCCCAAAAGGTGCTCAGTCGTTCAATTCAAACGGGGCTATGGGTACTGTAAACGATAAGATAATTATTCGCAACAATATTATCATTGATTCGGGCGAGTATGCTTCTGCTGCTGGAGGAAATGGATTTATTAAACGATTCCGTCGCGGAAATACTACAGCAACCTTTACAGGCGGTGGTAATACATTCTGGTACAACGGAGCTGTTCCACAAGGTGAAATATCCGGTACAAGCGCCGATACCAGCGGTGATTATATACTCACAAATCCGCAATTAACATATCAGGGCAATGGAGTATTTACAATGGCGGGTCCCGATCAGATTAGCAGAGGTACCGGAGATCCCCGTTGGTTACCAGGTTCCACTATATGGCATTAAAATAGTATAAATATTTAATAGAAAAATATATGGAGAAGAAAAATATAATTCTCAGCCTGTTTTTGGGTTTGTTGCTGGCATTTGTATGTTCTACGCAGCTTTATGCCCAGACACGTACCATCACCGGAGTTGTGGTGGGCGAAGATGAACAGCCTATCATAGGGGCTACCATTAAAGTGGAAGGAACTACCACGGGAACAATTACGGATATTGATGGAAAGTTTTCGCTAACGGCGCCAGCCAACGGTAAACTGACTATTTCGTATATAGGATATATCAGCCAGACATTAGCCGTATCAGATGCCTCGCGCGTAATACTTAAAGGTGATGTGATGAAACTCGACGAAGTAGTTGTAGTTGGTTACGGTTCACAGAAAAAAGCGCATCTTACAGGTTCGATTTCTACGGTAGCTCCTAACGAAATCTCCGACCTTTCGGTTACCAGCTTGGCGTCTGCATTGGGTGGTATGATGAATGGTGTAGCAGTGAGCGAATCGGGTAACCGCCCGGGTGCGCAGGCAAAAATTATCATTCGTAATAGCGACAATGTGCCAAATTCGCCTACTGCAGGATTGTTGGTTCCGTTGTATGTTATCGATGATTATATTGCCGATGAAAATGCGTTTAATAACCTCGATGCCAGCATGATCGAAAACATCTCTGTTTTGAAAGATGCGGCAGCAGCTATTTATGGTGCCCGGTCGGCACAGGGGGTTATTCTGGTGAAAACCAAACGTGGACAGGTAGGAAAACCTAAAATTTCGTATAGCGGACAATTCGGTTATACCGATGAGTATTACCGCTCAAAAATGCTGGATTCTTATAATTTTGGACAAATATGGAATGCTGTGCGTGCAGCCGATCCATCGGATACATCTTTAGATTCTCAAAGACATTTGTTTCAGGCTGACGAACTGGAAGCCATGAAAGGAATGAATTATGATTTGCTGGACAAATACTGGAGCTCGGCACTGACGCAAAAACACAGTCTCAATGTGAGCGGAGGTAGCGAAAATGCAACTTATTTTGCAGGTATATCTTATGTTACGCAAGATGGTAACCTCGGACGCATCGGGTACAATCGCTGGAACTACCGTGCCGGTGTTGATGCCAAAATTAATAAATGGACAAAAGCATCTATGCAGGTATCGGGCGACTATGGTAAAACTACCAAATCTAACGTTAGAGTAGGTGGAACCAACGACGAAAAGGATTATATTACCTTATTGACCCGCCCACGCTATATTCCTGAATATGTGAATGGTTACCCCATTGCTGCGTATGGTGTTACTAACGGAAAAATTGAGAGCAGTCAGGAGTACAACTATAATATGGTGGAAAACCTTGGAAACTCCAAAGTGAATATGCCATCGAATATGACAATTAACGGTTCGATAGAGTATGATTTCGGATGGAACCGGATTTTGAAAGGGCTTAAACTGAAAGCTACTTATTCTAAAAGTATCAGCACTACAAAAGATAACGAATTTGGTTCAAGTTATACGCTATACAGGTTTGCCGATGGTGATGCCGGGCGTGGTGGTAGTGGCTATCATCTTTATACAAGTACTGATGAGCATAGTTTGAATTACGACGGGTTAACTACGATTAGCGTTGATAATGGTAGCTACCTCAGAAGAAATATGAGCCGTGCTGATAACTATCAGATCAACTTTATTGCTACTTATGCACGTAAGTTTGGTTTGCACGATGTAAGCGGTTTGTTTACCATCGAAAAAGCTGAAAGTGAAAGCGAATATGTATGGGGAAATGTTACATTGCCTTATTCATTTACCAATCAACAATCCAATGGTGCCGGAGGTGAACAGACTACAACCTTTAACCGTTCGGAAAGTGGAGTGCTGTCTTATGTTGGCCGTGTAAACTATGCTTACGCTGATCGCTATCTTGTCGAGTTTCTTATTCGCTCTGATGCTTCTACCAAATTTGCCCCTGAAAATTACTGGGGAGTATTTCCTTCCATGTCATTAGGATGGATTGCTTCGGAAGAATCATGGTTTAAGGAAAATGTAACATTTATGGACTTCCTTAAGGTTCGTGGTTCGTATGGTATTCTCGGACGCGATAATGTGGCTGCATGGGCTTGGTTACCAACCTATGGTTCTGAAGTTGTTAAGGGTCCTATCTTTGGCTCCGACCCCGGTATTAGTGCCGGAGCACACTTCCAGATACCGAATGCTGTACCCAATCGCAATTCGCACTGGGACAAAAGCTACAAAAGCAACCTTGGTTTGGATATGAATTTCCTGAAAAGCCGCTTGTCTGTTAACTTAGATGGTTATTATGACAAAAACAGAGATGTGTTTATGACTGTAGACAATGCGCCCGAATATCCTTCGACGGTAGGTGCAGCTGCGTCGCCATCAAATTATGGTGCAACGGATAATTACGGTATCGAAATTTCTTTAGGATGGCGCGACAAAATTGGTAAGAATTTCAAATACTACGTTAAGCTTAATACCGGTTACTCTGATAATAAAATCTTAAAAGCGCCCTGGAAAAATGCAGCATCGCGCGAATTGGACGATATTATGCCAAACCAACGTTACGATCGCGGTCTTTGGGGTTACCAGTATATTGGTATGTTCCATTCTTATCAGGAAATTGCTGAATACTTCGACGATAATCAGCTGGTTACATATTTGGGAAAATCGCAAGCCGATGTACATCCGGGTATGTTGATATATAATAACGTACGTGGATCTCAAAAAGCAGATGGTTCTTATTATGCTCCTAACGATCCTAACGATCCGGAAGGCAATAAGATAGATAAAAACGACCGTGTTCAGATTTCGAAATACAGGAGTAACCCATACGGCTTTACAGTAAATATGGGTGGCGAGTGGAAGAGCCTTTCGTTCAGCGCTCAGTTTAGCGCAAGCTGGGGAAGTTATACCATGATGCCAACTGAAGCTATTCAGACTAAAAGTGTTATTTCTACCGGTTCTGGTTATGATGTGATGCAATACACCAACTTACCTTCGTTCTGGGCTGGTAATATGTTTGTGTACGAAGATGTACTGGATGCTCAGGGACGTGTTGTTGCTGCTCAGAACAGAGACGCTAAATATCCTAACCTGCGCTTTGCCGATAACGGTCTGAGTTCTACTTTCTGGAAAGTGAGCAATACAACTATTGCCTTGCGCAATATCACAATAGCTTACGCATTGCCTAAAGCATGGGTAACCAAAGTGGGTGTCGAAAGCTGCCGTCTCAATATCACCGGACAGAATATCCTGGATTTCTACAATCCGTATCCTGATAAATTCATGAGTCCATTATCCAGTTACAGTAAATACCCAACTTTACGTAAGATTACCTTGGGTTTAAATGTTTCATTCTAAAGACATACAACAATGATAAATACAAAGAATAAGTTAATTCTTAGCGTTGCCTTACTGGCAAACGCTATCTTGTGGACGGGATGTAGTGATGACTTTTTGAAAGAAAAGACTGATTACAGCAAATTAACCCCCGAAATCTACAATGATTATACGGGCGCCAAGATGAGGGTAGATGATATTTACCTGCGCTTGTTACCCGATGTAAACAATGGGTTATCCTATAGAAGTACAAGTTCGGGAAAAGGCGATATCCAATCACGTTCAACTGAGGAGTTCAGTAGCCTGTCCAACTTTGTGAATCCTGATGTGGTTATAACCTCATCAAGTAACCTGGATGACTGGTTTCATGTAAGTAAAAATACAAGTAGTGGTCCATGGGGCGAAATACGTAACTGTAACGACGCCATAGAGGGTATCTCTAAAGGTACATTGGCCGACGAGCAAAAACGTGAATTACTTGGGCAGGTTTACTTCTTCCGTGCATGGCAATACTACCTGTTGGTAAAAACTTATGGTGGTGTACCCATCGTTGATAAGGTGCAGCTAACCGATGTTAGCGAAGCTACTGATTTAATTGTGCCTCGCTCTACTGCCAAGGTTTGTATTGATTTTATTTGTAACGATTTGGATACTGCTGCTGCCATGTTGCCTTATAAAAGCGGCGATTTTGGCCGTGTAACAAAAGGAGCTGCTTTGGCATTAGCCGGACGTGCACGTTTGCTTTACGCCAGCCCGTTGTTTAATCGTGCCGATGATGAATCGCGTTGGAAAGCTGCCTACGAAGCTAATCAGGCTGCTATTACAGCTTTAAATGCTGGAGGTTTCAATTTAGCGTACCAAAGCGCACCCGGTGTAAACGCTGCAGGATGGTCAAAAATGTTTTCAGATTTCAATAGCTCCGAAGCTGTGTTTGTAACGCTTTATAATAAAGTACACGACGATGACGCGGCACACGAAATATACAGAAACAACCACTGGGAACAAACCATACGTCCTAAAAACACTAACGCTACAACATCCAATAGCGGAATGACCCCATCGGCTATGATGGTGGATTTATTTCCTATGGCCGATGGAAAAAAACCGGGACAATCTGAATATGCGTATAATCCTTTAACGTTCTTTGCCAACAGGGATCCGCGTTTTTATCGTACTTTTGCTTTCCCTGGTGTGTACTGGAGATTTGAAGGTAATCCTAAAATGTGGCCTAAATATGATTCAGGAGGCAATGTAATAGGTAATCTGGATGCTGATTATCCATATAGTGGCGAAAACTATGTGTTGTGGAATTATTCATGGTATGATACGGAAACCAATAGAAATGATGAAACTAAAATTGGTTTCGGGGCCGATTTGTTGGGTACAAACTACAGAGGGGTTTACGTACGCAAACGCTCTAACGATTTTGATATGACTTCACCTGCTCCTACCTGTTTGTACCGGTGGCCGGCTACTTCGTCCGAAAACCGTCAGGGAGCATTTGGCGAGGCTGCTTTGCCCTGGATGGAAATTCGTTACGCAGAAGTGTTGCTTAACTTTGCTGAAGCTGCATGCGGATATAACCGCCTTACCGAGGCCAAAGACGCTTTGATTGCTATACGTCAGCGTGCTGGTATTCCTGCCGGTAGCGATGGCTCATACGGCCTGGGCGATTTATCAACCCGTTCCGAAATGTTTGCTGCTATCTTGTATGAACGTCAGGTGGAACTGGCGTACGAAGGTAAGCGTTTTGATGATATGCGCCGCTGGTTGTTATGGGATGGCGGAGCTAATTTCAGTCAGATTGCAAACGCGCCAAGCACATGGACTTTGAGTGGTTTTGGTGGCAATACCTGTACATATCTGGGTGTAGAGCCTCTTAATGGCAAGCGCAGGGATAATTTTGAAATCTGTGCCAAGACTAATGCCAGTGGATCGCATGCATCGGATCCGCTGAAAACCGTTCGCCCATTACCTTTGGATTTGAAAACTACAGGCAATACTACCATGGATAATCTGGTAACTTTCTATACCACTTATCTGATGCGTAAGCAGAACAGAGGTGATGAAGTTGGTAAAGTGATAGACTATAAACCACAATATTATTTTATTGGTTTAACAAGTGGCGCTCAAAGCAACAATACCTCTTTATTACAGACTATCGGTTGGGCTGATACTCAAAAAGGAAATCAAAACGGTACTTTTGATCCGTTAGCTGAATAAGGATTACCTTTTCTTAATTTATTACATGATACGGAGGATTCGTCTTTCGTATCATGTTTTTTTTATCTCTGTACCCGAGTATCCTCAGAGGGAATCCGAGTAGCCAAAAAGGGAACCCGAGTACCCAATCATTATGTGTTTTTCTAAGTACATGACAAAAAAAAGAATAGAAACGCGGATATAGCGGATTTAGCTGATATACACTGATTTATTGTAGCAATAAAACGGATTTTAATTCTGATTTATTTACTACGTAAATGACGGATTAGTGCTCGCAGCTGAAAATCAGCTGACTTCACTTGTGAAGTCTAAAATCTG
>JAFNAV010000099.1 GCA_017860345.1 Bacteroidota bacterium | reverse complement strand
CCGATAACAGAGTGGCCTGGGTTCATTACTGCGGTTTGAAAAACGACAGGTATTATGAGCTGGGACAAAAGTATTTACCTAATGGCTCATGTGGAGTACTTACCTTTGGATTGAAGGGTGGACGCGATAATTCTATTCGATTTATGGACAATCTGGAGCTGGCTGCTATAGTTACCCATGTGGCCGATGCCCGTACATCGGTGCTGCACCCGGCAAGTCATACACATCGTCAGCTTACCGACGAACAGCTGGTGGCTGCCGGAGTAGCCCCTGACTTAATACGTTTTTCAGTAGGGATTGAAAATGCCGGCGATATTATTGAAGATATAAAACAGGCATTGGAAAAAGCATATTAATTAACAGCTTTTTGCCTGCATGTAGGTGTTGTAAAAATTATTCTTTTCTTTTGATTGTTTTCTAAAAAGTCATATCATATATTGATATGACTTTTTTATTTTGAAAACTTTTTGTCATTTATATATTCTTATTTTTCTGTAAAACAATTATATAATTATACATTTTGGAAATATTACATAAATATTTTCAATATAAATTTGTTATTATGTCTTATTTCTCAAATAAATAATTTATTTTTGTAGTGCAAAGCGGTTGCCCGGAGAAGTGCTTTTCTTTGGGATGAAAAGGGAATCCTGTGCGAGTCAGGAACTATACCCGTAGCTGTAAACTCTGATAGTTGTTGAAGATTGAAGATTGAAGATTGAGAATTGAAGATTTTTAATACAGAAATTATTTTAAACGTTTTTTTGCCACTGCTGCCTAAGCAAGCGGGAAGGTAGGTTTAAAATAAAGGAGTAAGTCAGAATACCTGCCATTTGCCAACGATTCATAGCTTTCGGGAAGAAAAGCGATGGAATGCCTCACTTTACACCTGTGGTTTTCTGCCTCTTAATATCTTGTCGGAGCTGTATTTTTTTTTTTTTTCTGAAAAATTACACTGACAAATGGAACAAATTCACGTACTTAAAAGAGATGGTACCTTATCGGCCATCGACTTATCGATGATACACGAAGCTTTGGAATGGGCTTGCAATGGATACGATAAAGTGTCTGTTTCGGACATCGAAATTAACTCCCGATTACAGTTTTATGATAAAATTCCCACTTCGGAAATTCAAAAAGTGATGATTCGTTCGGCGGCCGACCTTATATCGGCCGAAACGCCCAATTATCAGTATGTGGCTGCACGCTTGCTGCTTATGGACCTGCGTAAAACGGTTTACAAACAGGCCGAACCCATCCCGTTTGAATACTTG
This sequence comes from Bacteroidota bacterium, assembly GCA_017860345.1. Classification (GTDB taxonomy): domain Bacteria; phylum Bacteroidota; class Bacteroidia; order Bacteroidales; family Paludibacteraceae; genus Paludibacter. Next base: position 2,698 of record JAFNAV010000099.1, on the reverse strand, counting down.
TTGCGTAACAACATCAATAATCAGATTTATGATAAAGTATTGTTGGAAAAGTATAATAATCAGGAGGTTGTGTTTTTTAGCAAACATATAAAATACGACCGGGATTTTTTGTTTACTTACGCAGGCCTGAGCCAAATGGTGGATAAATACCTGTTGCAGGACAGAATTACCGGGGAACCTTACGAAACGCCGCAGGAGGCTTTTATGCTTATCGGGATGTATATGTTTATGAACTATCCTAAAGAACTGCGCAAAAAGTTTGTACTCGAATTTTACGATGCTTTATCTACTTTCAAAATAAGCCTTCCTACGCCCATAATGGCTGGAGTGCGCACTTCTATTCGTCAGTTTAGTTCGTGCTGTCTTATCGATGTGGGCGACTCGGTCAATTCCATTATCCACTCCAATGCCGCGGTAGGTTTTTATACGGCCAAAAGGGCTGGTATTGGGCTTAATTTTGGACGCATACGGGGTATCGATGCCAAAATCCGTAGTGGCGAAGTTATACATACGGGACTTACTCCGATATTGAAAATGTACGAAGCTTCTACCAAAGGTTTTACGCAAAATTCAATACGTGGTGGCGGTTCTACGTCAACTGTTCCGTTTTTTCATTGGGAAATAGAGACTTTTATCCGCCTGAAAAACAACAAAGGTAACGACGAAAACCGGGTTAGGCGTATGGATTATTCTATTGCACTGAATAAATTATTCAGAGAGCGGGTTACTAAAAACGAAGAAATTACGCTCTTCTCTACCGAAGAGGTTCAGGATTTGTATCACTTGTTTTATAGCTCTGACTATGCTGCTTTTGCCCTACGATACGCTGAGTTGGAACAAAATACGCAAATACGCCGCAAAAAAATTAATGCCCGCGATTTGTATGTCGATATTCTGAAGGAGCGATACGAAACCGGCCGGATTTACATCCTCAATGCCGACCATGTAAATTCGCACAGTTCGTTCAAAGACAACATCTATATGAGTAATCTTTGTCAGGAAATTACCTTGCCTACCTCGCCTATTGAAGATGTAACTCAGCCCGGTGGCGAAATAGCAATGTGTATCCTGAGCAACATTAACCTCGGAAAAATTGATTCCATGGATGAGCTTGATTCGCTTACCGAACTGCTGGTGCGCTTTCTGGATGAGCTTATTGATTATCAGGAGTATCCGGTGTTGTCGGCCGAAAAATCAACCAAAAACAGACGTAGCTTGGGCATAGGCCTTTCGGATGTATTTAATTTTTTGGCTAAGAATGGCTTGTTTTACGATACGCTCAAAGGACGTACTCAGGCACATCAGTATGTTGAGCGTTTTCAGTACGGACTGATAAAGGCTTCGTGCAGATTAGCCAAAGAAAAGGGAGCTTGCCACGACTTTCATCGTACCAAATATGCCGACAACCTTTTTCCCATTGATACTTACGAAAAAATGGTTGACGAGATTATTCCGAACGATTTGCTCTGCGACTGGGATGAGTTGCGCCGCGAAGTGAAAAAATATGGTTTGCGCAATTCGGCGCTTAGCGCCATTCCTCCGGCGGCTTCCAGTTCAATGGTTTCAAACTCTACTGCCGGGATTGATCCTGTGCGCAAAACGCTGATTTCCAAAGTGAGTAAATATGGCCCGTTGAAACAACTGGTTCCCGGATTCGAAACTTACCGGCAGAATTATACCCTGGCCTGGGATTTAAATAATGAGGATTATCTGAAATTTATTGCTCTGTTTCAGAAGTTTATTGATCAGAGCATTAGTACTAATTTGTATTATGATGCCAAAAGATATACTGATAATAAAGTGCCCGTGCGCGAACTGATTAAACATGAACTGACTGCGTATAAATATGGTATTAAGACTCTGTATTATCTGAATAGTAATGATAATTCGGGCGAGTCGTCGCAGAATATGGCGCAAAAAACAGATGTGGAAATGGCAAAACCGGTGGATAAAAATGATGATAACGAATCCTGCGAAGGTGGAGCCTGTTCGGTGTGATTATGCTAAAAAACTTTACAAGCTCTAAACGGGAATTGAAATTTTTAAAAAAATGAATTATGACAACAGAAAATAAACCCCAGCAGCCTGGTCTTTATCACGAGGGAAAGATCGATTTTATGAACGAAATGATTTTCTTTGGCGAAGGCCGTAATGTGCAACGGTATGATATTCAGAAATATCCGTTTTACGAAAAGCTGTCTCAGAAAATGCTTAGCTTTTTCTGGAGACCTGAAGAAGTATCGTTAATTAAAGATACCAACGATTTTAATTCGCTTACCGAACAGGAAAAATTTATCTTTACCGAGAATCTTAAATATCAAATTTTGCTCGATAGTGTGCAGGGGCGCTCTCCATTTCTTACGTTCGGGCAGGTAACCACTTTGCCCGAAGTGGAAGAGGCCATCATTATCTGGGATTTTTTTGAAACAATACACTCCATAAGCTATTCTTATATTATTAAAAATGTTTACCCGGATTCCGAAACTGTTTTCAACGACATCATGGTAAACAAGATGATTGTGGAGCGTGCCGGGTCGGTAACCGAAAAGTACAATGAGTTTTACAGATACATGTTGCAGTATCAGGCTCAGCAGCTTGGCATGAAGGGCGAAAGAGAAATAACGCTGGATGAACTAAAACGCAGATTGTATCTGGCGCTCATATCGGTCAATATTCTGGAAGGTGTGCGTTTCTATGT
>JAFNAV010000073.1 GCA_017860345.1 Bacteroidota bacterium | reverse complement strand
GAAACAGAACAAAAATTACAAAATTAGACATACCAGCTTATCAGACAGGCCCGGAAGGACAAGATGCAAATAAGGCATTTTACATCAGAGAAGGTGAAACTTTTGGCGTTATGTACGGTTCCGTATTTCTTAAATCTTTGGAACAACTTGCGAAGCAAATTGATTTGATGCCTGGTGAGTCAGTTAATGATTATGAAGTGAATTCCGATGGTTATGTTATCCCTAAAGGTACTGCTGGCACAGTTGATGAAAAACCGGTTAAAATGTTAGATGCAAATGGAAATGTATTATATACAAAGATTGGTAATTCTAATCCTGATTTCAAGTTAGGATTTTCTACAACGTTGAATTATAAAGGGTGGGGTCTTTACATGCTATTTGATTGGAAACAAGGTGGACAGATTTATAATAAAACTGCTCAATGGTTGACACGTGATAATAGAAATGCAATTATGGATCAATTTGGAAAGGCTCAGGAAGATAAAAAGACTGTTGATTACTATCAGGCGTTTTATGATATTAATGATTTTAATGATTTCTGGGTTGAAGATGCTGGTTATGTTAAACTAAGAGAGCTTTCTTTATCATATACATTTAATAAAGATATTTTGAAATCGGTTTCAGGAAAGTTAATCCGTGATGCTAAACTATCATTAGTGGGTAGAAATCTTCTCACTTTTACAAAGTATTCTGGGTATGACCCTGAAGTAGGTACTACTGATGGAAGTCAGATTTATGCCTACGATTTTATGGGATATCCCAATTTTAGATCTTACTCAGTATCCCTTGAATTGAAGTTTTAATTTATAAATTAAAAAAACATGAAGACTTTTAATATAAAATATATAATTGCTCTCTTTGCAATTGTTGTAACGCTAGGGTCATGTGAAGATTTGAATGTAGAAAATCTTAATGATCCAGATTTTAAAACGGCGTTCTCAAATCCAGATGATGTTAAGGCTGTGTCTGGAGGTTTATTTAATTCGTGGTTTATGGCTCTCCATAGCTTTGCTGATGGTGACCTTACCAGTTCACCGGCTTTTTGGATGCTTGTAACTGCTGATGCAGGTACCTGCTCGTGGGGTAACTTTGGGATGAGAGATGCCGGACGTGAACCGAGAATCGAATTTAATAACAAACCCAATTATTCTAATGCAGTAATTACTGAGGATTATTATAAGAATTTGTATTCTGTTCTTTCTCAGGCTAATGATGTTCTCAAGCAAATTGAAGTCGAAAAAATGGATTTGGGAGCTGATCAACCTATGGTGACTTCTGTGGCTTACCTATTTCAGGGCTTGAGCTTAGGATACTTAGGTCTTGTTTTTGATAAGAATTATATCGTAACAGAAACAACAGATTTGAGCTCAATTGAACCAGCTCCTTATAAGGAAGTTATTGAAGAGGCAGTTAATAGTCTTGACAAATGTATTAAAATATGCGAAGAAAATGACTTTACTATTCCTTCAAGTTGGTTGCCCGGTGAAGCATATACGAGTAAAGAAATTGCAGATTTAGCAAATACATTTGCTGCTCGTCTTTTGGTTTATAGCGCACGAAATAAAGTAGACGACAATGCTACCGATTGGCAAAAGGTTTATGATTATGCTAAAAAGGGTGTGAAGAAAGATTTTGCTCCTTTAGCTGATGATGTAAAATGGTTTTCGTACTATCAAGTTTATGCAAACTATGATGGATGGGGACAAATTGATATGTACATTATCCACATGATGGATCCCTCAATGCCAGCGACTTTCCCTGCCGATGGTAGTTTTAGTTCGTTGCCAAACAGCGGTGAAGCGACTTCGGCTGATGCACGTTTGCTTTCGGACTATCAATATATGTCCAGCTGTCCTTTTAGAGCGGATCGTGGAACTTATTTCTTTTCTTCGTATCGTTACAAAAGACTTGATACTTATTTAACTACATGGAAGGAGCCTGTGCCTGAAATTAGAAAAGATGAAAACAATTATTTATTGGCTGAAGCTGCTGCTCATATAAACAAACTTGATGAGGCTGCTGCTGCTCTTAATACGTCTGCTCGTGTTACACGTGGTGGCTTACCTGCTGTACCTGAAAACAAAGAGGCAATACTGGCAGCTGTACACTACGAACGTATGATTGAGTTGATGATTAGCGGGTTTGGTATTCAGTATTTCCAAATGAGGAAGTCTGACTTACTCCAAAAAGGTTCAATTCTACATTTCCCTATTCCCGGAGCCCAGCTCGAAGTAACTCAAACTCCTTATTACACTTTTGGAGCTACTACCGGAGTTGCCGGTGTTGACTATAGTAATGGTGGCTGGAAATAATCAAAATTGCAAATAATAACAATTTAGATTGTAACAAAAAAAGGGAGCAGAATTACCTTCTGCTCCCTTTTTTCTGTCTTTCTTCGATTGCATATTTTTAAACTCTCTCCGGTATAAAAAACAAAGAGCGGAATACTTTATTCCGCTCTTTATGAAATATATTTGTCGAAAAAACGATTTAATGCTTTTTCTTCGAGTAGCTGTAAATAGATTTTCCGTCTTTATCCATCAGGTTAACTATGAATTGCGCTGAATCAACTGTACAAACTGCAAAACCGGATAAGGGGCTACAAAATTGTGTTCCGGTGGTTTTCTCTACCGGACGCGAAAGTGAGGCTGAACTGTTGGTGATATAATCTACGGGCGAACCGGCTATTTTGATGTGCTGAAAATTATGAATATGACCGTTGAAATAAAAATCTACCTTGTTCTTTCGCAAAATTGGGTCGAGTCGAGCTTGTAAGTCTGTACGCTCGCTACTGTCTTTGGTGGTGTACGCATATATTGGATGATGTCCGATAACGATTTTCCATGTTTCTTTGGAGTTGCTCAGTACGCTGTCGATAAACTGCAACTGCGCTTTATCGTCCTGCTTACAAGCATCAGGATAATCTTCAGTTTCTTCGCGATATTTCTGAATAAGCGGAGATGTATCGATAAATAGAAGACGCATGGTGGTATGATCATCAATTTCCTTTACCATGGTGTAGTAGCGCGAAGGCATAATCCACCGGCGGCTTACTTTGCCATAATCCAGACAGGCCTGCGTATTCCCCCGATATTCGTGGTTGCCGAGGATGGCATACCAGTCGAGCATTAAATCCGGGTGGGAATAAATCAGCTCAAAGTTGGTCATCCATAATGGGTCTGTTACGCTGGCTACTCCGTTAAAGTGGTGAATGTCGCCGGCTGCAGCCACAAATTCAATATCATAATCGGCTGCAAACTGACCCATGGAGGCGGCTATTGTTTTTTGATCATAATAGCCATTTCGTCCCAAATCGTTGGCAACGATGAAATTGTAACCATCTTCGGGCAAAGGTGACGTTACTTTTTTTTCTTGTTTTGGCGAACAGGAAAAAATAAGTATTGTTGGCAATAATAGCAGTATAATTTTTAATGTTCTCATATAGTTTTTTTTCAAATAGCTTTATAAATCAAGTTTCACTCCAAGATTAAATGTGGGTTTATAATACTCCAGTTGCATCATTCGGTTCTTGTCGCCCTGATAATATCTTAACGCCTGATTGGTAAGATTGTTCGCTTCGGCAAAAATGCGTACAGTTGAGCTGATTTTATAACTGGCATTGGCATCTACAAATAACTGGTTGCTGTAATAGCGGTCGTTGAAGGCTTCGTCGGTCACTTCATCAATATAGCTTCCGGTATAATTGGCCGACACACGCACCGATAAGCGCTTATTTTCCCACGATAATGATCCGTTAAACATGTGTGGTGCTGTTCCGGGGAGGTTTACATCTGTACGTTCTTCACCATCGCTGTTATAAATGCCTTTTGTAATTGAATTGGTGTATGTGTAATTTGCATATACATTAAAATTGCGGAAAAACTGTGTAGGCATAAAATCAAGCTTGCGTTGAATAGCCAGTTCAAAGCCATATATATCTACATTATCACCATTCAACGGTTGTGTAAATGTCCATCTTTCGCCGGTTGGTATAGGGTTGGCTACTCCGGGAAAGTCATTTGCAAAATCGGCGGTATAGTAGTTTGTGTTGGCATAAGTGTACACAAAGTTCTTCATATTCTTGTAAAACACACCTCCCGAAATTACACCTACTGATTTGAAATAATATTCGGCCATTAAATCAAAGTTGTATGAATAGGTGGCTTTTAAGTTAGGATTACCAGCACTGATTTCGGCACTTTCAGACTCTACGTTGGAATATGGCACGAGCGCATAATAGTTAGGACGAGCCAAAGCGGTAGTAAATGCTGCACGAAGTACAAAATTATTATTTACATCGTACTTCAATGTAACACCGGGCAGTACATTGAGATAGCTATTGTCGTTGGTAAGTTGCTGTACGTTATCAAAATCTTCATCAATAATATAGTTGCCTGTATATTTAATAAAGGTATGCTCTAATCTGGCACCAACTATCATTAATAGCTTTTTTGAAAGATTCTGATCCCAACGCAAATAGGTGGCCATCACTCTTTCACTGGCATCATAATTATTGGATAAGTATTCCGAAGGGGCGGCTTCCGATTCAAAAAGCGATGCGTCGTTCAGGTTCAAACTACCAAGATATTTGGCCGACACAAAGGTTCCGGGTACATATTGCGAACCCTGGGTTAGAGCATTGCTAAATGTAGAGGATGAGATTTCGGAAAGCACAGGTAAATCTTCAACAGGACTGTATTCGTAAAGAATATTATCGCGTGATTTGCTTTTTACGCGTAACCGAAGTCCAAAGCGCAGGCGTCCTTTCTGATCTTCAATAAGCGAAAGAGGTATACGGGCATTAATTTTCGCTGACATTTCATCTTCAGCGGTATAGTCGTGATTTTCGGTTAGTTCTTTCAGTTTAAACTTTTCAGTTTTTTCGCCGGCAGCACTAATCCAGGGCAGATTACCGTCCGAAAGGTTCTGGGTTAGCGAGAGGTCTTTTTGTTGATACTCAATATATCTTTCGTTCGGACGGTCTTCGCTGGCTTTAGAGTAATTTACATTCCAGTCGATATCTAATTTTGAACTCACCAAATGCTGACCGCTTAAGGCGTAGGATACTACGCGTTGGTCTTCTAATCGTCTGTTTTTATTGCGGTCGTTATCAATGCCGCCTTTTGTTTGTCGGCGAATATTGCCGGTATAGCCTGTAATTTCATCATTTGAGTTATACACAGGCTCAATATCGCGGTATCTTGTTCTGAAACGATTTTCTCTGTCGTCGCGCCAGTTATACATCAGGTCAGCGTAGAGTGTGTTGTTCTGATTTATTTTCCAATCCAGGTTTAATGATCCGCTCCGTCTTATCCTTTGTACATCATATTTCCGGATGTCCATTTCTTCAATATAAGTATTACCATTATCGTCTTGCTTCCACACCGCCTCAATATTGTCGGAACCGTAGTCTTTGTTTTGATACGACCCGCTTAACAATATGCCTAATTTTTTATCAAACAAACGATTCCCGTAAACGAACGAAGCGCCACCGGTTAATCCCTCACGAATTGGGTTGTATCCGCCAAGTATTGTGGCTGATATACGTTGAGTAGCGCCAGCACCTCGTGTTCTGAGGTTCACCGAGCCTCCTATAGCATCGGCATCCATGTCGGGAGTGAGTGTTTTGTTCACTTCAATAGATTGCACCATATCTGAAGGAATCAAATCCATCTGTACTTTGCGATTGTCTCCCTCGGCCGAAGGTATGCGGGTACCATTGAGAGTAACTGAGTTTAGTTCCGAAGCCAGTCCGCGAATGATTATATTACGGGCTTCGCCCTGATCATTTTGCATGGTAATACCAGGTACGCGTTTTAGGGCATCGCCAATATTGGAGTCGGGAAAACGACCTACCTGATCGGACGAAATTATGTTGGTAATATTGGAGTTGGTCTTCTGTGTGTTCAGGGCTTTAGACTGACTGCGTAGCATGTCGCCCATGACAACGACACCATTCAGTTCAACTGATTGTTCATCAAGATATATGTCAAGTTCTTTGTTTTTTGTACTTACGCTTGCGGTTACCACCTTATTTGAATAGCCTATATACGAAACCTCAATCTGGTACTCACCTTCAGGTACGTTTAAAAACTCGTAATGTCCGTTTTGATCCGAAATTGTATACCGGTTTTGCTTATTAAGCTTTAAAGTCGCACCCGGAAGTCCACGCTTCTCGGTTTTATCTTTTACATTACCCGAGATTACGCCATTACTTTGCGAAAAAACAGTTAAATACAAAAAAACTACCAATAATAGTAACAAAAATCTTCTCATTTTTTTATTAGTTTAATTATTATATGTTGATATTTTTAAGAAACGGTTTATTGGATTTTTTTCTGTTTTTTATACGATAATCATCATCTTTTTTATGGTCGCGCGGAACTCGTATAGCGTATCCCCTAAAGCTTTGGGGATGCTTGTTTTTGTTGGAGCAATATGTTTATTGTGAAAAAACTCTATGCTGCTCGTATAAGTTTTTATTACAGATATTGAACAAAAAAGGGTAAAGAAACATATGAAAAGTTAACGAAGTCGCATTACATGAAACTTCCCGGTCTTAATCTGTACAAAAATATGTAGCCTATATATCAAAAGCGTAACGTTTGTGTGAAAGCAGATGTAATATGTATCTCAAATAAGTGAATTTGAAATTTATGAGATGTAGCATTTTTTTTTGTTAAACAACCAAATTTAAGCTCAGATCAGTCAGGTTGCGGATATAAACAAAGAAGCTTGAATAAAAACGGAGACAGATTTAATCTGCCTCCGTTTTTATTCAAGCTTCTTACTTTTTTTACAGTAACGCTACGCTCGAAGCGTTTTACAGTATTATCAGAATTTGTAATCTATCCCGATACCAAAGACTTTGTTTGTACGGCTGTAAACGTCTTTTCCGGCTATACCGGTGCCATTGTAGCTGGCCGATTCCTTGGTCCAGTTTGAGTAGTTGGTAAAGAAATAAGCCAGATTCAAACGCAGGTCGGATGTGATGTTGAACGCTCCACCAAAGCCTATGGAATATGAGTTCAGACTAAAGCTCATGTCGGTTTGATAATCGTCGGTAACGCCTGTGCGGGTAATCTGACCACCGGCGCTAAGTAGCAGTCGGTCAGTAAGCTTGTATTCTGTTCCGAGCAGGTATTCATTGATACCTCCGTTGATATATTGCTGACGGTTGTTGGCCATTTGGGCATCGGAGTCGAAGAAATGGTGATACCCTGCCGATAGCTTCCAGTTTTTGCAAAGGTCAAGTTCTGCACCAAGGCTTAGCAGAGCCGGAATGTCGTGTGGCGTGTTTACACCATCGGCATATAAGCCGGTGTCGTCTACCGTAGTTTTGTTTTGTACATTCAGTGCGCTGCGAAATTCGTAACGGGCAGCCAAATTCAGATTTTGTACGTGATAATTTAAGCTCAGAATGGGCGTAACTCCCCAGCCCGATTGTGTGCTGTTCAGATTTTTGTCCGATACCAAATTGGCATAAGCTGTGTTGGTAGCTGCCTGCGTGTTGTACTGCGTTTTTACGTTGGTGGCGCTTACGTTGCTCAGGTCGGTACCAAGTCCCTGACTAAGCTGAGTAAGTTGGGCTGCTGTAATAACATTGGCTTGTACCAGCTGACTTAGTGTGAGCGAGCCATATCCTGCTGTTTCGATAGCTGCCATAGAGCTGGCTGCGGCAGTAGCTGCTGCTGCGGCATTGGTAAAAAAGTCGGCAGCTTTCATCATGCCACTGGTTGGGTTCAGGGTTGGGTGTGCCGGATTTATCATGATGTTGTGCAAATGTCCGATATATTTATTGTTTACAATATTGAGTCGTAAACCTAATGCAGCCGAAAGGTTTTCGTTTATTTTGTAAGAACTGTTCAACTGCCAGCCAAAAATGTACTGACGGCCTTCCATGTAAGCATCTACACTGTAAGCAGTGGTGTTGATTCCTTTTGCGTTTAACGAAGCGGGAAGAACTGCAACTGACGACTCGAATGATGCCAAGCCCTGATTGAAAACCGCTTTTCCGCCACCGCCTGTGATGGCAAATGAGGTGGAAAATACCCAGTCGTCGTTTTTGTAAGCCAACTGAAAGCTGGGGATAACGGGTGCTGATGCCGTACCTTTAAATTCTTTGGTGGCATTGCCGCTGTTGCCATAAGCAAAAGGAGCAAAGGTAGACGTGATTGTACGGGTTTGGAAAGCGCTTTGGCTGGTTACCGATAAGTGTAAACCGTTGGTCAAAAACGTTAGTCCGGCCGGGTTGGTGTACACAGCGTCAATCTCGGTTGACGCGTTGCGTGCCGGATTACGAAGAAAATGGACACTTTGGTTAGTATTGGTCAACAAACCTCCTGCAAATACATTAGCGCCAGCTATCAAAGCCATGGCTACAAAGAGAAATTTCTTGGTCATATAATTTTTTTTGTGTGTTTTGGGTCTTCTGCCTATGCAGATTTCCTGGTTTTGTGTTATTTTTACAAAAATCGTGGCAAAATTACACATTTATTTCAACAATGTGCAATTTTAATGAAAAAAACTACACATTGTGGCTTAAAGTGTGCTGTTTTTGAAAGAAACTGGATCAGATTAGTATCTCTTTCTTGTTTTCAAAAGCGCCAATACCAAACAGAGCAAAGTCGTATTTAATCGGGTCGGCAGTGTCGTAGCCACGGAGTACGGCCGTAATTTCTTCCACGGCTTTCCAATCGTTTTGCTTGCGCGATAAGATACCCAGCGCCCGTGCAACATCGCCGGTATGTACATCCAGTGGCAGCATTAGTGCCGATGGGGGTATGGTTTTCCAAAGTCCAAAATCTACGCCCATATCGTCAGTTCTTACCATCCATCGCAAAAACATATTCAGGCGTTTGGCGCTTGAGTTGGCCGTAACGTCAGAAAGATGCTTGTTGGCGTGCTTGTTGTGAGGTAGTTCCAAAAAAATGGTTCTGAAGTGTTTTAAAGCGCCATAAATGCTCCTATCGGTAAGGTAGCCTTGGTTGAAGACCTGTTCGAGTCCGCCATGATGCCTGTAAATATTTTGTAGCGAAGCCAAAAAAAACATACAATCATTTCCGTTGAATGTACGGTGAACAAAACTGCTGACAATTTCTTTTTCGCGCTCACTGCTTTGAGTAATGAACTCATAAGGAGAATTATCCAGCAAATCCATTAATTGATTCGCATTTTTAATAATACTTTTGCGCTGCCCCCAGGCTATGGTAGCGGCCAAAAATCCAGCAATCTCTATATCCTCTTTTTTGCAAAACCGATGTGGAATCTGAATAGGATCGGTTTGGATAAAATCAGGATTGTTGTAGCGTTTGACCCGGTCGTTGAGTAGGGCGGTTATTTCGGTGTAGTCGGTAATCATTGTGCAGTTCTGTTCTTTTTCAAAGGCTAAACAACTGGTACAGATAGTTTGTTTTTTGCTATGCAAAGCCGATTCTGTATTTTATTTCATAATTTATAAATTTATGGAAATGGATATTTAACTTAACCTTTGTATTTCAATACTTTATTTGTGTTTATCAAACATTTTCTATAAGTTTGTATCAGCAATAATTTTTTTGATTCCGTCGGGATTCATCTCTTTTCTATTACCTACAAGTTTTTGTGAAAGAAACAGATAAAATAATACTTGATCTTCTTAAAGCCGGTGACAAAGCAGGGTTGGAACAACTATTTAAGCTATTTTACCGACCTTTGGTGATGTACGCCCGGCAGTATATTCCTAATCAGGACGATGCCGAGGATCTCGTTCAGGAGGTTTTTGTCCGTTTCTGGGAAACCAAGCCGTATGCAGATATTACCATTAATCTCAGGTCGTACGTATACCAGATGGTACGAAACGCCTGTCTGAATTACATCAAAAGTAATGCACGCTATCGGTTTGGCTCGTTGGACGAACTGCCCGAAATTTCGTCGGGCGAGATGCTTGACGAACTGGAATGGAATGAATATATCCATGAAATTTATCAAAAAATTGATTTGTTGCCTCCCCGTACCCGCGAGATTTTTGTGGCCATAGTACTTGAAAACCAAAAGTATAAAGACGTGGCGGGAAAAATGAATATATCTGTTAATACCGTGAAAACTTCTTTGTCCAGAGCTTTAGCTACATTGCGCTCCGGATTAAGCAAGGGTGCTAATTCTCTACTGTCTCTGTTACTTATTCTCTGATACTTTTTTTTTGAGTTTTATTACTGTGCTGATTAATGGCTAATAGGCTGAAAACTTGCTGGTTTGTGTTGAGCTACTTGGTGCAGTTTCAGGCTTTTTTGTGTCCTTAAAAAAGAAATTGAATAATAATTAATGAATCTTGTCACCCATTTTGGGTGTTTTGTTGTCATATTGATATCATGAAAAATATACCCGAGCAAATTGTAAAA
>JAFNAV010000018.1 GCA_017860345.1 Bacteroidota bacterium | reverse complement strand
GTAGTAGTCCAGTAATCCCTGCGTTACAGGCGTATTCCAGTAATCCATATAGCCGTTGAAACTATGGTCGGCCCCATAGAGTTTTTTGAAGTTGCTTTGCTTGCCATCAGTAGTTTTGTTGTCGCCACTCAGGTAATCGGTACCGAGGCTAAGCGCATAATTATCAGTAAATTTGTAATCCAGTTTAAAAGCAAGTAGCTTCCCCTGCATGTTTTCCCCTTTGTAGTTTTTGCCGGTCTGGAAGTAAGCTGTGGCTAAGGCCGATAGAGGGAATTTTTCTTTTTGAAATTTCAGATTACCACCGTAGGTAATAGCATGGTTCATATCAATTTTTTTATAGCCCGAAGTTCCTATACCAACTGTATCCTGCATACCTTCGTCCACAAGTATGGCGCTGAACGAAAGTCCATCGTAGATAGGATTGGTAAGCCATATAAAGTTGAGCATACGATATTTGGCGCCCGGAGTATAAAAAGTTTCAGAAGCAATAGCCGTTTTGTTGTTGTAAGCCGTTGCAAGATGCACTTGCAGGTCGTTGATATTATATTTGAGCAATGCCATGTCGTGCGAAGTGCCTGTATTGCTCCATGCCGGTGCTGAGAAAAGCCGGGCATCGTCGTACTTAATTCCCTGCCGCCCGATTTTGAATGCCAAGCCCGGGGCAAGCAATACGTCGGCCCAAGCCTCGTAAATGCCTACTGTGGCTGTGCTCGATGCTTGCGCGTCCTGTCCGAAAGTTCGGGCGTCCTGTAGCGTAACCAGAGTGTTCAGTACTCCGCTGTTGTAGGCAAAACTTAGTCGGGTGCGTTGGGTAGCAAAAATTCCCGGGTCGCTAACCGATGTGAGAGGTTTGGAATATCCATCCTGATATTCAACACGTGGTCGGATTTCTCCATCGAGAAGTACAGTCTGCGCCTTATTAGGCGATACAGCAACAAAAATCAATAGCAAAGTAATATTTAATATCCGTTTCATACCATTTTTTATTTAATGCAATCCAATTAATAACTGTTGATAGACAGGGAGATACCTCCCCGATATAAAAAGAAAAGAATAACGCTATTGAAAAAATAAAGCGATATATAATCCAAAGAATATCGCTTGGCTAAAAAAAACAGCTTGTAAGTTCGCTGCTACTTTCATCCAGAAATTTACGCAAGTCGTTTTCCTTTTTTTCGTACAGATTCATTAGTCTTTTTCCGTAAGGGCTTATTGTACAACCGCCACCATCGCGTCCGCCTTTCTGCCTGATAACTACCGGCAGTGGCGATAGCTGGTTTACCCTGTCGATGAGGTGCCATGCATGCTGGTACGACATTTTCAGGTTTTTCGAAGCAGCGTGTATAGACCCATCCAGCATTATTTGCTTAAGAAGCCGTACTTGAATAGCGCCGAGAAAAATTTCTCCGTCGCGACAAATCGAAACGTTACTATCTAATGTAAAAGATGAATGATGAGCCATAAGCGCCTTCCCAAATAAACTATCTTTCTGTATTGTTTAATGCCAGTAATCAGGTGCACGCTGAGTCCGGTATTTGAAGGGGCTTTTTCAAACCGCATGCCACGTTTTTAATTGTTTGATTGTTAGAGTTTTATTTGCGTGGTTGTGTTTTTTAGTTCTTATTGTTTAGCACTTGAATGTAAGTAAATAAGGGAGGTTTCTACATTTATGTAGGAAACGTGCTGAATGAAAAAGGTGGGGCCTGTATTATTTTGTATATACTGATTGGCGAGGCTGTATGTAGTTTTTATTAAGTAAAAATCAACGATGGCTGTTTTGTTTCTATAATTTAATTTTGAAATACAATAAATTAATAAAAAAAATGAGCATTATTATTGTTTTGTAATTTGCTTGTAATCAAACTCTTACTCTTTGCTGCTTCATTTTTGTATAGAAACTGTATAGATTTTTTTATGATTTTTAATTTTCTTATTTTCAATCACATACATATAAATTGTTTTAAAAGTGAATTTTTATACAATTCTGGCTATTCACAATAATAAAAAATATATATAATTTTGTAACGTTTTTTCTAAGTATTATTAATTATAAATTTTTTAATGTTTAATTATGAAGAGTAAATTATTTTTTATTTCTCTGCTTTTTTGTGGAGTGTTATTTGTAAGTTGTGGCGAAGATGAAGTATCTGCCAACAGTTCTATCAACAGTGACGGCGAACTCAGTGGCACCATCGCAAACACCACTTTGTTGCCTAACGATAGTGTTTATTTCTATGGTCCAAGCGATGTGCTTTATGGTAAAGCTCCTGTCGATTCCAAAGGTGCGTTTAAGGTAAAGTTATCAACCCCTGAGTCTACAAATCTCAGTACTCTTAAAACATCATCAGATTATGATTTAAAAATAAGCGACGAGAAATTGAAAATCACTGTTATTTCTTTTTCTTATTATGTTTCGGAAGATCAAATCCTGACAAGAGCCAATGTTAATCCAACCTTAGAAGCCGAAAGTATATCTGCGACTTTAGTTGAGACAGCTTTCTATTATGCAGATAGAGATGCTACTGTAACATTTACTGGAAAAGATGACGAAGACGACGTAAAAATCGACATGAAATTAAAAAAGGGTTGGAATGAGGTAGCCAATATAGCGAAAATAACTACATCTTCGTATTCCGAAGAAATAACCACTACTATCCCAAGCGGTCTGAAGTGGTGGTATGCTGAATATGACGAATCCGACTACGATGCTGCTCCAAAATCCAAAATAACCAAGGCATTTAAAGGCTTGCTGAAATAAGCATTAGCAGCACCCAATAAAAAAAACGCAGGAAAACGGATAACCGCTTTTTCTGCGTTTTTTTTGAATATATGCTGCGAAGCTCAGGTTTACAAAACTCTTAGCGGTACGGTGAGTCCAACCACAAATCCAACGGATTTTGAAACATCGTATCCGAGGCCAACTTTGCGATAGAGCTTGTCGGTAATGGCTGTGGAGCCAATAAAGTCAATCGGTTGCTTGGTAGTAACGTTGTAAGTAGCATCAAACAAAGCCAGTCTCAACGAAGTATAGGTAAGAAGGTACCAATACCATTTCTTTTTATCGTACTGCACAAAGAAAGGCGAGGAGAGGAGCACACCTATAGATGCTGCATTGAAAATATGTCCCATCGTTTTGCGGTTCGTATTGTTCATGCCGTCGCCTATGCCGTTCAGTATGATAGCAGCCGAGTATAGTCCTATAACTTTCCACTTATCAAATTTGGCTGTTTTTTCCTGATTGTTTTTGCCAAAATTAAAGAGAGATTTTTTCATCGCCATACCTTTATAATCCATGTTTGTTGCGCTTTTGAAGCCTACGCTGTTCAGCGAATCGGGCATGTATAAGTCAGAATTATTCAACAATGGTGACGACTTCATTTCTTTAGCTCTGAGATCCCGGTCGCGCAACTTTATTTTGGTGGTATCATATTTTACATCGGTAGTAACGTTTTGCCCGATATGACTATCCATACGTATAATTCGTGCAGAGTCTTTGCGTATATCTGTATCGGGGCTGTTCTGACTGTCGGCTTCGTCGATGCCTGTTGTTTCAGTATCATTACTCATGGCGCCTTTATAATCGGGCGAGGCAAATGTATTAAAAGCTAATGCTGCAAAAGCTGATAATATCAAAATGGTTTTTTTCATAACATGCCTCCTTTTATTGTGTTTAATCAATCGTATTTTTTACGAATGCTTTGTAGTAATTTTTGTAATTTTATGTTAAGTGTATAAGCGAATGTATATTTTTATTTTGTATAACAATGAAAAAAGTCAGAAAAAATGAATCTTTTTCTGACTTTTTTCAATAAAAAATGTCTTTACTACAATATTCTGAAATATAGTATAGGTATTGCTACATATAAATTACTACAAATATAATTTGATACAAAAATTACACTACATGTGTGAGGTAAAAAGTATGATTGCTTTTTTGTTGATTGAAAACCTGAGGAATGAAGCTGGATATAAAGCAAATAGACTAAAAAATAACTTTAACTGCTTAAAATATCAAATCTGGAATAAACTATAATAAAATGCCACAGGGGCACGAAAAACTTCGTACCCCTGATTCCGACATTCTTGTATAAATTGTGATATGTAGTACGGTTAAGGTATTAGCCTTTAGTACTACGGTATGCGTTATTTATTCAGAAGTTTTTTGATAAGTTGCGGTATTTCTACAGGCAGCTTAGCCACAGGCACACCTACGGCTTCGAAAGCAGCAATTTTTTCGGCTGCTGTACCACTTCCGCTCGAAATAATTGCTCCGGCATGCCCCATTCGTTTGCCCGGAGGTGCAGTTTGTCCAGCTATAAAGGCTACTACCGGCTTGGTTATATGTTGTTTAATGTATTGCGCTGCACGTTCTTCGGCATCGCCACCAATTTCACCAATCAGTACAATGGCTTCAGTATCAGGGTCGTCCTGAAACATCTGAAGCAATTCCTGATAATATAGTCCGGCTACGGGGTCGCCGCCAATGCCCACACAGGTGCTTTGTCCCAGCCCGGCTTCGGTGAGCAGGTTTACCATCAGGTAGGTAAGTGTACCACTGCGACTCATCAGGCCTACTTTCCCCTTTTTAAATATATTACCCGGCAAAATTCCTATCATGGATTCTTCAGGGGTAATCAGACCCGGACAGTTGGCTCCAATCAGTTTTACTCCCTTCTTTTTCAGATAGTTTGTAGCCTTAATCATATCCAGGGTAGGTACGCCTTCGGATATACATACTACCAGTTCCACACCGGCATCGGCGGCTTCCAGTATGGCATCGCCAGCCAGTGGAGCCGGTACAAATATCACCGAAGCATTGGCACCGGTAGCTTTTACAGCATCTTCTACAGTATTGAAAACCGGTACGTCGTGTACGGTTTGTCCACCTTTGCCCGGCGATACGCCTGCTACAACCCGGGTTCCGTAGGCTATCATTTTAGCAGTATGGAAACTTCCGTCTCTGCCAGTAATACCTTGTACTACTAATTTTGTATTTTTATTGATTAATATACTCATGGTTAGTGTGATTTACGATTTATTTTAAAAAGTTTGAACTAAAAGCAGAATGAACAATAATTTTTATTGTAATATCTATTGGTCTGCGTTTGAGCGTCAGCTGATAGCTTTAATAGCGTACTGGGCTGCTTCGCTGAGCGAACCTACTATGGGTAAGTTACGTTCTTTGATAATTCTGAGACCCTCTTCGGCATTAGTACCCGAGAGCCGGATTACAATAGGAATATCTACTTTCATTTCGTCCAGAGCGGTGATAAGTCCGCGGGCTACATCGTCGCAACGGGTTATACCACCAAATATATTAATCATGATAACTTTTACGTTTTTGTCGGAAAGGAGCAGGTTCATTGCGTCGATAACCTTTTGCGGGCTTGAGCTACCTCCGATATCCAGGAAATTGGCCGGTGAACCACCAAAATGTTTGATTACATCCATGGTAGCCATAGCCAGACCGGCACCATTCACCATACACCCGATATTACCATCGAGCCGAATGTATGTTAAACCGGATGCTTTGGCTTCGAGTTCTTTCTTTTCATCCTCGTCGGGTTCGTTGAGCGCTTCGATGGCAGACTGACGAAAGAGGGCGTTGTCATCAAAATTCATTTTACCATCTATGGCTATTAATTTACCATCGTTGGTGACCACCAAAGGATTAATTTCGGCTAACGAAGAATCGGTATCAACAAATAGTTGGTATAATTTTTTGAAAACACCGGTAGCTTGTTTTACCAGCGTAGGGTCGGTAAAGAGTTTGAAGGCAATTTTACGTGCCAGAAAATCGGTCATTCCCAGATCGGGGTCTACAGGAATTTTGTGTATGGCATCAGGGTTTACTTTGGCTACTTCTTCAATTTCAACACCACCTTCGGCGCTGGCCATAAACAGTACTGACTTTGTATTACGGTCGATAGTGAGCCCTACATAATACTCCTTTTGTATATCTACCGCATCGGCCACCAATACTTTTTCAACTTTGTAGCCTTTAATATCCATGCCCAGTATTTTGCTGGCTGCATTTACGGCCTCGTCTACTGTACGGGCAAGTTTTACACCTCCGGCTTTGCCGCGTCCGCCTGTAAGTACTTGTGCTTTTACCACCACCATACGGTTCAGTTGTTTGGCGGCTTGTTCTACTTCGCTAACCGTATGACAGAGTATATCGTCGGTTACGGGAATGGCATATTGCCTGAATAATTCTCTTGCTTGATATTCGTGAATCTTCATATAAATTTTTTTTAAAGTAAAAAATACGGCTTAGTTAGAACTGTAAATTTTCTTCTTTAAGGTGAATAATTGTTTAACTGTAAAGATTAACAAGAATTTGCAGGAAGATGTTTAGCTGCAGGTGCTTTTTTTTTGATATTATTTGAAATTTAAGATTATTTCAAATTAGGAACACATATCGACTTATGTTGGAAGTGTTTGAAGAGTGAAAATTGAAGAGTGAAAGTATTGAAGCCGTAATTTCAAAAAAAACAGATTGTGTTTAGGCTTAGAAAAATCAGAATCACTGCAAAGCGTGCTTACTGAAGGGTGCGGATGGTAATATAAACCGATGTGATTAGGGATTTGAGATTGAATGGAACTGCTGAAATTCTCAATATCTATGAGCAGGTAAAGAGAGATTTGCCGGAACGAAATTCATAATTCGTTATCCGGCTTTTCATTTTTTTTATTCATAAAAATTAATACCATCCGCAGTTGATACAACGGTAGGCTCTGTTAAAGTTGTAGGTAAGCATAATTTCATGCGTTCCGTAGGAGTGACGCACCATGCTACCCACATTGAAATCAGCACTGTAGGTTATTTTGAATTTATCCCAGTCAACACCAAAAATCAGCCCAACTTCTTTCCATGTGCGGTAAATAAAACCTATTTGCATTTTATCCGATGCCATTGTTTTTTTCAGATAGGCGTTAATATTAAACTCGCCCTGTACTATATTACCGTACTGGAAAACACTGGCGCCAAGTCCGAGGCTTATATAGTCGGAGTTTTGCTGGCGGTATACCCCATAAAGGATGTTCGTGTTGGGGTACAAATCGTCGTCTTTATTGAATAGCGAAATCAGGTTGTGCGAAGCCAGTCCGAACTTGTAACCATAGTAGTTGAATTCAAGACCTAAATCAGAGTTCATTCGGTTTCTTTTAAGTAGTCTTGAATAAAAATCATATTCTTCGGGGTCATCAAATGTAATTTGCGAAACATCATACGACAAATTCTGAAAGCCAAGACTTATTCCCATGTTCATCATCCATTCATTGTTGAGTAACAAGGCATAGGTGTACGACAACGAAGCATCGAGTTGCGTGGTATATCCCTTTTTCTCGGTCATTACTTTCACGCCGAGCTGCGTGTAATAGTCGTCGAAATATACAGTACCGGTGAGCTGATAAAACTGTGGCGCTCCCGGAAACTTTACCCATTGCTGTTTGGTAGCAGCGGTTAATGTTCCAAGGTAGGCATCGTTTATCGATGCAGGATTGATACTGTACAGGTTGTCCCAAAAATTGTTTAGCCGCGTGTACGACTGCCCGTGCAGGGTAAAACAAGTCAGAGTTAATATAAATATGATTTTATATATTCGTTTCATTATCATCTAACAATAGTTACGTATCCGGCTTTGCTTGTTGTGGTGTTGGCGTTAAATAGTCTGATAACATAGTAGTAAGTGTCACTTGCTACAGGAGTACCTTTGTAAGTGCCATCCCATCCGCCGGTGCCATCGTACAACATAACTCCGTTGGCATTGAAAACCTGAAGATTCCATCCTTTGAGAAAAACATCATTCGTGCCATCGCCGTTAGGAGTGAAAGTGTTAGGAATACTTTCGATAGTCATCCAGATACGTTTTGTGGCTATTTCTTCGCAACCACCAGGGTTGATTGCCCTGAGCTGAACATCAACAAAACCAGCCTGCTCTACTACATAATTATGGAAAACATGATTTCCAAATCCGGTGCTTGCATCGCCATAAGTCCAGTAATAACGGGTCAAAGGAATATCCTGCGACCAGAAATTGATAGTGGAATGGTCGGCCGAAACAATGTCGCGGTCGGTAAGTATCGAATAGTTGTAATAGTCGTGATAGGTTACCGTAAAATCATAGTTAGCAGTACAACCGTAGCGTGTAATACCTGTAACGGAGTAGTTTCCAGGCTCTTTGATGGTAATGCTGTCGGCTGTGGAGCCATTACTCCAGATATAGCGGTCGGCACCGGTTACAAAGAGCGTAACCGAATCGTTTTTACAAAGCTTGGCCGGTTTATCTAATTTAAGCTCAGGTATCGAATCAACATAAAGCCTGTAATTAAAGGTGGTGTTACATTCGTTACTACTCATGATTACCGATACATCGTAATTGCCCGGTTTCATGTAAGTATGCTGCGGGTTGCGTATGTTCGAAGTGCCTCCATCGCCCAGGTTCCACTGATACGAAACGTTGGAGAATAAAACATCCGGAAAATCTAATCTGAACTGATAGATATGCTGGTTGCAATCCAGTGTACTAACACTGATTCCCACATGAGGCACGTTGGTGTTGAATGAGTACGACTTGGTGCAGCCAAGCGCGTCAGTTACAGTGAGTATCACCGTTGAGCTTTGGGTACTTTGCATTATTTCATTGTTAGCGCCGGATATTACACCTTCGGACCATACAAGCTGATATGGAGGAATTCCCCCGGTAACCTGAGCTGTACATTCTTCTACAAATCTTTGATTAGAGCAATCAAACTTATATTGTTTGGTTACATTTATTTCAATAGGCATTTGGCGGGTAACTACGAACGATCTCATTTGCCTACAACCCATAGAGTCGGTCACTTCTACAAAGTAATTGCCCGATGGTATTCCTGAAAGATCTTCGGTAGTTGCGCCGTTCGACCATAAGATTTTATACGGCAGGGTACCGCCGGTTATTTCCAGATCGATAGCACCACTGTTCGGGTTATCGCAAGCCAGCGCATCAGTTACGTTACCCGAGACCGCAAGTTGCTGAGGTTCCAGAATAATAAACTGTCGGGTTATATAACAAGGTTTTTCGTCTTTAATACGTACGGTGTATGTTCCCGGGCCAATGTTGTTTCGTTCGTTACCGGCGGTAGGGTCATCGTCCCATTCGAGTGTTACTTTACCTTGTCCGCCTTCAATATTCAGTTTGATGCTACCATTTTTTTCGCCGTGGCAGCTAATTTGTTTTACTACCGGGTTGATACGGAAAATAGCCGCTTCGGGTATATTCACTACAACTGTTTTAGTACAATTGTTAGCATCTTTAATAGTAATGGTATAATCTTTTGCCGATAAACCAGCCTGATAAAGTCCTGAAGCCATATTATCCCATTCGGCAGTATACGGAGCTACACCTCCGGTAACATTGAGCGTGATGGAGGCATCGTCATAACCGTAGCAGGTAATAGGCGTGGTAGTAACAGCCACTGATATGGGCAATGGTTCAGCCACCGTTTCGGTAAACTGAGTACTACAGCCCGATTTGTCGGTTACCGACAAGGTATACACACCTGAATAAAGATGCTGAATATCTTTTAGATTAGATGTAAAGCCGTTAGGGCCAACCCAATGGTACAGATAGTCCATCACGCCTCCACCAACATCTACTTTAGTACCACCGCTAACGTTTACCGAAATGCTACCGGCGTTGTCGCCGGCACAAACATTGTCAACCAGCCAGTCTCTTGTAATCTTCAGGGCATCGGGTTCGGTAATATTGTAGGTAATAACAATAGGTCCACAAAGGTTATTGTCATCAACGGTTACTTCATAAATCCCCGGTGCCAGATTGTCGATGTCGGCCTCTGTAGCAAATGGAGCACCATCTTTTGTCCAGCTGTACGTATAGTTTCCATTGCCACCACTGGCAGTAATGCTTATACGACCATCTTTGGCTCCGTTACAGCTAATGTCTGTTTCTTCGTCGGTAATAACCTTAAATTCTGTAGGCTCCAGTATAGTGAAAACACTGTTGAAAGGCAATCCTCCGTTGTCAGTAACTTTCAGGTTGTAAGTGCCCGGATGTAAATTTGTAATGGATGATGAGGTAGCTGTATATCCATCCGGTCCTGTCCACTCAATGGTGTAAGGAGGATTACCTCCTTCGATGACGATGGAGATGGCACCATCATTAGCTCCGAAACAACTGATATTGCTAACGGTAGTTTTGGAGTTGATAGGAGGATTAACCGTTACTACAACTTTAAACGTATGTCCCGGACATGAATTGGACGTTGGAGTTACTGTGTAAGTGACAGTAGCAATAGCCTTGGTATTATTCACCAGTGTTTGACTTAACGAACTTACAGGTGTATTTTGAGCCGAAGCACCCGATACAGAACCCGCAGGACTTACTACAGGGTTCGACCACCTGTACGTTGTGTTTGCCGGAACAATATCTGTTCCGTTGCTCACCGGTGTAAGCACAAATGGAACACCGCTACCTGTGGTGATGGCGTAGTCGGATATGACCGGATACTGGTTTACAATTATTTCGGCTACATCGGTAGTAAGGCTGTTACATCCACCCGAAGAAATTGATATGACACAATAATAATAATTTGTTCCGGCAGCAGCAGTTGATGGCGTGTAAGTATTTGATGTAGCTCCGCTGATAGCCACACCGCCAGAGTTTGTATTAATAACATTGATATACCATTGATAAGTTGCTGTTCCTACACCATTTTCGTAGGCAGCAGTTAGCATGGTAGGTGTTTCGTCTTTACAATAGGTAGCCGATATTGGTTGCTGAGTTATGGCAGGAGCTTTATTGACAACAACCTTACTCGTATTACTTATAACTGAACAACCTGTACCCGATGAAACAATACAGTAATAATACATCGTGCCAACAGTGGCTGTAGAGGGCAAATAAATATCATTTGTAGCACCTGTAATTGCAGTTCCGCCTATTGTGGTATTTGATATATTGCTATACCATTGGTATTTATGGGTTTCGACACCGCCTGAGGCAGCTACGGTGAGTGCCGAGGGCACGGTGTTCTGACAAACGGTTTGATCAACGATGGGCTGTGTGGTAATAACCGGATCGGGTACCACTATAACTTCGGCAGCCTGACTTATCATTGAGTTACAACCAGCGCCGTTGAGACTTACAATTACATAATAGTAATAGTTGCCTAAAGTGTTGAGAACATTGGTTTTATAGGTGGCAGATGTAGCTCCGGTTATAGGAGTACCTCCCGAATTCAGGTTTACAGAGTTAGCGTACCACTGATAGGTTGCAGTTCCGGTACCACCAGCATACTGAACTTCCAAATCGACAGAGCCACCTAAACAAATACTTTGTGTAGCTAAAGGCTGAGCACTGATAACCGGTTGCGGATTAACCACTACCGAGGCCGTGTTAGATATAACTTCGGTACAACCTCCGCCCGAAAGCGTTATTACACAGTAATAATAAATAGTGCCTTCGGCGTTTGTAGGTGGGTCGAAAGTGGCTGCTGTAGCTCCGGCTATAGCAATACCACCTGTATTTGAATTAACGGTATTATTATACCATTGGTAAGTGGCTGTTCCGGTACCGTTGGTATATGCAATCTCCAGTTTGGTAGCAGTTCCATTGATACATACTGAACTTGAATTAGGTTGTTTGGTGATAGTAGGTCCCTGAACTACATTAACTCTTGATACAGATGAAGTGATAGCACAACCTAAGCCTGTTTGCTTTATTTCACAATAATAGTATAAAGTTCCTAATACATCTGTTGGCGCTTGATAGTCTTTTCCGGTAGCACCAGCAATAGGAGTGCCGCCTACATTGGAGTTAACCGTGTTTCTGTACCATTGGTACTGATATGCACCCACGCCACCCGAAACAGTTACTGAAAGCGTGGTAGGCGTAGTATACTGACATACCTCTTGCAGACTGAGTGGTTGCGAGTCAACAACAGGGTCTGGAACCACAACTACTTCGGCTATATGGCTTGAAGCATCTCCACAGGCATTGCCGCTTACACCTACGGTTACATAATAGTAGTAGCTACCAGCACTATTGAACGGAGGTGGTGTGTAACTGGCTGAATTAGTTCCCGGAATTGGAATCCCACCAGTGTACGAATTAGTTGAGTTTTGGTACCATTGATAAGTAACAGTTCCTGTACCGCCACTATTTTCTATTACAAGAGGCTCGATAGTAGCGCCCACACAAACATTCTGAGTAGCTAATGGTTGTTTGTCGATGGCTGGTAGTGGGGTTATCACCACTGTAGCTACATTTGAACTTATTGTTGAACAGCCACCGCCGTTAAGCGTAATTTCGCAATAGTAATAGAACGTTCCGGTAACATTGGAAGGCGGATTGTAAGTAGCAAGTGTAGCGCCGGCTATCTCAGTGCCTCCATAGTTGGTGGGCGTAATATTACTGAACCACTTGTACGACGGAGTACCAACACCATTGGTGTATGCCACTTCAAGTTGTGTGGGAGTACCAAAAACGCAAACTGAACTTGATGCAGGCTGTTTGGTAAAAGCGGGTCCCTGGGTAACTGTAACTTTAGCCAGTGCCGATGTGGTATTACATCCTAATCCCGATTGTGTGATTACACAATAATAATAAGTATCACCCACAAGGGCGGTGGGAGGTGTGTAGGTATTTGTTTTTTCGCCGGCATTTTCACCTGTTATCTCGGTTCCACCTACAACACTGTTCGTGGAGTTACGATACCAACTGTAACTAAATGTACCTTCTCCACCTGCGGGTACTACGACGAGTGCGGTTGCAGGCGAATTCTGACAAATTTTTTGTTCATTGAGTGGTTGCGCCGATATGGTAGGATCTGCCACAACAATAACTTCGGCCGTGTTGCTTGTAATTATATTACATCCGGTGCCATTAAGCGTAATAACAGCGTAGTAGTAGAAAGGACCTGTAGTATTAAAAACATCCGGCGTATAGCTTGGTGAGCTGCCATTGGTTAAAATAGGGGTTCCTCCCGATGTTGAATTGACTGTATTTACATACCATTGATACGAGGGAGTGCCTGTTCCTCCGGTATAAGCAACAGTAAGCGGTTGTATAACTGCACCTACGCAAACCCTTTGATTAGATAGCGGTTGAGTGGAAACGACTGGTTGGTCGTGTACCGTTACCGATGCTGTGTTTGATTTTATGGTAGAGCAGCCTCCACCCGAAAGCGAAATCTCGCAATAATAATACTTTGTCCCCACCGATGAAGTTTCAGGGGTGAATGTAGCATATATGGCTCCCGGAATCGGAGTTCCGGTGCTTGTGTTGTTGATAGTGTTTGAGTACCATTGGTACGAAGGTGTTCCTGTTCCGTTTTCAAAATCAACCTTCATTTCGGTAGCCGCTCCATCTTTACAAACTACACTGGATAAAGGTTGAAAGGTTACTTTGGGGCCTTCTACCACATTAACCTTAGCAGTGGCCGACTTAACAGCACAGCCAAAACCGCTTTGGGTTATTTCGCAATAGTAATAGGTGGTAACAGCATTGTTGGTTGGCGGAGTATAACTGTTGGTGTTTTCTCCGGCATTTTCTCCGGTGATCAGGATTCCACCTACATTGCTGTTAGTCGTGTTTCGGTACCACTGGTAACTGAATGTTCCAACGCCGCCGGTAGGAACTACTGTAAGCACAGTAGCTGCGGAGTTTTGGCAAATGGTTTGCTCAGTAAGCGGTTGTGTCGAAATAGTCGGATCGGGTATTACTTCAACTTGCGCAACATTGCTTGCTACGGGGTCGCACCCACTACCGTCAAGGTCTACTACTACATAGTAATAATAAAAGCCAGCCGTATTGAATGTGGTTGATGGTGTAAAATCCTTAGAAGTGGCTCCGGCTATAGGCGAGCCCCCCGAATTGGCATTAGATGTGTTTGAATACCACTGATATTTAGGAGTTCCTGTTCCACCTAAATATTCAACTGTAAGCGGAGGAATATTTCCGCCGATACATATTTTTTGATATCCGAGAGGATCTACACTGATTGTAGGTTGTGGTGTTACAGTAACGGCAGCTGCGTTACTGGTAATGCTTGAGCATCCACCACTATTGCCAAACGATATTATGCAATAGTAATAGGTAGTATTGATGGTGTTGGTAGGCGGATTGAAACTACTTGAATTTTCACCGGCAATAGCAGTGCCACTTGTGGTGTTGTTTGCGGTATTCCGATACCATTGATAAGTTGGTGTTCCTGTTCCTTTCAGGAATGAAACACTAAGCGTAGTGGCCACACCATTCACACAAACAGTACTTGATTGCGGTTGCTCGTCCATCAGAGGACTTGGGTTGACGTTAATGAGAAACGTTTGAGATGCACCTGCACAAGTTCCGATATAAGGTGTAACCGTTATTTGGGCAGTGATAGGCAAGTCGGTTGAGTTTTGCGCGGCAAAAGCTGCAATATCCCCTGTGCCACTCGCAGCCAATCCTATGGCTGTGTTGTTGTTTACCCAACTGTAAGTTACTCCTGAACTTACATTCCCACTAAAAGTTATTGCATTGGTTGTAAGTGTGTTGCATAGTGTTTGGTCGGCGGGTTTATTTACGGTCGGTGTGGGGTTTACAGTAATTGTAACAGTAAAAGGATTTCCCTCACAGCCACTTCCTGTACCCGATTTGGGAATCACAGTGTAAGTGAGTGTAGCTACGGCGTTGGTGTTGTTGGTCAGAGTCTGACTTATACTCGTTTGTCCTGACTGAGCGCTACCACCCGTTATAGCTCCAGCAGGAGCACTTACCGGAGCAGCCCAGCTATAGGTAGTACCAGTAGGAACAATATTACTGCCGGTATTTGCCGGACTTATTGTAAAGACATCCCCATTACAAATAGTTTGAGATATATTAGCAATCTGGGGTTTAGCATATACAGTGATTACAAATTGTTTATCAGCACCCACACATCCGTTGGCGGTAGGTGTTACCGTATAGGTAACAGTTCCGGTGGTAGCAGATGTGTTTTGTAAGGTAATGGCCGGAATGGTACTGCCACTGCCATTAGCTACTGTCGCGCTTATATTGCTTGTTTTTGTTACAGTCCAGGCATATGTGGTTCCGGCAACGCTTGAGTTTAGTGCAATAGCAGTAGAGGATTCTCCTGAGCAGATTTCCTGAGTAAGGTTTGTATTGGTTATAACAGGAATTTCTTTTACCGTTAGTGTAAATGTATCTTCGGCTGGTGCGCTACAATTGCCAAAAGCTTTTACCTTAATAATAAACGCTTTGAATGCTTTGAATTTTATCTGGGGAAACTGACTTGTAGCATCGGTTCCACCTACAAATTCATAGTCGGCTGTAGTGACTCCTGCGCCCGATACTGTCCACTCATAAGCTGTTGCAACAAACGGTGTTGTACTGAAAACAGGGGTGTAGGTTGTAGCAAAGTTAACAACATATCCGGCAGGGTTGTTTTCGCAAACCGAAGCACTGGTATTCGGAAAACTTACTGTGGGATTGCCCAAACAGTCGATGTCCTGATAATAAGAATTGGAGCCACAGGTATTGAGTATGGTTAAAGTAACGCGATATTTGCCAGGTTCATTGAACTTTACGGCTAAATTCTGCGAAGTAGTTGAATAACCACTTTCGATGGCAAAACCAGTGGCCGTGGCAGGCAATCCTACAGGAGTAATAGTCCAGCTATAGCTTGGCTCTTCACAAGATTTACCAACCACACTGGATGTGTTGGTAAAAGTTATCACGTTGCCAGCACATATCTGCGTGGCCGATGGTGTATACGATGCTACTACCGGAGTTTCAATTTTTATATCTTTAACTACTGTATCTTTTACAATACATCCACCATTATTATAAGCATCTAATCTTATTTGCCAGCATCCTGTTTCATCAATGGCACTGGGTGGAATGGTCAGATTAAAGTCTGAGTCTACCCACGATGCGTAAGATGGGAAATCAGTGTTGACATAAATAAAATCAGGCGAAGAAGGCTTCTTGTAATACCATTCGTAAGTAAGAGCAGTTTGACAGTTTACGCCATACTTTCCTGTTGTGGTGGTATTTGTTGCCACAATGGGGGTAGTTTGGCATTGTATCGTACTTTGCAAGGTAAAATCTACTACAGGAGCCCTGCTGGTAACTACGGTCTTTTGTGAGCCGCTTTGTCCGTTTTCATAGTATGTGTTGCAGTAATTTGGATTGCCAACGTCTTTATAAATACCCTTGTTATATAATTTAAGATCAACAACAAACTGGCCTGTAGAGGATACCTCGCATGAAACAAGGTCGTATGTATGCGAGACAATTGGATTTGCCATGAGTTGCGCATGCGTGTATTCTACAGAGTATCCATCGCCAAAATCAATGCGATACTTTGATCCGTAATAATTTCGGCTGATACCGGTTACTTCAAAAACTGCATTGGTACCTACGCATATATCAGTACCACTAAGGTTGGGTAAGCCGGTTCCATTACCGCAATTTAAAAATATATTGCTAAAGCATGAAGATATACCTCCGTTAGTTCTACATATTTCAACAACGTAAGCTCCCAATGGAATTGAGGTAGGCAGATAAAATACACCTCCACCTATAGTTAAGTTTTGGGTAGTACCACTGCTAATGCTGTAAAAAGTAACTGAATAAGTGTAAGCCGGATTATAATCGCAAATAGTATTAGCTCTGAGCCCGGCTCCTAAGTTAAGCGATGATTCGGCAGGGGCT
Organism: Bacteroidota bacterium; assembly: GCA_017860345.1. Lineage (GTDB taxonomy): Bacteria > Bacteroidota > Bacteroidia > Bacteroidales > Paludibacteraceae > Paludibacter. The sequence continues at coordinate 31,658 of JAFNAV010000018.1, read as the reverse complement.
TTTAAGTACCCAAACATATTGTTGTCTGGTGTACAGGTGGTTATACAATTAAAGTAATCGCCGTTTGTTAAACTTGATTTAAATGCTGGAGTTGCGCCACCGCTACCACTAATCACATTAAACGAAGCAGTTTCGGCAGATACAGTTGCCGGGTTGGTAGAAACCACCCTTAATTTATATGAACCCGGAGCTAAGCCTCCTGGCAAAGTTCCGTTAATAGCAGGTACATAAAATTCAGTTAGGGTACTTAATGTTGTAGGGGTCGACCAATCGCCTCCAGGCCCCGAGAGCTCTAAGCGAAATTCGTTGTTGAGCGCAAAAACTCCGGTGGGGTTGATTGTGACAGACACTCCCGACCCCGGTGCATAGCTTACTGTGCTATTAAATCTAAGCAGACTAATGCTTTGGCTATGTGCCGTAAAACTATAGCATAGAATTACACACAATATAAAAACGTATTTCGGAACGTAGGTTATATCGTGAATTATTCCTGAAAACTTTTTGTTTGTTAATATCATTTTTTGAATGACAGATATTGATAAATCCGGTTAAAGTACAGTATTTAAATGCACAAGCTCAAAAAGAGCCTGACAAATAAGATGCGTTTGAAAAATATAAACCAGATAAATTAAAAATAATATATAATATACCTCAAAGTAATAAGAGAAACGTAAAAATACAATATACCATGTAGCTAAAAATGCTACAATTAAGATGTAAAAGTGAATAAACTTTTTATAGTAAAGGAGAGTACTTGTTTGGTAAAGAAAAGGTTAAGTTGCGGCTAAAAACAGCCTGATTATCGAGTAAAACCAAGTGCAAAGCTAATAATTAAATTGATAATCTATACGGTTTTTATTTAAAAATGATAATTTTAAGTGTTTTTTTTACATTTCAATGTCGAAATGATATATTTTTTTTCAATTTCAAAAAAAATCGACACTAATATTGGCTACATAGGTTGAAACCTGAATGTCTGTTTTCTGGTAACTGAAATGTTTTACTGATATGCTTCTGTCTCTCACAAAAAAGCCCCCGATAAAATACATTATCAGGGGCAAATTGGTTTGTATTGTAAGTTTATGGAACGCAACAAAGGTAGAAAAATCTGTACGTGATTTTGATTGTTTACAGCTCTTTCATCAGGAATCTGGCCGACTTGCGGGTGAGTTGCGATAGTAAAATGTTACGTCCCGAAGTGGTTTGGTTCACTATTTCCTGATTTTTTCCACGAATGGTGAGTAGTTCAAGGTTCTCGTTATAGTTCACGTTAAATTCATTGGCGAGTTCGTCGAGCGCTCCTGCCAGATAACGTGTATTGTCCACACATACCGATATGCTTATGGCCGATGACTGAATCATTGATATTTTAAGGCGGTGCTTGTTCATAATGCTAAAGGCTTTGGACAGACTTTCTTCCAGTACAAAGGAAAAATTGCGCGGACGTACAGTGATAAGCACCTGGTTTTTACGTAAAATAAGCACCGGTACCTCTATGGCTTTACTGGTTTTAGCTTTAATTACGGAGCCGGCTTCGTTCGGACTTCCAAATGGGCGCACGTACAAAGGGATTTTCTTGTTTTCGAGCGGTTTTATGGTTTTCGGGTGTATAATCTGAGCACCGCTGTAAGCCAGTTCTACCGCATCAAGATATGTAAGTTCGGGTATATGCACAGTGTTCTCGAAAATTCTGGGGTCGGCATTTAATATACCGGGTACATCTTTCCAGATGGTGACGCTCTCGGCATTAAGCAGGTTGCCAACCACGGCCGCGGTGTAGTCAGAGCCTTCGCGCCCTAAAGTAGTGGGGTCGCCTTTGATGTTGGCCCCAATAAATCCCTGACCTATATATATACGTTCCTCACTGAAATTGGCCGCTTTGTTTATTCTTACTTCCGATTCGTCCATACGTACGTTGGCTTCACGATAGTTACTGTCGGTTACCAGCAGACCGCGCATGTCAAGCCATGAATTGCCGATGCCCGACTCGGTGAGATAAGCCGAAACTATCCTTGTAGATATGACTTCGCCATAAGATACCAGACGGTCGTACCAACGATCGTAGTCATCTCCTATGCCCTGACTGATATATTGTTTCAGTTCGTTAAACAATGGGCTGATAAAATCGATACCGCTTGCGGGATTTTTAAATAATTCATTGATTATCTGTATGTGATACTCTTCCACTTCGGCCAGTTTGGCTAAAGAGGCTGAGCGATCGGCTTTCATAAAGTTTTCGAGCACTATTTCCATGGCATTGGTAGTTTTTCCCATGGCCGATACCACAATAAAAAGATTACCATCAACTCCTGAAACGATGCGGGCTATGTTTCGGATACCTTCTGCTGAGCGAACTGATGCGCCACCGAATTTGTATACTTTCATTCTATAAAAATTTTAATAGTGTGTTTCAGGCTACAAAAGTATAACAAAAAGAGAAAACCCCAAGTATGAAGTTTTCTCTTTCTGAGTTTTTTTGAAAATGATTTTTTTAAAGATTATGTGTGTATGTTTATGAAAATTATCATCAGGATGAATGTTCAGACAATGCCCTGAGCCAGCATAGCTTTCGCTACTTTCAAAAATCCGGCTACATTGGCGCCTTTCATGTAGTTGATATATCCGTCGGTTTCGCGCCCGTAAGCTACACACTGGTTGTGAATTTCGTTCATAATCTGGTGTAGTTTGGCATCTACCTCGGCAGCGCTCCAGGATAGGTGCATGGCGTTTTGCGTCATTTCCAACCCCGATGTAGCCACCCCTCCGGCATTTACCGCTTTGCCCGGTCCGTACATAATTTTATTGTTGATAAACAAATCGATGGCTTCAGGTGTACATCCCATATTCGAAATTTCGCCTACGCAGAGTACTCCGTTTGCAATCAACTTGCGTGCATCTTCTTCGTTGAGTTCGTTCTGAGTAGCGCAGGGTAATGCAATATCTGCTTTTACTTCCCACGGGCGGCTGTTGGCCACAAACTCAGCTCCAAATTTTTCGGCGTAAGGTGCCACTACATCGTTGCAGGTAGCACGTAGTTCCAGCATATAGTCAATTTTTTCGCCAGCTATACCATTTTTATCATATATATAACCATCGGGACCCGATATGGTTATTACTTTAGCACCCAGCTCGGTAGCCTTCAGGGCAGCGCCCCATGCTACATTGCCAAAGCCCGAAATGGCTACGGTTTTCCCCTGAATAGAATGCCCTGCAGTTTGCAGCATCTGATTTACAAAGTATAAGCCACCAAAGCCTGTAGCTTCGGGACGAATAAGTGATCCTCCAAATTCAAGATTTTTGCCCGTAAGTACACCGGTATTTTCTCTGGCTAATTTGCGATACATGCCGTACATGTAGCCAATTTCACGTCCGCCCACACCTATGTCGCCGGCAGGTACATCCGTTTCGGGTCCAATAAGTTTCCATAGTTCGAGCATAAAGGCCTGACAGAAACGCATTACTTCGCCATCAGATTTTCCCTTAGGATTGAAGTCGGAACCGCCCTTTGCGCCACCCATGGGCAAAGTGGTTAATGCATTCTTAAAAATTTGTTCAAAACCAAGAAATTTCAGAATCGAAAGATTTACTGACGGATGGAATCTCAATCCACCTTTGTAAGGGCCGATAGCGTTGTTGAACTGTACCCTGTATCCTAAGTTTACCTGTACATCGCCACGGTCGTCAACCCAGGGCACTTTAAAAGTCAAAATGCGGTCGGGCTCAACTAATCTTTCTGCGATTTTAGCTTTTTCAAACTCCGGGTGATCGTTATACTCTTTTTCAATGGAAATCAGCACTTCCTTCACCGCCTGCAAGTATTCAAATTCGCCGGGGTGTTTGCTTTCGAGCGAATGTATTAACTGATCTATATTCATAAAACTATTTTTTAAAATAATAATGTCCCTGTTTGTTTACTTACAAAATGTAAGCAGATTGTTTTATAAACGTTTAATTGCTGATTAATAATATCATATTGCTATTTTACAACGCTTAATTAACCAATAAAGTTTATAATTGTATCGTTATTTGGATGTATAAAAGCATTTTTGCTTACATTTCGTTTGCGATGCAATTTTACTGCTTTTATTTGGGATATTCAAAAAAAATTGAATATTTTTTGAATAAAAAAGAAAAAAAATCAGGTTCAAACTGCTGGAAGAGATTTCTTGTTCATTGAACTGTTTATTTCTCACATTCCTTAAAAAATCGGTACACAAAAATTTTAATGAAATGCAATAGTAGTTTTATCAATTATATTTATCTTTGCATAGATACTACTGATATTTAAAAAACAATACCATGACACTGCAACAACTGGAATATATTATTGCGCTGGATAAAACGCGTCATTTTGTAAGGGCTGCCGAAATGTGCGGCGTAACTCAACCTACTTTGAGCGCTATGATTCAGAAATTAGAAGACGAACTGGATTGTAAAATTTTTGATCGTTCCATGTATCCCGTTAGCGCTACCGATGTGGGAGAGCTAATTATAAAGCAGGCTCAGGTAATACTTTTTAATGTAAATCAGTTGAAAGAAAACGTACGCTCGCAAAAAGGTGACATCGCCGGAAAGCTTTCGCTGGCTATGATTCCTACGGTAGCACCATATCTGCTGCCGGGTTTTATTGGTGCGTTCAGAAACAATTACCCCGATATAGAACTGAAAGTGACCGAAATGCGCACGGAATCTATCATACGTAAGCTACATACGGCCGAGATTGATATGGCTATTCTGTCCACTCCGCTCGACGACCCCAAAATTTTGGAAGTGCCGCTGTATTACGAAAAGTTTATTGCCTATATTTCACCCAACGAATCAATCTATGAGCAGGACGAAGTGTCGACTAACGAAATGCCGCTGGAGCATTTATGGGTGCTCGAAGAGGGGCATTGTTTGCGCAATCAGGTTTTTAATTTTTGTGAGAATAAAACCCATACCTCAACCTACGAAGCCGGAAGTATCGATACTTTAGTGAAAATAGTGGATGTAAATGGTGGGTATACAGTAATTCCTGAGTTGCATGTTGATTTGCTGTCGGACGAACAAAAGAAGAACCTGCGAAAAATAGTGCGCCCTGAGGCTACCCGCGAGATTTCGCTTGTAATCAGGCACGATTATGTGCGCGAGGGGCTTATGAATGCTGTGGCCAATTGCATCAAACAAATAATTCCTCAGCATATGCTGGATGCTCACCTGAAAAAATTTGCTATTAAACTTTAATACGTTGAATTGCTCCCGGGATATTTTCCGGGGGTTATTAGCTCAGTGAACTACATAGAATTGCAAACCGAATCAATGGAAATAACCAAACTTTCAGTATCTTTGCAGCTCAAATAAAAATACAATTTTGAATCTTTCCGACTTGCAGCAACTGTATGCCCTGCACCCACAAGTGAAAGCACTTGTGAAGTGGGCTGAATCCGCTGAATCGAATCTGAAAATATCGGGTTTGAGCGGTTCGTCGTGCGCTTTGGTGGCGGCTTCTTTATTCAAAGAGCGTGCTCAAACGCAGATTTTAATTATGAATGATGCCGACGAGGCTGCCTACCTTTACAACGACCTGAAGCAAATACTTGCTGTGGAGGAGGTGTTTTATTTTCCTTCGTCGTTCAAAAAGGCTATTAAACTTACACAGCTCGACACTTCCAACGAAATTTTACGTACCGAAGTTCTCAACCGCTTGGCCAATAATACAGCTCCCTGCGTGGTGGTTACTTACCCCGAGGCGGTAATGCAAAAGGTGGTGTCGTCGCAAAACATAAAATCGCGCACGCTAAAACTGAAAGTAGGAGAGAGCCTGAGTCTTGATTTCCTGACTGAGATGCTCAGAGAATATAGCTTTGAAAGGGTAGACTTTGTATATGAGCCCGGACAGTATTCGGTTCGTGGTAGCATAGTGGATATTTTTTCGTTTTCGTACGAATTGCCTTTTCGTTGCGACTTTTTCGGCGATGAAGTAGAGTCGATACGTGTTTTTGATATCGAAACGCAACTCTCTAAGGAAAAACGAAAAGAGGTGGAAATTATTCCCGACCTGAAAGTAGATGCGGCTACTGCAGGAGTGTCATTTTTTGAATTTATTCCTGCTCAAACGATACTTACTTTTGATAATGTTTCATTCGTACGCGAAAGAATTAATCAACTTTACGACGAAGCATTAATCAAAGCCAACGAAGGTGATAAAAAAGTGGCTGATTTGCACAGAACCCGCATCACTGGTGAGCAGTTTATCGAGCAAATTCATCTGTTCAGGAAAGTGGAATGGGGTGAACGTGCTTATTTTCAGGCCAAAACCGATGTGCACTTCAATACATCTCCTCAACCTATCTTTCACAAAAATTTTGATTTAGTGGCTGATAACCTGAAAAAAGCTATTGCTGAGGGGTATCGCATATACATATTGAGCGACAGTGTAAAACAAACTGATCGTATTGCGGCTATTTTCGACGACCGGGGAGATGCTATTGCTTTTCAACCCATAAAAAATACCCTTCACGAGGGTTTTATCGATCACGATTTATCGCTTTACTGTTACACCGATCATCAGATATTCGATCGTTTTCATAAATATCAGCTACGCACCGACAAAACACGGCAGGGCAAGGTAATAATGACGCTTAAGGAGCTGAATCAGTTCCAAACGGGTGATTACATGGTGCATGTCGACCATGGTGTGGGCATGTTTGGCGGACTGGTACGTACCAACGTGAATGGTAAAATGCAGGAAATGGTGAAATTGATTTACCGGGATGATGATATTATTTTTGTAAGCATACATGCCCTGCACCGCATTTCTAAATATAAAGGGCGCGAAGGCGAAGCTCCCCGCGTAAATAAGCTGGGTTCCGGCGCCTGGGAACGACTCAAGGAACGTACAAAATCCAAGGTAAAGGATATTGCCCGGGAACTGATAAAACTATACGCCAAGCGTAAAGCCGAGCAGGGATTCCGGTACTCGCCCGATAGTTACCTGCAACAGGAACTCGAAGCCTCGTTTATTTATGAGGATACCCCCGATCAGGTAAAGGCTACCGCCGATGTAAAAAAGGATATGGAATCGGAACTGCCTATGGACAGGCTGGTATGTGGCGATGTGGGTTTCGGAAAAACAGAAGTGGCTATGCGTGCGGCTTTTAAAGCTGCAACGGATGGAAAGCAAGTGGCTGTATTAGTGCCTACTACTGTGCTGGCATTGCAGCATTATAATTCATTTAAAGAACGTTTCAAAAACTTTCCGGTAACGGTGGAGTATCTGAGCAGAGCCCGCTCGGCAGTGCAAACCAAGGAGGTCCTTGAACGACTGGCTAACGGTCAGGTCGATATTGTTATTGGTACGCATAAGCTGGTAGGAAAAAGTGTAAAATTCAAAGACCTTGGTCTGCTTGTAATCGACGAAGAACAGAAATTTGGCGTGTCGGTAAAAGAAAAGCTTAAACAGCTGAAAGTGAATGTAGATACACTTACCATGACAGCTACACCCATACCGCGAACATTACAGTTTTCGTTGATGGGAGCGCGCGATTTGTCTATTATCAATACTCCGCCTCCTAACCGCTTTCCGGTACAAACCGAAGTGCACCAGTTCGACGAGGATGTGATACGCGAAGCTATCCAGCTGGAAATGAACCGGAATGGTCAGGTGTTTTTTGTGAATAATCGTATTCAGAATATTTATAATATCGAATCGATGATCAGGCGGTTAGTGCCCGGATGCCGCGTGGCTGTAGGTCACGGGCAAATGGCTCCTGATAAGCTCGAAGAAATCATAATCGACTTTATTGATTATGAGTACGATGTGTTGGTGGCTACTACCATTATCGAATCGGGAATTGATATTCCTAACGTGAACACCATTATTATCAATAGCGCCCATAACTTTGGTTTGAGCGATTTGCACCAGCTAAGGGGTAGGGTAGGACGTAGTAACCGCAAGGCTTACTGTTATCTGATGGCTCCCGAACTGAGTTTGCTCACCCCCGATGCGCGACGAAGACTACAGGCGCTCGAAACTTTTGCCGAACTGGGAAGCGGGTTTAATATTGCCATGCAGGATCTTGATATCCGTGGCGCTGGCAATATGCTGGGAGCTGAGCAGAGCGGGTTTATTGCCGATCTGGGGTACGAAACTTATCAGAAAATTCTGAACGAAGCAGTTCACGAACTTAAAGATGAGGAATTTTCTGATCTTTATGCTGAGGAAATTGAACGTGAGAATAGTTCGGCTGCTTATGTTGCCGATTGTCAGATAGATTCGGATATGGAACTCCATTTTTCGGAAGATTATATTGAAAACGTTTCGGAGCGTGTAAGTCTTTACCGGGAACTGGATAGCATCGACAACGAAGCTGACCTGCTTGAATTTGAGAAACGCCTCGAAGACCGTTTCGGCAAAATACCCGAAAAAGGTGTTAATCTGCTGATGGTGGTTCGTCTGCGTTGGACGGCCATGCAATATGGTATCGAAAGGTTGGTGCTTAAAAACGAACGTATGACTGCTTTTCTGGTGTCGAACCGCGACTCGGGCTATTACCAGTCGGAGCGCTTTGGCAGGATATTGAAGTATATGACCATTTTTCCCCGACGCTGTCAGCTTCGCGACCAAAATGGCCGGCGTTCGGTGATATTTAGTAATGTAAAAACCGTGAGCGAGGGTGCTTCAGTTTTTGCAGCTATTGATAAACTCGTTTGAAAGCATCGTTTTATAACGCGAACAAAAATTTGTCAGACTACTGCGGCTTTCTGCTTATTCATTTTGCCATAAAACAGAAAGGCTGTGTATTTGTTGCGGTGTATAAGCCATTGGGCTAATATGGTGAGTGCCAGTATACCTAAAAATGTCAATGCTATTCGGGCGTTGATTTCCATATAAGCGATTAAAGGTATCAGGGAGATAAAATAGAAGTGTGTAGCGTATATCTCCAGCGAAATGCGGGAAGGGTATAGTAACAATTTCTGAATATAAGCCGGCAGTTTAATCAGAAAGCTGCACAAGGTAAATGCCGTCATTATTCCTGCAGCCGATACTGCCAAATTGTAAATAAAACCTACGAGCAAAGCGGGTTGAAAACTTCCTGCTATAACATCGTTCAGATAAATTGTATCGCTGCGATGCCAGTTCCATACCAATGCCGGAAAAATGAGAAGCGATGCCAGCCCGGCGTATCTGAATAATTTGGTTTGATCCAAACGATAACGCTTCAAAGCATATCCCACCGTAAAGAACAGCAAATAAAAGCCGACAAAATTGAGTCCTGCACGGGGTGTAAAATAAGCGCTAAGCGTGCTTACAACCAGATATACAATTAAAAGAACAGACGTTGCGTATTTGCTGCTTATTTTCTGAACTCCATAAAGAATCAAATAGTTGATAAATAATACCCATAAAAACCATAAACCTCTTGTGGGATTATTGTAAAGAGCTGTTAGTTTTTTAATAAAGTCAGGCAAGTATGGTTGTGTATTGTAATGAATAGCCCAATAAAAGAAATACGAAAAAATAAACCACGAAAAGAATGGAAGCAGTAATGTTCGTACTTTGGCCAGTAGTTGTCTGCCGCTTCCGCTGAACGATATAGCAGCCACATATCCGGCTGTTAACATAAACAACGGCATATGAAACGAGTATATGATTCTGAATAGTGGCTGATTATCAAATGTACGCGGAAAATTAAACTGAACTGCATGTCCTAAAACCACTAAAAGAATGGCCAGTCCTTTAATCAGATCAATAAGTATGTTGCGCTCTTTTTCCATCAGCTTCTGTACATTACAAAAAATCGTCGCAAAGATATAACAATTCTCCGTTGTCTGGTAGCATAAAAAAAGCGATACGAAAAAATTCCGAAAACTTTCGGGACTTTTTCATATCGCTTAATGAAAATCAAATATTTTGCTTGAATTAAATATAGATGAGTTTTTTATTAATCAGATAATCAAATGCTTTCGGCGTATTTTTTGAAATTGTTCAATATCATTTGCCATCCTGTTTCCTGAAGTTCAACACTATTTTCGGTCTCAGCTTCAAATTTTTCAATTATGGAGGTTTGATTGCCCTGTTCGATAAAATCAATCCAGACTTTCCGGTTGTCGTCTAATGTAATTTCAATATGTTTTAACGGTACAATTTTTATATAATTGCCACTGAAGTCGAAAGAGAAACTTCCATCTTTGGCCGACATGGTATAAACGAATTTACCGCCAACCTGTAAATCATTTTTGGCTGCCGGGCAATGCCAGTCGTCCGAAGCAAAATTCCAATGAACAATATGCTCTGCTTCTGTCCACAGTTTCCACACTTGGCTAATATTCTTTTTGATAATTGTTTGTATTGTGATTCTTGTGTTTTCCATGTTTTTGCATTTAAAAATTTAGGATTAAAACGTCAATTTGTATCAAAATGTTTTTTGAATACACAAAAAAAAAATCTGAAACCAGTTAATTGATTTCAGATTTTTTTTAATTGATAAAAAGAAAAAATCAGCCAATTGTCGGCATTATTTTTTCCAAAGTTTACTCATATCTTCTAAAGTTTTTCCTTTGGTTTCGGGTACCATTTTCCAAACAAAAAGAGCGGAAAGAACCGACATAACCCCATAAAGCACGTAAGTGAATGTGATGCTGAATTCTTCGAGCATAGGGAAGGTTGACGAAACCACAAAATTGGCAATCCACTGGGCGGCCACTGCAATAGCTACCGCTTTTCCGCGAATGGTATTCGGGAAAATTTCTGAAATTAATACCCAGCAAATTGGTCCCCACGACATCATGAAAGATGCTGTGTAAATAACAATAAAAATCAGGGTACTTACGCCAATAATCTGGAAATGAGCTAATGCTCCAATGGCAAACATGCCAACAGCCATACCTATAGAGCCAATGATAAGCAAAGGTTTCCGGCCAAATTTATCAACAGTGAAGATAGCTACCAAAGTAAAAATAATGTTGATAATACCCATGATAACGGTTTGCCACATGGCGGCATCGTTGCCAAAACCGAGGCTTTTGAAAATTGTTGGTGCATAGTAAAGCACTACGTTGATACCCACCATTTGCTGAAAAAGCGATAACAATATACCAATAATCAGAACTTTCCATCCGTAGCTAAGTACTTTTTCTACTTTTTCGTGTACTGTTTCTTTAATTTCAGTTAAGATAAGGTGTGCTTTGGCGCTTCCGTTAATCTTGCTAAGTATTTTAAGCGCTTTTTCATCGTTGTGAGCCAAGGCCAGATAGCGCGGAGTTTCCGGCACAAAGAAAAGGAGAATGCCGAATGCTGCAGCTACAAAAGATTCGGAAAGGAACATTAATCGCCAGCCTGTTTCGTTAATCCATGCAGGATCTTTACCGAATACAATGAAGTAATTAACAAAATACACTACCAACATACCAAATATGATTGCAAACTGATTCCACGAAACTAACTTTCCGCGTATTTCGGCAGGCGCCATTTCGGCAATATACATAGGGCAAATGGCCGAAGCTAATCCAACCCCGACGCCACCGATAATGCGGTAGATATTGAACGAAACAAGTAAGGTGGTAATATCGGTAGAACTGTTGAAGAAAATCATTTCAGGGAATCCCGACCCAACTGCCGATATGAAGAAAAGGATAGAAGCAATAATCAGCGATTTTTTACGACCGAAATTAGTGGCAAAGATGCCCGATATGGCTCCGCCGATAATACAGCCAATCAATGCGCTTGATACAGTGGCGCCATGGTATAGTTTTGCGAGCTTACCATAATGCTCTGCATCGAGGAGAAAGAACGCTTTAATGGGGTCGACTGCACCCGAAATTACAGCGGTGTCGTAACCAAAGAGCAAGCCTCCAAGCGTGGCAACCAAAGTAACTCCAATGATGAAAAATTTATTAATTTCCTGAGTTTTCATAAGTATTAGTATTATATTAATGTGACAATAAGCCAATGTGCCAATATGCCAATGCGTAGATTAATACATTACATTGGCACATTGGCATATTATTTAATTGGCACATTGGATTAGATGTACATATTCACAATAGCTTCGTAAAGCTCTTGTTTTCCACTAATCTGTTTTGGTTCACCATTGGCTTTTGCATAAGCATACACATCTTCGAAAGTCAGTTTTCCTTCTTCGAATTCTTTACCTTTGCCCGAGTCGTACGAAGCGTAGCGGTCAGCCACCATTTTCTTGTATGGCGATTCTTCCAGGATAGCAGCAGCAGCTTCCAACGCGCGAGCCATTACGTCCATTGCACCTACGTGAGCAATGAATAAATCTTCGTTGTCGGTAGAGTTACGACGGATTTTAGCATCGAAGTTGGTTCCACCACCTTGCATTCCACCACCTTGCAGAACAACCATCATTGCCTGAGTCAGTTCGAAAATGTCAACAGGGAACTGGTCAGTATCCCAACCGTTTTGAACATCACCGCGGTTAGCGTCGATAGCTCCCAGCATTCCGGCGTCAACTGCACATTGCAGTTCGTGCTCGAAAGTGTGACCAGCCAACGTAGCGTGGTTAACCTCGATATTCAATTTGAAATCGTTTTCCAAACCAAATTCTTTCAGGAAGCCGATTACTGTTTCAGCGTCAACATCGTACTGATGTTTCATAGGTTCCATTGGTTTTGGTTCAATCAGGAATACTCCTTTGAAACCTTTTGCGCGACCGTAGTCACGAGCCATTTTCAGCATGGTACCCATGTGTTGTTTTTCGCGTTTCATGTTGGTGTTCAACAACGACATGTAACCTTCGCGACCTCCCCAGAATACATAAGCTTTACCGCCTAATTCGATAGTAGCATCGATTGAGTTTTTGATTTGAAGCATAGCACGGGCAGCTGCGTTGAAATCAGGATTGGTGCTTGCACCGTTCATATAACGAGCTGGAGAGAATACGTTAGCAGTACCCCACATCAGTTTGATACCGGTAGCAGCTTGTTTTTCTTTTGCATAAGCAACGATAGCTTTCAGATTAGCTTCGTATTCTTCGATAGAAGAACCTTCGCTTACTAAGTCAATATCGTGGAAACAGTAGTATTCGATACCAATTTTCTGCATGAATTCAAAACCTGCATCCATTTTATCTTTAGCAGCCTGCAATGCATCAGCAGCACCTACCCATGGGTGTTTTTGAGTTCCTCCACCGAATGGATCGCCACCTTCAGCACACAATGTATGCCACCAGGCCATACTGAATTTAAACCATTCTTTCATGGTTTTACCATAAACCACTTTTTCAGCATCGTAGTAACGAAATGCTAAAGGATTCTTACTTTCTTTACCTTCGAATTTAATTTTTTCGATAGATGGGAAATACACTTTTGACATAATCTAAAATTGTTATTGAGTTATTTACTTTATGTTATTTGGGCTTCGCCCGTTATTTATACTTCGTGTTATTTAGCTTCGCTGTTATTTACTTCGTGTTATTTGCCCTTCGGGCGTTATTTGCTGCGTGTTATTTGGGCTTCGCCCGTTATTTATACTTCGTGTTATTTAGCTTCGCTGTTATTTACTTCGTGTTATTTGCCCTCTGGGCGTTATTTACTTCGTGTTATTTGGGCTTCGCCCGTTATTTATACTTCGTGTTAGTTTAGCTTCGCTGTTATTTACTTCGTGTTATTTGCCCTTCGGGCGTTATTTACTTCGTGTTATTTGGGCTTCGCCCGTTATTTATACTTTGTGTTAGTTTAGCTTCGCTGTTATTTACTGCGTGTTATTTGCCCTTCGGGCGTTATTTACTTCGTGTTATTTGGGCTTCGCCCGTTATTTTTTACGCCCGAAGGGCAAATAACTATGAATAACCACTAATAACGCGAAGCAAATAACTATAAATAACAATTAATAACGCGAAGCAAATAACTATGAATAACGCAACGCAAATAACATCACACATGCATCAGCCACTTCTCATACGCCGCTTTCGTGGCTTCTATCTGTTCAGCTTCAGGAGTAACTACCTGAATTTTTTTCAGAGTTGAGAATGCTTCTTCGGCATTTTTGTAAATTCCGGCTCCAATACCTGCACCACGGGCTGCACCTACCGAGCCATCAGTGTTGTAAAGCTCTATGGTAGCGCCAGTGATATTAGCCAATGTTTGACGGAAAATCGGGCTCAGGAAAAGATTAGCGTGTCCGGCACGGATGGTTTTGGTTTCAATGCCCATGTCATTCATAATGTCCATCCCGTATTTAAACGAAAAAGCAATACCCTCGTGAGCAGCCCTGATAAGATGGGCTTTGGTTATGCGGTTGAAGTTTACCCCGTGAATAGAGCAATTAGGTTCCTGATTACCCAATACGCGCTCAGCGCCATTTCCAAAAGGAATGATGCTAACACCATCGCTACCAACAGGAACTCCGGCAGCCAGTTCGTTCATCTCGGCATAACTGATTCCTTCGGGAGCTACATTGTTTTTTATCCAGGTGTTTAAAATAGCGGTTCCGTTGATGCAAAGCAGTACCCCGACGCGTGTAGCCTCCTGGGTATGATTTACGTGCGCAAAAGAGTTAACGCGCGACAGCGGATCGTATTTTGAATCGCTGTTCACGCCGTACACTACGCCCGAAGTTCCTCCGGTCGCAGCTATTTCGCCCGGATTAAGTACGTTGAGCGATAGTGCATTGTTGGGCTGATCACCAGCTCTATAGGTAACCGGAGTTCCTTCGGCCAAACCTAATTCAGCGGCAATATCAGCTTTCAGATTGCCTTGTTGACCAAAAGTAGGTACAATTTCAGGAATCAGCTTATCGTCAAATCCAAAATAGTCTAATAAGAATTTAGCAGGAGTTTCAGTTTTGAAGTCCCATGCAATACCTTCGGACAGACCCGATGCAGTGGTGCAGGCTTTTCCTGTCATACGCATAGCCAGATAGTCGCCCGGCAGCATATAGTATTTAGCCTTAGCAAAGTTTTCAGGCTCATTTTCTTTCACCCAGGCCATTTTAGACAAGGTAAAATTGCCCGGCGAATTCAGTAAGTGCGACAAACAATTTTCGCCCCCAATGGCGTTAAAAGCTTTTTCGCCGTAGGGTACAGCGCGCGAGTCGCACCAGATAATAGAGTTACGGATAGCCTGTTGTTTTTCGTCGACCAGTACCAAACCATGCATTTGGTACGAAATACCAATAGCCTTGATATCACAAGCGTTTACCCTCGATTCTTCTAAAACTACCTGTGTGGCTAATTTCAGATTTTTCCACCAGATTTCAGGGTTTTGCTCAGCCCAGCCGGCTTTTACCGAAATTATTTCCATTTCTTTTTTTGGAAAAAATGCCGACGAAACGCATTCGCCTGTTTCAGCATTTACCAAACTTGCTTTAACCGACGAACTGCCTAAATCATAGCCCAACAGAAGATTCCCAACTGCAGCTCCCCTTAATCCTCCCGAAAG
The DNA here is from genome assembly GCA_017860345.1 of Bacteroidota bacterium. GTDB lineage: Bacteria > Bacteroidota > Bacteroidia > Bacteroidales > Paludibacteraceae > Paludibacter. The sequence continues at coordinate 16,274 of JAFNAV010000018.1, read as the reverse complement.
GGGGACGTTGAAGTTACCTTCGATTGGTTTATTCGTTTCATTATTCATTTTGTTCAAATTTTATTTAAAAATTTATTGCTAATTTTTCTTTAAGTTCCCTTTGGGGGATTTTGGGGCTTTACTTTTTATACTTATAAAGTCTGGCAGCTCTGTGCGGTACACCTTCTTCCATTTCGTCGAGAGGCACCACGTACGACCATTGCGCTACTTTTTTCCTGAAATTCCGTACATCCGAGCGTATCTGGTGCACCGTATCATACAGTGTTTGTAGTTGGGTGATGGTGAACTTTCTGGGAAGCAGCTCGAATAACAGATGTGGTTCAATATCAAGATTATGACGTATATAATCCAATCCTTTGTTGATAATACCGGCATGGTCAAAAGCCATATTCATGGCTGGTACTTCGTGCAATTCATACCAGTTAGCCTGAGTATTATCACTTTTTACAAGTATTTTCCGGTCTATTTTAATTAAGGCCACATAAGCCACTGTTACTATTCTTCCAATTTTTAGCTGTAGGGTATTTTCGAGCCAGAGTATATCCCGCGGATTTTTTGTTCTGTCGGGGTTACCAAAACTGCGAAATTGCCTCAGGTAAATATTTTTTAAGCCTGTGAGTTCAGTCAGTACCCTCGACGCAGCTTCATCCAAATCCTCGTTGGCAAGTATGATGCTTCCGGGTAGTTTCTTATCGTTGTACGATTCGTTCTGATTGGCAATGGTGCGCTCTATGAGTAAAACTTTAAGCTTTTCACCATCGAAACCAAAAACCACACAGTCAACCGAAACGTGTGGATTGTATATGTTATCAACTGACATTTTTTTTTGCAACTATTACTAATGGATAATGTTGTACGGGACATAATTTCTTTTACGCTTACAAAAGTATATTTATATTTTATTTTTTTGAAATATATTTTTATGTTATAAAACACAATATCAGATGTTTAAATACTGTAATTATTACAATATCACGTAATTTATTATTGTTTGTGATACAATAAGGAATGTGCGTTTGAAATAACTAAAGTATTGAGAGTAAACGCATGAAAAAAATAGAAATATTTGTCAGCCTTAATGTAAACTGTACAATAAGTTATTTGGGTTTAGTGACAAAAAGAAAGATGTAAAATAATTGTTAAAACAAAATCATTATTGAATCAATCAAAATAAGGTGAGTTTATATCCCGAAAAATATTTACTTTGCAATATATAATCTTAAAATAATATTGTTGTTTTAAATAAATAAGCAGAAAATGAAAAAATCGCTTCTTTCTCTATTAGCAGGATTAATTATTGCGTTACCATTAGCAGCGCAACTTCCTTCGCGTACGCCCTCCAATGTTGAAAAGTATAAACGCATTTGCCGCGAAAATATTTACAAAGAAATGCGGGGTATGTACCGTGAACCCGGCGGAGCGCTTAAACACCCTTTTCTTGCTCCGGGTAGCAGTCAGTATCTGGATATGTTGTGGGACTGGGACTCGTGGCTAAGCAATGTAGCTCTCAGGCAGATATTACTTGAAAAAGGAAAGAAGGCTGACTCGGATCAGGCTCTGAAATATGAGCAGGGATGCGTGCTCAATTCGCTTAGTTATGGCGGCATGGATGGCTGGATTCCTATTTGGATTGAGCGCAATGCACCCAGTCGGGAGGAAATGCTTAAAACCCGAAATCCATGGAAAAGCAATATGCACAAACCAACTCTGGCGCAGCACGCAGCCTTTATTGCCCGCAATATGGGGGGCGATGCCGAGTGGTTACGCGAGGATTTTTATACCCTGCAGGCTTTTGTAAATAAATATCTGAACTATCATCGTCACAAAATAACTGGCTTGATGTACTGGGAAACCGATGAGGCGATAGGGGTAGACAATGACCCGAGTACTTTTTTTCGTCCTGATGCCAGTTCCGGTTCAATATTTCTGAATGCTTTGATGTATAAAGAATTAAAGGCAATGAAATATTTGGCCGAATGCCTTAAAATGCCCGATATTGCTACCGGTTATGATCATGAAGCCGTGAAGTTGCTGGCTGCGGTACGTGAGCATTGCTGGGATCCGCGTGATGGATTTTATTACAGTGTGGATTTGAACTTACGCGAAGTTGAAAAACCTGATATAGAGGCATTGAAACCGGGCATGTTTTTTCTGCATACCGGTCAGCCACGCAACTACGATTGTTTGATACAACGCTTTAGTGTATGGAGCGGATTTATGGCGATGTGGTCGGGCATTGCTACGCCTGAACAAGCTAAAATTATTGTTGAAAGGCAGTTGCGCGATACCACCCTGTTTACTTGTTCGTCCGGAATACGCAGTCTGTCGCCACTCGAAAAAATGTATAATACCCGTGCCAGCGGAAATCCTTCGTCGTGGCAAGGTCCTGTGTGGATTAATGTAAATTATTTGGTTTTCAGAGGTTTGCTTAATTACGGTTTCACTGCCGAAGCCCGGGAGTTGGCCGAAAAAACCATTTTGCTGTTGGGGCGCGATTTTGAACGTTTCGGAGCATTACACGAGTATTATCTGCCTGATAATGGCGAGCCTGTATTGAATAAAGGTTTCCAGAACTGGAACTTTCTGGTATTGAATATGGCTGCCTGGTTGGATGGCAAAGAGGTGATTACAGAGTTTTAATCTTAGTTTCTGAAAAACGATGGTATCTGACCTTACGTTGCTTTTCTGCCGAATTATAAGAGAATTGTTTTGCACCGCTCTTTTTTTTAGCTAATTTTGAAGCTCGCTTTGCAAATCTTTAATTTGATTCATTCAAGGTATGACCATCAACGATTTTCAAAATATATTTTTTATAGGAGTAGCCGGTACAGGCATGAGTGCAATTGCTCAATATCTGCAGGGTACAGGTAAGAACGTAAGCGGCAGCGACCGCTATTTTACACCCGAAACGCCTAACGATACGCGTGATAAGCTTGAATCGGAAGGTATCCGGTGCTATTTGCAGGACGGCAGCGGCATTAATGCTACTACCGATTTGGTGGTGGTATCTACTGCTATCGAAGATACGGTATACGAAGTAAAAAAAGCCAAAGAACTGAATATTCCCATTTTGCGTAGGTCGCAGGTATTGGCGCTGATAACAGACAGCAAAAAAACGATAGCCGTAGGTGGAACATCAGGAAAAAGTACTACTTCGGCCATGATTTTCGATATATTGCAATATGCCGGTTTGCAACCGAGTATCATAGGTGGTGCCGGCTTAACCAGCATTATCCGCGAAGGCAAAATAGGAAATGCCAAAGTAGGGGCAGGAGAGTGGCTTGTGATTGAAGCCGACGAAAGCGATGGCTCCATTGTGCAGTATCATCCTGAAATAGGTTTACTGCTCAACGTGGATAAAGATCATCAGGAAATTGATGAGTTAATGCAGCTTTTTGGTACTTTTCGTGATAATACAAAGGATATTTTTATAACCAACCTGTCCAATAAGTTGGCGGCTCAACTGTCGGTTAACAAAATCAATGATTTTTCTACCAATCCGGCAGATGGGGCTGGTTATACAGCTACGGAATTCATACAGAAAGGTTTTGAGATTGAATTTAATATCCATGGTAAAACGGTAAAAATGCATACTGTTGGCAGGCACAATATGGAGAATGCTTTAGCTGCTATGGCTGTTGTTCACCGCTTGGGGGTGAGTTTTGAAACTGCTGCCGAAGCTTTATTACAATACGAAGGTATTTATCGTCGTCACCAGATAATCGGGCAAAAACATGGCGTTGTACTTATCGACGATTATGCCCACAATCCGGCTAAGTGCGCTGCTTCCATCTCGGCTTGCCAGCCTGTAGCGCCTAAAGTGATAGCGTGGTTTCAGCCGCATGGCTATGGACCTACGCGTTTTTTGCGAAAAGATTTTGTGGCGGAGATTGCTGCGGTATTGCGCCCTGCTGATGAAATTTGGATGAGCGAAATTTTTTATGCCGGTGGCACTGCGGTTAAGGATATTTCGGCCAACGACCTGATTCAGGATTTGAAGCAAAAAGGCAAAAACGCTTTTTTTGTTGAAAACAGAAACGACCTGGTAGAGGCAGTGCAGTCTCATTTCGTATCACCGCAAACGGTACTCTTGCTTATGGGAGCCCGCGATCCGGGCCTTGAAACTTTTGCCAAAGAAGTGTTTGATAAATTGTAGGGTAGCGCTTAGCTACCTTTCAAACTAATTTTTCAATAGTCAGCCACAATTTATCATCTTCAGGAACCGGAGCCGTAATTTGTACGGTTAGTTTTGATACCGGATGCACAAATTCAACATGTCGGGCATGCAAACTGATCCCGCCGTTGGGATTAGAGCGGGCAAAGCCGTACTTCAAATCTCCTTTGATAGGGCAACCCATTTTAGCCAACTGACACCGTATTTGATGATGGCGTCCGGTTTCAAGATTTATTTCGAGCAGATAATACGTGTCGGAATGCGCAATAAGCCTGTAAGTTAGCGCAGCATGCTTGGAGTTGGGTACCGCCTTATCGTAAGCTACCGATTTGTTTTGTTTCTCGTTACGAACCAGATAATGCTCCAATCGTCCTTCAGGCTCAGCCGGAGGATTTTTTACAATAGCCCAGTAGGTTTTCTTTACCTGCTGGTTTTTAAACATCTCGTTCAGCCGGCTCAAAGCCTTACTGGTACGCGCAAACAGCACCACACCGCTCACAGGCCTGTCTAATCTGTGCGTCACACCGCAAAAAACCTCACCCGGTTTATTGTATTTTACTTTCAGGTACTTTTTTATTGTTTCCGAAAGCGGTTCATCTCCTGTTTTATCACCCTGTACAATTTCTGAGCAGGTTTTATTAACGGCTATGATGTGGTTGTCCTCGTAAAGTATTGTCATATACCCCTAACCCCTAAAGGGGGATTTAGAAACTTAAATGCAAAAAATACTATCAATAATTATATGTTAGATAAAAGTAGTTTCATTTCCCTGTTACGGGTTAATGGTTCGTTGTCTTACTACTTCATAAATCATCACGCCTGCTGCCACCGATACGTTAAGCGACTGTATGGTGCCGAGCATCGGGATGCTTACCATTTCGTCGCACAGACGTAAATTTTCGGGTGATACACCTTCATCTTCGGAGCCCATGAGCAGCGCTACCGGTTCAGTAAAATTTGTTTCGGTATAGTTTTGCGATGCTTTCTCGCTGGCAGCATATATTTTTATGCCGCAAGTAGATAAGAATTTGAGTGCAGTAGTAACATTGGCTTCGCGGCAAACAGGAATTCTCATCAAGGCGCCGGCCGAAGTTTTTACTGCGTCGCCGTTGAGCGCAGCGCCACCTTTCAGAGGTACCACAATGGCATCGACACCAGCACACTCGCAGGTACGGGCTATAGCGCCAAAATTGCGTACATCAGTCACACCATCCAGCACAACAATGAAAGGCATTCTGCCTTCTTCGTATATTCCCGGGATAATATCCTCGATACGCTGATATGCCACCGGTGAGATAAATGCAATCACACCCTGATGGTTTTTCATGGTAATACGATTGAGTTTCTCAATCGGCACCTTTTGTACCGGCACTTCCAGTCCATTCAGAGCATTAAATAATTCGCGCGATAAGTCATTGGTCATATCCCGGCGAAGCAGAATTTTATCAATTTCTTTACCAGCCTGAATAGCTTCAATAACGGCACGCACTCCAAAAATCATATCCTTCTCAGGACGTTGTTTGTTTTTATAATTTATCATTTTATATCAAAAAAAATCAGAAATAATTGTTTTAAGCAGAACAACGAAAAGTAGTAATTAAGTTGCAGATGATATATCATCACAACTAACAACACCTTTCCCTGTTTACTTGTTTTCAGCTTTGCCTGAACTACTTGTCGTTCATCAATCCGAGCTTATCAAACAGCCAGAACAGCAGCGATAAAACCACGCCTACCACGGCTGCAAAAGCCATACCTTTAAGTTGTACGCTTCCCAAATTGATAGCAGCGCCACTTACCCCAACTACAAAAGTAATAGCGCCAAGCACCATATTGCGGTTACGGCTAAAGTCTACTTTTTGCTCTACAAACATGCGGAAACCCTGAACGGCAATTACACCGTAAAGCAAAACAGTAATACCACCCATCACTGCAGGAGGAATGGTGGAAATGGCTGCTGAAATTTTGCCAATAAACGAAAATGCAATAGCCAAAATAGCAGCGCCACGTATTACCCAAACTGAGTATACCCGCGTTATGGCCATTACACCAATATTTTCGCCATAAGTGGTATTTGGAGGCGACCCGGCAAAGCCGGAGATAACGTTACTGATACCATCGCCAAGCAGCGAGCGATGAAGTCCCGGGTTTTTCATCAGGTCTTCGTTGGTAATTTTTCCGGTTACAATCAGGTGGCTGATATGCTCGGCCAATACCACGATACACGCAGGTGCGATAATCAGAATAGCGTTAGGGTCGTATACCGGAGCCTGAAATTGAGGTAAGGCCAGCCAGGATGCATTGGCAATGGCAGCAGTATCTACCATGCCCATGATTAATGCCAGAATATATCCGGCCACTACGGCAAACAATATCGGGATAATTTGCAGAAATCCGCGAAACATAACCGAACCTATGATGCCAATAGCCAAAGTAAACATCGAAACAATAACGGTATTTGTGTCCATAACAAAGGGCTGAACAGTTTGCCCTACCGAGGCCGACCATGGAGCCAGACCCGCTTGCTGAACAGCTACGGGAGCCAGCTCAAGACCAATGATGGCCACCACAGCTCCCATTACGGCTGGTGGCATTACCACATCTATCCACTTAATACCCCATTTGTATACAATCAGCGAAATAACAATAAAGAAAAGTCCGAAGAAAATAAAGCCCGACTGTGCATGCGAGAACCCGCCGTAGGAAGAAGCAATAAGCATTACCGGAGCTATAAAAGCAAAGCTCGACCCAAGGTAAGCAGGGATGCCGCCTTTAGTTATCAGGGTGTAAATAATAGTTCCGATACCATTCATCAGAAGAGCAATAGCCGGGTCGACGCCTAATAAAATCGGAACCAGTATCGTGGCTCCGAACATGGCCGTAAGGTGTTGTAAGCTCAGCGGCAGACTTTGTAAAAGCGGTAGTTTCTCGTGAATACCAATGCTACGTTTTTCCATGGGAATTTGTTTTTGTTGTATTTTTTTTAAGTTATTGTCAGACTTCTACCATTATTGATTTGGATACAGAAATAAAAACAAGCTTCTGCCAATCAGCTGTTTTCCAGTTCCTCAATAATTGCTTCTCTCTCGAAAGAGAATGTTTTATCTTTTTTATTCAATAGCCGGTACAGAATCAAAGCTTTTTTGCCAAATGCCTTCCGGGTCTGCATGTCGCCCAGCTGGTCATAGCACAAGTAGGTCTGAAATGCCATCGAAGCCAATGGTTCCAGTAGCGTAGCAGTAAAATTTTCTTTCTCAACAATGGATTCAAATTCTTCGTCAGATAACTTCAGGATATCATCGAGCGATAACGAAAGCAGTTCTCCAAACGTTTCGTCGGAAACGCGGATAGCCTCACCAACAGCACCTTTCAGCCTTAAGCCAAGCATGGCTGCTATTACACTGCCAAGCTTTTCGAGGTACTTCATCAAATAATCTTCTTTGGGCATACGATTTTGCGGGTGTGTATAATCTGATGATTTTTAATTGTAATGAGGAATTGATGTGCAAATATAAACTTTTATTTTTAATGACTAAAATAAATCTTATTGTAAGTTAAGCTATCAAAGTTCTAATTTTATAGCTAATATGTAAAAACTTAAGCAAAGTTAATCTACTTTTGTATCACAATACAACCACATATGCTAAATACACATTCAGGAGAATATGCAGCACTCGGCGTATCGGCGTGCTGGACAGTGAGTGCACTCTTTTTTGAGAAAGCCGGTGCAAAAATGGGCTCGTCGCTATCTGTCAATATTGTCAGATTATTTCTTGCCATTATTTTCCTGGGTATTACCACTTTGTTCACACGCGGAATGTTTTTTCCTGCCGATGCCAGTGCCGATAATTGGTTTTGGCTGGCTATATCGGGTGTAGTAGGTTTTTATCTGGGCGATTTATGTCTTTTTAAATCTTACTCCGTTATCGGGTCGCGCACGGCAGCCCTTATCATGAGTCTGGCACCTATGCTTACTGCCATAATAGGTTGGTTTTTTCTCAAAGAGCAGCTTAGTTTTCAAAGTATTTTGGCTATCGTGGTGTGTATATCAGGTATAATTATGGCCATAGCCAACCGCAAAATGAAACTGAACATACCGTTGAAGGGATTTCTGCTGGCATTTGGTGGAGCGCTGGGGCAGGCTGTAGGGCTTATCCTGAGTAAGAAGGGTATGAGCGACTACGACCCCATAGCAGCAACACAAATCAGAGCGATATTCGGGTTTCTAAGTTTTGCAGTTATGATAACTGCCATGGGTCGATGGGGTAAAATAAAACAAGCCATGGCCGATAAAGCCGGGATGACATCGGTAACTATTGGTACCATTTTCGGACCGTTTATTGGTGTATCATTGTCATTATTTGCCATTCAGCATACGCAAACAGGTATTGCATCTACCCTGATGGCCTTAGTGCCGGTGCTGATAATCTGGCCATCGGCAGTAATGTTTAAGGAAAAAATTAAAATTCAACAAGTTATAGGCGCTATCATCAGCATAGCCGGAGTTAGTTTGTTTTTTCTGTAATAAATCGTAGCATAAAGATTCCCGGAGTTGTTAGCAGTATCAAAAATTATTGTATTTTTGTAGCCCGAATCACAAGGAAAGCTGCCGGAGTGGTCGATCGGGCCGCACTCGAAATGCGGTGTACGGGTAACTGTACCGGGGGTTCGAATCCCTCGCTTTCCGCCAGAAGCCTCCAGAAGGCCTTTTAAAGCATGAAAAACCGCTCAAATCCAAATTGATTTGAGCGGTTTTTTTATTGGTTTTGAGTCATTATGAATCAATTGTGCGCTGGGGTGAAATAGCAAAGGTTGCGTGATATTGCACTCGCTTTTTTTAAGAACCATTTGTAACACACGCCCACTTCTCGTTTGAAAACGAGCATTTAAACCCCAATTCAGACTCAGTGTAAGTCTCGTTCAGACAGTTATAAAAAGCTATAGATTAGCATGTATAAAAAACCGAGAGTACTTTATTTTTCAACCATGATTTTTCAGATAGATTAACAGAACTTATACCGATGTTGTTTTTTTTGTTAAGTAATAAAAAAAACATATATTTGCATTTTAAAAATCTGTGAATTATGAAAATAGTACGTAAGTTATCGGTTTTAATAGCTTTCCTATTTATGGGTCTTAATTTATTTGCAGATGATTCATTACAATCGCTTTACAAAACCAACCAGTTAGCGCTGCGGACAACAGATACTGCTCAAATTGTAGAATCGTATAAGTTTCTGGGCGACTATTTGTGCGAAACCGGAGATTATGAAAAGAGCAACTTGTATCTTGAAAAAGGTCTTGAGTTGGCTCAAAAACGCAAGCTGACAAGAGAAATAGGCATTATAAGCAATTTGCTGGCTGCCAATGCAAGTTACGTGGGAACCCGGTTTTTGGCGCTTAATTACTACCACAAAGCGCTCAAAGCATTTGCCGATATAAGAGACCTGGACAAAGTAGCCATGACGCTGATGAATATGGGGTCGGAGTACGAGTATATGGGCAATTACAAGTATGCAATAGCCTATACGCTTAAAGCCATAAAAAACAAAGAATTGTCAGGAGTGAAGAAAAATCTGGCTTATTATTATCAGCATTTAGGTCAGCTTTTTAAAGAAACTGATCTTAAGAAATGGAAATTTTACGTTGACAAAGCTTACGAAATAGCTCAAAATTCTACAGAGGAGCGTATATCAACGCGTGTTGCTATATTTAACGATTTGGGCGGCATTGCTCAAAAGGAAAAGAAATTCGATGAGGCTTACAATTGGTACGATTCGATGATTGTGGTATCTAAAGCTGCTGAGTATAAAAATGGGTTAGCTACTGCATATTCAAACCGAAGTCATGTGTATAAGTCGGAAAAAAAGTTTGATTACGCCCTGGCCGATGTTCTGAAGGCTCTGGATATTGCCTACGAAATGAACCGGAATTACTCCATTATAGTTGGCCATACCGATGCTGCCAATATCCTTATTGATATGAATAAGGCCGGTAAAGCCCAATATCATGCAACCAAAGCTCTGGAGTTAGCACAATCATTTAAAACATATCCCGAAGAGGAAGCGGCTGCGCACCTTGCCCTTGCTGTTGTAGGTGAAAAAACCCACAACTGGGAAATGGCATATTCTCATTATTGTTCTTATAATGAGGGGATGGACTCAATACGTGATGTGAATGTTCAAAAATCGATGCATGACCTCGAAGTTAAATATCAGACATCGGAAAAGGAGAGGGAAATTGCACGCCTCGACAGCGAAAACAGACTTAAGAGCATAACCATATCGAGGAATAAAACCTTAATAATCTCCATTCTTGTAATTGTAGTATTGTTAGGAGGGTTGATGTTTTTGTTGTATGTGCGTAATCAGTTGCGGAATGCAAAACAACAGGCTGAGCTAAAACAAAAGTTACTTCGCTCGCAAATGAATCCGCACTTTATGTTTAATACTTTGAATGCTATTAATCAATATATTCAAACCAACAAAGGTAATGAAGCCTCTGATTATCTGGCTCGTTATGCAAAATTAATGAGGCAAATTCTGGAAAACTCAGCTGTGGAGTACGTTTCGCTCGAAACTGAGATAGAGTTTATAGCTAACTACCTTTTAATGCAGCAATTGCGTTTCGATGGTTCATTTAAGTACTTTGTAGTAACTGATTCGGAAATTGACCCTGCATTATATGAAATACCACCGATGATTGCTCAGCCTTTTATCGAAAATGCAATCGAACATGGCATTCGGGGCATTACAGGAGGTATTGTCCGGGTAGAATTTAAGTTTGAAAATAATAAGCTGATTTTGAGCGTAACAGACAATGGCAAAGGTTTTCAGTCCACGTCAAAAGATATTAATCATCGTTCGTTTGCGCTGGATATTACCCGCGAACGGTTGAATATCAACGGTAGTAAGACTGAAAAGATAAAAATAGCCAGTCCTGATCCTGAATCGGGAAATGGTACTTTAGTCGTTATTGAAATTCCATTTAAACATTTGGATGAGAAGTAGATGAATTAAAAATTCGTTATTGAAAAATTATTGAATGAAAATAATTATCGTTGACGACGAACTGTCGCCCCGTGAACACGCAAAGCGCTTGCTTGCAGAGTTTTTTCCCGAAATAATTGTTTGCGCCGAAGCGGAGAATATTGTATCGGCCTATGAAGCAATCTTGCTGCACCAACCTGATGTGGTTCTTCTTGATGTAGACTTAACCGATGGTACAGCTTTTGAATTGTTGAACCGTTTTCAGCAAATACATTTTAGTGTTATTTTTATCACAGCTTTTGAACAATATGCCATCAAGGCTATTAAATTTAGCGCTCTGGACTATTTGCTAAAACCGTATACCACAGCCGAGTTTGTTGAGGCCATACGCAAGGCGCAACGAAAAGAAACAGAACAGGAAACCAACCTTAAATTCAATGTTTTGCTTCAAAACTTTCAATATCAGCAGCAGCTATCCAAAATAGTTTTACGCACATCCGATTCTATCCATGTTGTTCAGCTCGACGACATTATCCGGTTGCAGGCTGATGGTGCTTACACTGCATTTTATCTTGTAAGCCGCAAACCTATAGTGATTTCAAAAAATCTTAAGGAATACGATAATTTACTCGAAAATAATGGATTTATACGTACCCATCAATCTCATTTGGTTAACTCAAAGCACATTGTTTGTTTTCATAAATCCGATGGAGGCTCGCTGGGGCTATCCGATAAAACATTAGTACCTGTAGCAACCCGCTTTAGAGAAAAAGTTATTCAGCAATTAGAAAAAATATAACCATCGAAACGGATATAAAAGAAATACCTTCGCTTATTAAGCAGTCGCCTGCACATATTTAATTCACAAAATTCCTGATATTAAAGAAAATATCTTTGTTCGGTAAATAAACCTTTATCGAACATGAACCAACATATCTCCATTCCCGGCAAAACTGAAAGAGTACTGATTGAAACTGATGAATTTATTTTTCCAATCAGAATAGAACAGGTGCTTTATGCCAAAATTGATAGAAAGAAAATAGTTAGGTTTTACGAACCCGAATCCCATTATGAGCTCACGGATAAAAAAAACAGTATCATCTCATTATTGATACAGGCTGGATTTATCCGCATACAAAACGGCTTATATATCAACCCCAAACAAGTCTCGGAATTTAAAATCAAAGATCAGCTTGTTGAACTTTCGTCAGGCCAAAGCATCCCTATCCAATCCCGATTCAGAAAAACGCTAATTACCTATTTCATACAACACAACTTATTTTCAGATTAATAATTCAAAAAAAAAACGAAATTATGAGAACTAAGAATTTCTTACTAATTATTCTGCTAACAACAGTAACGGTTTTCGCTACGGCACAAATTAAATTAGGAAAAGTAATTGACCGAAGTATTAAGAGGGCTGAAAAAAGTATTGAAAACCGCGTGGGCAACAGAATTGACAAAACTGTTGACAAATCGCTCGATACGGTGGAAGATTCAATTTTTGGAACAGGCAACGCCAAAAGCAAAAAAACACCCGAAAAGAAAACCACCAAAAGCAACAACGAAACCACGGTAGATAGTATTGACCAAGCCGGTAAATCAGCATCAGCTCCTCAGCAAAAACCTACACTCACCTGGGCTAAATACGATTTTGTGCCGGGTTCCGAAATTATTTTCGAAGATAATCTGGAAGGTGAGCAAAACGGCGAGTTCCCAAGCAAATGGGATTTGGTGCAGGGCAGTTTTGAAAATGCAAGTTTTGATGGCAGCAATGTTATCTATCACATCAAATGCAACATGAATGGCGGCGGTGGTATTGTGCCTATGTTGAAGAATAGTAAAGAGGATTATTTGCCGGATGAGTTTACCATTGAATTTGATGCTTATTTTTCTGAAAATTTTGGTGGATTTTATGTAATCAGTTTGGCCGATTTTAAAAATCAACAGAAGTTAGACAAGGAATTCCAACTCGACAACAAATGGATTAGAATTTATAAAAACAGTGCTAACGGAAAAAGCATTGAAACCAATTTTTATCCGGGATACACAAGTGGTATGTACGATAAAACACCTAAATGGAGACATGTGGCTATTTCGTTCAACAAACGTGCACTGAAAGTTTACTTAGACGATGCCAGAGTACTGAATGTTCCCAACCTCGGATTCAATCCAACAGGATTTTCAATAGGGAAGCAGTCGGTTGAAGGTAAAGATCCTGGATACACCAAAAACTTCCGTATAGCTAAAGGAGCTGTTCCTTTGTACGACAAACTGTTAACCGATGGTAAATTCGTGACTACCGGTATCAAATTCGATGTAGCCAAAGCCACCATCAAACCCGAAAGCATGGGTACTATCAATTATGTGGTAAAAATGATGACTGACCATCCCGACCTGAATTTCTCGGTAGAAGGTCATACCGACAGTGATGGCGATGTGGCAGCCAACCAAAAGCTTTCGGAAGCGCGCTCTAAAGCAGTGCTCGACGCACTTGTAAAAGCCGGCATCGGCGCCGACCGGCTCACAAGTAAAGGCTGGGGCGAAAGCAAACCTGTAACAGGCAACGACACTCCCGAAGGGAAAGCACAAAACCGCCGGGTAGAATTTGTGAAGCAGTGAGTGTAGAGTCATACTTGTTTGAACTTAGCCGGGTCGCGAAGCAAAGCCCTTGTTTTAAATCTCTGATATTCATTAAAACGGATTTTAATTCTGATTTATTTACTACGTAAATGGCGGATTAGTGTTCGCAGCTGAAAATCAGCCGACTTCACTTGTGAAGTCTAAAATCTGTCATGTAATCCGTATCAGGAAAACTTTTGAGTTCACAGCGAAAATCTGTTTTATCCGTTATATCCGCGTTTCTATTCACATGAATCACTATTCATATCCATTAATTATAGGCAAAATAGACTTTTTGTCATATACTAAACTCATTTGCATAACACAAACAATAAATTTATGAATAAAACATTATTGATACTAATATTTTGTCTTTCAATTTATACTGTACAGGCGCAAATTCAGGATGATGACATTTACGAACACATTGCATCTACCATCCAAAATGCCAATAGTACCCTGATTGATTGCGATCCTTATGGCTTTGCATTGTCGGTTAAAGTGTCGTTTGGAGGAAGTAAATTATATCCACCCGACAAAACTAAAATCACGGATATAGTCAATAGGTTGGTTCTCAGGAATCAGAGGTTTGCCAGGTTTAATTTGGACAAAGATGTAAAAATAGCTCCCAGCAAGGATATCTTTTACATGACCGTAGGCGCGGCACCCGATATGGTTCCCGAAATAGGATACGATGTAACCTCCTACAATAAATCAGTAAAAGTAAGTACAAATGGAATTACCGAAATAGCCATTGTACACGTATCGGCTACATATATTGTAAGCAAACCGAATGATGGAGCGGTGCTCGGACAGTTAAAATACAGCGATGGCGGGTATAAAAGTTGGAGTACTGTGGTTTTTCCCACTTTGCCGGCCGAACAGAAAGCGCATGTTAATTATCGGCGTTTAGGCCCGGGAGATAGCAATGCTAACACGGGCGATGATAAAAAAGAAGACTGGCACAGAGTAGGTAATATCTCGGAAAGCGACTTTCAGATTCAGGAAAGAACCCCGGGACATTATTTTCCTTCGGTAAAGTTCAGAAACTGTGTAATCAGATACGAAGATCCTGATAAAGACCAAGACAAAGAAGTTATAGTGAAAGCTGAGGGTAGAGTGGACTGGCAAATGAAAGCAAGTGCAAGTGCATCGAGAGAAACCGGGAAAGATATTGAAACCAATTTCAGTTTGCACAATATTGTGAAGGGACATATACTCGACGAAAACAACCAGCCCGTACGGGACAAAAAACAACGCACGGTACGTCTCGAATCGAAAGGTTGGTGGTTTGCCGACAGAACACCCCAGACAAGCTATTTTGAGGTAATTACTTTTGACGATGTATTTGAGTTTGACGAGATTCCCAGCGGTGTATACTATTTATACCTGAAAGGACAGCCCAAACAAATAGTGGTGGAAGTTTGCAATTGCGATGGCCCGGATAAAACGTACTACCAAAACATTGGAGGTAAAGGCGAGTATTTCATAACAATGGAAACAACTTATACCAGAACAGACGATCTGGAAGCTTTGTCGTACGGCGAATTTGGCAGTAGCGGTACAGGGCAAGTCAGTGAAGTGGCTAAAACCAAAACGGTATGGCAAATTTCGGATATTGAAATACAGGGAAATAACGGCGAAAGTTCTTTTTTAAAAGGCGTTTATGATTATCCTCTCGAATCGCACAATACCACAAAAGTAAATTATCAGGTGCCTGAACTTAGCCTGGAAAAAGATAAATGGGATAATATTACAGACTCATGGACAAGCAATCAGGTGCCACAAAAAAGTATTCCGTATATACACGAAATTAATCAGGACGAAAATACAAACAGAGGATTTCGTTTAACCGATATGTTTGAAATAATCCCCATGTTTGATGATGATACTCCCCAAAAAGAAATTGATTTATCAGGTATTAAGGATGAAGGAATAAAAAACCTTCTGAAATCAGGTATGGAGTTGGCAAAAGCAGCCAAACCACTTACCGAAATGGTAAATGATATGGAAGATGGGAAGTATATAGTGAAACAAAAAGCTAAAGCATTTTCTTTGAGTCAGTTGGTTGCCGTGGCAAAAGGGGGTACTATGAGTTTGACCGACAAGACAGTACAACGCGTAGAGAAACAGGCGGATAACTTCTTGTCGATGGATAAGCAAACAGCTGATGGAATGAAAAAATTAGGCAGAACAGGCAATGTGGATTTTGCTCAAATGTCCAAAGCACAAGGTGGACTCAGCAATTACGTTATGACCAATAACTATAACCGGCCAACAACAACGACCATTATCCGTACCATTACCTTGCGAAAAGCAACTGAAGCTGAGCTTAAAGAAGCCAATGTGAAATACGCCGCCGAAATTCTGGAAGAAGCAACCATGGGCTATCCGGATGGGTTAATTAAAAGCATTAGAATCAATTATTAAAATCAAAAAAACGTGAAACAAGCACAACCACAAGTCTCCACCAGAGAGATTGACCCGAT
>JAFNAV010000072.1 GCA_017860345.1 Bacteroidota bacterium | reverse complement strand
ATAGTGATTCATGTGAATAGAAACGCGGATATAGCGGATAAAACAGATTTTCGCTGTAAACTCAAAAGTTTTCCTCATACGGATTACATTACAGATTTTGACTTCACAAGTGAAGTCGGCTGATTTTCAACTGCGAACACAAATCCGCCATTTACGTAGTAAATAAATCAGAATTAAAATCCGTTTTATTACTACAATAAATCAGTGTATATCAGTTAAATCAGCTATATCCGCGTTTCTATTTTTTTTATTATGTGCTTAGACAAATTAATCAAAATAAATCTGTTTAATGCAAGACTCTAAAATACAATTTTTGAATAATGTCACATCTTGTACTTTAGAGTCTTAGCGTTATTTTGATTCAGAATACAGTATAAAGTGTTTTGCTATTTTTGCCAGATAATATCAAATGTTAGTTCAGGAATCCGGCCATTTGTAACAGGCTTGGGAAGGCTGGTTACTTTGATAATCCCATTTTTACCCGTTTTGTAATTTCTAACCCAGCCAATGTTATTTTTATCTATTGAGAAATGTCCCGATGTTATACTATAGCCTGAAGCGCTGGCCGACTCATATATACGTGGCGAACTTGTACCGGGTTTGCTGATACCTGCAAAAAGAGCATCGTTCAGTTCTACTATAGTGCCGGCTTCGTAGGCGTTGATTACTGCCAGATGATTGGCCGAGTCGCGGCTCAGCACTTTAAACTTGGTTTCGATACCTCCTGTTCCATAAAAGTCGCTGTAGCTACCATCCTGTGTGTCAATGCTTACGCCATTGCATTTGAAGTTTTTAAGTGTTGTGCTTGAGTTGTGAGGCCCGTAAAGTTGCACATACGTTGTTTGGTCATAAAGGAAGAAGTCTACGGCAGCTTTATTGTCGGCCAGTGAGCAACTGTTGAACACAGCGCCTGTCTCGGCGTCAAAAAACGCATCCTCGGTACCTCCATAAGCAACTCTTGAACTTAACAATATGTTGGTGTACTTGTAGTAACGTGGCTCGTTGGCATCGGCAGTAACATGAAAATCGTCGGTAAGTATAACTCTGCGCACGCCGTAATATACGCCACTAAGTTCGCCACTCATATTTCCACCGAAATAATTTGCCGGCATATCAATGGTGATTTCGGTGTCCGATTTATATTTTATCAGCATCTTTACATTACCTACAAAAATTGAATCAATCAGCGCTAACCTTTCACCCTGAATAGTTACAGGAGAGTATTTGGTAAGAGCTGTAGGACAATAAGTTACTGCCGGTGCTTCTTTCAAAATGGTGAAAGTTTCGCCTTGTGGTCCTACCTGAATATTCTCAGTACCATTGAAATAAACATAGCGGAATGTAACAGGAGTTTCATTGTCGGAGAATGGAACTTTGAATACAATTTCATTGGCTCTTTTGCTGATGATAGACGCTTTTTTGTCGCCGAGCATAATGGAGTCAATCACGTTCAGGTGTTCGCCTGTGAGCACTATTTCTTCATTCACCGTACCCGATGCCGGATAGTTTGCCGGGTCAATGTAGGGATTGAGATAGGTAATGGTGAAACTGTCTGACGATTCGGACTTTCCGGCCGAATTTTCAACTGTAATCTTACCATTGCGCGATGAGCTAAGTACTTTAGCCACCAGTTTGGTGCTACTTATGCGGTATTTTATTTCGGCCAGTCCGTCGCCAATAAGTACCGTGTCTACACGTTGCAGGTTTTCACCTGTGATTGTAATCTCGCTGCCAACTTCACCGGTTTGTGGCGAAAAGGATGATATAACCGGTGCTTTAATCTCAAATGTTTCAATGAACGTATCTTCCTGACAAGCAGTAATTCCTGCAATTAAAATGAATGTCAGTAACAGATTTTTTATGTTGAATGATGTTTTCATTTTTGTATTTAAATGATATTTATAAATATAACTTACAGAGATTAATAACCCGGATTTTGGGTAACATTCTGGTTGATGTCAATTTCCTTCTGAGGTACAGGAAGTAAGGTGCTGCTTTCGGTTAGCGGACCTACGCCTGTAAGCGACAGATAATAATCTTCGGTAGTATAATGAGAATTAATTACTTCGAGCACACGGTTGGTGCGGATAAGGTCAAACCAGCGTTGATTTTCGTAAGCAAACTCCAGTCTGCGCTCTTTCTCAATAGCCATACGCATAGCATGTTTGTTGGGCAATGCGCTTTCTTTCAGGTCAGTAAGCCCGGCTCGCATTCTGGTTTGGTTAATCAGGGGCAAAGCTGCTGCTACACCATCCAGTTCGTTTTCCACTTCGGCGTAAAGTAGTATCACGTCGGCAAAACGGAGTATAGGCCAGTCTTTATCTCCATCATCTTTAATAGATACAGGTGATAAATATTTTTTCACATATCTTCTGTCGATAACCTGACTTTTGTCGTTGACGTAGCTCAGTGCTATGGTTACATCCTTGCGGCTATCGGTACTTGTATAGGCCTGTACCAGGTCGCTCGACGGATAATTATACCCACTGCCATCGCCATTGATAACGCTCGAACCACTTTGTTGCGGAGCAAATCTATTACCGAAAATTGAGCCCAATCCCAGTCCGCCTGATTTGAAACGTACGGTGAAAAGTATCTCATCATTTACTTCATTATTAATGCTGAAAACACTTTCGTAGGTAGTCATCAGTCTGTAACCGCTGTTTTCGTATACATCTTTCAGTAAGTTTCTGGTTGTTTCGTTTACAAGGCCTTGGGTAATGTATACTTTGGCTAATAATGTTTTAGCTGCCCAGCTGGTGATGCGTCCTTTTTCGCTGGTAGCGTAAGTTGCCGGAAGTTTGGCAATAGCCTCATTCAGGTCGTTTACTATCAAAGTATACACATCTTCTACCGGACTTCTGTCGTACTTGCGGGCTTCTTCGGCGCTGATGCGTTCGGTAACAATAAACACGGGGCCAAACAGGCGTACTAAGTTGAAATAATGATAGGCACGGATAAAGCGGGCTTCACCTTCGTACTGTTTTTTCAAACTATCGGTTGTTACCACATCAATATGCTTAAGCACAGTATTACAACGTGCTATATTATGGTATACGGTTTGCCAGTAATCGTAAACTCTTGTATTGGTAGCCGATACTTTGGATTGATCAAAATCAAAAAGAAGCGTGTTGTCCGACGAGGTAGTGGCCGTATTGTACAAGCGGCTATTGTCAGAGCGCAATTCGGTTAGCATCCATTCAAATTCGAGCGGAGCTTGCAGGCCATTGTAGCAGGCTATAACAGCTGAATTGAT
The DNA here is from genome assembly GCA_017860345.1 of Bacteroidota bacterium. GTDB lineage: Bacteria > Bacteroidota > Bacteroidia > Bacteroidales > Paludibacteraceae > Paludibacter. The sequence continues at coordinate 7,379 of JAFNAV010000072.1, read as the reverse complement.
TTCAGCCGTATTTTTATAGTAACTTCCTTCTCCTATTTCCGAGATAGGTTGCAATTCCAAATCGCAACTGGTAAAGATAAGAAGAAAAACGATGGGAATATATTTGAATATTTTCATACGATTATAATTGTTTTTTAGTGGGTCGTATGCAACTTGCATGGCAGATTTGTTTCCTTATTGGTGCACTTCTGCGCTGATGCCAGTTTCATAATTATATTTTATTATATGTTGAAATATAGATGTTTATAACTGTTTAGAACCCTACTTCGAGACCAAACGAAAATGTTCTCTGTAAAGGGAAGGCTCCTCTTTGATATCCACTTACAAGGGGCGACGAATAGGTGCCGCTTGTAGAACGTGCTTCGGGGTTAATTCCTTTATATCCGCTTGACCAAACATAAAGCAGGTTTTGACCTGAAGCATATAAACGCAAGGTGTTAACTTTGATTTTGCGCAATAATTTTTTGTCAAATGTATAACCTATATTTACATCTCTGATAGCTGCATACGACGCATCCTGAAGCAGATAGTCGGTAAGTTCCCACTGCATGCCATCGCCGTTAGCAAATGTTGGAGTTTTGCCATCGCCCGGATATGCTGTAGAAATAAATCTGTTGGTGGTGTATGCCTTGTTTATTTTCTTTGTTTCGCTGTAATATCCGTCGCCGTTCAGTACAGTTACTCCTTGCACTCCCTGCAATTGTACCGATACATCAAATCTGTCTATTTTGAATGAGTTGGTCATCCCCCAGTTAAACTTCGGAAATGGATTGCCAAGTTCTACGCGGTCGTCGGCATTGATAATCTTATTTCCATCCTGATCAACTACTTTCAATGTACCCGGACGTACCGTTTTTCCTACAAGAAAAGTATATCCGCTGTTATCAATCTCTTCCTGCGAAAGCCATATGCCATCGGTTTTGTATCCATAGTACTGGATTGACGGAGCACCTACTTTGGCAACATATACTTCGCTACGCTCTCCGTAGCTAAGCAGCCGTTCTTCGCCGTCGCCAAGTTGTAGTAAGCGGTTGTTGTTGAACGAAAGATTGAATGATGTTTGCCATTCAAATTTTTTCTTTTTAATATTATATGTGTTTAACTCTATTTCAATACCCTGATTACGTACTTTACCAATATTATTCCAATATTCGGTATATCCGCTTATGGCCATAGCCGGCTGTTCAAAAAGCAAACTTTTAGTGATGGAGTAATAAGCGTCGAGCGACAGGTTGATACGGCTTTTCAGTATACTGAGGTCGAATCCTGCGTTATATTCATAACTTTGTTCCCAGGTGATTGCTTTGTTGCCTAATACGCTACTTGTGTTGGCAAGCCCGGCATTCAGTGTCGAACCCGACCCGAATACATAGTTGGCACTTTGCAGTTTGTCATAGGCGGCGTAGTTGGTTATATCGTTGTTGCCGGTTACGCCCCAGCTTGCTCTGAACTTGAGTTGGTCAATTTTTCCGGTTTCCTTAATGAATTTTTCTTCCGAAGCTCTCCATCCCAATGATACTGAAGGGAACCACCCTAATTGATTTTCGGGTCCGAATTTTGAACTGGCATCGCCGCGAAGGCTTCCTGAAAACAGATATTTATTGTCGTAACTGTAAGTAACACGAGCCAGACCCGAAATCAGCATTTCTTCTTCGGCCATGGTATAAGTGCGGCGTGTTCCATCAGTTTCTTCTATCGTAATGCCGGTAGCAGCGTTGATGGTTTGTACATAGTCTGTAGGAAACCCTGTACCTTTTATGCCGGCAGCTTTTGTGGTTACCTTATTGGCGGTATAGCCCAGTAATCCGGTAAAGTCATGTTTACCAATACTTTTTGAATAATTCAGGGTGTTTTCGCTAAGCAGGTCTACTGTCAGTTTATTGGTATAAATGGCGTAGTTGGCATCACCATCACTTTTGGCATTAGCGTTGTGATAAATGTTGTTTTCGCGATATTGCACATAGTACCCGTTTGATGTCTTGAATTCCAGTCCTTTAGCTAAACGTACGTTCAGATAGGCCGATCCGGTCATCCGGTAATCATCGGTAAAGTTGCTTTCGTTATCCATAATGGAGCGGGGATTGTTGTTTGATGTTCCCCACGGACTTGCTGTAAATACGTTGCCATCAGCGTCGGTATATTCTTTGTTGTTAAAATGCCGGCCGTGGGCATACGAACCTACCGGCTGACCAGTAATAGCGGCTGTAGCTTCGGTATGTCGTACAGGAAGCCATGAATAAGTTCTGTAGAAATCAATAAAGTTTGTAGCCGGAGTTTCTTTTCTTGAATACGAAGGGCTCAGGTTCAATCCAAAATCAACATTCTTTGAAAGCGCAGCATCCAGTTTTGCTCTGAAGTTGTATTTGTCGTATTTGCTGTGTATCATTACACCTTCGTCGCCGGTATAGCTACCCGAAACATAATATTTAGCCTCTTTTTTTCCACCTGATACACTGAACTGTGCGTTCGTTATTTTGGCTATATCGCGCAAAGCTTCACGCTGCCAGTCGGTGTAATTGTCAATACTTTTCCAGGCCAACTCAGCTGTCGACGGACCGGTACCTCCTTTGGATTGTTCGTCCAGCAACATATCCACATATTCGTTGGCACTCATCAGGTTATGAAGGCTGTATACGCTTTTGAAACCCGTGTATGCCTTTACGCTATATTTAGCTTTGGCCACATCGCCGCTTTTGGTGGTAACCAGAATTACTCCGTTGGCACCACGCGAACCGTATATGGCCGACGAAGCTGCATCTTTAAGTACCTCGATTGACTCAACGTCGTTCATATCGACAAAGGCAAGACCTTCGGCAACAGGATAACCATCCACCACTACAAGCGGTTCGTTGCTGGCACTGATTGATCCCATTCCACGAACTCTGATTTGTGGCGCCGAACCGGCTTCGGTAGTTGTGTTTTGCACGCTAACTCCGGCTATTTTTCCCTGTAATGCCTGATCGAGGCGTGAAACTGCCAAATCGCCTAATTTATCGTCTTTGTATTTTGAAACAGAACCGGTGAGGTGTGATTTCTTCTGCACGCCGTATCCTACTACCACTACTTCGTCGATGCTATGTACGTCTTCTTCCAGTACTACATTAATTGTGGTGTTTTGTCCAACCGCTTTTTCAACGGTTCTGTAACCAATGTATGAAAATACGAGAACCGATTTACTACCCGGTACTTCTATGGAATAACTGCCATTGAAATCAGTTATTGTGCCGCTCGATGAGCCTTGAGCTCTTACATTTACGCCGATGAGTGGTTCGTTGTTTTTGTCGGTAATATTACCTTTTACTGTGATTTGCGAAATAGCCATACCACTGCTCATCAGCATCAGTATAAGTACTATGGCCACGTTTCTTAATAAATTTACACCAGTTTTTTTCATGTATTAATTAATATAAATAGAAGTTTATGTGTTTGTTAATCTTGTTCTTTTTATAAAACTTTTGTAGCTAATTGCTTGATTTATATGTGTGTGTTTGTATTTCTTGTGTATAAAAAATTGGTCAACCAATAATTTGGTCGACCAAAATTACAATTTAGTTTTATATGCGCAATATGTTTTCTATCTTTTTTTTCGATTTATGTTCTTAAACATATTTTTATGTGTTTTTTGGTAAAATAAAGAAAGCCACCCGGTGTAGGTGACTTTAACTTAGTATGCAGTATGATTGAACAGGGCTCGATCAACAAAAAGTTTTTACTTTAATTAGTTTTGATTACCTGATTCTAACTTAGATTTAGCAAAGCTGAGTACGCCTTGTAAATGTTCGCCCATGAGCTGAGCAGCCAATTCTCCATCTCTGGCCTTGATGGCATCTATCATTTTTTGATGTTCTTCAACCACAGCGTTGTCCTGAGCACAAATACGATCTCTTTGATAAATGGTCATAATGTCGGGCGTTACAATCATTAACATGGCTTTGAACACAGGATTGTGACAGGTTTCGGCTATCGCTCTGTGAAAGGCAAAATCATGGCCTACGCGATCATCAGTATCAAAATACTTGATAAAATTATGGTGAGCTTTTTCTAATTTAGCCATGTCGGCATCGTCCCATCGGAGCGCACATAGCCTTATTGCGTTCACTTCCAGTACATAGCGCGTTTCAACCAATGAGAAAAAATCATAGTTCTGAAGATTTAGTACGTCAGAAATAAGTCCATCCAGCGTGTTGATATCCAGTCCGTTGATTACAGACCCGCTTTGAGGCAAGGTTTTTATAATTCCATAAAACTCAAGTTTGTGCAATGCTTCGCGTATCTGGGTCCTTCCGAAACCAAAATCAGCCGCCATTTTTCTTTCGGCAGGTAGTCTGTCGCCGGGCTTCAAAACGCCAGAGTTAATTAACTCTTTGAGCTTCGAAATAACTACGTCTGCCGGACGATCTTGTGACAGGTCTTTTAATTTTGTAATTGTTTCTGACATATTTTTTTAATATGTGTAATTGGTAGATAATAAAGTTAAATCAGGTTTAAAACTTTCTTATTGTTCTTAAAACATACCTTTTTTTTGCAAAGATATATCGAAATTATTAAATATCAGCAATATTATTTCCGTAAAGTTTAACGTAATGATAGACATATTGTAATTGTGGCTTTTTCAATGTGCCTGATTATCAATTCTGAAAATTAAAATTGAGCTTATATTGGTTGACCAAAAATGTTTTTTATATATATTGCTTTCGGGTCAAAAAATAAAGGTTTTGTGTCAAAAAAAACGCCATTTGTTTTTTCTGATGCTATAATTTTGCGCATACCTAAAGTTACAAAAATCAACCGTGGTTTTTTCTTTAGTAACCTCAATTCTGATAATTATTTAAAAATCATATATGGCTGTAATAGTTATAATGCCCAAACAGGGTCAGTCGGTGGAAAGTTGTATTATCACCGAAATCAAAAAGAAAAAAGGCGATTCAGTAAAAAAGGCTGAAATACTTTTTACTTACGAAACCGATAAAGCTTCGTTTGAAGAAGAATCACCCACCGATGGGGTGGTACTGGAGTGCTTCTACAATGATGGAGATGAAGTACCCGTGTTGCAAAACATGATGATTATCGGTCAGCCGGGCGAAGACTTTGCTGCATTGCTGGGGGAAAGCCCCCTAAATCCCCCACAGGGGGATTTGCAGGTTGCAGAACCTGTAGCAACTACAGCACAACCCGAAGCAATTAATGTTACTGTTGAGGCAAAAGCCTCCCCCAAGGGGGAGGTTGGAGGGGGCTTTATTTCTCCTCGTGCCAAAGCTCTGGCTGAAAAAGAAGCCATTGATGCTACGCAGTTGGCTGGTTCGGGACCTAAAGGGCGTGTGATTGAAAAAGACGTGTTGGCTGCGCTCGAAAACCGTCCGAAGTTGACTCCGCTGGCAAAGAAAATTGCTGCTGAAGAAGGTGTACAACCTCAGGAATCAGGATCGGGACTGGCCGGAACTGCTAAATCGACCGACTTATTACCACCTCCGGTAAATACTGTATATGGAGTGGATTACGAAGACAAAAAGCTATCGAATATTCGCAAAATTATTGCTAAATCGATGCACGCTTCGTTGCAAAATTCTGCTCAACTTACCCATCATCTTGGTGCTGATGCCCGCAATATTCAGAACCTTCGCAAGCGAGCCAAAAAAGCATTCGAAGCAGGAACACTTTCGGTCAATCTTACCATCAACGATTTTGTATGCTTTGCAGTGATCAAAGCCCTGAAAAAATTCCCGAATGTAAATTCACACTTCTTAGGCGATTCTATGCGATTGTTCAGTAAAGTTCATCTGGGTTTGGCCGTAGATACCGAACGGGGTTTGATGGTTCCGGCTGTTCGTAATGCCGATGACCTTTCTATTATCGGACTTTCTAATCAGTTGAAAGAAGTTGCCAACGCCTGCAAAAAAGGCGCCATTGCTCCTGAACTTTTGGCAGCCGAAGCGGCAACTTTCACGGTGTCAAATTTAGGAAATTATGGTGTGGAAATGTTTACGCCGGTGATTAACCTCCCGCAATCGGCTATTTTGGGGGTAAACACCATTGTGCCGCGTCCTAAGGATTTGGGTGATGGGGTATATGGTTTCGTGCCTTACATTGGCTTAAGTTTAACATACGATCACCGCTCATTGGACGGCGGCGAAGCTACCCGCTTTCTGAAACAGATTGCTATTGAGATAGAAACATTAGAGTTGGATATTTTTTAATATGCCAATAATTTAATATGCCAATAAGCCAATGTGCCAATATGCCAATGATTAAGAATGGTTATATTTGCAAAAAATAAAATATTCAAATAAATAATTACAATGAGAGAGTTTTCACTGTGTTCGCAAAATTGGCACATTGGCATATTCTCACATTGGCAAATTTCTTAAAATGTACGACTTAATGATTATCGGTGGTGGTCCAGCCGGCTATGTGGCTGCTGAACGTGCAGGTCATAAAGGACTGAAAGTTATCTTATTCGAAAAGAAAAGTATGGGTGGCGTGTGTCTCAATGAAGGTTGTATCCCGACTAAGACCTTGCTTTACTCAGCCAAAACATACGAAAATGCCCTTCATGGCGACAAGTATGGCGTGTATGGCGAGAATATTCGTTTCGATTACGGAAAAATAGTTGCCCGCAAAAATAAGGTGGTGCGCAAATTGGTGGCCGGGGTAGAAGGCAAAATGAAAATGCATCATGTTACCGTTGTAAAAGGCGAAGCTATGATAATGGGACGAAGTGAGAAAGGAGTGGAGGTAAGTAGTGGCGGTGAGAGCTATATTGGCGCTAACCTGTTGATATGCACAGGTTCGGAAGCATTTGTTCCGCCTATTCCCGGCCTTGCGGAAGCAGGTGATATTATTCTCACCAATCGTGAAATTCTGGATTTGAAAGAACAACCCAAATCTTTAGTCATTATCGGTGGCGGCGTGATCGGGATGGAATTTGCCAGCTTTTACAACAGTCTTGGTACCGAAGTAACTGTGGTGGAAATGTTGCCTGAAATTTTAGGACAAAACGATTATGAAATTTCAGCTATGTTACGTGAAATGTATGCTAAAAAAGGCATCAATTTCAACCTGAATGCCAAAGTAGTGAAAATAGAAGGTAACAAAGTGTTTTTTGAGAAAGATGGCGAAACACAGATCGTAGAAGGTGAAAAAATTCTGGTGAGCGTGGGTCGGCGTGCAGTAACAAAAGGCTTCGGACTCGAAAACCTGAACGTGGAGCTTCTGAAAGGCGGTATCAAAGTGGACGAAAAAATGCGCACCAATATTCCCGGCGTTTTTGCTGCGGGCGATGTAACCGGATTCTCATTGTTGGCACACACTGCCAGTCGCGAGGGCGAAGTGGTGGTGAACAACCTCACCGGACGTGCCGACCGTATGCGTTACAATGCCAT
>JAFNAV010000071.1 GCA_017860345.1 Bacteroidota bacterium | reverse complement strand
TTCACTGTAAACTCAAAAGTTATCTTGATGCGGATTACATTACAGATTTTTGACTTCACAAGTGAAGTCAGCTGATTTTCAGCAGCGAGCACTAATCCGCCAATTACGTAGTAAATAAATCAGAATTAAAATCCGTTTTATTACTACAATAAATCAGTGTATATCAGCTAAATCGGCTGTATCCGCGTTTCTATTTTTTTGTCATGTACTTACCGGATTGATTTTTTTTTGCTCCAATTGACTTATTTCAATAAACATTTTTCGGGAAACAACGTTAGAGTATTTCAAACGGGAGTCACCTGTATTTGTTAACCCATCCCGGCAAATTGCGACTTTTCTTGGATTATTGCTGTATAAGCATTTCCTTTTACCTGATAGCTTTATCGTATTTATACTTACATCCTTAGTTTTTATGAGTGTTTGCGTTCGGACTACTTGTTTGATTCCTAATTTGTTGAATTAAAATATGTCTATGCAGCGAAAATGCAAATTTTCAGAAATAAGACTGCAAACGTTGAATTATTTATCCATATTGATACCAATAAAATAAAACATAATCAAAAAAACATCATTCCGGTTTTTATCGGATTTTAATTAAAATAAAAATTTGTAAAAATGAAACGAGCATGAATACGAGTATTCACCAAAGACAGTGAAAATTTGACATGCGAGTTCCATACGATCTTTAAAAAAACAATTATTTACGTATGAAAAGAATACTTTTATTCTCACTAATGATCTTATGTTCTCTTGGTTTATTTGCGCAAGATGAATTTAAAAAAGCAAACTTTAGCGAAAAGTTTAAAAAGGAAAACCAGGGAAAAGTAAAAATTGAAATCGATGAGGTAAAGGAACTCCTGCATATCATGATTGCCATTACTGAGGTTGGACTTGAAAATGACGACATGGTGGCGCAAACGGGTGATTATTATAAAGATGTTATTCAAAACTTTAAAAGATTTGAAAACGAGGCGATAATTTTAAAATTCGACTCTATCATGAAGTCAAATCCCGTTTACTACATTTTCCTTACAGGAAATGCACTGAGCTATAATTTTAAAGGTGGAAAATTAGTTGAAGATAAAACTTACATTTTTCCTGCACAAAGTGTTTCCTCGCACACGACAGTAAAGATAAATCCCATAACGACATATAAAAAGGAAATTGAAGATTTTGCAAAAAAATCAGGTTTCAGAAAGTTTTTTAAATCTCATAAAGACTATTACAACAAAATAATTTCTGATTATAACAGGCTCGCAGACCTGCAGAAACAATGGGATTGGCTTGAAAGTAAGTGTAAAACGCAGGTAAATAACTATACCATTATGTGTTCACCGTTAATCAACGGATTGAACTATACAACTTCATATACCGATAACGGATTTAAACAAATTATGATGGTTTTACCTCCCGTAGAAGAAGATCCTAAATTATCGCAAATGGATAACATTGTTCTGAATACAAGAATTATGTTTACGGAAATTGACCATAATTATGTGAGCAATCCTACAACGCAAAACAAAGAGCTTATTGATAATGTGTTTAAAAACAGAGAGGAATGGGTAGATACAACAAAATATGGAACTGAGTATTATCCTAATCCTGAACGGGTATTTAATGAATATATGACATTCGGATTGTTTTTAATATACTGTAAGGATAATTTCAGCCCGGATGTTGCCGAAAAAGCTAATCAGCAAGTTGCAGAGCTGATGACAGATAGGGGATTCAGTAAAATGAAAATCTTTACTGAAAACCTTCTGAAAATATACGACAAAAATCAAAATAATAAAGTGGATGATTGGTATCCTGAATTTATAAATAGCTTTAGTAAATAATGTGAATCAGGATTTGAAATTTATTTATAGAAGATTATTTCCCGTAGGGGGATAAACATAGATATAACATGAATATCCTACGGATAGTAAAACATTGACACATTACCTTATTTAAAAAAGCTAACACCTGCGGCGTTTATGATGTAATACCGCAGGTGTTGGTTTATTTCAGAAATTATTGCTCTGAATGATACCGGATAAATTCCGCTATCAATTAAAAAATATAGCTGATAGTGGCTACTGCTCTGTGGTTGCTCACTGTGTACGGGTTGTATACGCGCCCGTTGGCCTGTATGGTTCCGTACTGTGCCGACGTAAGTTCGTACTCCAGACCTAACCTGATATGGTTCAGATTGTACGAAATATGTGGCGATACCCTGTATACCTGGTCTAAAAGCTCCTGACTGCCGTTGTAAAATCCGTAACCATAGGCCGTGAAGTTTCCGGTTATGTTCGCAAGCAGGTCTTTGTCAGTTCCCATATTTTGCGATAAACCGCCGAATATACCCACTTGTACCTTGGTTCCGTACACTACATTTACCCACGAAGTCAGTGTGTTGAAGTTAGTATAGGTAGCTTCGCCATACTTGGTGTCGTTGCCGCTAACTCCATAGCCACCTATCATCAGGTGGTCGCTTAAGTTTTGTCCGTACAGCGCTTTGGCTTTTACCTGAAGCTTTTTACCCACATATTGTCCGTAAGCCACAGCACTCAGCGAACTATGCGTTTGGTGATTCACCCTGATGGTTTTTGTATCCAATCCCAGCCCTGTAGTCCAGTTGCCTGTTTTGTTTTCGATAGAAGCAAACAGATTGGGCAACAGCGCATTTTTCATATAGCTCGCGCTTGCTCCGTTAGGCCCCTGAGTCATGTATTGCATTTGGTAGGTAGCAGCCATGGTAAGCGCTAAATTTTTCCCAAGAGCTTGTTTAACCCGTATTTGCGGGCTGCGGTTAAACGGCTGAAACGGTGAGCCGGCATTCAGCGAGGGGATGGTAGGCATTACACTGCCAAAAAGCGGATGCCATGTTTGCCCTACGAGCAGTTCTGTTTTGTCCCAGTTTAGTTTTACATATGCTTGCCGTAGTCTGATTACATAATAATTTGCTGAGAAACCTGCAAAATCGCATTCTATCTTAGCCGAAGTTTTAGCGCCTAAAGCCGGAGCTCCTGTAAAATCAATTCCTAACCGGGTAGCAATACTCAGCATTTCGGCGTTGGCCGTTGCATTTTTATCGTCGCCCAGATTGTCGGGCTCGGTAGGTTTTGGGAAAATGCTGAACAAACCATCCAGCGCTTCAACATTTTGCCTGCTGTTATAATAAAAATCATTTCGTACAAATCCGTAAAGTTTATAACCCGGAGCAGGTTCTGCAGCCAAAATAAACACAGGCTGCATAAGCATACAAAGCCAGAGAAGTGACCTTTTTAAATTCATTGTTTTATAAAAATATTTGAGTTAATATAGCGTAGTGTGGTTGTTTATTGCCGGTCAACAATTGGTTGTAAGATGTTCAATCAATATCTTAAGCCCGATACCTATCAGAATAATGCCGCCGATTACTTCAACATTCAGTTTAATACGGAGGCCAAAGCTTGCACCCATATATACGCCAATAAAAGAAAAGAGAAAGCTAATTGCTCCAATACTGGCTATGGCAAACCAGATTTTATCCGGAAACGAAACAAAAATAATTCCTGTGGCCAAAGCATCAATACTTGTAGCCAGAGCCAGTGTAATAAGTACTTTCCATCTGAATGGGTGAGGGGTGGTGTCGCATTTGGGGTCGATGGGTTTTAATCCTTCAATAAACATTTTGCCACCAATAAATCCAAGCAGGCCGAAAGCTATCCAATGATCGAGCGAACTGATAAGTTCGGTAAAAGCTTTACCGCCGAAGAAACCGATTAGAGGCATTAAACCTTGAAAAAGACCGAATAGAAAAGCCATTTTAAAGGCTTTCTTAAACTTAAATCTTTTCAGGCACATTCCTTTGCTTATAGCTACAGCAAAGCAATCCATGGAAAGACCAATGCCAATAATGATGATTGAAAGAAAATCCATGATTTTGTTTACGTTGCCCTACTGATTTCCTTAAATACTCTGTTCTTAAACGGATAAGTGCGCCGAATTACGGGTATCAGACTGCTGCAAACGATTTTGTTAGTTAGTATTTTTATAATAAACAATGCGTCAAACAGAAATAATCTGTTGACGCAGTTGTTTGCTTAGTTTACGAACCGATGATGCCATCAACGCAACATCAGCCAACTGTATTACCAGTTTTTAACCTGTTCGTAAACGTTTTTACCGTTAAATCCGAGTTTTTCGTCGAGCACTTTGTAAGGAGCCGAGAATCCGAAAGATTCAAGTCCCCATACTTTGCCGTTTGAGCCTGCAAGTCCTTCGAGGTTTACAGGTAAGCCGGCAGTAAGTCCGAATATCTTAGCACCTTTAGGCAGTACGCTTTCCTGATATGCTTTAGGTTGGCTGCGGAATAATCCTTCGGATGGTACTGATACCAGACGAACTTTCACACCTTCGGCACGAAGCAGAGCAGCACCTTCGTTAAGCGTAGATACTTCCGAACCTGAGGCAACAAGAATTACATCCGGATTGCCGTCGCAGTTAACAATATAGCCGCCTTTTTCAGCCTGCTTGGCCTCTTCCTTGCGGTTGGTGGCTGCCGGCAGGTCAACAATATTCTGACGTGACAAAATCAATGCAGTAGGTGTGTGAGTGTTTTCGATAGCCATACGCCATGCCACAGTGGTTTCTTCTACGTCGGCCGGACGCAAAACCAGCATAGAGCTGTGTCCTTTGTGATTTTTGAGTTTTTCCATCAGACGAATCTGAGCTTCCTGTTCCACTGGTTCGTGTGTTGGTCCGTCTTCACCTACGCGGAATGCGTCGTGAGTCCAGATGAATTTCACGGGTTGTTCCATCAATGCAGCCATACGTACGGCAGGTTTCATATAGTCAGAAAACACAAAGAAAGTAGCACAGGCAGGAATTACTCCTCCGTGTAAACTCATACCTATTGCCACACAAGCCATGGTTAACTCAGCTACACCGGCTTGTAGGAATGATCCCGAAAAATCACCTTTTTTGAATGCTTTGGTGTTTTTGAGGAAACCGTCGGTTTTGTCAGAATTCGATAGGTCGGCACTGGCTACTACCATGTTTTCAACCTGTTTAGCTAACTCGCCCAATACTGTGGCTGATGCGGCACGTGTTGCCTGACCCGGTTTTTGAACAATAGCGTCCCAGTTTACATTGGTTTTTCCAGAGAAGAAAAAGTCCATTTTTGCCGCCAATTCAGGATTTGCTTTAGCCCAGGCTGCTTTAGCTGCATATTTTGCAGCTACAATTTTTTCTAATTCTGCTGCACGTTTGGCATATAATTCTACAGTTTCGGGGAATAAAACAAAAGGATTTTGAGGGTCGCCACCCAATACTTTGATTGATTCGTCGTACGAAGCACCACATTCGCTCAATGGCATACCGTGGGTAGCACACTGATTTTCGAAGCTCGAACCATCGGCTTTACGGGCTCCTTTGCCCATAATGGTTTTTCCGATGATGATGGTTGGTTTTTCAGTTTCAGCTTTAGCTTCGGTAAGGGCAGCGCGAATTGCTTCAGCGTCATTACCGTTAATTTTGATTACTTTCCATCCCCACGCTTCGTATTTTTTAGCTACATCTTCGCTGGTAACGTCTTTTGTTTCTGTCGAAAGCTGTATGTCGTTGGAGTCGTAAAACATAATCAGATTGTCCAATCCCAGGTGACCGGCCAGACGACCTGCACCTTGCGAAATTTCTTCCTGAACACCACCGTCCGAAATGTAGGCATATATAGTTTGGCTCATAACTTCACCAAAACGCGCTTTCAGAAATTTGGCTGCTATGGCAGCTCCTACAGCATACACGTGTCCTTGTCCCAATGGTCCTGATGTGTTTTCTACTCCTCGCATTACATCTACTTCGGGGTGACCCGGAGTTGGACTATCCCATTGGCGGAACTGAGCAAGCTCGCCCATTGTGTATTTTCCGGAACAGGCTAATACGGAATAAAGCATTGGCGACATGTGACCCGGATCGAGAAAGAAGCGGTCGCGACCTTCCCATTTTGGATTTTTGGGGTCGTATTCCAGAAACTCAGAATACAGTACGTTGACAAAATCAGCTCCGCCCATAGCACCACCCGGATGACCGGATTTTGCTTTCTCAACAGCTGAGGCAGCCAAAACACGGATGTTGTCGGCTGCGCGATTTAAGATTTGCGTTGAATTCATAAATGTTTTTTGTTATTTGGTTGTTTTTCTTCTTTTAGTTTGTAAAATAACAAGGATGAAAATTGTAAATAAGTGCACTGACTTTTTCTGCAATACAACTTTATTCCGTCTGTTACTTAAGTGTTTTTTGCAAGGCTTATTTCTTAAAGTTGAATTTGTAGCCTATGCAATAATTTACTCCCCAGGTAGTACCTGTAGTGTTTATACCAAACCCAGGTACAAACCACGGGCTTATGGTGCCTGTTTCAGGTTTTTTGAAAAGATTCCGGTATTTTACCGTCCATCCCATAAATATATTGGGGGATATTTCTACCCGCATTCCTCCTGATAATTCGAACCAAGCCTTCCGGCTTCGGATGTTGTTATAGTTGTGCACAGTGCTTTCGTCCCAGTAATCATCGGTAATAATTACATTTGCAAGGGTGTATTTGAAGCCTGAGTAACCAAACCTGATACCCAAAAGCGCCATATTATCAGTTTGAGTTACTCCTTTTTTTGATTTTATCAGATTTATATCCACACCTATTCTTCCAAACATACCGTTGGTTTTGAAATTGGCTTCAGCATCGGTGGTTTTGTTGGCGCCGGCATATCCGAGTTCTATTACCGGATAATATTTATTCTTGATATAGGCCTGAAGTGCTGCTTCGTACGAGAACGTTTCTTTGTTGCCTAAAAGCCCTGATATTACGGGTACAGCGTCGATATCGACTCTGAAACCGTTAAACAGATCTACTTTAACGGTGTCGGCCGGCGTGTTTTTAGCTGGCGTAGTTTTTTGTTGCGCACCAACCGGCATAATGCAGCCAAGCAACAGTATACTAAAAATGATATAACTGAATATTTTCTGCATTTGAATTGATAACTTCACGGTTAATAACAGCAACAGAATCAATGAAATGACCTGTTGACAAAACTTCGTCGATGGTATGTACCACAATACATCCGCATTCGAGCGACAGATAAAATTTATCGTTGTTCTGATAAAAAATGCTCACAGTGTCGGTGGTATTGTTGAAACGAATGGTGAAATCAGACTGATTTTCGGTTTTACGTAAAGGAACAAGGATAAGTTCCTGATCCAACTTTTTTTTGTACAAAAAGGAATCTAAATCTAAACCTTTAGCCCATATACTATCTACCGTTAATGCGTTGTAAGCATATTTTTTGGTGGCAGTTATATAGGTACGCTCATAAAAGTTTATCTGAACATTCACTTCGGTTTCTTCGCGGCATGCGCTGGTATCGGCACAGCTGTAAAGCAGTACCGGTAACACAAAAATGATATATATTTTTTTGAATACTCTCATGCGTCATTATTTGAAAAATTATATATGAAACCAGCTTGGCTGCCCGTTTCATAATATGGCCTGAAATGTGTTTTTAAAACAATATTCTGACTTCATCTTTTAATAACCCTATGGCCTGTTCAGTAGGGGTATCCTCGCTCGAAGCGTATACCTGAATAATGATTTCGGCCAATACTACTGCATCGTCCTCAGCTTGCACTTTGCCGGCACAAACATTCACTAACTGAATAAGGCTTTCCTGAGCTACACGTACCGCCGACCACAGTTCGTTGCTGATGTAAATTTGCTGCGATACATTGTGCGAAAACTCCTGTCTGATTGTATCGAGCAATTTGGTTTGTAGTTCAAGCGCTTTCATTCCCGGTCGAACTGTTGCCACTACCAAAGCGTTGGGCGATGTGCGTTCCAATACCAGCATAAGTCTTTCGTAGGCTCTTAGTCGGATAGGTGTTATTGTGGCCAAATTATTTTTTTTGAGCTCAAATAACCTGTTTTTTTCTTCGTTCAGCAGAAACTTGTGCAACACCACATAGGCTGTAACAAGTACTAAAAGTGCAGGTAAAACAATTTTTAATATATCAATCATATTTTTTCAGGCAATTATTTGTTTTAGCATCTGACTAAATCTCAACTTTTACCATTTCTCTGATAAAAGAAATCAATGGGTTGAATTGTTATAGTACAGCCTTTAGCAGCTTTTTCAATGTCTTCGGAAATAAACTGATAAAAACTCCTTATTTTTTCGTTTACGTCTATTATTTCAATAACAATGGGCAGTTTTTCTGTCAACTCCCAAAATCTGGATGTGTTGATATGTTTGCTGCTGGGGCCGTAACCCATTACGCCGCGATACACAGTAGCGCCATTTATGCCGTATTTGCGGGCTTCCTCTACAATATGCTCGTAAAGCAAGGTACTGCCGTGTTTATCGGTGCTGCTTAGGTATATTTTCAATATGCTGTTTTCCATAAATATTTATATTATGTTGGATAAAACATAGCCGAGATAAACCGATAAAAAACCAAGTACAATGCTGGCTCCTGTATAAAGTAATACAATGCCTACCTGTCCGCTTTGTAGCAGGGTCAGGTTTTCGCTGGTAAAGGAGGAGAATGTGGTAAATCCCCCGCAAAACCCCACCATCAGAAACAATCTAATATCGTTGGTTATAAGTGTGCTACGCATTGATAAACCAACTAAAAAACCGATGATTAAGCTACCGAGTACATTTACTGTAAGCGTTCCCATAGGTACGGACAGAAAATGCCACGAGAGATTTAATCTGGAAAACAAAAACCTCGCGATACTGCCAATAAAGCCGCCAAAACCAACTAATAAAAGCTCTTTCATTTTTTTTAGTGAACAAGGAAATAAACAACTTGTTGGTTGAATTTCAGTAAATCACGACTTAAAACATACAGGTTATAAATCCTGTTTTTCGTTATCTGTTTTTAAATTTCTTTTTCAATCAGATAGTTATTTCTTTCCTGAGAGTTACGGGTAACGAGTTCGCCCAAAAATCCGGTAAGAAATAGCTGCGTACCCAGTATCATGGCTAATAATGCCAGATAGAAATAGGGCGTATCGGTAATAAGTGGCGCTGGCACATGGCTTAGCAGTGCATACAGTTTGTTGGCCCCGACACCTATTACGGCCAGAAAACCGAATAAAAACATCAGACTGCCAAACATGCCGAAAAAGTGCATGGGTTTTTTGCCAAATCGCGATAGAAACCAAAGGCTTATCAAGTCGAGATAGCCGTTGACAAAGCGATTGAGCCCAAATTTGGTGGTGCCAAACTCGCGTTTGCGGTGTACTACCACTTTTTCGCCTATATTGCTAAAGCCTGCATTTTTAGCCAGATAGGGTATGTAGCGGTGCATTTCGCCATACACTTCAATATTTTTTACCACTTCATTTTTGTAGGCTTTCAGGCCGCAGTTCATATCGTGCAGCTTGAGTCCGGTTACTTTACGGGCAGTGGCATTGTATATTTTCGATGGGATATTCTTAGTCAGTTTTGAGTCGTAACGTTTCTTTTTCCAGCCCGATACCAAATCGTAATTCTCGCTCGTAATCATCTTGTACAGTTCCGGTATTTCGTCAGGGCTGTCCTGCAAGTCGGCATCCATGGTAATTACCACGTCGCCTTTGGCGGCTTTAAATCCACAATACAAAGCCGGCGACTTGCCGTAATTGTTGCGGAACTTAATGCCACGTACAGCCGGTGTTTTTTTGCTTAACGATTCAATGATTTTCCAGGATTTGTCGGTGCTGCCATCGTTGATAAAAATAATTTCGTAGCTGAATTTATTTTCAGTCATCACGCGCTCAACCCATTCGTATAGTTTTTCGAGCGATTCTTCTTCGTTGTACAACGGTACTACAATTGAAATATCCATCCTTGTGCGTTTTAGTATCGGTTAGTCAGTTTATTGTTGCTGGTCAAAGATGCTTTTATCTTTTTTTACAAACAACGAAAGAATCAAAGCCCAGAAAGCTGCTCCAAAAGCTCCTGATAAAATATTAATGAACGCCATAGGTACTGGTTGATACATCGTTTGTACTAAGTTATAAGTGCTGTCGGTTACAGGTATGTTTAATTTTTCGTACACAGTAAGCGCCTGACTTGTAAGCATCTCCGAAAAATTAGGGTTTATTACTGCAGCATAAATCAAAACAATGATTGAAGTAATAATATTGCCGTAAAAATAAAGCTGAAATAAAAACCTGAAAGACTTACCAAAGCTGATGGTACCTTCGTTAAATTCATCGCGATAGCGAATGGCAAACCTGTACATAAGTACCAGATTGGCAACAGAAATGGCAAACGCAATAATGCTCAGTATGGTGTTGTTAGATACTTTGAGCAGGAAATTGAGCGATAACAGACCTCCTACGTAAAGCAGTCCGTTGATAATGAGTTTTTTTGAATTGTTTTCGGACATTGAAATTATTTTTTTTGATTTTACAAAAGTACAAAAAAACACCAAATTAAAAAAGCGAAACCATGCCGAAGCATGGTTTCGCGGCTAAAGATTTTTATATTTATAACACTTCTGCTGACTTACTGTAATTTGCAGTTTTCGGTATAGCTGTATATGGGTTTGGGTTTTCGGTGTAATTGTCAGGTAACCAGTGCTATTTGCTGAATCGGTACCCTATTCCTGATTCGGTAATAATGTACTCGGGTTTTGAGGGGTCTTTTTCAATTTTTTTTCGCAATTGAGCCACGAAAACTCTAAGATACTG
>JAFNAV010000017.1 GCA_017860345.1 Bacteroidota bacterium | reverse complement strand
AGCTGTAGCCAAAACTACATTGTCACTGCCTACTACGCCAACTAAGGTTGCACCACTGATTGTGGCTATGTTGTTGCCATCGTATACTTTGTTGGATACTGCTGCTCCACTTACTGTCAGGTTGGCTTTATTTATAACTAAACTACCTGTTACTGAACCTTCGTAAGTTGCATCGTTAATTGTTGCAACTACGCTATATGTTCCTGCATTGATGGGTAATGTTGATGAACCATTATAGGTTACAGATACAGTTAACCCGGAAGGTGTGGTTGCGTAAGATGCAGATTTTGAGTTTCCATCGTAGGTATAAGATAAATCAGATAATGTAATCTCAGCTGGTGTTTTACCTATTCTGTTTATAGTCATTGTATAAGCAGAAGCACTTTCTTCGCCCGATGATGCTTGTACTTTGAATGTAAATGTTGCAAAAGGAGAACTCCCGGAATCTCCATTTGTACTAAAAGTAAGTTTGCTTACATCAGAACAAATAGATCCTGCAGAAACAGGTAATCCCGCATATTTTAATATGCCTTTTGCAGGTAGGCTCACCAGTTTTATTCCGGCAAAAACATGTCCGGCATCGGCATCACTGAATGTAAAGTCGGAAGAAGAAAAACTATACGTTTCTTCTACTGTAATAGAGCCATCAGCACCTACAGGTGGATTGCTTGGTGTAAATATTGTTATACTTACCCCAACGGTCTGACTGGTTGATTTACCATCTGAAAGATAATATGAAAAGAAGTCAGAAGGTGCGTTTGTTCCATTGTTTGTGTAAGTAAATGAGCCATCACTGTTTAGAGTGAATGTTCCGCTGTGATAACTTGGCTTGGTTACAACTGTAGCAGTCATCGCGTCTCCATCGTCATCGAAATCGTTAGACATTACGTTTCCGCTTATAGTGCCGCTTTTCTGGCAAGTAAATAAATCGGTAACTGCAGTTGGAGACGTATTACTAATTGCCGGAGTTGTGAAAGATATAGTATTTCCATATGCAGTACCTATAGCATTTTTTGCATACGCTCTTGCATAATAAGTAGTGTTAAGCGATAAGCCGGTTAACTTACATGTAAATGATCCGGTACCGCCGTTTGAATCGAGTACTTTATTGTCAGATGTTGTGGGGCTTGCTGAGGATGTGCTCCAGCAAACACCTCTTTCAGTAATTGTCGAACCGTTGTCGTTGGTTATGTTACCTCCACTCATGGCCGAAACTCCTGAAACAGAATATGCTTCGGTTGTTGTCAGATTTGCCACCGTCAAGCTTGTTATTCTGGTGCCGGCCTTTAAAAGAAGGTTTTGGAAAAAAAGTCCAGTATCGTAAGATGCGTTGTTAATTACGTCCCATTCATTTACGTCGGCCCAAGCTACAATATCACCATTGTAAAGCATTTCTTGCGCCATAATAATCTTAGTAGGATCAGAAACAGACTTTAACAAAACAGTTGCTACTCCCCCGATATTTATAGCCGAAGCAGCAGAACCTGCAAGTTTGGATACCCCATCCATCAACTCTGATGATTTGTTAATTTGGGTTAAAGTGTATGTTGCACCTCCATCTAACATTAAATTCTGAATTGATAGGTGACCGCCTAAAGCTGCAAAGGCGGCTGTTACATTTGCATTCTGAGTTGCAAACCCAGAGTGTTCCCCGACAAATACAATTCGACCTCCTTTATTCAAATGGGCTTTCAGGTATGATATTTCTGTTGTGTTTAGCGCTCTGTCAGGATTATTGACAAATACTAACGAATACTGCGTCAAATCAGGCATTGTTGCGGCATTATCAACCAAAAATGTTGATGAATGACCGGATAGCGAATTATAATAATTATGTACAGTTAATCCATAATTCTGAAGTCCTGCTCCGGTCCAAACTAACGCTTTATAAAGTGTAAGCTTGTATTGCTCTATTTTTGAATTAAAACAGGTTGCTGCTGACGCTTTATTTCCGGTCGAAAACTCAAGTTCCCAGTCGCCACCAAGATCTTTGGAGCCTGTAAGGTTAGTCGATGCGTTTACAGATACCCCTGCAGCATTTGATAAATCCCTGATAAACTGCTTACCACTCTCGCTTTCAGCAATATTACATCCATATAAGGAAATTTGTCCATCAGAGCTAAACTTGTTTTTCCACCCCGATACCCCTGACATATTATGTTTTACAGAATTGATGTCAAAAAAATCAGTTGTTGTAAACAATGCTCCATTGCTACCATGTGTAATAACGTGAATAGATTTTACGGGTGCATTTTCTTCAATTGCAATAGACATTGCCTCGAAAATAGAATGACTCCCGTCCATGTAAATAATCTTTACATCACTTCTTATTCCTTCTTTTATTACATCAATATCCGAGAGAGTCGGATCTATAAGCGCAATCTCTGTTTCTGCTGTTTTTATCTGAGCGACTACACCGCACCACCAGGTGCTTGCGATAGCCAATAAGAAAAAAAGAAACAATTTGTTTTTGAGTAGATGAGTTTTCATACTTTTTAGTTTCTAAAAATTGTTATTGAATAATTGTTGATTTTTTTTGAACAGTTTTTCCTTAGACCTCTTCGTGACAAATATACCCAGATGTACCTGATGATTTTTTTTGCCGTTTTTTGTAATATATTGTATCTACGTGTTGTAGTTTTTGCTACACAGATACGACATATTGAATGTTGACTTTATGTGCAGAGAGCTTTGCGAAAAAAGGAATAAAAACGCAACCCTATTTTTACGTTATGAGTTTGTTCGATTTTTTGAAATTTGATATACTAAGATTGGCTTGTCAGTATATTCAGTTCAAATAGATGTTATTTGATTGTCGTTTTAGGCCAGTTTTTGGGTTGGTGTAATGCTTACAAATTTATTATACAAACAAAAACCTGCTCACAACTATTGGGTTATGAGAAATATGATGGGCTTTTTTTGCAGATAATATGATATTTAAGAAAATTAATGATTTTTGTAAATAAAGATGCCCGTGAAATGAGGAGATTTACGAAATTGAATGGAGGACAAATAAACTCTTTTGTTTGTATTTTATAATTGACTAATAAACAAATAATTATTTAGTGTTTTTCGCAAAGTAACTAAACCTGCGAGAGATAGGCTTGTGTCGTTGTTTTGTAATTTAAAATACTACAACTTTACGACAGGAAAATAGAAATTATTTGTTAGTTTTTTCAGTAAGGGCATAAAGTAGAAAATATATATCATTTTATTGTAATTAACTAAAATATGACAATAAACTCCTCTAAACTTTATTTATATGATGTTTTTATTGATTTTTAGTGTTGAAAATGTATATATATAAATTTTTATAATGTAAACTTGTTTTTGTATTTGTGTTTTTTACAAATGAAGAATTATAACAATATTTGGTTATTTTAAAAAACAAAAACATAATTTAATTTATTTTAATATTTGTTGTTGGTGCTTAAATCTCTTAAAGTAGTAATTATTTGTATAATTCGCAGGGGTTTTTGTAGTAATATTTTTGTTAATTCAAGATTTTTATCATAAACAGAATTGTAATTTATATTTTTTTTATTTAAAACTAAATAGTACAAACCCTAATTACACAATATTGAGGTTTACGCTATGTAATTTTTTAATGGAAATTTAATTAATCTAAACAGGATTGATTGTATAGTTTGAATATACATTAAATCTGACTAATTATAAGTGCGTTATGGCTATAAAGGGCTGAAATAGGATGGAATATATGACTGCGAAGAGAAAACAAATAAAGTTGAACAAATTATTCTGACAAAAATAATAGACAACTCATGATTGCTGAATAAAAAATGAATTTTGCTGCCTTTGTGAATTTAATTTATAGAATAAGCCAGCTGAAATTTCGGAAGGATGGGATTTTGTGTATGAGCAAAAATTATAACGGTGATTGAAATAATGACAAAAAAAAGAGGATGACTGTGGTAGGTCATCCTCTTGGCTGTTTATTGATTTTCTTCATCAAGAATTGCCTGAATGTCATCAATGCAACTTCCGCAAACTGCGCCGGCTTCTATTTCGTCGCCTACTTCTTCAACCGTTTTAAGGCCTTTTTCACGAATTGCTGCTACTATTTCACTTTTACACATGTCAAGACATGTACATATTACAGGATCTTCTGCCATAACTTTTCTTTTTTTGTTTGTATAATTAATTATTAGTATTCATTTTGTAAGTACTAACAACAAAAGTTGCTGTAAAGTTTAACGCTATTGAAAATTATTTTTCAATGCGAAACCAGTCGAAGTCGGCGTAACCGGAATCATTTAGCGGCTTAGGCCTTTGGCAGAAGATACCTACTTTGGCGCCTATCCATTTTCCTTCCCATGCAGCAAAACCGGCATCAAATGGTATAAACTTCTTTCCGTCAGTACTGTAACTGAATGTGCAGTTGGCTTTGGGTTGCAGTATATTTTCCTTGTTTAATGCCTTGGTTTGTTTTAGTTCTACGCGAAGGTAAATGGTGCTGTCCTTCAACGGGATAGATGCCTGTACGGTTTCAGGCGTTTGGTTGGGGGCATTTTTACAAGTGGTATAGTTAAGCACAAGCCCGTTGTCTGTATCTTCTACCGAAAGTGTTGCATAATCTACGCCCATAACCACCAGACCTGCTCTTTCGCCTTTTTTGTATGGATGAAACGTGAGTTTGGTAGTGGCCTTAAAATCTGGTGCAGGAAATTTTTGTAAAAGCAGGGCGGGAGCATCCCAGAGGTTTTTAGCGCTGCCAATGGTTTCCCATGCAAAAAGTCGCAGATAGCCTTTGTGTCCAGCCGGATAATACCACAGCGGATAACTGTTGGCTTGCCATTGCCACTGAAGACCAAGCTCATTACCGTCAAATTCATCGCTTTCTACCGGAGTGGCTATGGGGTAAGTTTTGCCAACCTGAGGTTTTTTGTAGGTTGTAACAGGGGTTCCACAGCCATCACCATCTTTGTCTTCGCCCATTACAGGCCAGTCATTCACCCATTTCATAGGATTCAGGTGAACTACTCTTCCGTAGGCATATACATCCTGAAAATGGATAAACCAGTCTTCTTTTCCATCGGGGGTGTCTATCCACGCACCCTGATGAGGGCCGTTAATCTCGGACTTGCCCTGAGCCAAAACTATTTTTTCTTCGTAGGGGCCATACACGTTTTTTGAGCGCATGGCCAACTGCCATCCGGATTTTACGCCTCCTGCCGGAGCAAATATGTAGTAATAACCGTTGCGTTTGTACATTTTAGCTCCTTCCACCGTGGTGTGAACAGGGTGTCCATCGAAAACTAAACGGCTTTCGGTTATAGCTTTTGTTCCATCAGGAGTCATCTCAAACATACCCAGTACGCTTTTCATTCCGGCACGACTACCGGCGTATCCGTGCGCCACGTAGGCACGACCATCTTCGTCCCAAAACGGACAAGCATCAATCAAGCCTTTGCCGGCTTTTACCAAAATTAATGGCGACCACTTATCAGTTACTTTCGGGGCTTTTGTCATATAAATTCCGGCATCGGGATCGCCAAAATAAATATAAAACTCGTTGTTGTGATAGCGAATTGCAGGTGCCCAAACGCCGTTTCCGTGCTGCATCGTGCTGAAACGCTCGCGTGGCTCCATATTATAAATGGCATACGATACGATAGTCCAGTTCACCAAATCTTTAGAATGTAATATGGGCAAACCGGGATCGTTGGCAAAGGAGGAGGCGACCATATAATAGTCATCGCCCACGCGGCAAACATCGGGGTCGGAATAGTCGGCATAAATGATTGGGTTCTTGTACTTCCCATTACCTAAGTCGCTAACCCAAACCTGCGATACGTAAGGTTTAATGTTTTCTTTTAGTTCTTTGGTTAATGTGTTGATTTTTTGCTCTTTCAGTCCATCAACGAAAAAACCGGCAGCTATACGGGCTCCGTTTTCGTTGAAATGGGTGTTGTCATCCAATCCTTTAGGATAAAGCTTGCTTACACCAGCCGGATATTTATGAAAATAAAGTTTCGATTTTTCGATACCTTCGGCTTCGAGCCATGCGGTCGTTTGCTGTTGCATATCTATAAGCGGTACGTTTTTATCTTTAGCTACCTGTCGCGAAATAGCAGGATATTCGCCATGAGTATCAATTAGTTTACCGGCCTTATCAAATTTACGTCGCATTACCGAAGTGCAGATGATAGGATTTGCACCTTTGGCTTTTACTTCGTCGATAAACCGTATAAGATTCTTACGGTAATCTTCGGGAGTGGTATAGCGGTCGGGTTTATCTTTGGCTCCATCGTTGTGAGCAAACTGAATCACTACATAGTCGCCCTTCTGCACTTCCCTGATGAGCTTATCCCACCAACCCTCTTCGATAAAACGGCGTGTGCTGCGACCATTTTGAGCAAAATTGCGAACAATAACCCGATCGGTAAAAAACTCAGGCAACATCATGCCCCAGCCACGTTCAAGAAATTTTTCGGAACTTATATTGCCGGTGGTAGAGTCGGTTACATTTTTATAATAGGGTTTATCTGCCATTGTACTATCGCCAGCCATGAAAATATGTACAGGGCGGTTGTTGGCCGATATTAATAAAACACACACTGAGATGAGAATTAAATTTCTGATGTTTTGTTTCATGAGATTTATTTAAAGAGTAATTATAAAGTAGACGTGATGTTTTCTTTTTCTGTAACGGCTGTACGAAGTATTTTAGTTGCAATTTATGAAAACTTATTTGAAAAAATCAATCTAATAACATCAGAAAATGATTTTTTACATGTTTAGACCACAGATAGAGCCGCCAACAAAAACCACGGGCTGTTATGCAAGGAAGATACTTGTAGCAGATATGTTTTTATTTTTTTGGATTCCATTTCTCAGGAGCATCAAAAACATTTTTGAGAGAATATTTTTTTACTTCTTTTGCACTGATCGATTTTAAACCAATCCATTTTGATCGTCCACTCATATCTGCGCCTTTACCGGTGTTTTTTATATTCGTACAGATGTAAATCGCTACTTGTATCGGCATAGTCCATTCTCCATGTAGTTGGCCATCCCTGAGGGTCAATTTCAGCACACATATCGCACTGAATCCACGCTACTTTGGGGAAATTATGCCACGGACGACCCAAGGCTACCGTTTGAGAATCGTCTTTAGGGCGAGGACTATTTTTAGCAAAAGTAAGTTTGCATTTGTAAAATACATAGCCGTACGCTTGTTCTTTGGGTGTGGAAGGCGCTGTTATCCATCCGCCTCCAAAGCTGCGAATTTCGCATTTATCGAAAAATGCAATGCCTGCACCATAAATATAATCGGTTCTACCAAGTATCAGACAATTGTAGAAATAACTGCGTTTGCCCGCTGTCCACAGATAAATGGTGTCCTGATAACCCAAAAATGCGCAATTCTCAAATACATTTTTATCCGAACAAATAGTTATTGCCAGCGCTTGTCCTACCGCACCGGCTGTGTTCCGAAACGTAATATTCTCAGCCCTGAAACCATTGCCGTAAATACTGATAGTAGCCGAAGTACGGATAGTCAAACCGCTCCATCTGGCGGCATCGTCGGCCGGACATTTATTGTTGTTACCGCCTTTACAGTCGAATATGTGGTAGCTTATAATTGTGTTTTCGCGACTTTCACCTACCAACGTGATATTCTTTTTATCTTCAGGAATGAGTATCTTTTCGGTGTTATATAACCCGTTTTTAATGAATATCACAGTTCGGTGTGCCTGATTTGGTTGTACAGCATTAATGGCCTCCTGAATTTTTGTAAAGTTGCCGCTACCATCCTGTGCTACCACATAATCAGCTTTGGATGCCTTGGCAGTTGTGAGCAATATGGAAATGAATATAGATAGAACAAAAAGCAGTTTTTTCATTTTGATAAATTCAATAGATTGACAGATAGTTATACATAAACTTAAATAGTTGAAAATTTATATATTCCTGTTAGAAAGCATTCACTTGCCGTAACAGAGGATTTTCTGTAATAGTTGTTTTTTGTTTATTTTAGGATTCCTGCTGGTAAAACTTAGATAACCATACCGGATACAGTTTTCTTATTTTATAGATAATTGTTCTTTTATATCGATGTTCTTTGTGTCCTTTCCTTTGATATTGATGGGTAAAGCTATATGAGTTGGATAAGTGAGATTTTGAGCTTTCAGATTTTTCACATTGTTCAGAATTAAAGCAGCTCCCTGCTTCGGAACAATATGTATATTTTTAAGAATAATTCCATCTGATTCTGAAAGTTCGGCTCCGAGTAATGAGGAAATCTGAGCATTCTCTACATGAATGTTAGTAATGTTCATTTCAGGTAATCCGTTAAAAAACATGGCTCTGCGTGCATTGCGCGAAACAATATTTTTTACATAGATATTTCTGAATACAGGCGTTGTTTCGTTTGCTGACAGGCTGTTGTCGGTAGTCTGATTTTGTTCGTCACCATCTTCGAGAGATTCGCTGGCCGATTTACCGCCGTAATAAAGATCGAAGAGAAATGAATCCGTAACAATGTCGAACATACTGATATTATTGATGTAGATGTTTTCAACAATTCCACCGCGACCTCGTGTGCTTTTGAAACGCAATCCTACATCGGTACCCATAAATTTGCAGTTTGAGACTGATATATTTCGTACTCCTCCCGACATTTCGCTTCCTACCACAAAGCCTCCATGGCCTTTGAAAACGTTGCAGTTATCAACAATTACATTTTCTGTGGGTTTCCCCCGTTTACGTCCATATTCATCCTTGCCGGATTTTAGGCAAATGGCATCATCGCCTACATCTAATGTGGAGTTAATGATAATGGCATTTTTACATGATTCCAAATCAAGGCCATCGCCATTTTGAGCAAAAGCAGGATTGCGTATGAAGACATTGTCGATAACAATATTTTCGCATAATAAGGGATGTATATTCCAGCTTGGGGAGTTTTCAAACAATACGCCTTCGAGCAGTACATTTTTACATTCGATAAAGCTAACCATTACCGGACGAAGAAAATCTTTTATTGAATCCCATTGAGCATCAGTTAGTTCTTCGCGCGGGACGTTCAGATTTTGTTCACTCAGTCTCTCGCCTTTCAACGATTTTTCGTTCGGAAACCAGTAATCCGGATTTTTGAGCAGACCGCCTGATTTTACAACAGAATTCCAATGAGCTTCTGTGACCTTGGCTTTTTTTAATGGACGCCATACCTGCCCTGAGCCATTGATGGCACCTTCGCCTGTGATGGCAATATTCGTAAGATTACGGGCTGAAATTGGCGACTGACAACGACGGGTCTCGAGTCCTTCAAATGATGTTTTGATTAAGGGATAAGCATCAAAGTCGGTTGTAAAAAGAATTAAAGCTCCTTTCTCGAGATGAAGATTGATATTGCCCTTGAAAACAATGGGACCCGTATACCAAACACCGAAAGGTACAAGCAAAGTTCCACCACCTTTGTTGGAAAGTTTTTCCATGGCATTTTCAAAAGCTTTTGTGTTGAGTGTTATCCCATCGCCTATGCCGCCACATTCGGTTATTGAAACTATGTTGTCCGGAAAAACCGGTTTTTCTACCTTGGGCATCTCAAAAGGTAATTTTTTGTACAAATGAGCGTACTGGTACTTTTTTGCATTTGCAGGGAATATTACTGACAAGGCAGAAATTACTACTATCAAAATTGAGCGAATATAGTCCATTTTTTAATTGTTAACCTACATTATCTCAATCTTCAGGAGATAAAGTAGAGTTGGTTTTTTAAAAGTTTAATTATGGTTTTATTTGTGAGATATTGCTTAAAAACAATTTTACCGTTTTGAGTATAATCTTAAAAATACCACTCAATATCTATTGATAAAAAAATTAATATAGAGGATGGTTATTCAAATGCCATCCTCTATATTTTTATTGACGAGTTACAAGCGAAAATTTTTAAGGGGTTACTTTCTCGCGCCACCTTGGGGCTCCGATACCAAGTGTATATATTTCGTGACTGCGAACAGCACTGGTGTTTTTAAAATACAATCCCTGTAAATTATGTTTGTGCATATCAGCTCCTGTCATCGAAATAGGGTTTGGATCTTCCATCAGGTCGGTTGGGCTAATAGGAGTAGTGCCAAGTTTCACCTGAGTTTGCGATAGTCCCCCAATATTTAGTGCTCCTCCCTGATAGCCTGCGCCTTGCGTGGTGCTGTTGAATCCATTGGAAGTAAATATCTGATTGTTGGTTAAGCTGAAATTGGTAGAATAATTATCAGCTACGTCAAACACTACGCCGTTAAAATTTCGGATATCCATACCGGCCATATATAATGATCTGGCATCACCAGTAGCCTTGGTCAGAATAAATAAATTCTTTTTAACTGTGAAATGGCTGTTTGCAGGGTTGTAGCGCATGTTGAATAAATATCGTGGCGACGATCTGGTACTCCAGTTGATAAACGTATTGTTTTCGAGAGTAATATTCCATGATGTAGACGCCGGCCATGCTCTGTTAGCGGGCTCGCTGAAGAAATGATCCATCGGACTATCTACAAATGTTGAGTTTTTAACTGTTACGTTGTTAAAAATGTTGGATTTGTCATTTGTACCATCTCCTGCAAAGTATGGATAGCCTCGCCCGTTGTTGTCGTAAACACCACAATCATAGAATAAACAATTATCCACCACTATCTTCTCAATATATTTACGGTTAGGACCCTGAATGCGTACCCAACCACGAGTCATGCGTCTGAAATCGCAGTTACGTACCTCAAACGATTCGCATACGAATGGCATAGCTGCAGAATACTGGTTGATGAAGTAATTTCCTGTTCCAGAGGTTTTTCCGGATGGTAAAGCTACGTATTTCCATGCGTAAGGGGCGTCGAAGTTAATTCCATCAAATATAATTGACTGGATATTGATACCTCCAATTTCGCCGGATTCAGCATTTCGTCCAAATGAGAAGTTGAAAGCATTAGCATCATTATTAGTATTGTATCCAAGCCCCATCAACACTATGGCTCTTTGATTAGGATCAGAAGATACAAGCGAAAGACCTTTAGAAAGTAAAACTGCACTTCCCAGATAATAAGTTTTTCCAGCTTCAAGCTTGAATATAGTCCCTTCTGCCAGATTATTATCTTTCATATAATTATTTAAGATAGTATCTAAGCGCGAGGCATTATTTTGTATGGCCACAGCACCGGTATCAACAACATGAGGAATCAGAACTGGAGCTCCAGGGTCACCTTTCATACGTATTACCTGCGTATTATAAAGTCTGTCCCAGTAACGCTTAACTCTGTTGTTCAGGCCATTAATTATATATACAGCGTTTGATGTTAAACCTTCAACATCTACATAACCTCTGGCTTTATCAGCAGCTGTCAGGTTGAAAATTTTTGTTTCTAATCCCGGGTTAGTCATGGATGGTTCTACTTTGATTTGATCCATCAAAAAATAACCACCCTCCTGTTCAAAATCACTACCAGGTTTCAAAGCTGCAGCCGTAGGTACCGTTAAGTCGAAAACAACACGCATAGACGTTTTTGTAACATTCAGGATGCTGATAACGTCCGGAATACTATCCCGATCGCCCATGGTATATTCACACCGATCATCGGCGTGACCGGCATCCCCGTATCCGTACCAGAGTGAATTATATTCATCTCCTTTTGGTGAAAGTACCTGAATGGCGAAGTTAAATTTGGTTGAGTACTGAAGGTCTTCAATGGTCATCTTCAATACATCAGGTCCTACGATAGTATCTTTCATAGGAGCATCCCAAGTGCCGGATTGTAATTTCATCTGGAGTCTGTATCCTTTAGCTCCTTCAATGCCATACCATGTTAGGTACATATCGTTGGTGTTTACTACCTGACTGGCTTTAGGATCGCCACTAATACCAGTATTTGCTTGCTGACGAAACGTTGTCATAAACATGCGGTTCTTCTCAATGTCGGTGGCATCCAGGAAGTCCTTCTGGCATCCATAAAAACCTATTGCACTTAATGCAATAAGTAATGTTTTTATCGTATTTTTCATTTTTAAATACATTTTTATGTTGTCTTTTGGTGTCAAACTGTTAATTATACCCATAATAATTTTTATATGTACCATTACTCATCTGAATTACCTTGTTAGGTATAGGTAGAATATAACGTACCGGTGGTAAGTTGTTGGGATCCAATGATTCGTAATTAGCATCGTCGCCTTCGCGTACGTAACCACGGAATGAATATAAACATTGTACGGCAGGAAACTCACTTTCATCAGATCCTTTCCAGTCGTAGAACGAAGCGGCAGTGTAAGTTGCTCCCGGGTTAAAGGCGTTTTCATACAAATTGTAAATGTCCAGGATCTGTAATGTTGTATTAGGATAGATACTGGTATTTGCAGGATTGTCAATCCTTTTGTAATACATATTTACTGGAATATTTTCGTATTTTTCATAACCTGTTAAGAAATTACCTTTTACGTAGTTCCCTACTATAAAGTACTCTTTAAAGCAATCGTACACAACTTTTGAGTATAGGTTCCAGCGTACAAGATCTTTCCATCGCATGTTTTCTCCTCCAAATTCCCACTTTCGTTCATTCATAATGGCTTTGAAAAAATCTTCTTTTGAAGAACTGGCTGTTGTGAGATATTGTTCTACTTTTTCTGCCCGGTCAGCAGATTCAAATGCCCGGTTTCTTACCTGTCTTAATGCGTCGATAGCTTTTGTGCCATTGGTGCCGGTCACTCCGTTTTCTAATTCATTAACAGCCTCGGCATACATAAGCAAAACATCGGCATAGCGCATATACGGATAGTTTATTCCGGTATTGCCAGAACTGCTAACACCCAGTGAGTTGCCGGAGCTTGCCCAAAACTTGGACCATTTGTTGGCATGGGTGCTGTAATCAATACGTATCTGAGGTACGCCCAGCGCATCGTAGTACCACATACCTACTGTGTAGTTCAGACGAAGGTCTTTGCGGTCAAACGAATAGCGGTAAAAAGCATTCAATCTTACTCCTCCATTGCTTGCTCCCCACACATTAGGAGCTGTAGTTAAACCATCTACAGCTGAACCCGATGGACCATGTACGTAACCTACATTACCGCTGCTTGATTTCAAAAATGGAATTTCAAAAATAGGATCGTCGCCGTTATTTACAATATAGTTGCATTCATCAATAAATACGTCTCTGAAAGATTTGGTAAGTGAATGTTTCCCCGATTCTATAACTGAGTCAGCATAGTTCTTAGCAATTTCGTAATAATCCAGATAGTCATCCTGACGTTTCATAGTCCCTACATTCAGCGGATTACTTAAATCCGGATATAGTGAATATCCTCCACGTGTTAATGCCATACGTGCAATCATAGCATAACAAAATTCGCGTGAAACACGCTCAATTCCCTCAGGTAGTTCTGTTGCGTATTTCATATACTTACTTGTTCCTTTTAGGTCATTAATAAGTTGCGAAAGTATCTCATTCCTGTCTGTCATAGGAAGCGTCAACGATTCTAAATTGTATGAAGGTTCAAGTGTAAATGGTAAATCACCAAAGAGCACAACCAAGTCGTGAAAAAACATGGCACGAAGCACTCTGGCTTCGCTGAGCATTTGCATTAGGTCCTCGTCATCTTCGCTAAAAATAGCACTATTTTGTATACCATTAATCACAATATTAGCTCTTTCTATTCCCTGATAGGCCGATGCCCATGTATTGGCAATAGAAGAAGCGTGGCGTGTACCGTCAAAGCATTTAAAATCTTCGCCATTTACACTCCTTAGTGAACTGCTGAAAGATGAAAATTCCACATCATTATTCAATGCGTAGGTTGATAAATAGCTGTTGCCATACGTATTGCCCGATAGTAAAGAGGTATATACAGATGTCAACGCCCGGTTGATTTCGGTTTTAGAAGAGAAAACAAAATCTTCACCATATTTGGATTCGGATTTTACTTCCAGAAAATCATCACATGAGGTAAAACTTAAAAGTATTACACCAATAAATAATATATATTTTTTCATGTTTATTTTTTTTAATAGAATAATGTTTATAAAGTAAGATTTAAACCAAATACGAAGTTGCGACTGCGTGGGTAGCGGTTGTAATCAATACCTGGTGTTAAACCTGTTTGAACATCAACTTCGGGATCGTAACCAGTATATTTTGTTAGAATAAACAAGTTGTATCCACTAAAATATATTCGCAGATTGTCAATTCCAATTTTCTTAATCATACTCTTAGGTAATGTAAAGCCGAAAGTAATATCCTGAAGGCGCAAAAACGAACCATCTTCAATAAAATAGGAGTGAGTTACCTTTTTACCAATATCTACCGGATTGAATATCGTTGCTTTTGAATTTATATCAATATACTGTTGTACGTACCGCGAGTCATTCAACATTCTGTCTCCGGCATCATTGGCATATCGCCAGCGGTTTTTTAAATTGAACTCGGGTAGCACATTGTAGTAGTTGTTGGTGTTGTTTTCAAATGATGATAATGTATATCTGGTGGCATTATTTACATCAAAACCGTACATATAGTTGAAGTTGCACGAAAAGTCGAAAAGCTTCCAGGTGCCCTGAAACCCAAAGCCACCTGTAAAATCAGGGTTGGTATTACCAATAATTACACGGTCGTTTTCATTTACTATATTTACATCTGCCTCTCCGTCAACGCCATCTACAAAATTTTTAAACTTAGGTTTACCAGGTGCGGTACCAAACAATGCATCATTGTTAACTGTACCTGCTTTAGGTGTAAACCCATAATTATTAGTAGGGTCAAATTCATCAAAGCTATATATACCATCATAAACATAACCGTAAATTAAGCCTAACTGATCACCAACTTTTAAACAATAGTCGTATGATGATGAACTCCAGCGCGATGACGATGTCCAGATTTCTGTTTCAGTACCATTCAGTTTATCAATGCGGGTTTTATTGGACCCAAAGGTGAAGTTACCGCTTAGTTGGAAATCTTTTTTCTGAATAATGGTGCCGTTAATAGTTAGCTCAACCCCTCTGTTGGTAACCTGTCCGATGTTTTGCATCTGCTTGGTGTATCCTGATGTAATCGGAATATTGCTTTCGTATAGCAAATCGGTGGTAGTGTTCCAGTATACTTCTGGAGTGATGGTAATACGGTCGTTAAATAAGCCAATGTCAAAAGCAAAATTTCGTGTCAGTGTGGTTTCCCATTTAATTTTGGTATTAGGGAAAGTGCTTCCTCCGGAATTTGCATAGTATTCGTAACCATTTTGGCTTTTTTCGCCCCATCCAGGACCACCACTGGTGTTGATTATATACTGATAACGCCACATGTCGTCGGTGATGCGATTATTACCTGCCATACCTACAGCTAAACGAACTTTAAGCAGCGAGAACAAGTCCTGAGATTTCATAAACTCTTCTTTTGAAACAACCCAGGCTCCTGATGCTGCCGGGAAATATCCCCACTGATTGCCTGGCGCAAATTTTGTTGAGCCATCGGCTCTCATAGTAATGGATGCCAGATATTTATGTTTGTAATCGTAACCGGCCTGTCCGAAAAACGATGCTGTTCTATCGGGCGATGAAATGGAAGATGTCGATTGCCACGGAGTACCCAGACCCATGTTTTGTAGAGCAATGGTAGGCTTAATCTGCTGAGAGAAATAACGGGCAGAATAAGTCATATTTCTTAGCTGAGAATGCTGAATTTCTTGTCCAACCAGAAATGAATAACTGCTTTCTCCTTTGGTGAATGCATAGCTTAAAACATTGGTAGTTTGATATTTGTTTCTTTTGGTGTTTGATATTTCGGCAACCGGCATGTTGTCATTGTTGCGGCCGGTTGAGGTAATATATCCCCAAAATTTATTTATATCAGAAAAGCCCATGTATTGCATGAAATCTGAGCGGAAACTGAGCCCTTTGGTGATATTCCACTCAAGTGAAACTTGATTGGTGAACTCATAGATATTTGTTTTGTTGTAGTTCTGGTCAATGTCTCCTTTCGGATTTGTATATTGGAAATATTTTTCTTCTTCAGGATCAATATCTTCCAATGCCATATGCGAGAATTCGCGTAAACCATTTGTAGGCCGATAACGAAGTACATCTATAATACCACCACCACCCACTGCATCGGCACCTGCTCCGTTGTTCTGACGGTAGTTAAAACGAGGGTTAATTAATATCTTTACTTTTTTGGAAAGATCGGCGCTGATTTTTGTATTTACATTAGTACGTATAACCCCTGAACCTACAAGCACACCTTTCTCGTCGTTATGAGTGATACTGGTGTTAAATCTTAAACCTTGCGTACCTCCTCCAATAGTAAGGTTATACATTTGACTTAAAGGTTTACCACCCAGAATTTCATCTTGCCAGTCATTTCCTTCAAATCTCTTGTACAAATCCAAATCGGCAGGATTACCAAAGTTTCCACGAAATTTTTGCCTTCTTGTGTTGTCAGAAACTACAGCATCGTACTGAATCTTTACATATTCATAAGGGTTCATTAAATCAATTTTGCGGGCCAGAGTTCTCACCTGAGTTGTATGATTAAATGAAATAGAAAGTTTACCTTGTTTGGCCGATTTAGTAGTAACAATAACAACCCCGTTACCTCCACGTGCTCCATAAATGGCTGTAAGTGATGCGTCTTTCAAAATATCGATAGACTGAATGTCGGTAGGTGGAATATCACTGATGCTGCTTACCGGAAACCCGTCTACGATAAACAGTGGTTCATTACTTTGTGTAACAGAGGTTCCTCCACGTACACGTATGTTAATTTCAGAGCCTGGTGCACCGTCGACACTGGTAACCTGAACTCCGGCTACTTTCCCTTGTAATGCCTCTGCTGCCGATGCTACCGGGATACGAGAAATTGTAGCACCAGATACAGATCCAACTGACCCGGTAAGATTAGCGCGAACTTTACTGCCGTAGCCAATTACAACCACATCTTCAAGAGATTTGGCATCATCTTCTAATACAATCTTTAAAGGGCTGTTAGTGATGGAGACCTCTTTTGATTTCATACCAACATAGCTGATAAGAAGTGATTTTACACCCGCACCAACATTTAGCGTGAATTTACCATTGAGATCGGTAATTGTACCCGTTGAACTTCCTTTGGCTACAATCGAAGCTCCGATGACGGATTCACCGTTTGTGTCAACTACAGTACCAGTTACAGTTATCTGTTGAGCAATCAGCATATTGCTGATAAACAGAAGGGCTGTAAGCAGTAATACAGAAATTTTGTTTTTTACTTTCATGTTTTAAATTATTGATTTTTTTTATTAGATTTATTATGGTTGCAATTGCTTGATTAAATCTTCGATTTTGGTTTCAGTGCTTGAGTTTCAGACAGATCAAAACCTGATATTACTCATTTTTTTAGTTTATAATAATTAATGTGATAATATGCCTTCCGTGCGCGAACACGTATTTTCGGAATGCGACTTTCCTGCATGTCTTATTTTATCTGGTTTTCAACTATAATAGTAAACGTGTTGCTGTTTGAAAAACCTTAACGAAAATAAAATGCAATGCAAATATTTGTCAATAAAATTGAATGGGTATTCGGAGAGAATTTTTAGAGATTTACTGCGTGTTTTATTACTTGTGTAATTATTAGCTATATAGCCGCACTTTATGAGGGTCTGGTAAGTACAGGATGAAATCACCTCTGTTAATAAATTTGTAATTTTTTTCATTTTGTTTGGATATGAGATTCTGGTTGCAATATTAGGTAATTTAAATAAAGCGCAACGGTGATAAATTGCTTTTTGAGGTGGGTGAAATCAGTTTAGACTATAAACAATAATTGATTTATGTGTTTAATGATTTATATTTGTATTCAGATTAAACCTATCTGGTACGATAAATGGAAGTCTCATGAATAAACTTAAAATCAGTATATTATGTATAGTTTTCGGAGTGTTTGAGCTAGTGTTTTCAGCTACTCCCACCTGTCATTTTTATCATTATTCCACCGAGGACGGATTGCCACAATATACCATCATGGATATCCTTCAGGATAAAAATGGATTTATGTGGTTTGGAACCTGGGATGGTTTAAGTAAATACGACGGATATAAGTTTCGTAATTATAAAGTAAAACAGGGTGATGCGTATTACATGCGAAGTACGCGAATTGAAAAAATGAGTGATGATAGATATGGTCGCATTTGGTTGCGAACATACGATGGCGAGTATCATTGCTTTGATCCTGAACGTCGTAAATTTTGGGGATTACGCTCTATTCCCGATCTGAAAGATTCGCCGTTTCATACTTCAGATATTCAGATTATGCCCTCAGGCAGAGTGTGGATACTTTCCAAAGAAAATGGTTGCATTCTTGTGAATGATTCTTTGTTTAACACTGTTGTTTTTCATAAGGAAAAAGGTAATTTGAAAAGTGAAACTGTAAACAGAATTTTCGAAGATCGTGAACAAAACTCTTGGTTACTTACCAATAATGGTATTTGTATGCTCACGAAATCGACCAATAAGCAGACCTACTATTTTGCCGAAAATGAGTCGAAGAGTTTTCCTGATTTGCAATCATTTTATTCTGCCGCTGATTTAGGAAGCTTTATTCTATTTGGTTCTGATAATGGCCGCTTGTGGCGCTACGATAAACGAAAGGAGAATTTTAGGCTAACTCAATGCTCCGTTAATACTTCGCTAAAGAAGTTTATTCAAATTGATAGCAATAAAATAATAATTATTACTGATAATGCAGGTTTCCTGATTTATGATGTTAAAAGCAATTCGTTTGAGCTATTTAATACGTCTAACTTAAAAGGTTTGCGCTCAAATGTTATACTGGAGACATTTCTTATACGGTCTCAGTATTTGTGGTTTGACTCGCCCGATGTGGGTATTTATCGCTTCGATTTGAAATTACATACCCTTGACTATTTTCAGGTTACAAGTGAGGATGCAGCTACAGCTGTTTTTCCTCCCCGTACAATGGTGTTTGAAGATATAAATGGTAGACTTTGGATACAACCTAAAGGTGGTGGTTTTTCGTTATATAATCCGGTTACCAACAAACTGGATCCTTTTTTCAACGATAAGTCATCGCCCGATTGGCTTTTTTCAAATCTTATTCACTCTGCCTGTTCCGATCAGCAGGGAAATCTTTGGCTTTGTACTCGGTCGCACGGACTTGAAAAGATTGTTTTTGACAAAAATATATTTAAACTTACACGGATAAACCCAGAGCAAAACTCAGTCATTAGCAATGATGTAAGAGCTGTATTTGAGGATAAAGATCAAAATCTTTGGGTAGCTACTAAAGATAGACGGCTAACAATCTACGATGTGAACAAAAAGCTTTTAGGTCGGTTGGCAACCACAGGACTTATTGCAAAAGATGCCGTTTTACCTGCTGTAGTTTACTCGATAATGCAGGGGCGCGATGGAGCGATATGGCTCGGCACTAAAGGTGATGGATTATACCGACTTAAATCTAAGCCCGGAAAAAATCAGTTTCAGATAGAACACTTTTCTAAAAGTTCAGAAGATGTATATTCTATAAGCGATAATAGTATTTACAGTATTTTCGAGGATTCAAAAGGTCATGTATGGGTTGGTACCTACGGGGGAGGATTGAATTTAATACAAACAACTCCTGATGGAAAACAAATTTTTATTAATCACCGGAATAACCTGAAAAACTATCCTGTGGATAACGCTTACAGACTGAGGATTATTACTCAGAACAAGCAAGGAAATATTTGTGTTGGATCTACCGGAGGTTTGATTATGTTTTCGCCCAATTTTAAAGCGCCGGAAGATATCGTTTTTAAAACCTATGCTTCGATACCGGGCGATATGGAAAGCCTTAGCAATAATGATATTCACGGAATACTAATTAACCGCAAAGGTGAAATGTATCTGGCTACTTTTGGTGGTGGGATTAATAAAGTTACGGCTTTTGACAAAAATGGTTTTCCGCTGAAATTTAAATCATTCACTACAAACCATGGGCTCCCCTCAGATATAACGCTGGCAATGTTAGAAGATGAATTTGGTAAAATATGGATTTCGAGCGAAAATAACTTAACTAAATTTGACCCTGAAAAAGGTATATTTGAGAATTTTGCCGAGATTAAAAGAATGATGTCGGCATATAATTTCTCAGAAGCATCTAATTGTAAACTAAAATCGC
Source organism: Bacteroidota bacterium (assembly GCA_017860345.1). Taxonomy (GTDB): domain Bacteria; phylum Bacteroidota; class Bacteroidia; order Bacteroidales; family Paludibacteraceae; genus Paludibacter. Next base: position 27,335 of record JAFNAV010000017.1, on the reverse strand, counting down.
AGAACCTTGTTTTCGGGTTCTCTAATGGTATCGTATCTTTCTCGCCAAGACAAATTGTTAACAATACATTTAAGCCTTATATCGCGTTTTCAAATCTTCAGATTTTTAATAAAGATGTTGAGCCTGGAGATGTAAAATCACCTATTGAACAGGATATAAATTCTGTTAGTAAACTCAAATTAACGCATAGGCAGAACTTTATAACGATTGAATATGCTGCCCTCGATTATGTAGATCCTGAAAATATACTTTATGCTTACAAACTTGAGGGGTTTGATAAGGATTGGAATTTTGCTCAAAAACAACGTATTGCCAATTATACAAATTTACCGAAAGGAAAATATGTATTTAAAGTACGATCAACGAACAGCGAAGGAGTGTGGGTAGATAATGAAAGACAAATGGAAATAGAAGTGCTGCCTTCTTTTTGGGAAACGTGGGTAGCTTATCTGATTTATTTATTGTTGTTTGCGGCTTTGGTGTATCTTACTGTTCGTATCTTGTTTACGATTTACCGATTGAGGGGGAATGTAGAACTGGAAAAAAAAATGGCTGAGATGAAGCTTCGGTTTTTTACAGATATTTCACACGAAATAAGAACTCCGCTTACCATGATATCGGCTCCGGTTGATTATATGCTGAACGATAATGAAACACCAGACCATATCAAAAAAAACCTAAAAACCATATCGCAAAATACAAATAGGATGCTGCGGCTTGTGAACCAGATTCTTGATTTCAGAAAAATTCAGTTTCTGCATCTTAAAGTAAGGAAGGTAGAGATAGCGCCTTTTGTGGAAGAGATATGTGATACTTTTACAGAAATAGCTGTCAGTCAGCATATAAAATTTAGCTTTAGAAATGAGGTTGGAGCGGAAAAAATATGGGTTGATCCTGATTGTCTGGAGAAAATTGTAATGAACCTGCTTTCCAACGCATTTAAATATACACCACCGGGAAAATCAATTCAGGTTACTATACGTTCCGACGAAAAACTTGTGACTCTGGAGGTCAGGGATCAGGGAGCGGGTGTGTCAGGCGAAAAGCAGAAAAATCTGTTTGTACGCTTTGCTTCTTTTAACGAAGATAAGAGCAAGCCAAGTACAGGAATCGGGCTATCTATGGTTAAGGATTTGGCGGATAAGCACAATGCACATGTTACAGTTGAAAGTGAATTAGGTAAGGGTAGTTGTTTTGCTGTTAGTTTTCTGAAAGGTGTGGAGCATTTTGGCCAAAATACGGAAATTATTGCTGCTGAAACAAATACTGCTTTGCAAGTAGAGCCAATAAGCAAAGAAGATGTTGTAGCAGATAATGAAGAAGCTCTTTTGACCAATGCCTTAAATTCTAAGTTCTCGGTTCTTGTGGTGGAAGATGATGACGACCTTCGTCAGTTTATTGTTGGGATAATTGAAAATGAATATCTGGTATATCAAGCTGTGGATGGAAAAGATGGGTTGGAGAAAGCGCTGAAATATATTCCGGATTTTATAGTGAGCGATATAATGATGCCTAAAGTAGATGGTATGGAATTGTTGGGTATGCTAAAGACAAATATTATAACCTGTCATATTCCTGTGGTGCTACTTACCGCAAAAACCACAATCGAAAGTAAACTGGAGGGATTGAGCTATGGTGCCGACGACTACATCACCAAGCCTTTCAGTGTTCAGTATTTCAAAGCCCGAATTGCTAACCTGATTAGTCAAAGGCTTAAGCTTCAGAAGATTTATAGAGGTGACCTCATAAGGTCAACTCCTGAATACGAGCCTCAGCCTTATGCAATAACCTCGCAAGACGAAGTGCTAATGCGAAAGGTGATGGCTGTTATTGAGGAAAACATGGAAAATGCGGAGTTTACTGTAGAAGAACTTGGGCAACAAATGATGATGAGTCGTTCGGTCTTTTTTAAAAAACTGAAGGGATTAACCGGATTGGCTCCTGTAGAATTTATCAGAGACGTAAAAATGAAGAGGGCGGCGCAAATTCTCGCTTCCGGTCAATATATGGTAAAGGAAGTTTCATATCTGGTTGGCATCTCCGATACTAAATATTTTGCCAAATGTTTCAAAACTAAATATGGAATAACACCGCTTGAGTATAAAAATCAACATCATGAGTAATGTTTTTTTGAGTATATTAAAGCAGTGTTTTGTCAATGCGTTTGTCTATTCATAAATTTTGTTTTTTTAAAACAAAAATAAGGATGTTTTAAAAGTCAGATTTATATAAGATATAGTTTTTATTTTGCAGGTTTAATTTTTATAATGCTACATCATCTGGGTTCGGAGAATATAACTTCTTTTACGACTTAGCGTTCATAGAAGTATTTTTTCAATACTAAAATTTGTACTTGATTACTTTATCAAGTTTCAAACTGACTTTTAAGACAACCTCTTTAAATTCGTATTTTTACCTTGCCTATATCAACTTTCCCAATCGCTGGTAGGGCGGCAAGTACACATCAGGTTGCGGTCGCCATAAGCATTGTCTACTCTGGCCACGTTCACCCAGAACTTGTTCTCAGCTACCCAGTTGGTAGGATAGGCAGCTTTGGCTCTGCTGTACGGATGATTCCACTCTTCGTTTACAATGGCATATTCAGGATGAGGGGCATTCAGTAGTACGTTGTCTGTTTTATCAGCAGTGCCGTTCTCTACCTCTTTTATTTCATCATAGATCAGTAAAAGCGCCTGAGCAAAACGGTCGAGCTCAGCCAACGATTCGCTCTCGGTTGGCTCTATCATCAGCGTGCCGTGTACCGGAAACGAAAGGGTGGGAGCGTGGAATCCGTAATCAATCAGTCGTTTGGCAATGTCAGTTTCGGTTACGCCCGAGGTGGCCTTAAAGTTGCGTGCCTCCAGTATCAGCTCATGACCAACCCGTCCGTTTTCGCCGGTGTAAAGTATTCCGTAACTGTCTTTTAGGCGGCTGGCCAGATAGTTGGCGTTTAGGATGGCGGCTTTGGTCGAAGCGGTTAAGCCTTCTTCGCTCAGCATGCGGATATAACCGTATGTTATTGGCAATACGCCTGCACTACCGAGTGGGGCGGCTGCTACCGTGTTTTTCCCGAATTTCTGACTCGGCAAAAACGGTTGAAGCTCTTTGGTGCAGCAAATAGGGCCTACACCCGGACCGCCACCTCCATGAGGTATGGCAAAGGTTTTGTGCAGGTTAAGGTGACATACATCTGCACCAATTGCTCCCGGATTTGTGAGCCCAACCTGAGCATTCATATTGGCTCCATCCATATATACCAGTCCGCCATATTGGTGAATTAAGGCACACATTTCCTTAATGGTGGATTCAAAAATACCGTGTGTAGACGGATAGGTAATCATGCAACCCAGTAAGGTGTCTTTACTGGCTTCGGCCTTAGCTTTCCAGTCGGCCAAATCGGTATTTCCTCCTTCATCGCATTTTACCACTACTATATCCAGGCCGGCCTGCGCTGCCGAGGCCGGGTTGGTACCATGAGCCGAAGCGGGTATAAGTACGGTTTTGCGCTGAGGCTGTCCTATCGATTCGAGGTACGATTTGATAGTCACCAACCCGGCAAATTCTCCTGCTGCTCCCGAGTTTGGCTGCAAGCTACATGCTGCAAAGCCGGTGATTGTTGAAAGATAATTCTCCAGATTTTCAATCAGTTCGTTGTAACCTTCGGTTTGATCTTTAGGTGCCAGCGGGTGAATGCTGTTAAATTCCGGTCGGCTGAGCGGTAACATTTCAGCAGCAGCATTGAGTTTCATGGTGCACGAACCTAAAGAAATCATAGAATGAGTAAGCGATATATCCCGGCGTTCCAGTTTTTTGATATAGCGCATCATTTCAGTTTCGCTGTGGTAACTGTTAAATACTTCGTAGGTCAGATATTCAGAGCTACGTTCAAAAGTTTCGTCGAATGCCTGAAGGCCTTCAATATCTTCCATGTCGGCATATACCGGAGCGTTGTTGGCAGCAGCGGCCAAAATCTCAATCAGCGTATTTACCGCATCCACGTCAGTGGTTTCATCAATACTGATGCCTATTTCTCCTGTTTCAAAATAGCGGAAATTTACTTCATATTCCAACGCTGTTTGGCGCAATTTTTCTACGCTTAAACCATCGGGAAGCGTAATTTTTAATGTATCGAAAAAATTCTCATTTTCCTGAGCATAACCGTACACAGGGAGTATTTCGTTGATATAAGTAGCAATAGAATGAATTTGCTGAGCTATGGATTTAATGCCATCAGCACCATGATATACGGTGTACATACCTGCCATAGAGGCTAATAATGCCTGTGCTGTACAGATATTTGAGGTTGCTTTTTCGCGTTTGATATGTTGCTCGCGCGTTTGCAGCGCCATGCGTAGTGCCTGTTTGCCATTGGCATCTTTGCTTATCCCGATAATTCTACCGGGCATATCGCGCTTAAACTCTTCGCGGGTAGCAAAATAGGCTGCAGATGGTCCGCCAAAGTTCATCGGTATGCCCCAGCGCTGTGTGGAGCCAAAGGCAATGTCTGCCCCCCATTCTCCCGGAGGGGTTAGCAGAGCCAGGCTCAGAATGTCGGCCGCTACTGCCACTTTACATCCTGCTGCGTGTGCTTCGGCAACAAAATCTGTGTAATCTTCCACATTGCCATTGCTATTCGGATATTGAAGTATCACCCCGAAAACCGTCGATTCTAATTTTTTATTTTCCCAGCTGCCAGTTTCAATTTTTATACCCTGGGCATTGGCCCGGGTTTTAATTACAGCCAGAGTTTGCGGAAAAACATTGGCATCAACAAACAGTACGTTGGCTCCCGTTTTTACCTGCTCGCGGCTGCGGAGGTTGTACATCATGGTCATGGCTTCGGCAGCTGCAGTGGCTTCGTCGAGCAAAGAGGCATTTGCAAGCGGTAGTCCTGTAAAGTCCGATACGGCCGTCTGAAAATTCAGCAAAGCTTCGAGGCGACCCTGCGAAATTTCGGCCTGATAAGGTGTATAAGAGGTATACCACGATGGATTTTCAAAAATATTGCGGAGTATAACTGCAGGAGTAACTGTGTTGTACCATCCCTGACCAATATATGAAGTGAAATTTTTATTTTTTGAGGCTATCTCGGCAATGTGTATTGCGTATTGATGCTCGGTAAGCGGTTCCGGTAGTTCAATTGGTGCTTCGAGTCTGATATTGGCAGGGATAGTTTGGTCAATCAGTTCATCGAGTGTATTTACTCCAATTGTTTGAAGCATTAAGGCTTCATCTTTTTCCGACACTCCAATGTGGCGGTTCTTGAGCATATCTTTCATGCGTTCTTTTTAATTTTTTTTTGTTAGTTGTCGCATGGAACTCGCAGCAAACATGGTCCTTGGTTTAAACCAGTCCCGATAGCTATCGGGATGCTCGTTTCATGTTTATTTTTTTTCTGAGCAGAAAAAAAGCGTAATTACCGGTATTTTTTTTTGATTTCCGATGGTCTGCTCTGTTAATCTTTTTAAATTTTATAGCTGATAATTAAAATATTTTGATTTCAAAAGTAGTTCAAATCTTTGAGATTATATCTTTTAAAGCATGAAAATATTTCAACAAAATGCTTCGTTTCAGGATGGGTTTCAAGTTGAAACTTTAAGTCTTTTTTTATTAAAGAATAAATAAAAATACTGTTGAAATAATGTTACTTTATAAACCAATATGGACTCTGAATTGTTCTGAATTTAAATTGGATATAATTTCAATGATGATTTTTAAATAAATTTTCTGATTCTGACAAATGACAATTACGCATAAGCCGGAATTACGATCAATTTTTTAATTGTTGAATCAAAAAAATGTTACTATGCTACGCGATATAAGAAAACAATACGATTACTCGGCTCTAAATGAGGATGAAGCCAAGAAAAATCCGTTTGATCAATTTGAAATTTGGCTTAATACGGCTTTGAATAGCGAAGAGCAGGAGCCTACAGCTATGATATTATCGACGGTAAACAGACTGTTGCAGCCGCATTCCAGATTGGTGTTGCTCAAAGATTTTAATCCCGACGGCTTTGTTTTTTATACTAATTATGATGGAAATAAGGCAAAGGAAATGGCCGGGAATAATCAGGTGCATTTGCTGTTTTTCTGGCAAAGTCTGGAGCGTCAGGTTCGTATAAGCGGCGATGTGGAGAAAGTGCCTGATGCGGTTTCCGACAGTTATTTCCAGTCGCGCCCGCTCGATAGCCGTATTGGTGCATGGGTATCGGAACAAAGTGCTGAGATACCATCGGCGAAATACCTCGACGATCGTTTTACTTTTTTTCAGAAAAAGTTTGGCGATCAGGTACCACGTCCTCCGCATTGGGGCGGATATCTGGTGCGTCCTGTTACGTTTGAGTTTTGGCAGGGTAGGCCTAACCGTTTGCACGATCGACTGCTTTATAGCAAAACCAAAGGCGGCGACTGGAAAATTACGCGACTTGCGCCATAATTTGTTTAACGAAATTACTCGAAATAATCCGAATATGGCGTTTCGCAGGCGTTGAAATACTGGCCGGGTGTGATGCCTGAGAGGTCGCGAAAATCGTTAATCATGTGCGACTGGTCGTAATATCCGCAGCGATAAGCAAGCTCGGTAAGGCTCTCGTGTGGGTGTTGCTGATGCGCCAGCAGCGCGTATTGGAATCGTATCACTTTCAGAAATTGCTTGGGCGATAAGCCTACCATTTTCTTGAAAACCCGTTCATGTTGTTTGCGGCTCAGGCATGCTGCGCCGGCCAGTTGCGCTACCGATATTTGACCATTGTGCCTGCCTATCAGCGCTATGTTGTGGGCAATTCTATCCCATTCATATACTTCTACGCGTTTTAGCCGGTTTGTAAGGAATCGTTCAATCAGAGTCACTTTATTGTCCAGCACCTGAATGTTGCCAAGCCGGTCTTCCAGTTCGTCGGCTTCCTGCCCGGCTATTTCGCGCAAATCGAGTGTTTCGTTGGCCAATTCGCTGATTGGAATGTCGAAGAACAGGCCGGCACTGTGCGGATAAAACTGAATGGAAAGCATGGAGGTTTTTCCGGTGGGTACAACATCAAAAAAATCTGTTTTTTGCCCGCTTATAATGATTCCGGGCTGCATATCTTCTCTTAATTTAACTTTCCTAAGTCTGTCGCCAAAATGAAAGGTCAGTTCCACATAACCATTGGGTACCACCCGCTGGGGATGGCCTGCTCCTTCGCTGGCTTCCATCTCCAAAAACCAGTAATGTCGTACAAACGGCGAAAGCAATGGTGAGGGTGGTATAAGTCTGAAATTCATTGTTGACGAATTGATATATTTGCAAAAATAACAAAAACAGCTTTAAAGCAAGATGTTTCAAATAATTATTTATACAACGTACAGCTTGTCCCGAAAACCCATATGCTGGTTTTCAAAACAAGCTGTTTGCTGCTCCTTACTTATTCGCCGTAAAGCCCCAGTCTGTTGCCTTCGCTGTCGATAAACAATGCAAACCAACCGCGTCCTTCAGCTTCGATTTTTGTTTTAGGGCGGTCGATACTTCCACCGTTTTCTACTACGCGTTTCAGCCATTCGTCGAGATTTTTGCCTGTGTTCAAACTTACAATTAGCCCGTCTTTTGATGGCCGATAGCCTTCCGACTGAAAAATGGCACCTGCATCGTCAGGCAGTATTGCCATTTTTTCGTTTCCTGACGAACAATCAACTAATTCCGCCTGAAGCAACTGGCTGTAAAATTTTACTGCTCTGCTAAAATTTAGCGCTGGTATTTCTACCCAATAAATCAGATTTTTCATTACTTTGACTTTTAAATTGTTATTACGATGCAAAAGTATTCCGGTAAATCATTCTGAAATTGGATAAAAACGACATCTTTGCTATTCGACGCGGAATCTCAAAACTGTTTTCATCTTTTCGGGAATTGTTTTGCGCGCATCCGACAGGTATATTTCCCTGTGCACCTTACTTACTCTGTGTAATCCTGTTTTTTGAGCAAATTCCTCCATAAGCCCGAAACTGGCGGGTTCATCATCAAAACTTCCGAGATGAAGCATTTGTATGCAATTGCCATCTTCTATCGTTTCGAATCGGACCTGACTAATTAACGGGTGTTGCTTCTTCTTTTGTACTCGCTCTACTACAGTTTGCGCAAATTCAGGGCTTACAAACTCAGGTTGCCGAATCATTAAATGAAAAATTAATGAATCCTTGTTTAACTTTTCCGTAGGATTTTTTTTAGCTTCATCGTTTATGTCCCACACTCCTTCGAGTGGGTAAATGCTGTAATCCTGGTAGTTGTTGGGCGCAAAGCCTTGTTTTGGCGACATTTTTACGCCGTACGAAAGTGCATACAACACACCTATATATTCACCAAACTCAGGGTTGTTCGGGTTTCCTTCTCCGCTGATAGTGAAAAAATTCATGGACGGAACCATTATTTTTTCAGGTTGAGTTTTCGGGAGATAAAGTTGTTTCTCTGTCTTTTTCCAGTCTTGTTTCATAAATCCTACAGTTGTACAGGTAGTTATAAAAATATCAAATGCTTTTAACCGGAATACAAATGTCTAATACAAATTTTTGTTCCGGATGGTTTTCGGGGTCGCAGTAATAATACTCATAAGAATTACCTTCGCCCGGTTCGTAACCGCTTTCGGTAAACCATACACACATGGTATTCCACGCATTTTCAAATTCTGTTACTTTTATTTCAAAATGCCCCACGGCATATTTTCCACCTTTAATGGTCATTTTGCCTATTTCGCCTTCTGTTTTTACATCCTGATGCACCACCAATGCTGCGCTCTGACGTACCTTGTCAATTTCGGTAACCGACGGATCGTCGTGATAAACGGTTACTGTATGAGCGTCCGGCTCAATTAATCCACGCGGTCCGGCAAACTGCATCAGTTTGTTGTACGCTTTGTAAATTTGGTTGAATGCGCCTGTATGACGGCAATAAATTGTTTGCATTTCAGGCATTTCTTTTACAACGATTTTTGTTTCCATAATAATTACTTGTTTTAAATTGATGGAGCAAAGTTCGTTGTTCAGGGCCACATAAATTTGATTTTTCTTGCTGAGTGGTTGACCGTTTTTGCTATAATAAATACCATCTTTTACTACTATCGGCCGCTCAATGAGCCTGAAAGTGCTGGCTGTCATGCCAAAATGCTTCCTGAAAGTGCGGGCAAATAATGCCATACTGCTGAATCCACAGTCGAATACAATATCGGAAATACTTTTGCGCGGGTAGTCTTTAAGCTGCATTGCTGCTTTCTCTATGCGAATCCGGATAAAAAAATCGGATGGGGTTTCTCCTGTGAGCGCACTGAATATCCGGTGAAAATGAAAGGGCGAGAAGTGAGCTATTTCGGCTAACTTATCTAAGCGAACCTGCTCGTGGTAATGGGTTTCGACATACTCCATTACATGGTTAATGCGCGAAATATATTCCGCCCGGCTTTGTTCTTGTGTTGTCATTCGTATAGTAAAATATAGAGAACAAACTTAATAAAAACTTAGCTTTGATAATTGATTTTTCTTGCTAAATAAATTTTTATAGATAAATGACTTGTTTCGGGAATGGCAATTTTAAGTATATTTGTAATGATGTTCACTATCCAAAGCAGCTTATATATTGAAATATGATAATTTTCCGCTACGATAAAACTTACGAAGGTCTGTTGACAGCTGTATTTGAAGCTTATAACCGAAAATGTTTTCCTGAAAAACTTTTGGGTATGGATGATATTGAGCCTCTTTTTGTAACGGATATGTTTGTGGTGATTACCGATTCTGAAAAATCGGGTAGAGTATGGAAAGGGTTAGAAAAAAAAATGGATGCCAACTCCCTCAATATGCTTACTTATGTGTGGTTGTCGGAATTACCGCAAAGCGATGAGCTGATATTTAGATATGTTACAAAAACTTTTGACACTGAACATTTTATAGGAATGAATTTTGCTGACGATGATGTGCTTCAGGTGAGGAATATTGCTCAAAAAGTAAATAGAGAGAAGCACCGTATGATTGAGTTTGTGCGTTTCCAGAAAACTGCCGACGATGTGTTTTTTGCTCCAATATCTCCTGATTATAACTGTTTGCCACTTACTATCAGTCATTTCAAAGATCGTTTTGCTGATCAAAAATGGATTATTTATGACGTTAAAAGAAATTATGGTTATTATTATGATATGAAAACCGTTACCGAAATGACTTTGAACTCAACTGAGCTTTTCCCTGACGGAAAATTGGATGAGGGGTTGATGGCCGAAGATGAAAAACTGTTTCAGAAAATGTGGAAAGTGTATTTTAAATCAATGGCTATCAAAGAAAGAATTAATCCGAAATTACACAAACAGCATTTGCCCAAAAGGTATTGGAAATATCTGACTGAGAAACAATAAGCGCAATAAGCCCCGAACCGAAAAATAGTTCAGGGCTTATTGTATTTAGTGTTTGATTGTTTTTACGATAGATGCTAAGAACTGAGGAGCATCAAAATCTCCGTGCTTCGAGAATCCGGTACGTACTACTACCAACTGCATTGATGGAATAATGTAGATAAACTGTCCATCGTGACCACGGCACATATACAAGTCCGAAGGAACGCCGGGATAATCGCCCGATTTATTCAGCCAGAAGAATGAGCCATATTGTCCATCAGATCCTGCTGCCGGTTCGGCCGTATAATCGGTCCAGCCTACAGGTAAAATTTGCTTGCCCAGCCAGTTGCCTTTGTGTAGGTAAAGCAGCCCGAAACGTACGTAATCGCGCATGGAAGCATAGATATACGATGAGCCTGCCAGTGTACCTGAAGCATCGGCCTCAAATATGGCGCTACGCATCCCGATAGGGTTAAAAAGTTCTTTCCGCGGAAAAGCAAAATAATCAGCGTCGTTGCCAATGGCTTTGCGTATCAGATAACTGACCACATTGGTAGTACCCGAACTATACAGCCAAAGTGAGTCGGGCGGTGCAACGGATTTTTTGTTGTAGGTAAATGCAGCCATATCAACCTCTTTGTGTAGCATAATAGTTACATCCGACAGGTTTCCGTAGTTTTCGTTCCACTCCAGACCCGAGTTCATGTGCATCAGGTTTTCGATGGTAACGGAAGCCCTACTGTCATTTCTCCATGCTGGAATTGCGGCAGGTTTTTTTATATCCATCAGTCCTTTTTTTACCATAATACCCACGAGTGCCTGCGTAAAACTTTTAGCCATAGACCAACTCAGAAATCGATTGGACGGCGAAAATCCGTCGCGGTATTTTTCGGCTATCAACTGGTCTTTGTAAGCAATTGCTACGGCAAAGGTTCCTTTGGTTCCGGTGGTGTCTTTAAAAGCATTTTTCAATGCTGTATTGAGCTTTATCAAATCAATGCCCGATGGAATACTGTCCGACAGCTTGTCGCCCATAGGCCAGGGAATGGTGTCAGGGTTTAGGTTGGGCAATGGCACCCGGGTGTATGCTCTGTTGCGAATTTCATTTTCATTACCACGCACAAGTGTACAGCCAAATCCATCGATGTAAATAGCTCGGGACTTAGTCCAGAGAAAACGGCTTGTTACTTCTTTTTTCTGATAATCAACTGTGTTGGATGCAAATTTGATAAAAGAAAAGTTCAGATCTGTACTTTCGAGGCTTTCCTGAGTGCGATTCCCGACAAAAATGCCCGAAGCCAGATTTTTGGCAGCATACCCTGTAATAATGGGCGATAGGAGATGAATGTAATACAGGCCTCCCCCTAAGGCTAATATCAGAATAAGGACGACAATGCGGATAATTTTCTTTTTCATGCGTTATTCTTTATTTTTAATTTATAATTTTTATAATCATGGCAGATTCAGATTATTGTGAATTGATCGGCATCTTTCCAAAAAGCCGATTTTTGGCGAAAGCGCAATAGTGATTCTGTACCGATGTCATAAGTTTGTACCGATGTTTCGTTTTCACCAAGTGTCAGCAACGGTACGCCCATATAGTCGAGCAGTACGGAATGTCCATTGTATTCTATGCCCTGTCCGTCGGTGCCTGTGCAATTTACGCCACATACATAGGCCTGATTTTCAATGGCACGTGCCTGTAGCAGGATGTCCCAGTTGCGGATGCGCTTTTGAGGAAAATTAGCTACATATATCAGCAGGTCATATTCATTGTTCACATTGCGCGCCCAAACCGGGAACCGCAAGTCGTAACATATCAGCAAGCGAATATTAAAACCACAATAATTCACTATCAGCTTGTTGTTGCCCGGCTCAAAGTGTAGGTGTTCGCCCCCAATCGAAAACAGATGTCGCTTGTCACTGGTTTCTATATGTCCGTCAGGAAAAACAAAAAAGCCCCGGTTGTAGTTTTTCCCGTTATCTTTAGCAATAAAACTGCCGGTAATAGCCATGTTGTAAGTTTGAGCCATTTGTTTCAGGATAGTCATGGTTTCGCCCTGCATATCTTCGGCCAGGTAAGGCTTATCGGTACAAAAGCCTGTGGTAAACATTTCGGGCAGTACTGCCAGATTGGTTTTTCCTGCCAGTAAGCGGAGGTGATTTTCGGCCTTTTGCAGATTATGACTGACATCGGCCCAGCGAATGGAGTCTTGTATGAGGCTAACTTTCATGTTGTGGTATTACTATAGATTTTTATCTGGAAACTTTTCAGATTGATAAAATCGGATTTTTTATTGTAGCAAAGATAAAATTATTCTTGTAGATAAGGATTGCATTTTAATAAAAAAACGACTCAACTAATAAAAGCTGAGTCGTTATATAAAAGTATGATATTCGTTTTAATCAATCATTTCAAATCCGGTGTAAGGTATCAGCGCTTTAGGAATTCGGATACCTTCGGGAGTTTGGTTGTTTTCGAGCAATGCTGCTACAATGCGTGGCAAAGCCATGGCGCTGCCATTCAGCGTATGACAAAGCTGTGTTTTCTTGTCGGCGCTTTTAAAGCGGCATTTCAGGCGATTGGCTTGATAGCTTTCAAAGTTCGATACAGAACTTACTTCCAACCAGCGTTCCTGAGCAGTTGAATACACTTCAAAGTCGAAGGTGAGCGCTGAGGTAAAGCTCATATCGCCTCCGCATAGACGCAAGATTCTCCAGGGTAGCTCCAGCTTTTCAACCAGAGTTTGTACGTAATTTACCATTTCAGTAAGTCGGTCGTACGAAGTTTCAGGATTGGCAATTTGTACAATTTCTACCTTGTCAAACTGATGCAAGCGGTTTAAACCTCGCACATCCTTGCCGTAAGAACCGGCTTCGCGGCGGAAACAGGCCGAATAGGCTGTGTTTTTCACTGGCAGGTCTTTTTCGTCCAGAATTACATCGCGGTAGATGTTGGTTACAGGTACTTCTGCAGTAGGTATCAGATATAAATCATCTATCTGGCAATGGTACATTTGACCCTCCTTGTCGGGTAACTGGCCTGTTCCATATCCCGAAGCTGCGTTCACCACATAAGGTGGTTGTACTTCCAGATAGCCGGCTTCGCGGGCGTTGTCCAGAAAGAAATTAATCAATGCTCGTTGCAGGCGGGCTCCTTTGCCTTTGTAAACCGGGAATCCGGCACCCGAAATTTTCACTCCTAACTCAAAGTCAATCAGATCGTATTTTTTAGCCAAATCCCAGTGCGGCACAGCTCCTTCGTAAAGCTTTGGCACAACTCCTCCCTGACGCTCGATAAGGTTGTCTTCGGCATGTTTACCGGCCGGAACACTTTCGTGAGGAAGATTGGGAATCTGTACCAACAGCTCGTTGAGTTTCTGTTCTATTTCCGAAAGTTTGTCGCCGAAAGTTTTAATGCTTTCTTTCAGTTCAGCTGTTTTTTCTTTAGCTGCCGCGGCTTCTGCCTGTTTTCCTTGTTTAAAAAGAAGGCCTATTTCTTTGGACAGGTTATTCATTTCGGCCGACGAGTTGTCGAGTTGCGTCTGTGTGGATTTACGAAGCGTATCCAGTTCTACAACTTGCGCTATGATGGTAGCTCCATCGAAATGTTTTTTTGCCAGCCGGGCAATTACCTCTTCGGTATTTTCGGTAATATATTTGAGTGTCAGCATAATTCAAGCCCCCTAAATCCCCCTCCAGGGGACTTAATACAGAGGGGAACTGCATTTTATATTTATTAAAAAAATCTCCCGCAATTTTACACTACGGTAAAACTCACAGGAGATAATTATTTAAAAGCTTCTTAAACTCTTCTTAAAGTCTCCGCCATGGCGGAGGATTTAGGAGGCTTTAGTTAGCTTCGATGGGTTTGATAGAAACGTAAGATTTGTTATCTTTTTTCTTTCTGAATTCTACAATACCGTCAACAAGTGCAAATAAAGTATGGTCTTTACCAATACCCATGTTTTCACCTACGTGGTGAACTGTTCCACGTTGACGAACGATGATATTACCAGCTTTTGCAAACTGACCACCGAAAATCTTTACTCCAAGTCGCTTACTTTCCGATTCACGACCGTTCTTCGAGCTACCAACTCCTTTCTTATGTGCCATTTTCTTTTACTTTTTTAATCGGTTTAAATTAAGCTACAATTTCTTTTACAAGGATTTCGGTGAAGTCCTGACGGTGACCATTGCGTTTGCGGTAACCTTTACGACGTTTTTTGTGGAAAACGATTACTTTTTCGCCACGTACGTGCGATACTACTTCGCCTACTACTTTTGCTCCTGCTACAACCGGTGCACCTACTGTTACAACGCCGTCGTTATCAACAAGCAATACTTTGTCAAACTCAATAGCCGATCCTCTTTCGGCTTCGTTCATTCTGTGGATAAACAGTTTTTTTCCGGCTTCTACCTTAAACTGTTGTCCGAGGATTTCTACAATTGCGTACATTTTTGATATCTACAATTTTAATTACATCGGGAAGGTGAGTTGCCTCACGGCATTGCTTCTTGTTTACCTTGTCCGAAATGAGGGTGCAAAGATAAAAATAATTATTTGAATATCAAAAGAATTTTTCTTCGATTTTTTGTGCTAACAGGCTGAATTAAGTTACATAAGGCTCCTTGCCTTACAGAACCAGCTCCCCGAAAAGTGTTTCTAACTTTTGTTCAAGATTTGCGGTATACCCGGGGTGCGGGCGCGATGTCTGAATACAGGAGCTGCGTACGGCTGTAAGCCAGCGAAACCGTTCGGGAATGTCCATGCAGGCTATTGCTCCGGCGCTTTTTTCGCCATTACATATTCGCTCAAAAGAAATCAGGGTTTCATCGAGCAAATCCAAATCTAATTCGGTAGAGAATGTTTCAAGCCTGTTTTTGTCGATATGGTATTTCATGCCAATAAATTTTGCTCTTTTCGAGAACAAAATAACGCCTACGTTGATAAATTCTTCGCGCTCTACTTTGGGCACTACGCGAATTACGGCGTATTCATATAAGTGCTTCCCTTGCATGGATGGCCTGATTTAAAAAGTTGACAGACTGTGTAATTCTTAGTGTGAGAAACTGATAGTATACCTCACGAACTTCGTTGGCGGTTAAGCCTTCTTCGGCTTTGGCAGCCCATTCATCGGGGATGGTATCTACTATTTTGCGCAAAACCTCAGGGGTGAGTATGTCTCTGCAATAGCTATCTGCCCGCTCCAGCTCATTGGCAAAACGTAATAGCACATGGTCTTTAATGAGGGCGAAGGGACTAAGCGCCTGTGTTTGCCAGTTGACCCAGGTATGGTGAAAATACAGGGTTGCTCCATGATCAATCAACCACAACTCTTTGTGCCACATTAGCATATTGGTGTTGCGTACTGTACGGTCTACATTGGTGAGAAAAGCATCCATCCAAACTATTCTGGAGGCCTGAGTACCGTCAATGGTAGTGGTAACCGGGTCGTACGTAAGGGCGCCCGATAAAAAATGCAATCCGAGATTCAATCCTCTGCTGGCTTGCAGTAAATCCTGAATTTCCTCATCGCCCTCGGTCTGACCGAAAGCATCGTCTAACCGGATAAACACCAGTTCCGGTACGCGTAACTTGAGTTGGTGAGCTACCAAACCACCAATTAGTTCGGCAATAACTGATTTGACGCCATGGCCTGAGCCACGAAACTTGACAACGTATTTAAAATCGTCGTCAGCCTCGGCTAAAGCAGGTAGCGAACCTCCTTCGCGTAAAGGAGCGATGTATCGGGTTACATTGACGGTACGTAAATTCATCTGTTTATTGCTTTGTTTTTAAACTTAAATGCATTTTCATTATTTCATGAGTACTTTTTTGTCCCAAAGGGACTAACTGTGAATAACCGTGGGTGAAGCCCACGGACGAAAATGAGAATAATCTCTTAGCCCCGTAAGGGGTTGAACATCAATCAAAGAAAGAATTTCTCATTTATTTCTACCCCATGTTCAGTCAGCAGTTTTCTGAGCTCTTCTTCAAAAGTAGTTGTTTTATGATGTTCTCGTTGATTCTTTATGTAATTTATAATTGTTTCTTTATCTCTATAAGCATACGTGAATGCCGCATAACCATCCGCCCAGCCATTGAAACTTTGAAATTTACCACTTTGTTTGAGCCAAATTGAAGATGCTGTTTTTATATCTCTAAGATAATCAGACAAAGCAATGGACGGATGTAGATCGGATAAAATATGGATGTGATCTTCCATTCCATTTATTCGATAAAGTACACCGTTTTTGCCTTTGACGATTCCCCATATGTATTTATATAGTTCCTCACTATTTTCGAGATTCAGCGTTTTCAGGCTGTCTTTTGTCCGAAAAACAATGTGATACAGAACTTGACGATAGCTTGACATAGTGTGTTCAGATTTTGTTTTGTGTGATATTCAACCCCTTCGGGGCTGTAAGCCTGTTTTATTTTATCTCCGCGGGTTTCACCCACGGTTATTCATATTTACTCCCTTCGGGAGAAAGAATTAAGTGGATTTATTCACCTTGGAAGATGCTTTTATTTCTTAAATAGCACTCTGAACGCTTCCTCCACTTTCTTTACAGGTACTATTTCCATGTTAATTTTGCCTATCTGCAAGGCTTTAATGTTGAAATCGGGAATAATCATTTTTGTAAAACCCAATTTTTCAGCTTCGAGAATACGCTGTTCTATGCGGTTGACAGGTCTTATTTCTCCTGACAGGCCTACTTCGCCGGCCATACATACGTGTTTCTCGATAGCAATATCCACGCTCGACGAAAGTATTGCCGATATTACTGCCAAATCGATAGCAGGATCATTTACCTTGAGTCCGCCGGCAATGTTTAGAAAAACGTCTTTTTGTCCGAGTTTGAATCCTGCGCGTTTTTCCAGTACGGCCAACAGCATATTTAAGCGCCGAAGATCAAAGCCTGTGGATGAACGCTGGGGAGTGCCATATGCCGCTGAGCTAACAAGCGCCTGCGTTTCGATAAGGAAAGGGCGTATACCTTCGATGGCCGAAGCAATGGCTACGCCGCTCAGTCCCTCGTGATTCTGGCTGAGTAGCAGTTCCGAAGGATTGCTGACTTCACGTAACCCGTTTTGTTGCATTTCGTAAATACCCATTTCGGCCGTGCTTCCAAAGCGGTTTTTGATGCTGCGCAGGATGCGGTACATGTAATGCTGATCGCCTTCGAATTGGAGTACCGTGTCTACAATATGTTCAAGTACCTTAGGACCGGCTATGCTACCTTCTTTATTGATATGCCCGATAAGCAGAACGGGCGTGGCTGTGGTTTTGCAAAATTTAAGCAGGGCCGCTGCACATTCGCGTACCTGCGATACCGATCCGGGCGATGATTCTATCATTTCGGTAGAAATAGTTTGTATCGAGTCCACAATGACCACATCGGGCTGAATATTCTGGATATGCACAAATATTTGCTCCAGCGAGGTTTCGCCTACAATATAGCATTCCGGGTTATCGCCTTGGATGCGTTCGGCACGCAGCTTGAGTTGCTTTACGCTTTCTTCGCCCGATACGTATAAGGTGCGTTTTCCTTTCAGGTTCAGTACCACTTGCAGTACCAGTGTCGACTTGCCAATACCCGGTTCACCACCAATCAGCACTAACGAGCCGGGAACCAACCCGCCACCAAGTACACGGTTCAACTCGCTACTGGAAGTGTCGATACGCGATTCCTCCGTAGTTTCCACCTCCGATATCAACACTGGCTTTTGTTTGGTAATTTCAAGTCCGGCCAACGTAATTTTTTGAGCCGGCTCTTTACTTACAATTTCTTCAACATAGGAATTCCATTCGCCGCACGAGGGGCATTTGCCTATCCATTTGGGCGACCCAGCCCCGCAGTTTTGGCAAACATATACTGTTTTGGTTTTAGCCATGGTATCGTTCTGATTTATTATTTGCAAAAATAGGGAATTTTATTCTTTACTCGCTTATCTTCTTAAATACTTAGGTTGAATATTTAAATTTTAAAAAATCAATCAATCATTTTTGACTGTTTTGGTACTAAATAAAAAATTGTAGAAATCAAAATAAAAACTATTTTTGTGAAACGATTTCAAAACGAGAATACAATATCGATATTTATGACAAATCAGTACAATAATGAACATCAGGAGCATCAAATGCACAAATTGCCTCATCCGCTGATTGCGCTTTTGCCGGTAGCATTACTTGTGGTTATGGTGGCAGCCACGGTTTATCTTTTTGGTGGCGATGCATTAAGCGGAGGCAGTCAGATGGCTTTATTGTTGGCTACGGCTATATGCCTGATTATTGGGAAAATAACTGTAAACTCAGGATGGCATGCTTTTGAAAAATCTTTTCATAAAAATATTAAAAATATTTCAGTAGCTATTCTTATTCTGCTTGTAATAGGAGCTTTATCGGGTACATGGATGATAAGTGGTGTGGTGCCCATGTTTATTTCTTACGGACTGAAGATTATTCGTCCTGAGATTTTTTTAGTTTCGGCTTGTTTGATATGTGCTATAGTTTCGGTTGTTACAGGTAGCTCGTGGACTACAGTGGCTACCATAGGCATTGCGTTGATGGGAATCGGACGTGCTCAGGGTTTTTCCGATGGTTGGATTGCCGGAGCAATTATCTCCGGAGCCTATTTTGGCGACAAAATATCACCATTGTCCGACACTACCATTATGGCTTCGTCGGTTACAGGTACATCTTTGTTTACTCATATCCGGTATATGATGCTCACTACGGTTCCATCTATGGCGATTGCGCTGATTGTGTTTGCCGTAGCCGGGTTTTCAAACCAAACCATGGCTGCATCCGAATCGGGACTTTACGACCGGGCTTTGCGTTCTACTTTTTATATTACTCCATGGTTGCTTATTGTGCCTTTGGTAACGGTGGTGATGATAGCCAAACGTTTCCCGGCATTGGTTACTTTATTTGTATCCATGTTGTTGGCTGCGGTATTTGCCATTATTTTTCAAAAGCAAAATTTATATCTGATTGCCGGAGGTGAAACCATTCAGGATATATTGAAGGGAGCAATGATGAGCTGCTATGGAAGTACCTCGCTCGATACCGGCAACGATGCTATTAATCATTTGGTGGCTACCCGTGGTATGCAGGGTATGCTTTATACTGTTTGGTTAATTGTGTGCGCTACTTCATTCGGGGCGGCTATGGCTTCTACCAGAATGATCGAGAGTATAACCAATGCGCTGGTTCGGAAAATTAAAAATACGGTAGGCCTTGTTGGTAGTACTGTGGCTACAGGGCTTTTCTCGAACCTGACCATGGGAGATCAATACTTATCGCTTATTCTTACCGGCAATATGTTTAAAGAACTGTACGAAAAACGTGGTTACGAAAGTCGCCTGTTGAGTCGTAGTATGGAAGATAGCGGCACAGTAACCTCAGTGCTTATCCCCTGGAATTCGTGCGGTATGACTCAAAGCACAGTGCTTGGGGTGGCCACATGGGTCTATATACCTTATTGCGTGTTTAATTATGTGAGTCCGCTTATGAGCATAACCGTGGCCGCCATAGGTTATAAGATATTTCGTAAAGATTACTGATAATACAACATCTTTGAGAAGCGGTTTATTGACTGGAAATGGTGTTTTTTTTCACTACCGACCGCCTAAGAACAGTTCGATTTTTTTTTTAAGATAGCCGGTTAGTTCTATTTTTGTAACGGCCAGTAGTGAAATTTTTTATTGTCTGCTCAGCTTAAAACGTGATGTAACTATAGCCTTTAGTTACGCTTAAATTCCATCAAACAGATCGTAATAAGGCAGATATTTTGTAAAAAGCGACATAGATAGTTTGGCTGCATTTTCGCTCTTTGTTGTGCTGAAATTATAGGACGACTCGCAAAACTGCCATTCCATCTCAGTTATATCTTTGTCGAACTGCTTCTGATTATATTCTTTGTCGTTTATCATGCAGTCGCGGGTAAGTTCAAAAAACTTTTTCCAGCGAGGCAGGTAGTATTGCTTAATCAATCCTGAGCAATCTCTTGCTGCATAATCTGTTACTACATTTCCTTTCGGACCCCAGGTAGTTACAAGTACTTTGGCATTTTTCTCGAAATAACTTTTAGGAGCATCGGGTGCTGCAAACCTATGGCTATCGCTCACCCACTTGTCGAACGAATATTCGGGACGTGTAGCCACTAATTGA
The DNA here is from genome assembly GCA_017860345.1 of Bacteroidota bacterium. Lineage (GTDB taxonomy): Bacteria > Bacteroidota > Bacteroidia > Bacteroidales > Paludibacteraceae > Paludibacter. Next base: position 6,805 of record JAFNAV010000017.1, on the reverse strand, counting down.
TCCACATCGTTGATAATTTCCAAAAATAATTTTGACGAGGCATCGAACGTGGCAACATCTTTGGCTTTATATGCTTTGAAAATTTTATCGCGGAGCGGAATCAGCAAGTTTACCAGCACCTGCCTGCCGGTGGTTACCAAATCGAACTGGTAACGCGGATTGTCCAACGATTTCTTGTCGGCCAACAGCATTTGCCCCCAAATATTAGCCAATTCCCGATAGTTATATTTTGTTCCGATGCGGGTATACCGGGCATTCCCCTCAAATCGGGGCCGGGTTTCGAGTATATTCCCCAGTCCTACGTCGGACACTTGCTGATTGTAAACCAGATTAACCAATCGTCGCCATGCATCTTCCGCCACAGGGTCGTGTTGCCCCGTGCGGGTCTGCGCATATCGTGCTATCCATTTATCGGTATGTACCGCTGTGCTGTCCCACGCGTACTCAAAGAGCCATTCGAACATGAAACGGTTGATGCCGAAACCTTCGAGCGTAGAGCCAATGCCGGTCATATTACGTTTGTTACCATCGTTTTCGGATGCCGAAAGAGTAGCCGCCACTTTCTTGAGCGGGGCAGCCATCTGCGTGCCTCCACCAAAGTTTCCGAGATAGCACCAGATATAAGGTGCATTGAAAAATCCGTCGGTCAGTTTCCAAACTTCGGTTTTTTCGCAGAAGTAGTCGAGCAGCAACATTTTACCTTGCGGCACAGCTTTAATCATGGCTTCGAGGCGTGGGTTGGTCCAATCTTTACGCATGTAGTAAAATGTCCACGCCATTTGTACCCAAACAGCATCTTTATCCACTTCCGAGATGCCCTGATAGATGGTTTTAGCCACCGAAGCCAGGTAGTCGGGCTCCCAACTTGGAGGATCCATTTCGTTGAAGGGATCGATGCCATATAAATGATCGGTGCCGAAAAGCTCGGTTTGCTGTTTAAGGTATTCTTTCTGAATATCAATAAATAAAGGATCCTTTACATCAATAAAATAGGCATTGTATTCGTCGCCGGTGGTGTACGACCCCATATTGGTGAGTTTCAGGTTGGGGTAATATTTTTTCATGGCATAAGGCACATGACCCGAAAAAGCCGGAAGAATCGGTTTCATTCCCAATGAACGCTCGCGACCCAGAATTTTCTTCTGCAGCTCAAACTGGTGGTCGATAAACGACTGCGGAAGCGGTCCGAGCCAGCCGTCGAGGTTGCCCATCCGGTGCCAGGGCAGATGCGAAGGACCCGAGAAAAAGGCACGAGCTTCCTCGTCGGTCATCCCGAATTTTTTCCAAACCTTTTGCCATACGTACTCTTCGCCGGTTATTGCCAAAGGCATATTGATACCATTCAGAGCCATCCAGTCGATAAAACGTTCCCAGTCGTCCCACTGCCACCAGAGCGTAGTGTAACCGAATGTGCAGTAATTGAGGAAGAAACGATTCTCGAAACGGCAACTTTGCTCCACAGTATCGGTTACCGCCGGCAGCACTGCCGGTATTTCCACCGCTTCGGATCGAAACCATGACACCGAAGTATGGCAATAATTATTCAGATACCAATTAAAGGCGCGTGTCAAGGCTTGGGTAGTGCTACCCCGCAACACAATTTTGTTGCCACGTCCCAGCAATTGGAATGTTTCCTTATTCCCGTTGGTTTCAATGGATTCAAGGATAAAATTGGACGATTTTTTGGGTGCGACACGTTCAATCAGATCGCGAACCGATTGAATATTGAGCCTTTCGGACTTAGTATTTACCTGAGAATTGGCTCCATTGGGTAGCAATAATAGTATAAAGATAAAATAAGGCAATAATGATTTATACATAATTTTTATTTAAAATAATTATTTGACAATTATTCTTCCTTTAACAATTCATAATCATTAAAAAAAGAAAGCTCTTTAATTCGATAATTTCGGACTAAGTATTTATTTGTAATCAAGAGCCGTGAAATTTATTCCAGTCGCCACGTGTAAAATCCGGAATCGCAACAGGCAAACTTCCGCTTAAGACTGAAATTTCCGTTAACTCTGTCAGACATGACCATTCAACAGCGTCGTACACATCCTGATCCAACGGTAAACCTAAATGTAAACAATGTATTAAACGGGCATCCATGATATAATCTCTTGCCCGATTGCCACATAACTTGTGGGCTTCTTCTGCCCATTGCAGCACATAGGGGTGGGCGTAGTTTTCAATAAGTTTCCGGGTTTTTGAGGGCGTCAGCGCCCTGTGAGCAGAAGGCTCTATTGCAATTGCAGGAATAGGATATTTTCGCGCAAAGCCCTGTGTTCCGCTGATGCTAAATGTTCTTTCATATGGCCTTGGATTACAAATGTCGTGCTGTAATGTTATAGTTTTACCTTTTTGGGTTCTGATGATTGTTGTATTCATATCGCCCAAAAGGTATGGCTTTAATGCCTCTGCCGAATTGCTGCCATATTTTTGCATCGCATAACCAGTCAGCCCCACTTGAGATGATGACATCGAAACAAGGTGCGACAACTGATCTTTCCGATGGATGTCAAGCAACTGACAGAGAGGTCCTACTCCATGTGTAGGGTAAGGATTTCCTGTATGTTCAACAAAATACTCCAATTGCCAGTGAATATTATCAACATGTTGCGAACCAAATAATCTACCACGTAAATCATGAATATAAGCACCGTCAAGATGTATAATTTCGCCGAGCAGTCCCTGCCTTACCATATTCATTACAGCAAGTTCAAAAACATCGTAGCAACAGTTTTCGAGCATCATACAATGCCTGCGTGAACATTCGGCAGCATTTACCAATTGCCAGCATTCATCAACAGTGCTGGCTGCCGGCACTTCGATACAAACATGTTTACCACATTGCATAGCATAAACGGCTATCGGAGTGTGGCTTTTCCAATCGGTGCATATATAAACAAGGTCAATATCAGGCAGTTCGCATGTCTTTTTCCAGGCGTCGGCTCCCTGCAATACTTTTGTATCAGTCAATTGCTGCGACTTCAGAAACCTAACACTTCGCTTAATGTTATCGTACGAAATATCACAAACTGCCGTCACATACGCATTGTCGATATATGGTAATCGTTTCAAAGCTCTGGTGCCTCTGATTCCTAAACCAATAATTGCTATTCGAACTTTTGGAAGCGGATCGGAGGTAAGACCAAGTACATGCCGTTGCCCCACCGCTCGTACAGGAGGAGGTAGTTCCGGAGAAGAAAAGTTATTATCCATTTATAAATATATAAATAACGGCCATACAAAATTCAGCCACTCTTAAAAACGAAAACAACCAGATTTTTATTTAGCAAATTCAAGTTTAGGAAGTTTATTCCATAATCCTCTTGTAAAATCAGGTATTTGAACAGGACTTGAATTATTGTCCAGCGAAATTTCGGAAAGTGGAATAATACAGCACCATTCAGCCAAATCATATACATCCATATCAAGAGGCAGTCCTTTTTGCAAACAATAAATCAGTCTGTAATCCATAATAAAATCCATACCTCCGTGTCCTCCAACCTGTTTGGCTAAATCTTCAATATCTTTAGCAATAGGATGCCGGTATTTTTTCATAAGACGTGTTCGTATGGAGTCGGGCACGAACTTATGGGCAGTAAGATTCTCATGATTTGGAGCAATATCATTCCCAACCATCTCCTGTTCCAGCGCATAACCTTCCACCGGATATTTATTGGCAAAGCCCTTGGTTCCTGTAAGTTGATACATACGACTATAAGGTCGTGGAGAGGTAACGTTATGTTCTATCAATATCGATTTTTGTTTTTCAGTGGCAATCATGGTCATTGTATGATCACCGTTACGGAATCCGGTTACTTCCTTTCCGGTTTTCTTTTTTATAAATTCCGGATTTCCAATAGCTTTCGTATCTACCGCAACAAGATACTGCAACCGGTCACCTCTATGGATATTCATAGCCTGACATACGGGACCTAATCCGTGAGTAGGGTATACATCTCCACGGTGGGTACGATTGTAGTCCATTCGCCAGTTATTCCAGTAAGCATCCCAATAAGGCTGTAAGCCATGAATGTATGCACCTTCACCATGTATGATTTCGCCCAACAAACCTTGCTGAACCATGTTAAGTGTTGTGAGTTCAAAGAAATCATATACGCAATTCTCAAGCTGCATACAATGTTTGCGCGTTTTTTCAGAAGTGTTTATTAAATCCCAGATTTCTTTCAGATTCATAGCAGCAGGCACCTCTATAGCTACATGTTTTCCATCTTTCATAGCCTGAACTCCTATCTGTGCATGATGTTTCCAGTCGGTAGCTACATAAATAAGATCGACATTAGGTAACGCAGTAACTTTGCGCCACACAGTTGTATCGCCATAAAACTCCTGGGCTGCCGGAAATCCACGTTTTGCCAGAATTTTATTCGCTGAAATAGTGTTCTTTTGCAGCACATCGCAAAGCGCAACAATTTCAACACCGGGTATGTGAGTCATACGCTCTACTGCGCCGGGGCCTCTCATGCCTAGGCCAATAAAGGCTATTCTTACAGTAGGTATGGGCTCACACCGTAATTGAAGTACATCTTTCTGCCCGGCTGGTCGAGGTGGTGTTTGTGTTTTAATTATCTTAGCCTGACAATTGACATAACTTATTGAAAATATGTATATTAAAAATAAAGTAGCAATTTTTAGTTTCATTTTCATTTTTTTGATACGATTTACATTAATTGGCACTGAATTTCAAATCTCGAAACTCAGTGCCGTTGATTTTTAGCTGATTACGGATAATGCTTGAAGCGATAACAGGTAACTTAGTTGTTGAGAAATACCCAATGTTCAATGCTTCTATCCGGGATTCGGGCTGCTAAATAAATATACTTGAATCAGTTTTTAAAAAAATCCTTAATACTCCTTAAGTTTTGAACGGAGAGGGATTGTTATGACTGGCGATACTTTCGCTGGGGCCAGATGGTGGCGACTCAAGTGCCAAAGATATTTCATTGTCCATTTTTATTAATTTTATATCAGGCAATTCATACCTTTTTTTGCGGTTTTTACTATGCTTAATCATTTTCATCTGTTTTGTGTTTTTTGATATTGAGTATGTCTGTCAACTATTTTACAACCAATTTGTAAGTAAAAATGGAGCCTGCATGCTGTATTTTTACCATATAAACTCCCGATTGAAGTCTGCTGGATAGTGTATACGCTGATGTAAGTGGTTTAATAGTATAAAGCTGCTGCCCTGCTACATTGTACATTTGGATAAGGGTATTTGGTTCTACTTCGTCAGCCAATTGCACATGCAATAAATTATTTTCATTCACATAAACCTTTATACCCTGATTTTGCGGATGGAGGTCAATTCCAGTAGTGCCATTCTTCGTGCGTAGTATCAGGCTGAAGCGATTTTCGGTAGCAGTGCCATCGGTCGCAAAGGCGTATGCCTGTCCTGTGCTGAGATCAAAGTTAACGTTTTCCTGAGCATCACGTAGTATCACGGTAGTGGTGTTGCTGTCTATGTTGGTTAGCTCATTGGCCGATATACTGAATGCTCCGGCTTTTCCCGGTGCCAATCCCAATGGAATAGGTGTGTCTAAAGGCAATGTGTTCAGTCCGTTGATTACTAATTTTTCAGTTCCGACAATGGTGTACAGGTCAGGTACTTCAGCTGTCGCGTTCATCATTTTAGGCGAATCATATTTGTCGATACCACTTGTAGCGTTACTGTTGGTATAAATTAGCGTTTCGTCGGTGTTTTCGCCGTTCGATACGGTAAGACGGATAATCTGTCTGTTGGTTGCAGCAGGTGCTTTGAGTATATTTCCGGCTATATCTTTATGGGTTCTGGCCGCATTTTCAAACCCGATGGTTCCTGTAGCGTTTCCACTTTCAACTCTTACCCAAAAGGCCTGCATAGGCGGTATCAGGTTGGTTACTCCGGCAGGAACTCCCACTCCGTCGTCATACCCGGCATCGGTGCCGTTATAGGTATAGAATTTATAAGCGCTACCTTCTTTGGTACGGTACCACATAGTTGTTGATAAGTTAGTTTTTGTAATGGAGTTCCAGTTCAAATACGATGGATAAGGGTTACCCACCAGATTGAAACCTTCCTTGGTGGCTCCCGTTGTGCGGTTGAGCGTAGTAGCCGAAGTAATATTGTTATTTAAGGATCCGCTAAAGGTAACAGTTCCGTTGGCAGCAGGTGGTACTATATATCCCTTACCCGGTGTCATGGCCACGCCTGTACCCACTGTAGCCCATGCACCGCTTGCCTCGTTCCATGCATAACCGGCGGTTGGCATTGCTCCAGAAGATACCGGACTTGAGATATACCAATTGCGCCCTGAGGTGAGGTATTGCTCTACTGAGGTGGTGGCGCTTACAGTTATAGTACCATTATTTAGCAATGTGGCATTGCCCGATGCATTACTTTTTAGTGTCAGGTTTTTAGCGCTAAGGCTTTTGCCCGAACCAAGGGTGAGTGAAGCGTCAGCATTGACAGTTACGTTTTTGGCTGTAGCAGCGCCATCAATAGTACATGCAGCTGCGATAACAGCATCTGCTCCAGCATCGGGGATACCATCGCTCCAGTTAGAGGCTGTAGACCAGTTACCTGCGGTTTGGAACGTAGAGGATCCTGCTACGAAAGTAATTTTTGTATATGTTGATGACGGGTATAAGGCTTGATAAGCAGCCAATTGAGCTGTCGGTACATAAACTTTCGTAGAGGTATTGGTTGATGCTTGAAATCTTGCTAATGTAGCCGTAATATCAGTTGAAGCACCCAAAGCAGGAGTTGCCGTATTCAAAATTGTAATACTTGTAA
>JAFNAV010000044.1 GCA_017860345.1 Bacteroidota bacterium | reverse complement strand
GTACCCTGAAAGAAAGCATTTAGGTCAAATCCTTTCCATTGTGCAGTCATCCCGAATCCGTAAACTATTTCAGGAATGGTTGAATATCCGATAGGGCTTTCGTCATTTTCGTCAACTGTACCATCGCCGTTTATATCTTTATATTTAATATCGCCCGGCATCAATGTCCCTCCAAACTGAGTGGGGCTGTTGCTAATATCTTCATCGTCTTTGAAAAAACCTATTGCTTGATAACCAAATATTTGTCCGTATGTTTGTCCTATTCTGTTACGATAGGCATAAACATAAGACGGGTCATCGTTGTCAACAATGGTGTTATGAGCATAAGTAAAGTTGGCTCTACCGGTAAGTTCTAATTTACCTATCTTTTTATCCATTTCGAGCGATGCATCAATACCTTGATTATTCATTTTACCAACATTTACATAAGGAATATTGGTTAATCCGGCGTAATCCGGTATTGATTTTCGTTGCAGAAAAATACCCGAGCGCTTTTCCGAAAAATAATCTGCTTGCAGGCGAATAGAGCCTTTTAGAAAGTTAGCCTCAATCCCGGCATTTGTTTTTTTAGCTTTTTCCCAACTTACACCGGGGTTTGCCGGATCTCCTATAGCGAGTCCGCCATAGCTCTGATTTGAGTTGAATTGATACGAGCCTGCTGATGTGGTATTAATTGTTGCTTCGTAGATAAATCGGCGATTACCACCTATTTGATCGTTTCCAACAATACCGTATGAGGCTTTTAGCTTTAATACATCGCACACCTCCGAGAAACTTTCCCAAAACTTTTCGTTAGAAACAAGCCAGCCTACCGCAGTGGCCGGGAAGAAACCGAAGCGTTTTCCGGGACTAAAGTTCTCAGAACCATTATAGCCCAGGTTAAATTCTGCAAAGTAACAGTCATTGAAAGCATATGTTATACGGCCGGCAAGTCCCTGATTACGATAAGGTAAACTTGTTAATGATGTTGATGGAACTATGTCATTTTCTTCCCTTTGATTGTATAATAATAAGGCTCCGATTCTATGTTTTTCATCAAATACCCGATTGTAATTCAAAGAGGCTTCAAGGTATGTTACTCTGTTGCCCGAATTGCCTGTGGCAAATCCTAAAGCAGACTGCCCTATATAAGTTTGCTTATAAATAAGCGCTCCACTCTCATCTCTCCCGGTTGCCAAATAGGTAGCGGGGGTAAAAGATCGTGAAATAGTATTGGTTGTCAAAGCATCATATGAAAATTTTACATTTGCTTTCAATCCTTCCACCAATTTCGATAAATCTTGTAAAAGAGAAATTGTAGATTGTGCGTTGTTCCAAAAGGTTTGCTGGTATCCTGAGTAAGCAAGTAATTGGTACGGATTTGATCCTGTGCCTGATTGAGGGCCGGGCAATGTTCCATCGGAGTATTTAGCCGGAAATGCATTGGGCGATGTTCCGAACGCATAGTACCAAAGTGTAGACATTCCTCCTGGCTGATTCTTTTTTTCGTAAACATTTCCTAAGTTTACGGTCAATGTTGTAGTTGGTGTTACATTAATATCCAGATTCGCTCTGAAGTTAACTTTTGAGTACTTTATCGATGAGTTGTAATCATACACTTTTTCATTATCTTCTTTAAATATTGACCCTTCGTTGTAATACGATCCGGCAACGTAGTATTTCACCATCGCACCTCCTCCCGATACATTTACATTTATTTTATAGTTTTTTGCCCAATCGTTGTATAACGATTTCATCCAATTTGTATTAGGATATAAGTCATTGTCTACCCCACTGGCGTACTTCTGAATAATGTCGTCGGAGTAAAATTTTGAACCTCCATGCGTATATCCATAACCTTCATTATAAAGCTCTGCCCATTGTGCCGAATTTACCATCTTAGGCATGGTTGTAGGACCTACTAAGCCCGATTCAGCCCGTATTGCAATTTTAGGCTTGCCTTCAAGTCCTTTTTTGGTACTGATTAAAATTACACCATTTGCTCCACGAACACCATATACAGCAGTAGCTGTGGCATCTTTAAGTATCGAAAAAGATTCAATATCTTCAGAGTCAACCAAATCAAGCGAGCGCTCTACTCCATCTACCAGAACTAAGGGTGTTTGCGATGAAGAATTAAAGGTACATAATCCCCGAATGTAGAAGTTGCTGCCGGAGCCGGGCTCGCCACTGCTGTTTATGCTGACAATACCTGCCAACTGACCTGCAAGCATGTTACTGATTTTACTGGTTGGGAGTTTGAGCTTGTCGGTCGATACTGACGATATGGCACCAATAACACTTTCTTTTTTTTGGGTTCCGTAGGCTACTACCACCACTTCGCTTAAGCCTTTAGCCTGCTCTTCAAGTTCAATGTTCAGGTTGGTTTTATCCCCAACCGGAACGTCTTGGGTTTCGTATCCTACGTACGAAAACGAAATAAGACCTGTATTTCCCAAAACATTGATACTGTATTTCCCGTTTGTATCGGTTATTGCACCAACAGAACTTTCTTTAACCCATATAGTGGCTCCTATAATAGGTTCTTTAGTTTTGGCATCAACTACTACCCCGGTAATAGTTCGTTTTTTTGAGCTTTTGGCTTGATTGCTTGGCTCTACCTTATTTTTTTTGTAAATAGTTATCTGTCTTTCCGATGTTTTGTATGTAAGGTTTGTGTTCTTAAATACATGATCTAAAATTTCGTTCAGGTTTTTGCCTTTACTGTTAACAGATACTTTTTGGTTTAAATCGGCAAGTAGTTCGTCGGAGTAAATAAAAGCATACTTGCTCTCTTTACTAAGTTTATCAAATACTTGCAAAAGAGTAACATCTTTCAACTCAAATGAAGGAATTGGTTGTTGTGCAAAAGTATTTGCACTGACAAATAGTAAGCACATTGTACAAAATACAGATAGTGCTACACATTTTACTGTCTCAAGAATATTCTTGTTTCTGCTTTTATCGCTGGTTAGCGTACTTTCATTATTCATATAATAAATAAATTGATTTTGGGATAATGATTTTGTTCATATGATTATTTGGGTTTATTTACACACTGAAAGGGCTTATATTTATTTTTCTGTTTTTTGTGTCTCGTTTGGTGTAATGACTATTTTTGATCCTGATTTTTTGTAACTTATGTCAGACAATGTGCATATCACGTTCAATACCTGATCAATATCATTTGAAAGATACAGTTGTCCTGTATATGTTCGGTGGAGCGTAGCTAATTGGTCATGATTAAAATCAATATTATAGTATTTCCCTACTTTTCTAAGTATCTGCCCTAGATTTGCATGTTTGAAGCAAAATAGCCCGTCAATCCAACTGGTATATTCATCCAAATTCACTTTTTCATATCGGAGTTTCCCGTTCTGAATCCCGAATAACTCTCCGGGATTCATTATTCTGGAGTAGTTTGACGCTTGAACTTCAACTTTTCCTTCAACCAATACTACCGACTTTTCTTCATTATCGTTGTAAGTTGATACATTAAATTTTGTTCCATATACTTTTATGGTAAGCTGTTGGCTATGCACATAAAATGGTTGATTGGCATTGTGAGCTACGTCCAGAAATATTTCTCCTTCTACTTTAATATCACGGGTCTTCTTGTTGAATTTTGTTGGGAAATCCAATCGGGTACCTGAATTTAACCATATTTGTGTGCCATCCGACAGTGTTAAGGAGGCTCGTTTGCCATAAGGCACAATCAATGTGTTATTTTCCTCTTCCTCAAGTACAATCGTATTATCCTCTTGTTCATTGGCCTGATTTAATTGAAGGGTGCCGTCGTCATGAATTTTAATCTGTGAATTTTGCTTTAATGCCATGGATTTTGATCCTGATATTAATTTGATATTTTCTGATGGCAATATGTTACCCACAATCACTTCGGGCTGCAAGCTTTGTTCTTTGTTTTGTGTGAATTTTGGTAAAACTATTCCCAAAATCAACACGCATGCAACTGCTGCCGACCAATAATATAACTTCTTAAGTTGAAATTTTCTTTTTATGAGTGATTGATGCAATATTTCCTTTAATAGTATTTCTTTTTGAGAATCCGAAAGCTTATAATCGTTTATTCTTAACGCATTGAATTTATTAATAGCTGTTTCAATTGCTTCGTGGTTTTCGGGTTCAGTCAAAAGATAATTTTGCCAGTAATCATCCATTTCCTGTGTTCTGAACAATCTCCATTCGATGAATTTTTCATTATTCAGAAAATCGTTAGCATGTTTTTTATAGTTATGTTTATTAGCCATTTTTTTCTTTTTTATATCTTTTTTATACATTAATGACGACTACCTATTATTTTTATGGACACTTTTTAAAAGAAAAAATAAAAAATATATTACTTTAGCTCGTCGTAAAAATTACCACTTTTGTGTTTGTGATAAGTATTATGTAGAATAAAGAATTATAGTCTTGACAAAGAGGATTTTAGGTGTGATGGTGCATTTGTTTTTACTTAATGCAATGGAGCGAAGGAAAAATCATATTTATATGTTTCTGTTTTATAAATTGATATACTGTATTGTCCGTATTAAGAATTTGGCACAATTAGATACGGTTTTGGTGTATTTTGAAAAAAAATTCTACCTTTGGAGTTCAAATACAATTGATGAATTTATAGTTAATAGCCCGCGTGCCTTAAACTTTGCTTCATATCAATTAATTATGTTTTTATATATTTCTAAAAAACCCTATTTATAAAAAAACCTGACCATGAATGGCGATATGTTGCTACAGCGTGTAATTGACGGAGATCATGAAGCTTTTTCTGCGCTCTATCGTGCTTATGTTGACAAACTATACAGTTATGGTTTAAGTTTGGGTTTTAACGAAAATAATTGTTTAGATGCAATTCAGGATGTTTTTTGTAAAATATATACTCACCGAAACGAACTGGCGCATGTTCAAAATATCTCTTTTTATTTATTCCGCTCTTTAAAAAACCGCTTAATCGACATTAATAAAAAAAATAAAACTGAATATCTCAATCCTGATTACGAAACTATTTTTCATTCGGATATTTCAATCATCGAAACGATTATTGATAAAGAAGAAGGGATATTGCTTCAACAAAAGGTAAAATCATTGCTTCTTAACCTTACTAATAACCAACGCGAAGCTGTATACCTGAGATATATGCAGGAGATGGATTACGATGAAATTGCTGAATTGCTAAATATCAATTCAGAGTCGGTTCGTAAATTAGTGTATCGAGCTATTCTAAAAATGAGAGAACAAACCGGATTAGGGACTGGTTTGGTATTACTGTTACTGAAAAATTACTACAACGAGGTGTTGAAATAATGTGTTGATTTTAAGCCTTTTTGTGCAGATTTTGAGTTGAAGCTAATTCAAATCTGTTTATAGGGAATAGAAAACAGAAATCCCCGAAAATCAGTTCTCCGTAGTGGATATACATAGATATAACATGAATGTGCTGCGGACAATAAAACATTGATACTTGTTTGTTTTATTGATATTGAAGTACTATATACTATTTTCAACTCCTGATTCATCTTGTTTATTCTTTTTCTTCGATTGAATGTGTCGTAAGCTTAATTTCAGATAGTTATTTGTTTTTTTTGAAATTCCTTTTTTAAACTGTCTCGTTTTTCTCACCTTAAGCGTCTTTAGGTATCATTTTCTCATGTACTTCTAACATGAGATGTCAAACTTTGCAGCTCCATACTCTTATAAACTGGTTGAGTTAGGAAATCAAATTTTCCCTTCCAAATGATTTAAGGTTATGGTAAGTAGTGGATGGTTGTAAATAATTTCATTTACGTTTATTTTTTGAAATTCTGTTTTAGATTTGTTTGAACTATAAATTTGAATATCATTAACGCTTCAATAATAATTTATCTTTATGACATCTATATTAGCTCATTATGGATTTACCGATGGTTCGTACCTTTTATCGACCTATGGTACCGGGCTTATTAACCACACATGGTTGGTGCAGGACAAACAAACCAACCAAAAATATATCCTGCAAAAAATAAATCATCAGATTTTTAAATCTCCCGAAGATATTGCCTTCAACATCAGCGCCATTGCAGATTATTTAAAGCTGAATATGACTAATTATCATTTTGAAGCCCCACTGCTTACTACAGATGGTAAGAGTATGGTTATTCAGGATGGTGAATACTACCGGTTGTTTTGCTTTGTTGAAAAATCGCATACTATAGATGTAGTTCAAAATGAACATCAGGCTTTCGAAGCTGCCAAGCAATTCGGGCAGTTTACGTCCGCACTGGACAGGTTTGATGCTACTCAACTTAAAATTACACTGCCCGATTTTCACAATCTTCCTTTGAGATTCGAACAATTTAAAACTGCTTTGAAAACTGGTAACCCCGAACGTATATCCGAAACTCCGGCTGACATACAGTTTCTGCTTGATAATGAGAAAATTGTACATGATTCATATTTGGCAGCTAAGCTACCGGTAAGGGTAATTCATCACGATACGAAAATCAGCAATGTACTTCTGGATAACAATGACAGCGGTATTTGCGTGATTGATCTCGATACCATTATGCCGGGAAGATTTATTAGTGATCTGGGCGATATGATGAGAACATATTTATCGCCTGTGAGCGAAGAAGAAGCTGATTTTAGAAAAATAGAAGTAAGAACGTCTTACTTTAAGGCAATCATTAATGGCTACCTCAGCGGCGGTATGAATAGTAAAATGACTGCTTCAGAAAAGGATTTTCTGGTATATTCAGGCAAGTTCATGATTTATATGCAGGCTCTACGCTTTATCACCGATTATCTGAACAACGACATCTACTACGGAGCCAGATACCAGAAACACAATCTGGTACGTGGTCGTAATCAGATAGAACTGCTGAAACAGTTCCTGAAACATGAAAAAGAATTTATTGGAATAAGTAAAAGTTATTGATAGCATATTAATATACAGCATTTTAAACCAAACAATATTTTCATTAAAAAATGATATAAATATGAATAAGACAAAAAATATCTCACAAAACATAGCCGGACCTCTGATTATTATAGCCGTTCTGTTTTTTGTTATCGGATTTGGGGTTGGCATCAGCGGATTTCTTACTCCGTTCCTCAAAGATGCACTACATCTCACTGTTACTCAGTCGTATTTAGTAACTGCAGCTATATTCTCGGCTTTTGTAGTTTTCGGTTCACCTGCCGGTTGGGTTATCAAAAAAGCCGGCTATAAGAAGAGTATCGTACTGGCCTTATTAGTAATGGCTGTGGGTATGTTATTGTTCGTTCCTTCTGCTAATTCGGCCAGTTTTCCGGTGTTTCTTGCCGCTCTTTTTGTAGGCGGTATAGGCAATACACTTTTGCAGGCAGCAGTTAACCCTTACGTAACTATTATAGGTGCTCATGAGAGCGCTGCCATGCGCATGTGCCTGATGGGTATTATGAACAAACTGGCATGGTGGCTCGGACCGGTTTTTCTGGGATTGTTTCTCGATCTGAAAAATGTACAGTTAAATCAGGTTTCGTTACCATTTTTCATTGTTACAGGCATTTTAGTAGCGCTGTCTGTTTTCATATATTTTGCGCCACTGCCCGAAGTAAAAGCAGCTGGCGAAGACGAAACTGCAGGAGAGCCGGCAGAAAACCTATACGCAACGGGAAAAACATCGGTGTTTCAAATGCCGCACTTGCTCCTCGGCGTACTGGCGTTGTTCTTTTATGTTGGAGTCGAAACTTTACCTATGGCGTCCATCATCGGCTTTGCCAAATCTGTTTTTGGCGAAAGCGTTGCCAATCCAGCAGGATATGCCAAGTATGTTCCTATTGGCATGTTTGTGGGATATGTCTTTGGCGTGATCATGATTCCGAAAATAATTTCGCAAACAAATGCCCTGAGATTATTTACGGTCATAGGTCTTTTAGCTTCATTATCAGTTATTTTTCTTCCCGGAGAAATCGGCATTTATGCCCTTATTGCAGTGGGATTTGCCAACTCCATTATGTGGGGAGCTATATGGCCTTTAGCCATAGCCGATTTGGGAAAATTCACCAAAACAGGTGCATCATTGCTCGTTATGGGCATAGTTGGTGGAGCTGTTATTCCCCTGATTTTCGGGTTTATACTCGATTCGTTAAAAACCAACGAATTGCCGACAGTTACCGACTACCAACACGCCTACTGGACATTTATACCGGCTTATCTTTTTATACTGTATTTTAGCACATTAGGACATAAAATAAGAAAATACTAAAATATAGTAAGCGAGAGCTGAAAAGTAAAAAAAATATATTTTACTTTTCAGCTCTTCAAAAATCAGGACTAAAACCTTTTTTAATCTCAATCATGCGCTTAATCATACAACAAGATTATAATCAAATATCAGAATGGGTAGCAGGGTATATAGCTGATAAAATAAACTGCCATAAAAATCCTGACCGACCTTTCGTTATCGGACTTCCTACCGGATCGACTCCTTTGGGAACATACCGAAAACTCATTGAACTATACCGGGCCGGTGATGTTTCGTTCAAAAATGTGATTACATTTAATATGGACGAATATGTTGGAATTCCGCAAAACCATACGCAAAGTTATCATACTTTTATGTGGGAAAATTTCTTTTCGCACATCGATATTCAGGATTCAAATGTGCATATCCTCAACGGAAATTCCCCGGATCTGGCTGAAGAATGTGAGCACTACGAACTCCTGATAGCACAATCGGGCGGTATCGATCTTTTCCTGGGCGGAGTTGGTGCCGACGGACATATCGCCTTTAACGAGCCCGGCTCGTCGCTCGCTTCAAGAACCCGAATCAAAACTCTCACCGAAGATACGGTTATTGCCAATGCAAGGTTTTTCGGATACGACACCTCAAAAGTGCCTCGTCAGGCTCTTACCGTAGGAATTGGAACCATAACCGATGCCCGGGAAGTGCTGATCATTGTCAGTGGACATAACAAAGCACGGGCGCTACAACAAGCTGTGGAAGGGAACGTTAACCATTTGTGGACCATCACTGCTCTGCAGATGCACCCTAAAGCACTTATCATTTGCGACGAAGCTGCTACCGTGGAAATAAAAGTTGGAACTTACCGCTATTTCAAGGAAATCGAATCCAAAGAGCTGACCCCTAAAGCTAATTTTATTTGAAATAATATTGCTGTTCTGTCACTCTTATTGTTAAAAACGAGATTCACATTGTTTTATCATTTTATCATTTCATAGTCAAAAAAAATAACATAAATGAAATACGATTTAAGCTCGGAAATAACGCTCGAAATGATTCCTGAACGTTATTACCGCACTACCGATACGATTGAAGCGCTCAGACAAAGACGTTTCGAAAAACTAAAAACAAACATTTGCAAGGATCAGAACGAAGGAGCACTGCTGGTTGCCAACAAGATTGCTGCTCTTATTCGCGAAAAGGAAAACTTGGGAGAAGTCTGCGTACTGGGACTTTCGGGGGGAACATCTGCCCTACCCGTATATGCTGAATTGGTCAGATTACACTCACAAGAGGATCTCGACTTCTCGGATGTGGTGGTGTTCAACGTGGCTGAGTTTTTTCCTATACACGACGACAAAAGACACTCTAATGCCAAAATCCTCCGAAAAAATCTGATCGATAAAGTCAACATCAAGCCCGAAAACTTTTTTACTCCAAACTCCTCCATCGACCGAAACAACGTTTACGACTTCTGCCATAAATACGAAGAAACAATAGAAAAATTCGACGGTCTGGATATGGTATTACTCAGCGTGGGGCTCGTGGGAAACATTGCTTACAACGAACCCGGATCACAGGTTAGCACCCTCACCAGACTGATGTTACTCGACCATGAATCGCGACGGGATCTCAAGCGGTTTTATGCTTCGCCTGCCGAAGTTCCCGACAGCGCCATCACCATTGGCTTATCGACCATACAAAATGCGGCCGAAGTGGTTTTGCTCGCTTGGGGCGAAAACAAAGCTGACATTATCAAACAAACCGTACAGGGAAAAGTAGACGATAGTGTGCCTGCATCCTTTCTGCAACTCCACAAAAATGCAATGGCAGTTATCGATCTGGGTGCGGCTCAGCACTTAACGCGCATCAGTCAACCATGGCTTGTGGGACCCTGTGAATGGACTTACAAACTCATCAGAAGAGCCATTGTGTGGCTTTGTGCTCAAACTGGCAAACCTATACTTAAACTCACAAACAAAGACTACAACCAGCATGGATTAGACGAACTGCTATCGCTGTACGGATCAGCATATGATGTAAACATCCGAATTTTCAACGATTTACAACACACAATTACCGGTTGGCCTGGTGGAAAGCCCAATGCCGACGATTCCAACAGACCCGAAAGAGCATTCCCATTCCCTAAAAAAGTGCTCGTTTTCAGTCCACACCCCGACGATGATGTTATTTCGATGGGGGGAACTCTGCAAAGATTAGTAGATCAGGGACATGATGTTCACGTGGCATACCAAACCTCGGGGAACATTGCCGTGGGAGACGAGGAACTCATCCGGACTATTTCTCTTATAAAACACCTGAACCAAGCAATCAGAAATCAGGATAACAGATTGGCCGAAAAATGCAATGAGGCTCTTGAATTCCTCAATCTCGGCAAAATAAACGGTGAACCCGACACACCGGATGTATTGTTTATGAAAGGACAAATCAGGAAGGAAGAAGCGAGATCTGCTTGTAGGTATGTGGGGATAAAACCACAGAATGTACACTTTCTCGAACTCCCTTTCTACGAAACCGGACGTATCCGGAAAGATAAACTCTCAGACAGAGACATCCTGAAAATAATTCCGCTGATCGAGAATATTCAACCTCATCAAATTTATCTGGCTGGCGACCTGGCCGACCCACACGGAACTCACAAGGTTTGTCTGGACGCGGCTCTGGCAGCTATTCACGAACTTGCAAACAAAAACTGGATGAAAGATTGCCGAATATGGATGTACAGGGGAGCATGGGCTGAATGGGAAATTGATCATATTGAAATGGCCGTACCCATAAGTCCCGAAGAACTACGACGAAAACGAAATTCTATTCTAAAACATCAGTCGCAAATGGAAAGTGCACCTTTCCTTGGTAACGACGAAAGACTCTTCTGGCAAAGATCAGAAGACAGAAACCACGCTACGGCTGAACTCTACAAAAATCTCGGACTCGCTGAATACGAAGCCATTGAAGCATTCGTGGAGTATAAAGTGGTAGATTTAAAATGAAATTAGCCGGTCAAAGAAATAATATTGAAAATTATCTAAGAGGATGACTTTGTAGTGGAAATATTTTAATTCTAAATCTTTAGTACATGACAAAAATGCTATTTTGCCTATAATTAATAGATGTGAATAGTGATTCATGTGAATAGAAACGAGGATATAGCGGATTAAACATATTTTCGCTGTAAACTCAAAAGTTTTCCTGATGCGGATTACATTACAGATTTTAGACTTCACAAGTGAAGTCGACTGATTTTCAGCAGCGAACACTAATCCGCCATTTACGTAGTAAATAAATCAAAATTAAAATCCGTTTTATTGCTACAATAAATCAGTGTATATCAGCTAAATCGGCTATATCTGCGTTTCTATTCTTTTTTTGTCATGTACTTAGTTTTAAATCTTATTCTCGCGCCATTTTCCTTTTTTCAGGAATAAATACCCTAATCCACCTATCAACGACCAGTAAACAAACTCCGACATCCAAACAATTTCAACAGGTTGGGTATTGTAAATGGCCGTGTAGTAAATATACGAAACGTAGAAAATCAGCGTTGCAAGTTCCAGATAAAAAGCTACTTGTGTACTTCCTGTTCCTGAAACACTATTTACTACAACATTGCCGGCTGCAAAAAATATAATGGCAAAGCACACCACCCTGATTACCGGTACCGAGGCCATTATCAGCGACGGATCATCGGTATAAATATGGGCAAACAGTTCAGGAAAAATCAGTGCAATCACTATTACCGGCGAAACCAACAGCAGTGCAATTCCGATAATTTTGTTTGTGGTTTTAATTACTTCTTCTTTCAGGCCAGCGCCTATCATGTTGCTTATCAGTGTGCTGGCAGTGGTTGAAAGTGCCGAAGCCGGAATCATCATCAAAATGTACATGCTGCGCCCGATATTGGTTACTGCCAATGGTCGCTCGCCCATACGCTCAATAAAAATAAAGAACAGAAACCACGTAGATATGGATATGAAAAACTGAAACATGACAAATATTGATAAATTTAGAATTTGTCCGATAGTTTTGAAATCTGTTTTCAGCCGTGCAACTAATCCGTACTTTTTTACATCCATACGGGTGTAGGTATGGTAAACAAGATAAACCGTAGAGGCAGCTTCGGCAATAACCGAGGCGATAGCAGCCCCTGCTATTCCCAGTTCGGGAAAGCCAAACTTACCGAAAATCAGTACATAGTCCAGTATAATATTGGTGATGGCTGTAATGAAAGCCGAAATAGTAAGCACGCGGGTCTGAGTTATTCCTACATAAAAACTGCGGAATATAACATTCAGAAACACAAAGAAATAACCATATATCCTCCAGTCGAGATATTCGATGGAGGCCTGATAGATATGAGGAGAGGATACAAGAAACTTCATTACATAGTCGACACTGAACAATGTGGACACAAAAAGGATTGAAGCCAGAATAGCATTAAAAATAAGTCCATTGTTGAAAATAGTACCTATTTCCAGATAATTGGTTTCACCGTTTCGTCGTCCGATAAGTATTTGTACGCCCTGACTAAACCCAAAACCGACCATGTAAATGGCAAAATAGAATACTCCCGCAACAGCCGAAGCACCTAAAGCAACCTCGCTCACACGTCCCAAAAACGCGGTGTCGGTTACGTTGATAATGTTTTGAGCTACAAGTGTAAGTATGATGGGATAGGAAATCCGAAGAATGTTTTTAGTTGAATTCACAGCTAATAATGTAATATGTGTTATCGTTTTGCCAAACAAAGAAAGTGGGTCTGTTGTTTTGCAAAGGTAAGAATTTAATGGTCAAACCCCTGAATGGTTAACTGAATGCTTTGTTAATTTTATCAAAAGGCTTTTAAGTTGTCTGGTGGCTTTGTATATTTTTTGGGGGGATGAATTTTTGAATAGCTTATGGAATTATTCATAAAAATACATCTAATGGTTGAAGATTAAATCTTCAAGTGGTATTATATTTGTAAAATAAAAATTAAAAACACAATTTATCTGAGATGAAAAAATATTTAATATTGATTTCGATTCTGGCCGTGTTGATAGCCGGATGGATGACTGCACAAAAAAAATCGGCAGTGAATTATACCGACCAGTGGAAAAAAATTGATCAGCTGGCCGAAAAACAATTGCCCGAATCGGCTTTGAAGGAGGTGCAGGCGGTTATTGACCACTCGGTTAAAGAGAAAAATGTGGCGCAGCTTATCAAGGCTACCATTTATAAAATGCGCTTTACACTGGAAATAAATCCGGATAATGCTCCGCAGATTATACGGGATTTTGAACAGTTTGCCCACTCATCTGCCGATAAATTGGACAAGGCGCTTTTGTACTCCATGACGGCTGACTTATACGCGCAGTATTATACTTCGCAGCGCTGGACGATTAACAGGCGTACTGAACTGGCCGGACATAAGCCGGAAGATATCAAAGAATGGACAAAAAATATTTTTTATGATAAGATTGTTGCATTGCTCGATTCATCTCTGGCTGACGTTGCCTTGTTGCAGAAAAATAATAAGGATAGATATGTGATTTTACTCGAAAAAGGTAAAGACAGCGAAGAACTGGAACCCACCATGTTTGATTTTCTTTCTCAGAGAAAAATTGAGTTGCTTTTGTTGCTCGACGATATCGCCAACCAGCAGAACCCTTTAACCGATGAACATTATATGGCCGATGCTTTAGCGCTGACAAATCAGCAGCCCGATACTGCATTTGCTAACTCCACCGAAACCCGCATAATAAATACTTACCGGGAATTGATTGCCTTTCACATACAGGACAAAAAGCCGGATGCACTGATTTATAACGACCTGAAAAGATTGGTTTATGTTTATTCTAAAAATCAGGATAAAGATTCTTATATCAAGGCATTATATGCGCTTCAAAAGAAGTTTGCTGATACGCCTTATGTGGTAGAAGTAATTGCCGAGCGCGCCAATTGGTATTTGTCTGTGGGCGATGATAAAACAGCCAAACGCAAAGCTTACGATATTTGTAGGGAGGGTATTTCAAAATTTCCGCAATATAAACGGATTGGACTGCTTAAAAACATTGCAGCCAACATTACCAATAGGAATATCAGCTTTTTTCATAATGACTTTCTGAAACCGGGTGCCAACTTAAAGCTTAATATTAACTCTACCAACGCGTCGGCTATTAAAATTGAAATATACAAAGTAAATGCAACGGCTTTGGAATATCAAAAATTTAAACAAACCTATCAGAACAGAACCAAAGGCTATCCTAAACGCACTTTGCAAAACACCTATCAGATGGCAATCAAAGCCGACCCTGATTTTGGAAGTGTGGATACTACCTTTGTTGTAAAGGCCGGAAATTATGGTATTTACGAACTGGTTGTTACGGATGTTGATAAAAAGAGTTCTTCGGCGCCTACTACTTTTGTAGTTACCGATTTTGGGTATATTGCCCGGGCCAATGAACCGGGAAAACAAAGTTTTTATGTGCTCGATAGAGTTGGTGGCCAGCTGCAAAGCAACGTAACCATAGCAGTTTACGAACCGAAATGGAATGGTAATGGGTATGATTATATACTGCAATCGACCACCAAAACAGATAAGAATGGATTAAGTATTGTGCCTTTTACCACAAATTATTACGAAAGAAAGGTGTTTTTTGAACGTGGAGCTGATCAGTATTTTTCTAATCAGGCCTATGCCAGTTATTATAATGCTGATGGGCAGGTTAGTAAAGAGCTGAAAATAAGCTTGTTTGCCGACCGGTCATTGTATCGTCCGGGGCAGACCGTTTATTTCAAAGGAATTACTTATTATGCCAATAAAGACAGAAATGATGTATCTGCTAACGAAAGTTGTGAGGTGACGCTTTACGATGCCAATTATCAAAAAATCAGTTCAAAAACATTTAAAACCAACGCATTTGGCTCGTTTGCAGGTGAGTTTGTATTGCCCGAAGGCGGACTAAACGGAGCTTTTACCCTGAAAACAAAATATGGTTCGCAGGTTATTTTTGTGGAAGAGTATAAACGTCCTACATTTGAGGTGATAATTAAGAAACCTGCTTCCGAAATCAGGTTTGGCGAAAGTGTGAGCCTTATCGGCGAGGTTAAGGCCTATGCCGGCTATCAGATCGGAAATGCGAAAGTGAACTACCGTGTTATGCGTGTGCCTCACCGTTATTGCTGGTGGTGGAGCGAGCCTGAAAAGGAAATAGCGAAAGGCACTGCCACCTCGGATGCCGACGGAAAATTTGCAGTTTCGTTTGTCCCCGAAAAGCCGGTTCAGAGTACGAACTTATGGCGTGGTACTTATTACACCTATACTGTATATGCCGATGTTACTGACCCCAAAGGGGAAACGCAGCAGGGCGAGCAGTTTTTATCGGTTGGCGATAAATCCTTATTTATTATCAGTCAGGTACCCGAAAAAGTAGAGAAAAACTCATCTTTGAAGTTTGATGTATACACCGAAACGATTAATGCCGAAAAGCTGGTCTCGAATATCAGATATGAAGTATACAGGCTTGAGGAGCAGGTTGATTATCTCGAAAATCTTACCGGTACCGATCATCTGAAACAAGCTGAAAAGGTAGCTTCGGGTGATTACAATACTTCGGCTGGCAAACTGGCGTTGAATTATTCTAAATGGAAATCAGGCAGATACAAACTGGCACTTACTACAAAAGATAAGTACGGCGCTGAGGTGAAGACCGAAAATGTATTTCTGCTCTATGGTGATGATGATAAGCGACCGCCTGTAAAGGCTTATGTGTGGATGCTTACTCCGAAAACCGAATGTGCTGTAGGCGAAAAAGCGCTGATACGTTTCGGAACTTCTACCGAAAACTCCATGGTATTATACGAAATAATGCAGGGTGGCCGCGTGCTCGAATCCGGATGGGTGAAAATCAGTAATGAAATTAAAACTTTTGAAATTCCTTTTAAAGAAGAATATGGCGATGGGGTAAATGTGTTGTTTACTTTTATGAAAGATGAAAAAGTATTTAATAATCAGGTACAGATAACCCGTAAAAAAGAAACCAGAAAGCTTACGCCAACCTGGAGTGTGTTCCGCAATAAATTACAACCGGGCGACAAAGCCGAGTGGACTGTTACCATTCCTGAAGTAAAAGATAAAAAGCTGGAAGCTGAGGTTCTTGTGGGCATGTACGATGCTTCATTAGATGCTATTCGTCCTCATAGCTGGAATTTCAATCCGTTGTATCAGCCGGTGGTAGCTTATTCTCCAATCTGGAGCGGAAGTCCGGTTCAGATGGTTTTCGGTAATTTGGATTATTTTGAAAAATCGACTGAAATTGCGGATATTTTATTAGATAGATTAAACTGGTTTAATTTGAGTTTGGCTAATTATTCAAATCGGATAAGAATCAGGGGTGCAGGAAAGGTAGTAAATGATGCATCAGAAATACTTTCAGTGGCTGCACCTGCACCTGCCGAAATGTCCATGGGCAAATCGAAGGTGTCAATGATGGTTCCCTCAGCAGCGGTTTTGGAAGAAGTGGTAACTGTTTCGGATAAAGATGCCGGAACTAAGAAAGAAAAAATGCCTCAGGTACGTACCAATTTTAATGAGACAGCTTTCTTTTATCCTCAACTGCGCACCGATGCTCAGGGCAATGTGAAAGTTAGTTTTACTGCGCCCGAAAGCCTGACCCGATGGAATGTAAAAATGCTGGCTCACACAGCCGGTTTGTATGTCGGACAGTTGGATACTACGACCGTTACTCAGAAAGAACTGATGGTGCAAATGAATTTGCCGCGCTTCGTACGCCGGTCGGATAAGTTGGTGCTTACAGCCAATGTGGTGAATCTTTCGGACAAAACACTCACTGCAAAAGTGAATTTTGAACTGATAGACCCAGCCACCGACAAGCCGGTACGTATCAGGGATAATAAAGTGAGAACGGTAACCGTTGCACCACAGGAAACACAATCGGTAGAGTGGGAGCTCACGGAATTTTCGCCTTTTGAGCTGGTTGTTTGTAAAGCCATGGCTCAGGCTGGAAATTTTAGCGATGGCGAACAAAAATACTTAGCTGTTTTGCCCGATAAGGTTCTGATTACCGAAAGTCAGCCATTGATTATTCGCAATAATCAAACACGCGAATTTCGTTTCGAGAGCTTAATAAAAAATGCCTCGAAAGTGGATACAAAAAACCTGACTGTTGAGTTTTCGTCTAACCCGGCCTGGTATGCCATTCAGGCTTTGCCTACACTTTCCGCTCCGGACGATGATAACGCATTAAGCTTATTTACTGCTTATTATGTAAATTCGCTGGCCGGATATATAGCCAATTCCAACCCGAAAATAACCCGCGTTTTCGATCAATGGAAAAATGCTAAAGGGAGCAGAGAGGCTTTGTTGTCGAACTTGGAAAAGAACACCGAACTGAAAAATATGTTGCTCGAAGAAACTCCCTGGATGATGGCTGCCAAAGACGAAACAGAGCAAAAAAGGCAGATAGCTTTGCTGTTCGACCTGAATATGCAAAAGAATCAGGCGCAACAGTATCTGGATAAACTGATGAAACTGCAAACATCTAACGGTGGTTTTACCTGGTTTGCCGGTATGCCCGAAAGCAGGTATATTACGCAGGAAGTGCTTTTGAATATGGCTCGTTTACAGAAACTCACTAAAACGGCTTTGCCCGATAATTACCGTGTATCACTCGCTGCTGCCATCAATTATCTGGATTTGGAAATATCAAAGGATTTTTCTGAGCTGAAAAAATATAATAAAGATTATTTAAAACAGAACTCTGTAGGCAATATGCAGTTGTTTTATTTGCATTTACGCTCCGAATATCCCGAAATTGAAGTGCCTGCTTTTGCCAGGGAGGCTGTAAAGTATTATACTGCTCAGGCCGAAAAATACTGGACATCTTTCACCTTGTACGGTAAGGCCATGATGGCTGTGGTGGCTCAGCGAAATGGCAAAGCCAAGGTGGCTCAGGATATTTTAAAATCGTTGAAAGAAAATGCTCTTAAAACAGATGAAATGGGCATGTATTGGGCTAAAAATACTTCAGGATACTTCTGGAACGAACGTCCGGTGGCTGTACAAGCTGCTATTATCGAGGCTTTTGCAGAACTAAGCAAAAATACATCCGACGTAGATGAACTGAAAATATGGCTTCTGAAACAGAAACAAACGCAGCGCTGGGATTCGCCCATTGCTTCGGTTAATGCGGTTTACGCTTTATTGCTTCAGGGCAACGACTGGTTAGGAAATGAAGCTGCTGCGAAAATATCTGTTGGTAACCAGGTTGTTACGCCGTCGGCGGTGGAGGCAGGTACCGGATATTTCAAAGAAACGATTCCGGCTCATGAAGTGAGTGCTTCTACCGGAAAAATTACGGTGTCTTCTCCGAATCAGAAAACG
The DNA here is from genome assembly GCA_017860345.1 of Bacteroidota bacterium. Taxonomy (GTDB): domain Bacteria; phylum Bacteroidota; class Bacteroidia; order Bacteroidales; family Paludibacteraceae; genus Paludibacter. The sequence goes on along the minus strand of JAFNAV010000044.1, from coordinate 5,009 downwards.
GGTAATTCGGGCATTGGCTGGGGAGCTATGTATTGGCAGTATTATCAGGAGCAGAGCAAAGTTGACAATAGCGGTGGCGCTCTGAAAGTTACTAAAAAACTTTTTGTGAAAGATGGAAATGCCATGATGCCCGTTGAGCAGGCTAAACTGAAAAAAGGAGACAAAGTAGTTACCCGATTGGTAATTACCACCGACCGTAATCTGGAATTTGTAGCGCTCAAGGATCTTAGGGCGGCTTGTTTCGAGCCGGTAAATCAGCGTTCGGGATGTGAGTGGAAAGAGGGTGTTTGCTATTATCAAACCACTAAAGATGCTTCTACCCAGTTTTTCTTTAGTTATCTGCCTAAAGGTACCTATGTGTTTGAGTACGAGCTTTGGGTAAATAATGCCGGTACGTTTACAAGTGGTGTTACCAGTATTCAGTGCCAATATGCACCTGAGTTTGTTAGCTATGCCGGAGGCGAAGTGTTGAAAGTGTGGTAAACGGCTTATTATAGTACCGAATAAGAATTTTACGTAAATGAAAAGAATCAGGCGGCGGTCGTGTTGCCTGATTTTTTTTTATTGAAGTTCGCCGGCACCTTCGCGGATAACTTCGGGCTCATCGCCCGTACAGTCTACAATGGTGGAGTGCAGTAATCCCCCGTAACCTCCATCAATCACTAAATCAACCTGATGACCGTATTTTTCCTCAATCAGTTCAGGGTCGGTGATATACTCAGTTGTGTCTTCGTCGGCGAAAATCGAACTCACCATCAGTGGGTTGCCTAATTCTCTGACAATATCGAGGGCAATGTTGTTTTTGGGAATACGTATCCCGACTGTTTTTTTGTTCTTGAAAAGTTTGGGGAGCCGGCTGCTACCGTTTAATATCATGGTAAACGGGCCCGGCAGGTTTCGCTTCATCAGTTTGAATGCCTCGTCGTCCATCTTAGCATACTCGCTTACCTGACTTAGTTCGTGGCAAATAAATGACAGATTACTGCGCCGCATGTCATGATTTTTCAGGCGGGCTATGAATTCTACTCCGGCATGATTAAAAATATCGCACCCAAAAGCATATACCGTATCGGTGGGGAAAATAATAACTCCTCCGCCACGCAAAATACCTGTGATACGACGAACTTCAGCAGGATTCGGATTTTCTTCGTATAATTTTATAAGCATGAGCTGTGTGCTGTAACACACAAAAGTATAAAAAAAAATCCTGCAAACACGAGTTTTGCAGGATTTTTTTATCTTCTATTGAAAATCAGTTCTGATTAAAAGGCATCGATAATTGCTTTAAAATCGGCTACTTTCAACGATGCACCGCCAATCAGACCACCATCAATGTCGGGTTGAGCAAAAAGTTCAGGGGCATTTTTGGCATTACAGCTACCACCGTACAGAATTGAAGTGCTATCAGCCACATCTTTACCAAATTTGGCTGCAATAATGCTGCGGATAAAGGCAAGCATTTCCTGTGCTTGTTCGGTCGATGCAGTTACACCAGTACCAATAGCCCAAATGGGTTCGTAAGCAATAACGATTTTTTTGAAGTCTTCTGTACTCAGGTTGAATACAGTTTCTTCGAGTTGTGTTTGCACAAAAGCATTCTGAGTGTTGGCGTTACGAATGTCTAACGCTTCGCCACAACAGTAAATAGGAGTAAGTCCATTGGCCAGAGCCAAAGCTACTTTGCTGTTCAGAATTTCACTGGTTTCGTGATAATACTCTCTGCGTTCAGAGTGACCAAGAATTACGTAGGCAGCTCCGGTCGATTTTACCATAGCAGCGCTTATCTCGCCGGTATATGCTCCCGATTCCTTGTCGGCGCAGTTTTGTGCAGCTACTCCTATTTTGGTAGTATCGATAGCGGCAGCCACACTGGCAAGGTGAATAAACGGCGTGCCGATAACCACATCGCAATTAGGAGTTGTACCTTTCAGAGCTTCGTCCAACTCAGTTGCTAAAGCCAACCCTTCCTGTAGGGTTTTGTTCATTTTCCAGTTTCCTGCAACAATGTTCTTTCTCATTTTTTTTATTAGTTTATTATAGTTTGATAAATATTTTTCTCAAAAAAATAGTTTAAAAATCACGCCAGTTCCACTTGCCTGTAATTGTACCATTTTTGATCAGAACTAAGCCCGGGTTGGCACGTATGATGGTTTTTAGCGTTGTGGGGTCGGTTTTGCAAAATGGGAACGTAACTCCCGTTTCGGCTCTGAATTTTGCTATTTCGGCATCGGAAGAAGCCGTAAGTGCATAAAACTGCGTTACCGTTTTTTTGTATTTTTGATAAATGACTTCAGCACGTTTAGCACCTTCAACCGATGCTTTATTTAAATCATACATGATAAGCAGGTAGGTTTGAGCCGGATTGTGAATCACAATATCGGTAATATCATCGAACTTATCGTTGATAATGCTAAAGTCGTGTACGGGTGGTGTGTAGCCTTTAGAAACCAGTTCGGTTTTCTGGTCTACAAAAACCCAGGTCGAATCTCCTTTGGGGTAATTTTCCAGAGTAAATTCCTTTTGAACGCCATCTTTCTGATAAATAAAGGTGGTATTATACACATCAACGGGCGCACCATCGGGTATTTTCATAGCCTCGGGGATATTTACCCCGATTTTATAAGGCAGAAAATCAATTAGTGGCAAATGCCTGTACGAGTATACCGACAAGCCTACGCCTGCTGCAATAAATAATAGTACCAAAATCCACTCAATATGTGGAAGGAACAGGGGTCTTTTGCCTTTAGATACAAGGAGTAGTGTAATAATGATTACCAGCAAGGCAATGTTTTTCCAGAACGTTTGCCAGTTGGTGATTACCAAAGCTTCACCGAAGCATCCACAGTCCGAAACCGGATTGTACAAAGCAATGTATAGTGTTAGCGGTGTCATTACCAGCATAAACAGTAAGCCAAGCACGGCTGTACGGCGCAGGTGAACTCTGAAAATGAGATTTAACCCGATAAGCAACTCAAGAGTAGAAAGCGCAATTGACAAGCTAAAGGCCAATCCGCCTATTGAATTGAAAAAACCTCCGAATTCATGAAAATAATCCTGAATTTTGTATGTACTACCTAATGGGTCGATAGCTTTAACAAAACCGGAAAAGACAAATACAAGTCCGAACAACAAGCGGGTTAGGTGTAAAGCCACGTTTTTTACAAACGGTATTGTCTTATTGGGATGTTTGCCGGGGCGGTTTCTTTTTTTCAGCATCTGATATTCATTTTATTTATCTTCGTCCATTTTTATTAATCCGAAGACAGAGTAGTTAATCATATCGAAATAATTGGCATCAATACCTTCCGATATCAGGGTTTTTCCCTGGTTGTCTTCAATCTGCTTGGTACGATATATTTTCATCAGAATCAGGTCGGTATATGACTGGATGCGCATAGTGCGCCAGGCTTCGTCGTAATCATGATTTTTAGCCATCATCAGGTCTTTGGCTTGCTGCATATACTTGTTGTACAGCTCTAAACCACGGTCGTAGGTGAGGTCGTCGGTCTCGGCAAATCCCAGTTCAAGCTGTATAAGTCCGATAATGCCATAATTTACAATAGCTATCAGCTCCGGACGGATGCCTTCGTCCACTTTGGAAACGCCTTTGGTTTCGATGCTGCGGACGCGGTTGGCTTTAATGAAAATCTGATCGGTAACCGACTGCGGACGCAAAATGCGCCACGAAGCTCCGTAGTCTTTCATTTTTTTTGAGAAAATATCGCGACAAGCGGCCGCAACTTCATCAAACTGTCGTTCGGTTTGACTCATGATTTGATTTTTAGGATATTTTGAAAAACATAAATAATCATCGTTGGCAGACCAGAACGTCTCTGTTTTCAATATTTTGAGCGTAAATCTTACCAAAAGATTATTAAAGTCACAAAATTACAATTTTTTGTTTAAACAGACAATGATTAATTTCGATGATTTTTTCGAGAGTTTTGTTGTATTAATAGCCCTGATTTAAGGCTGTTGTACATGTTTTTTATAAAAATTCACTCTGATAAAAAGCTGAAATAAAACTTAAAACGCACTCATACATTTGTTTAATAAAAAGCATTTTACGATATTTGTTATTGAAACATGACTGTATGACGCATAGAATTCATTTTATATTAATCTTTTTGCTGATGTTTTCGGCGCTTGAGCTGTTTGCTCAAACTGCCGGGAATGCCTCTTATTACAGTCACAGGCTGAAAGGCCGACATACTTCTGATGGTGCCAGATACCATCCGGATAGTCTTACCTGTGCCCATAAAACTTTTCCATTCGGGACATTGTTGCATGTGCTGAATCCAAAAAACGGACACGAAGTAATAGTTAAGGTAACCGATCGAGGTCCTCATACGCGTAACAGGCTGATAGACCTTTCGTATTCGGCCGCCGAACGGTTAGATATTCTCCGTGCCGGTATTGCCAAAGTGATTGTTACAAAAATAGATTTATTGCCTGAACCGCTCCGGCTTATCCCTGTTCCTAAGGTGTTTATGCCCGTTTCGCCCTTTAAGTATCTGAAACCCGAATTGCAAAAACAATTGGGGCGAAAATCTAACTCGTCCATCGAAAATCCCGGATTTCCATCCTGATTTTTTCTCATAAAAATTGTATATTAAAAATTAAAATTGTAAATTTGGCTTTTTTTAATGAAAAAAGCCGGAGGTCTAATTATTGCCCGTGCTGGACTCTTTTCTGGGATTTAATATATTGATTTTAAATAAAATATTGATACTTATGAAACGTGTTGTTTTACATTTTTTGCTGATACTTAATATCGGGATTATGAGTGCTCAGACTCAAAACTATTTACCGGGTTATGTTATAACATTGGAGCATGATACGCTTCGTGGCAAAATTAATTTCAAAACGGACGAGCAGAATGCAAAAGTTTGTTATTTCAGAGCTAATGACATTAGTGTCCACTAAAAAAAATTAATAGTCAGTTGATCTGACGGAAGTTCTTTGACATCATTTTTTTCTGCATCAAAAAACAGTTCGCCAATTGCTGA
>JAFNAV010000098.1 GCA_017860345.1 Bacteroidota bacterium | reverse complement strand
CGACAAAGAATTATTCACTCAGTACAATGTAAAACGTGGTTTACGCAACGAGGATCATTCGGGGGTGGTTGCAGGTTTAACAAAAGTAGGCGACGTTGTGGGATACGAGCGTTTGCCTGAAGGTGGTCTGAAAGCCATACCCGGAAAACTGTTTTACAGGGGAATAGATGTTGAAGATCTTGTACACGGACTCGAAGCTGAAGGACGTTTGGGGTTTGAAGAAACTGCTTTCTTGCTTCTGTCGGGATATTTACCCGATACAGAGGAGCTAAGAACTTTCTCAACCATACTCAATGAATCGATGCCGCTGGAGCAAAAAATGAAGATGAATATCATTGACCTCGAAGGTCAGGATATTATGAATATTCTTGCCCGTTCGGTACTCGAAATGTATACTTTCGATCCTAACGCAGATGATATCTCGCGGGATAATCTGATTCGTCAGTCTATCGATTTAATATCAAAGTTTCCTACCATCATTGCTTACGCTTATAATATTCTTCGCCATAGCCAGCAGGGACGGTCGTTGCACATCCGTCACCCCAAAGAAGCTGCGTCTATTGCTGAAAATTTTCTTTTTATGATGAAAGGGCCGGGCAGATATACCGAGCTGGATGTAAAACTGCTTGACTTATGCCTGATACTGCACGCTGAACACGGTGGTGGTAACAACTCCACCTTCTCGGTACGCGTTACAAGTTCCACACTTACTGATACATATTCGGCTATAGCTGCTGGTATTGGTTCGCTCAAAGGTCCGCTGCATGGTGGTGCCAACATTAAGGTGGTACAGATGTTTGAACACCTTAAAACAGCCATCAAAAAATGGGATGATGTTAAGGAAATTGACGCATACCTGAAAAAAATGCTCAACAAAGAGGCTTATAATAAAACCGGATTGATTTATGGTATCGGACACGCTGTTTATACTATTTCTGATCCACGCGCATTACTGCTAAAGGAAATGGCGCGTAAACTGGCCGAAGAAAAAGGTTTGCAGAAGGAGTTCGCGTTCCTGCAATTGCTCGACGAACGTGCTGTGAACGCTTTTATGACCTTTAAAGGCACCGATATCAACAAACAGGTTTGTACCAATGTGGATTTTTATTCAGGCTTTGTTTACGATGCCATGGGATTGCCTACCGAAGTATATACGCCGCTTTTTGCGATGTCGCGTATTACAGGTTGGACTGCTCATCGTATCGAAGAGCTTAATTTTGCGAGTAAACGTATTATTCGTCCTGCTTACAAAAATGTTGGCGATAAGAAACCTTTTGTTCCAATGAATAAAAGATAAATATTAATTTTGACGACAGACAACTGACAACAGGTGAGAGACTCAAGGTCTTTTAAATCTGTTGTCCGTTGTCTGTTGTTTGTTGTCTGTAAAATATGAGTAAAATTAAAGTAAAAAACCCCGTTGTAGAACTCGACGGAGATGAAATGACCAGAATTATTTGGTCGTTCATCAAAGAGCAACTCATCCTTCCGTATCTCGATTTGGACATTAAGTACTACGATTTGGGGATAGAAAACCGCGATGCCACTAATGATGAAGTAACTGTGGAGGCTGCCAATGCCATCAACCAGTATAATGTAGGTATTAAATGTGCCACAATTACACCTGATGAAGCTCGTGTGAAAGAATTTTCGCTTAAAAAAATGTGGAAATCGCCAAACGGTACTCTTCGGAATATTATTGGGGGTACAGTGTTTCGCGAACCCATTATTTGTAGTAATGTACCGCGTCTTGTGCCTGGTTGGACTCTGCCTATTGTCATTGGGCGTCACGCTTTTGGCGATCAGTATAAGGCTACTGATGTGGTTATCAAAGGAAAAGGGAAACTTAAAATGACTTTTACCAACGAATCCGGCGAAACTCAGGAATGGGAAGTTTATGATTTTAAGGGAGACGGAGTGGCATTGAGTATGTACAATACGGATGAGTCGATTTATGGCTTTGCACGTTCGTCGTTTCAGGTGGCGCTCGAAAAGAAATGGCCACTTTATATGTCAACCAAAAACACCATTCTGAAAGCTTATGACGGACGTTTTAAAGATATTTTTCAGGAAGTCTATGAAAATGAATTTATGGAAAAATATCAGGAGGCCGGTATTACATATGAGCATCGTTTGATCGATGATATGGTGGCTTCGGCTTTGAAATGGAATGGCGGCTTTGTGTGGGCTTGCAAAAATTATGATGGCGATGTGCAGTCGGATACTGTTGCTCAGGGATTTGGCTCACTTGGACTGATGTCGTCGGTGCTTGTTACTCCCGATGGGAAAACGGTTGAAGCCGAAGCGGCTCACGGAACTGTAACGCGCCATTATCGCCAGCACCAGCAAGGCAAAGAAACTTCTACCAATCCTATAGCGTCTATTTTTGCATGGACCCGCGGACTTGCTCATCGTGGAAAATTGGACGGTAATGCTGAATTAATTGATTTCTGTCAGAAACTTGAAGAAGTCTGTGTAGAAACAGTAGAAGCGGGTGAAATGACCAAGGACCTGGCTATTCTGGTTCATGGCGATAATATTTCGCGCAAAGATTACCTCAATACGCAGGATTTTCTGGCGGCTATCAAACGAAATCTGGATGCAAAACTGGGTTAATAGTACGGGGTTTTTTAGAGCAGTCATTTTTTTTGATTGACCAATAATAAAATCAGTCCGGCAGAGTAATCTGCCGGACTGATTCTTTAATCTAAAACATGTTATTGGTTTTTAGAATTTCTTTTTACACTCTTTTTTATTTGCCAGTAATAAGTAATAGTTGCCAGAATAAAGTAAACCGCAGTTTGAATCCATAAGCCTATTTGCTCAAAGCGTATCTCGCTCATACCGGCACCCATTGTATTTATTTTCACATATCCCTGAATGCCAAATGTAGCCGGGAAAAGATAGCTGAATACTCTCCAGAATCCGTTGATGTTGGACTGGGGCCATGATATGCCGCTCAGAAACAACAGAATGAGTGAAAAAAACAGCAGCAGTATCATTTGCACTTCTCTTGTTGGATTAAATACCGAAAGTGTCATCGAAAAAAATACAGTAGCCAACAGAAATGGTACGATAAACTCAAGCATTGTCATGGCACTGCCTAAATGTGGTAGGTTGAATAAATCGGGAATAAAGCCCAGAATATAAACCGACCAGAACAGATAAAGGGTAAAGAAAGCCATGCCTTTGCCAAATATTACTCTGAACAAATGCCCACGGTGAGTCGATTTGCCTATCAACTCGTGGAGCCTGTTCTCTTCGCGTGCAGTTCCGGCTGCCATACCCATGCCAAACACCAGTGTTTGATGTATTATCAGGATGAGTATAGCCGGCATCAAAAAGCTTGCGAATCCCATGCCCTGATTGTAAAGTATTGTGCTTTCGTACTTGATGGGATGGGTAATTAGTTCGGCTTGTTTACCGGTAATTCCTTCCATAGCCAATCTGTTTACCTGAATATCTTCGCCTGTATCTAATGTTACGTAGTTGGTAGCCAGCACCATAGATCTGTAGTACATAAAGCTGCTCATGTCGCTGTAAGTCGATATATTGGCTTGCTTACCAGTATAGATATTTTGACTAAAATTAGCCGGGATGTTAATAATTCCATGTATTTTACCTTCAACAAAATACTGCTGTGCTTCTTTCATACTGCTTAGCCGGGCTGTAACTTTCAGGTCACGGGTTGCATCTATTTTACGTACCAGCATTGCCGACTGTGAACTGTGCGACTCATCAACTACCGCCACCGGTATATCAATCAGCGTTTCGTTTTTGTACATAGAGCAATACAGCAATGGATATACCAGCGTAGCCACCATAACAATGATTACAACACCTCTATCTTTGAAAATTGCCTTTATTTCATCCACAAATATATGAAACGTAGCTTTTATATTTCTTAAAAGACTATTTCTGTGGGGTTCATTTAATTGATTGTTTTCCATTGATGTCGAATTGAATTATTTGATGGGATAATTTTGATATAATGCTGCTTTCTTTAATCTTTCAAAAACCAGCAATGGAACAAATATAAACGTTAGCAATGCTAATAACTGCGATATCGAATAAGCTATGGGTAATCCGTTAAGAGCCTGATTGACATAAATTTCAAAATAATGCCTGATAGGAAAAGCTCCGCTGAAAATTCTGAATACATAAGGCAATTGCTCTATAGGGAATGTGAACCCTGCAAAAGTGAATCCGAGTAGCCCATAAAAGGCGCCA
>JAFNAV010000016.1 GCA_017860345.1 Bacteroidota bacterium | reverse complement strand
CAAGGGTTGAAGACCCGGAATAGGGTAAGATTTTAACCACAATAGACACATTAGAAAAAAAGAGATACACTCATTAAATCAATTATTTTGAACGCGAAGTCGCCAAGCCGCTAAGCCGCTAATGATTTAGGGGCATCGCCCTGATTTCTTTGTAGTATTAAACACAAAGCCACAAAGACACGAAAAAACACCCACCCCACAAACTCCAGCGCTGCTCTCTTAAGTCTCCGCCGCGGCGGAGGGATTTAGGGGGGCTTAAATGTGCCAATATCATCCACCCGGCATCGCAAAGCCTCCCTTTAGGTGAACCTGGATGGGCATCACTTAAAATCTACAATCAGTTTAAAATTAAATTGCCTGCCCGAGAGGTAGTTTGGGGTAGCCAGCTGATTGCCTGATATATCGGTTACCCAATAATAGGAGTTTACATTGCGGAAGTCGAGCATATTCAGTACTTCCAGATTGAGCCATATGTTTTTTACATGACGCAACCAGTTTTTTTTCATCATCTTATCAGCGCCGCTTACAAGCACCCGCGAAGCGCCAATATCTACCCTGCGGTAGGCCGGTGCACGAAATGCTGCCCGGTAAGCCACACTGCGGGGAGCGCCAAATGGTAAACCATCGGACCAGATAAACTTAAGATGTACTTTGTACTTCGGGTTATTAGGAATATAATCCTGAAAAAACATGGAAAAACTATAACGCTGCTCGTTAGGACGAGGCATCCAACCGGGATATACTCTTTCGGACGACAGTACATTGCCATCGTCGTCATATTCTTTTTTTATATACGAATCGTTCAGGATATCCTCTCTGGAGTTCATAAACGACAGGTTAATCCACGAATCGGTTCCGGGAACAAGCTCGCCGAACAGCTTAAAATCCAAACCTGCGGTATAAGCTTTAGCGTCGTTTTTGCCCGAATATCTTACGCGTACGTTATCTACAGAATAGCTCACCACCCTGTCGGCAAGTTTAAGATACGCCTCGGTGGTAAACTTAAACGGACGTCCCCATGCCCTGAAATAATAATCGCCCCCAACTACAAAATGTAACGACCGCTGAGCTTTGATTTTGTTATTCAGCTCAATGCCCACATTCCCAAAACTATCGGTAATGGTATCTCTTATTTCTTTATAAAAAGGAGCCTGATAATAGAGTCCGGTGGCTAATCTGAACGTAAAATCCTTGTCCCAACCGGGAATAAAGGACACCGACACACGCGGACTTACCAGCAGCTCGTGGTTAAAAGTCCAGTAGTTAGCACGCAAACCACCAGTCAGGCTCAGCAAGCTACGGTCAAAAATCCATTTATAAGTATCCTGAATATAGGCTTGTCCGCGTACCGATTCCATGGATGATAAGGCTTTCAGATTATAATACAAATCCACTCTGCTGTCGTTGTATGGCAGCGAGTATCCGGCAGAGTCGCGCCACTCCCACTCGCTTATTCTGTCTTTGATTAATTCGTACTGAATGCCTGCACCCCACTGCAGGGTGTGGTTGTCCGTTTTCCAGTCGCCGGTGTGCTGCCACTGAGCCACGGTGGCTTTCAGCCGGTTGCGGGCATGTTCCTGATATTTGCCAATACCCAGCGAAGCACCCGTTTGTTCGGAGGGGTCAGTAGCATCGGTTTTAACCTCGCTAAGCACATATTCACCCAGTATGTCGTAAGTCTCGTTCTCGTTGGTATAAAAAGCCGATGCGGTGAAACCCAGATTCAGATTTTTGTGCGGCGTGTGCTTTAATGAAAGTGCACCAAAAGAAGTCCTGAAAAGATCTTTCTCCTGCCCTTCGTAATAGATGGTGAGGTTTCTTACAGTTTGGAATGTACCAAAATTAGTTTGGCGAACCTGCGGAATAAACTGAAACAGATTCTGAGAGAAATTCCCCAGAAAACTCAACTCCCATTGAGGGCTAAGCTGGTAGGTAAGATTAGTCTGATAATCAACAAACGATGGTTTATACTCGCCCTTGGTATCCAAAGTACCAAGCAGATATTCAGCAGTTTTATACCGCACGCCGTGCATCTGGGTAAAACGTTTGCCGGCAGTGGCTACATAGGCCGATGCTCCAAGCAGACTGAGCGAAACCGACGCTTCGGTACCGGCAGGTTTCTTGTAAGCAATATCAAGTACCGACGACATTTTATCGCCATATTTTACATCATATCCTCCGGCCGAAAAGCCAACAGACTTAACCATATCGGGATTGATAAAACTAAGTCCCTCCTGCTGACCCGCCCTGATAAGCAGGGGACGATAAACCTCGATACCATTGACGTATACAATATTTTCGTCGAAATTACCACCTCTGACATTGTATTGCGAACTGAACTCGTTATTCTGATTAACTCCGGTAAAAGTAATAAGCAAGGACTCAATGCCCCCGGTAGTGTTTGGAATTACCCGGTAGTTTCCCGGGTCAATATAATCGACCGACGATGTTTGACGACGCTGAGCTACCACGTTTATATCCTTAATCTCTTTGGTAAGCGGAACCATTTCCACTGATATCTGTACCACCTTTTGTCCGGGAAAAATTGTATGTCGTACAGTTTGGTAACCCACCAGCGAATACACTATGGTAACCGAATCTTTTACTTCGATATTTAAGTCGTAATAGCCATTGCGGTTGGTAGAGGTGCCGGCTGCAATGTTTTCGGTATAAACATTAACCAGCTCAATGCCCCGGTTGTCGGTATTGATTACATAACCGTACACACGAACTTTGGTTTGGGCAAAAATCGCTGTGGATACAACAAGAAAAAATATGGTAATACTGAAACGAAAATTCATGTATAGATATGACTTTATCTTTAAATTTCGGATACAAAAAGACCTGCAATAAAAACGAAAAATACGATGGTTTATTTTTATAGATTTAAAATAAACCTTCAATCAGCGTAAAAGCAATGAAGCAAGCAGGTTGCATTTAACAATCAATCTGTATTTTATTGCCAAAGATACATCTTTTGCTTTATTTCAATATTATTCCTATCAAAAAAGAGACTAATATCAATTGATATAGTCTCTTTCACAACCGGGATAGCCGGTGTTTAATTATTGGAAGCTTATCCAGTCTACCTCAAAAGGAGCGTCAGTTTTCGACACGGCAAACAGGTGATGAACTCCGGGCTGTAAGTTCCGGACTGTAACTTTTGTTGTTTTCCATTCCTTTCCGGCAGGTATTTGTATCTCGGCCAGCAACGGACCATCTACTCTGTTCAAACGCAGCTGCAAAACGCCACCAGTTTCCGAAGTGGTTTTTACCAACAAACTCTTAAGACTCCGGCTACCAAAATCTACACTGTTGTATTGTACCCAGGCATCCCGTACACTGAATCTCGTTTTCCAGCCCTTAAAGTTGCTGGTGGTATCCAGAAAGTTAACCTCCACGCCACGGTCGCTTATTTTACTATAACGGTCAAGCTGAATCTCATCGCTTGCAGCCGTGAGTCCTACACCGCGCAAAGTAGGCTCTACCTTGCGGATAGTTCCATCGGCATTAAAAAACAAACTGTCGGCCCTGACAGAACGGTTTTTATCAAACCGTGGCGATAAATCATTCTGATGATAGAAAAGATACCACTGGTTTTTGAAGTTTACGAGCGAATGGTGGTTTGTCCAGCAACCGTTGGGAGCTTCGTCCATAATGACACCCGCCATTTTGAAAGGGCCGAGCGGGTTATCACCCATAGCATATTCGAGCCTCTCGATTTTGTTTTCTACGTGGGGAAATGTCAGGTAGTACTTCCCGGCGCGCTCAAAAACAAAAGGGCCTTCTTTTAATCCTTTTTCAGGCAAATTCTTCAATATTACAGGTTCCGAGGCCAGTTCTGTCATGTTTTCCTTTAGCTTTGCAGCGTAAATATTTCCCTGCGACCAATAGAGATAAGCCTGTCCATCCTTGTCAATCATCACGCAGGGATCAATTCCGCGCACATTGGCAATCGGTTCGGGCAATGCCGCATAAGGGCCTTCGGGACGGTCGGCAATAGCTACGCCAATGCCAAAACCGCGCCTGCCATTGGCATCTACACGCTTAGTGTTGGCCGGGAAGTAGAAGTAGTACTTGCCATTGCGCTCCACACAATCGGGCGCCCACATGCTGTACGAAGTGGAATCCACCCATTGCACCCCGTTTTGGCTCACGATTACACCGTGGTCGGTCCAGTCGGTGAGGTTATCGGACGAAAATACATGGTAATCGGCCATGCAGAACCAGTCTTTGCGGAGGTTTTTCCCTTCCGGAGCCTGAATATCGTGCGAAGGAAAAAGATACACCTTGCTCTGGAACACCCTTGCTGTGGGGTCGGCTGTGAACTGGTTGCGGATAACCGGATTCTGGGCCTTAGTAAATATGCACAAAGGCAAAAGGAGCATCAAAAAAAAGCTTCGGGGCGTGTTCATATTTATTTGTTGACTGAAATTTTATCGCTTATGTGGAAATAGTCGAAATCGGCATATCCTCCCGGATTTTTGGATGAATAGTTGTACAACCCGAAACGATAGCCCATGAAATGTTGCAATGTATATTCCATTTTGAGCGATGCACCTATCGCATTCCATTTTTTGCCGTCGAGGCTGTAAAAGAAGTTGGCCACGTCAGTTCTATCGCGGAAATCGCATTCTATCTTCAGATAGATTTTGTTCTGCGACAATGGGATACTTTGCAATTCGGTTGGTTTTTCAGTTTTATTGCTCACCATGTAAACATATTTGGAGTTGCCAACAACTTTTACACCTACAAGTCCGAATTTATGCTGCAAGGCACACAATCCAGCAAAGTCGCCGTCTCGTAGTTTAGACACATCCAGCAAGGTGCTTCCTGAACAAACAGGGCCAAAGGTGCGCTGAGTAAGCATGTTACGCGATTTGAGGAACAAAGTGTCGATGCGAGCGGTTTTGAGGCGCAGGTGGCCGGGGCGTTCCGTTACCGACCAAAGCTTGTTGTCGGGATTGTGGTTCCATTGCCAAACCAGTGGCAGAGCTGGTTCACCTTTCTTGCGTGTAAATTCATCGTTGTTCACAATGCCCGGAATCAGGCTCTTGTTGGCAGGCAGGTCGAGTGTTTCGGGTACTTTTCCGTTTACACCAAGTACCGGCCATCCATCTTCCCATTTCATAGGAACGAGGAAAGGTATACGCCCTACTGCTCCATGATCCTGAAACAGATAAGCAAACCATCTTCCGTCCGGGGTGTCGATTATACTGCCTTGCGCTACTCCCTGATCCTGTAATGCAATACGACCTTCCCACGGACCGAACAGATTATCAGCCCTATGTACAATAACCGTACGCATTTTTCCACGAGGCCATGAAATATTGAACAGGTAGTATTTTCCATCGTGCTTAAATAATTGCGAACCTTCGGCCTTAAGCATATTGGGTTCAGTAGGAGCGCTGGCATTTTCTATAAGTACCTGATTGATACCTCCTTCTTTAACGCCTGTCAAATCGTCGTTCAATTCAACAATCTGGAGTCTACCGCCGCCTGTAATCAGAAACGCACGGTTGTTGTCGAAAACTAAAGAGCAGTCATGGAATGCAGGTTTAAACTCACTTTTTTGCCATTTACCCTTTTCAATATCATTGGTTTTGAAAATATAGGTTTTGCCTGTTGTTTGAGCAAAAGTTGCCACATAATACATTCCATTATGATATCGGATACTGCTTGCCCAGGAACCCCTTCCATAATTGCTTTTGCCGTTGATAAGGCTCAGTTCGTCCATTTCGCCTAAAGTCTGATAAGCATAATTTACGATTTCCCAGTTCACCAGATCTGTCGATTTCATAATGGGAACGCCCGGATTCATGTGCATGGTAGTGCTACTCATGTAATAGGTATTGCCCACGCGAATCATTGACATATCCGGCACATCGGCAAAAACAATGGGATTATGGGCTTTTTGCGCATAGGCTGAAAATGTCATTAACAAAGCCATAAGCAAAACGGCTAAAGAAATGTTTCTTCTCATAATGTATTTGTATTTTATTAATACTTTTTAATATGTAATTTAAATTATTGGTTCATGTATTTTTCCAATATAGATTTCAGCTCACTATTACCATAATGACCGAGCTTGGGATTGATGACTTCTCCATTTTTACCTACAAGCACATAATGCGGAATTCCCGAAATGTTGAATTTCGCTGTCAGGTGGTTCCATTCGTCTTGAGACACCCTGTAATGTTCCCCTTTTATATCGGGAATCATGTTGTTCCAGGTAGTTTGCGGAGATGTAGGATTAGTGATATACACAAATACAATATCTTTACCGACTAATTCTTCCTTCAATGGTTTAATTTGTTCAATTCCACTCCGGCAGGGTGAACACCATGTAGCCCAAAAATCGACATAAATTATCTTCCCTTTGTATTTGGCAACAATCGCATCAAAAATTTTATCGGCTTCAGTCTTAGGGGTTTCATTTACTATGTAGCCTGTTTTTTTCTTATTGGCTTCCAATTTCATCTGTGTCCATTGGTTGCTCAATTCGATGTATTCGGCTACAAACGGAGTTTTGATTTTTTGGCTAATAGCCTTCAATTCAAAAGGTTTGACAGGAGATATTTCCTCTACTATTTTCCGGCAATAGTCCTGAGCAGTCATTAAATCCGTTGCTATACCCTGCTCAATATTGAATAGCGCTTTCAGTTTTTCATTCCTGATTGCACCGCGTTTCGAATTAAATATGTCGTTGACAAAACTGTCATTATTCCGATAAAAAGCACTGATTGAATCACCGTATTGTTCGTAAAACCGTTTGACTTTAATAGCTGCATCAGATTTACTATACTCCACCATTGCTTTTAATAATTCATTTTCATTGTCGGTAAGTTCTATATTATTTTTCTTGAAATACTCTTCGAATTGACTTACGCTTGCCTTCGGATTTTCTTTATATAATTGTTGAATATTATTTTGGTGTTTTTGGTAGAAAGCATTGATTGAGGCTTGGTATTTTTCATTATATTGCTTCTGTTCCTGCAAATTATTTACTAAATCAATTTCCTTCGATTTTTCAACCAGTTCTTTTTCGGATTCAGTCAGTACGTATCCCGTTTTTACAAGTTCTTCGGCTATAGAGGCAACTGAGGTATTTAAAGTCATTGAGTTCCTGTTGCTAATTATATCCAGATATTTTAATCGATTAATAAACGTATTGTAATTCGCAGCAATAACAGCCAAAGGATTATTGACAAAATCATTGGTTAGAAAATTTAAATACTCCACTGTAAGGGTATCGGATTTTATGTTCAAAGTCCTTTGCTCCCGGGAAATTTTGTTTTTTGCACGATAAGCGTTCTCCCAATCAATTTCGTAAAACATTTTGTAGCCGGCATAATTATATTGTAAGTTCATTTTCATTACCTGATACGCTTTAGCCGATATAGTCTTGGTTTTCCAAACAGAGTCGAGCGCAAGTATATCCTTGCTTTCCATTTTATCAATAAACGGTTTGTACTGAGCCGGCGACATATTGAGAATATTGTTTTGAACCTGATAATAATCAAAACTATTTATTTTTTCCAATCTTTCGATATCCGAATTGATTTTGGCCAGATCCCCCATATACAGTTTCGACTTAGATCCATCTAACAGTTGAAAAACTTCTTTGCCTGGTTCGAGAAAAACAGAACCATTAAAAATGGAAGAACGAACCCACACCATATGAGGATAATATAAAGGTAAACGAACTGTAAAATATCCGCTTGGTGCAATGTTCACCAAATATGTCGATTGATTTCCAACGATAATGTCATCGACATGTACAGCCATGGTTTTTGCACCAGACTTGGTGGTATAATTCTTTATATATCCACTATAAGTGGCCGAATCTACTTTGAAAACGGGCAATTCGTAGGGTTTGTCATCGATAGATTTTACTTTTCGGGTTTCTTCGTCGTTGCTGTATAGTTTTAATGTCTGAGCCGTTTCGCCAATCATCAGATTGCCTTTATCCACTACTTTATAAAAAAGCTTTTTCGATATGCCATTATTCGTAATTAATATCGAGTTAAGCATTTTTTCTGATTTGGGCATAGTATAAGTCCATAGCTTATTTTTATAAACAATGTACTTCTCGAAAACACCTAATTCCCAGCTACCATTTGTTTTATCAAACCAGTTGCCACTCAGTTCAGCAGGCAACAGCTGTGTTGTTTTGGTGGGCTTTATCTGTATGTCGTAGATAAACCAGCTACCTCCTTCGTTGCCTTCGCCGTAGTCAATAACGGCAGTTTCTTTGGGTATATCCGGGAATATCAACGTATAATCCACTTCGCCCGAAGGGGGCATGGTGTAATGTTCATTCAAAGGAATGCCTTCCGTACGCTTAATGTAGAGTTTTTCACCCTCATTCGCTTGTATATAAGTCTCTTTAGGAATATTGATCCACCAGCCGGGAGTATATTTCGTTTTAATATGCAAAACGGTGGTACTATCGGTTATCTCCACCTTTTGTATTGTGCTATTGTTATTCAAACTTAATCCTGTTTTTGGATTATGAATCACTGTTTGAGCACAAAGAGTGATTATATGAAAAATCAGTATGAGTGTTAATAAAGTGATTTTATTCATTTCGAATTAAATTATCGGATGTTGGTTATTATTGATATATGATTTACACCAAATTGTGTTGTTGAAATGCAACTTTAAGAAAAACCGGATCGATTTATTTGGAAAACTGTTCTTACTATTCTATTTTTTAGTAGATAATCGTATTACAGTCAGCGAGTTGGCAGGAAACAAACGATTGACTTTTGTACCGGAGAAGCTTATGTTCTCAGTTTTTGGAAAAACTTTTGTCGGGTTGTCCAAAGTATTTTCGTCCGTAGCCTTGAGCGAGGTAAGAACTGTAGCTGTTCCGGTTCCGGAAAGGTCGGTTGCCCCCTTCAATTGAATGTCGGCTTTGATGTCTTTAGCGGTCACATTCACTATCTTAAGGATAATGTCACCTGTTTTCTCATCTTTCGAAGCGCTTGTGGTGATGCCCTTCACTTTCAGGTTGTCAGCCGACACTTGCTGGGTTAGCTTGCCATCGAGATAAGCCTTCACGGAGCTTCCGCGAAGCTCAATTTTCACATCGTACCAACGCCCCGGCTCTACCTGTGCATCCATGCTTTCGGTAACTAATCCTACCTCCAAAATATTTACTGAGTTGGTAAATCCGCCTATATCCCATCGATTTCTTTCACGTCTGTCTTTATTATGAAAATAAATCTGAAAACCGTTTTCACCTTCAATTTTGCGAGCCTTCAATTTTATGGTGTAATCAGTCCAGGCCGTGTCGCCCATGTAAATGGTTGTGTTGGATGAAATTCCCGATTGGCGCAATATACCGTCTTTGGCTGTCCATTCGCTGTTAGGAGTTTTTCTCCATTTGGAATCCACCGAATTGAAATCGGGTTTGAAGAGTACCTTGCCATTAGGGGCTGTTATTTCCAGATCTTTAAACTCAGCCGAATTCAACCAGGTACCCAAGCCAATAGCTCCTTTTGAACGAGGCAGATCAATAGCCGGAGCACTCTCGATGCTAACAGGCAAATTCACCGTTCCCTGATTGGCCGCAAACATCTGCTGTACGTAATAGCTCGGGATTCCAAACCAACGGTGGTTGTCGAAATTGATCAGGTTCACAGGCCATGCCTTGTGTTTGGCGTGACAGAAGAGAGGCGCATAAGCCGCCATCACCACTACGTCTGAATTACGTTCCATGCCGGTCATAAATGCAGCTTCGCCAATGGCACCACGCAGGTTACCGTTGCCAGTGCCGCTCGTCACTGCATATTCACCTACAAATATTTTAGATCCATTACGGTCATAACTATCGTATTTATTTGAGTTCCAGATAAACCAGTCGGGATTGTTGTAATAATGTTCGTCCACAATCTGAGGTTTCGGATTTTTAGGATGACTTCCCGCCCATTCGTTAGCAATCAGTATTATGTCGGGATATTTGCTATGAATGGCCTGTACAAACCATGCCCACCGTTCGGCATAGGGAGCCATGCCGTTTTCATTTCCTATTTCAAGATATTTCAGATTAAAAGGTGCCGGATGTCCGTTTTTGGCACGAATGTCTCCCCAAACAGAAGTGACCGGTCCGTTGGCGTATTCAATAGCATCCAACGCATCCTGTATCCACTGTCCCATTTGATCTATCGGCGCGACTTCCTTGTGCGAAATTCCTGCATTGATACAGAACAAAGGTTCAGCGCCAAGATCCTCGGCCAATTGCAGGTATTCATGATAGCCCAAACCATGAGTAGCGTTGTAGCCCCAAATATTCCAAAGGGGCGTGCGGGTATCCACATTCCCGATTGTTTTTTTCCAGTTGTTCATGTGGGCAAAGTCATCACCTTCCACCCAACATCCACCCGGAAAACGGAGAAAAGTCGGCTTCAAAGCATCCATTGCTTCAGCCAAATCGGTACGTAAACCGCTCTTTTTCCAAGTTTTGTCAGGAATAAGCGACACCATATCAAGGTACAGTTTGCCATTTCCGTTACCTGAAATTTCAAGGTGTGCATTGGTATCGGTGGCCGAAGCAGCGAAAGCCAGCGGATAGTATTTCCATTCGGAGGTAATACCGCCTATATCGCCCGAAGCGATTATATTTCCTTTTTCGCCCACAAGATTTACTTTTAATGGCGTTTTGAGACCGTCCACTGCACGGGCAGCCAACTTAAAAGCATATTTTTCGCCCTGAACGAGGTGAAGACCCCAATAGCCACTATTCTCCAATCGAAAGGAACCGTCGAAATTCACAAAAAGTGATTTGCGGTTATAAGGATTCAACGGAGGTAGCGGTGGACGAGAATGGACATCGGCAGTAGTAATTTTTGCAGAAGTTTTAGCATCTGCACTGGTGAATTTCCAATTTTGTAAGGTATCGGCATCCTCAAAGGAGCGATTCCGAATCAGCTCGGGATACAAACCACCATCAGCCGATAAATTTATATCCTCAAAGAAAACACCAAACAATGTTGGCGAAATAGTATGACCGGGTTTGCTTATATCCACGGTAATTTTTGCAGAAGAAGTTTTCTGTGCCAAAAGTTGAAAAGAAGAATTGGAAATAAGCAAGCAGGTCAACAGCAAGGCTATTCCGGTAAATTTTGTATTCATATTCTGATAGTTATATGATTTATTGTTATATCTATTTTATGACAATGGGGTATATCTATTTCCCAGGGTGAAGCCTCCTTCTATCGTTTTCAATCAATTGATCCAAATCATTTTGAGGGCGGTCAAGTTGATAAGGAATCGGCCTTTTGCTGAACTTTTGGAAATAAAGCAAGCAGGCATCATTCCATATCTGGGCATCGCGTCGCTGGTGGCGAAGCTTGCCTTGCACCCGAATAAAACGATCTACATCAACGTATTTTTCCACTTTGTCCCATGTTTTTTGAAACTCGCCAACTTGCTCCAATCCGGTAGCATACTGGTAGCATATTTCATCCCAAAGCGTGCGTCCGCTCTTCATCTGATAGTCCCAAGGTAAATGATGAAACCACAACAAAAGGTTTTCAGGACAGGTTTTGGGATCGTTGAATTTGGAAGCAAGTGGCTCGTGATATTGTTCGACAGCATCACTGCCTGTGCGGGCACGGTCAAAACCCACGCCATTGGCCGAAGCCTGGTGGTAATACGGAGGTGTCCAGTCTGCCCTTATTCCTTTGGGCGCCCACCAAGGGCCGGGACCATAATGCTCGTCGGCCGAGAAAATATGATGAAATCCGAGCGGCATCATGTAGTTGACCGCCGCTTCACGGCTTTCAAGCATCAATTGTTTTACAGGAACAAGAAAATTCTGTTTCCAATCCGCTGATTGAGGCGAAGCAACATTGCCAAAAGTCAACTTAAGCCATTCATCGGCAATCTGTTCGCTGGTCAGTTGGTTGTCCCAAGCCAAACGGCCGAAAGCATACCAATTGGATTGGGCAAAATCGAGTCCGCACCAATTTCTGTCTAAACCGATATTCGAAACGCCCGCAATGGCGGTATATTTCTGTGGATAAATGCTTCCATCGGTACAACGGGCAACGGTGCTTCCCTTTCCTTGCTGGTAAGTATCGCTATTCAATAACTCTTCCCACATGGTGGATAGATATACCAAATGAATCGAATGCCCTAAATATTCCTGCGTTATTTGCACTTCGGGCATCACCGAAGTTTTTTTCATGGCACCGAAAAGCGGGCTGAATGGTTCGCGGGGTTGAAAATCGATCGGCCCGTTTTTCACCTGAATGATCACATTGTCACGGAATTTCCCATCAAAAGGCATAAATTCATTGTATGCCTGCTTGGCCCTGTCCTTATCATTGGAAGCATACACAAAGGCCCGCCACATCACGATCCCTCCAAAAGGCTTCAAGACATCGGCCAGCATATTGGCCCCATCCACGTGTGTACGACCATAATCTTGTGGTCCAGGCTGACCCTCACTATTGGCCTTCACCAAAAAGCCACCAAAATCAGGAATCGTCTTATAAATCTCGATCACTTTTTCCTTCCACCATTTGGCTACTTCGGGATTGAGAGGGTCCGAATTTTTAAGCCCGCCAACCGCTACCGGCGACGAAAACTTAATCGAAATATATACTTTGATCCCATAAGGACGGAGAATATCCGCAATGGCCTTTACCCGTTGAAGGATGCCGCCAGTAAGCATATCAGCCGAGGCATTTACGTTATTGAGAACTGCCCCGTTGATTCCTATCGAAGCATTAGTACGGGCATATTCCTTCCAAAGTTGTTTTTCCGCATCTGTAGGCACAGATAAGTTTTTGTCTTTTCCCCAGAATAGAGAATACCCGGCGTATCCGCGTTCAATGGTGCCATCCAGGTTATCCCAATGATTGAGCGCACGAATTTGATAGGACGGATTATATACTTTTTCTTCAATAGCTTCCTCTGTTTGCTGACGGCGAAGCAGTTCGTAAACTCCATATAAAATACCGATTCTTGTATTGGCCTGAATTTCGGTGGAGCTCAGTTTGAAACCATCATTTCTGATGGCTTTGTCTTTTTTTATTTTTAAAGTAATGCTTGCTCCGTCAATTCCCTGCCAGCCCTGTTTCAGTTCTTGAACGGCAATGGCTAAGGTAGGCGATTTATCGGAACAAACCACATTCACAGTTCCGGTTTCTTTTTTGCGAAGCCACAGGCTATGGCCGTCTTCGGCCCATAAGCCGCAAGTAACCAACACTAAAATAAGGCCTAAAAATGTTCTTTTCATACATCGTTGGATTTTGAATCTATTGAAATCATTTTTCATTAACGGCTTTCACTCCTTCCTTGGTTTGTACTATCTTCTGTATCGTTCCATCAGGATTGTAATACAGAGATTCCACGCACACCGAACGACGATAATCTCC
The DNA here is from genome assembly GCA_017860345.1 of Bacteroidota bacterium. Lineage (GTDB taxonomy): Bacteria > Bacteroidota > Bacteroidia > Bacteroidales > Paludibacteraceae > Paludibacter. The sequence continues at coordinate 35,634 of JAFNAV010000016.1, read as the reverse complement.
ACCCGTTGGCAAAGAACCATCGTGGTAGAAATAATACGTTTTCCCTTTAAAATCAATAATTCCCGGATGCGTGGTGGAACTATTGTACGACCTGTCCTGAATCAAACCGCGATATGTCCAGGGACCTTCAATGCTTTTGGCAGTGCAATATTCAATTGTCTCTGGAAAATTTGCTGCATAAACGAGGTAGTAGACTCCGTTTCGTTTATAAACCCATGGAGCTTCTGTAAAATTCTGAGGTTTAAATGTATAAATCGGACCATCCAGTTCCACCATATTTTCCTTTAGTTTCACCCATTTGCAACTGCCATTTCCCCAAAACAGATAAGCCTGACCATCGTCATCTATAAAAACCGCAGGGTCAAGATCGTCCCATGCATGCTTCATATCAGTAGTCATATCGTTTGTAATCAAAGCCTTCCCAATAGCATCTTTGTAAGGTCCGGTTGGACTATCGGATACAGCCACACCTATTGCTACTCCACCCTTACTATCGGTATTGGCTCTGTGTATGATGGAAATATACCAGTAAAACTTGCCATTTCGTTCGATGCAATGAGCTGCATTTGCTGCGTAAGAAGCCCATGCAAAATCTTTCACAGTCAAACAGGGACCATGACTTTCCCAGTTGACCATATCGCTTGACGAATAAACCAGCCAATCGGGCATTTGATAGGTTTTAGCATCAACGGTAGCGGTATCATGCCCTACATAAAGATAAACTTTTCCTTTGTAAACCAGTGGAGCCGGATCGGCTGTAAAAACACCTTTAATAATCGGATTTTGACCACTAATAAATGTGGTTGCCAATACAATGCCCACTATAAAAATAAAAACTTTGTTCTTCATCAAATTGATACTTATCGTTAAAGGATTTGAATGATTTTAATTAACTATAGGAAATAATATCACGAACCTATTTAACTAATCCTGGAGTTATTATCTGGTATTTTCCGCTTAAATGCATTAGACTGAATAAATAGAGCAAACCATCGTAGTAAGGATCAAAATACCCATCATCATAAGGTTCGAGTCGGGCATTCCATAATTTATGAATATAATCAAAATCCTGATCAATAAGGTTTGTAGAGGCTACGGTAGCCACCAATCCGATAGAATGCCTCAGGCGTTGGAAATCTGTGCCTGCCTTAAGAATAAAGTCGGGTTTGGATCCATCCGGATTGAATTGGTCATCGAAGGTATCAATTCCTTTTGACTTGAAAAAGGCTTGTATGCGTTTTGCATAATCTTTCTGCCATTTACGGTCTTTGCCAAACCAGTTGTAGTCCATGGCAATGTTCATCGGTACCCGCCACGAATCGTAACGGAAAGCGGCCGGCATCCAGCGGGTAGAGTGTGGTGCACCGCTAAATTCGGTATAATCGGCATTGAGTCCCGTAACGGGATGGCAAGCGCGATGCAAAAATACGCGCGATGTGTCGGCACAGTCGCGGTAGAATTGCTCGTGCCCATCTCTGGCATACATGGCCCATACCTCCATAAATGCCGGCAAATGGTAAGACGGATCCGTCCAGTTATAAGCCACACCTTCAGGAACAAAGGAGATTTGCTTATGCTCCACGTTAATCAGGTTGTAGATATTTCCAGTGCCGTCTTTCTTCCACATATTGTCGAGAATATAGCGGGCTTCGGCATAATAGTTGATTCCAGTGTCGTTGCCCCAGCGGTTAGACGCAAACAACAGGCTGGTTACATAATACAGCTCACCGTCGGAAGCCGATCCAGGCGAATTCTGCTTCATCTTTAAGGGGTCGTAGCTCCATGCGAAATAACCTTCGCGAGGGCCACTTTGGTGTTGAACATACTTTTTTGACCAACGCCATATATTATCAAAAACCTCCTTCTTGTTGAGCTGAACAGCCACCATCATGCCATACGAAAGGCCTTCGGTGCGGGCATCGTGGTTTTTTATGTCCGACACATAGGCCATCGAATCGCCCACCTCGAAATAAATTTTGTTTGGCCCTTCGAACAAGTCCTGATAAACCTGTTCAATTTTTTGGTCAATATCCTTGTGGCTGTAACCTGCTTCGAGAAAGATATTGGGGTAATGCTTTGTGCTTACTGCCATTTCAGCTTGTTTTGCTTTCAATTTTCTTTTCTCATTCCGGGCTGTTAAGCTTAAAAACAGAAAACTGAGCGCAAAAAAAAGAAGAAGAGTTCTTTTCGTCATACTTTTATTTTGAATTGAATTTCCACCAGTCGAAATTAAACAATTCGCGTCCGGCAGTTATGTTCTGACCATTAAAGCACAAAAACAAATCGTGTTTTCCGGTAACCGGTGCATTTAATTTGGAACTAATATTCGTAAACGTTTCCCAACCTCCGGTGCGCGGCACATTTACCGAGGTCAATAACGTTCCTTTCAGACTGTCGATACGAACCTCTAAAATTCCACCATCTAATCCCGCAGCTAAAGAAGCTGTAAACGAAAGCGGTGACTGATTGCCAAAATCTACTTCGCGTACTTTGATATACCCCTTAGTACGGGTTTGCGATACGAAAACTCCAAGTTTGTTGTTTTGAGATACAGAACATTTCTCTGACCATGCCATTGTTTCGGCTTCAATACGCTGATAAGGATTGATATACCCAACCGGATTGGGGCCTTCTTTGGTGGCAGTAACTGCGGGTATAGTTCCGTCGGGATTATAACTGAATTGTTCAACACAGGCGGCGCGTCCGTAACTACCACCTCCGGGCAGCAATCCGCTATGATAGAAAAGATATGAATTACCTTTATAATCAATAATTCCGCCATGGTTGGTAAAACTGTTGAGCTTTTGATTTTCCATAATTTTGCCCTGATATTTCCAGGGGCCGGTAGCTCCGGTACTTGTTGAATACGAGAGTGTTTCGCCACCTTTACCCATTCCGGCAAACATCATATAATAAATATTGTTGCGTTTGTAAAACCACGGACCTTCCACAAACGAATCTTTATTCGGATTCTCTGTGCTTCTGTTGCCTCTGACTCCGCCAAAACTTTCGACGCTGAGTGGCACCGTCACAATGTCGCCGGAATATGAAATCATATCTTTATTTAATTTCACATAGAAAAGACTTCCGTTACCCCAGTAAAGATAAGCCTGACCATCATCGTCGATAAAAACAGTAGGGTCAATGTTGGACCAGCTACCGTTGATGATTAATGGTTTTCCCAGCGCATCTTTAAAAGGACCTGTGGGGCTATCGGCCACTGCTACTCCAATGGCCATGTCATTTTTAGTGCTTTGGGCGCAAATATACCAGTAAAATTTACCATTGCGTTCGATACATTGAGCCGCCCAGGCACGGTCGCGCGCCCACGAAAACGATTCGAGCGAAATAGGCGATCCGTGATCCTTCCAGTTTACCATATCGGTGGAAGATAGTACCCTCCATTTGGTCATATAGTAAAAGTCGGTACCCGGAATGTCGTCGCCTACATAAGCGTATACTGTGCCTTTATACACCATTGGAGCCGGATCGGGACCGAAATGCGTTTGTACTATCGGGTTCTCTGCACTTAACATGCCGGATAGTGATATGAAAATTAGGAGTGATATAAAAAAGTTCTTCATGTTGATTTATATGAATGTTGTCTTAAACTATGTATGGTCCATATCTTAAAAAAAGGACACTTGATTCTTTTTAATGTATTGTATAAGTGTTTATTATGAAAATTTCCACCAGTCAAAATTAAACAAATTAGCTCCTTTACCCGTAAATTTCAGAAATACATCGTGAACACCGGTTATTTTGCTTATTTTGTAAATTTCGGTATGCCATTTTTGTATTTCGCTGTTGGTAACTTTACAAGTGGCTATGGGCTTATTGGCCGGATTGTCGAGGATAATTTCAATTGTGCCACCATTACCAGCTACACATGCGCTGAAAGATTTTGTACCTGTTTTCCCAAAATCCACCCCTTTGATCTTTATCCAGTCACCATTTTCGATATTACACAAATTCATTCCACCATTGACGCAAACTTCAGTTTTGATACCGCTTTGTGCATTAAAAGTTTCCGCTTCGGTTCTTTGGTAAGGGTTAAGGTAGCCCACTTGTTTTACTCCATCAACGGTATTGGTCATAATTTCAATAGTACCATCAGCATTGTGCCTGAATGTATCCAAGCAGATATTACGTTTGTAAACAGGTGGAACATGGGCTTGTTTGGCTACTATCCGGTTATGATAAGCCTGATACCATACATCGTTAAACCTGAAAATAGCCTGATGATTGTTATTGTCGTTCATAGGAGGTTGTTTGGATACAATTCCTCCATAAGTAAAGCCTGATATGGGGTTATCGCTTTTCATGTAATCGATTCTCATTTCGGCTCTTGGGTTCGAAGAATAAGAAAAGTAGTAGATTCCATTGTTTTTGTGCATCCACGAAGCTTCGAAGAAGTTTTTAGCCGTAAGCTGAATAGCAGGTCCGTCTACACTGATCATGTCTTTGTTGAGCTTGATAACCCGCACATTATCATCGCCATTGCCTCCGAAGTACATGTAAGCCTGTCCGTCATCGTCAATAAAAGTCATAGGGTCGAAAAGCCACATATTTCGGGCAGGCATAACGCCCGGAGTGCTGGAGCTAACCAATGCTTTCCCAATCGGATCTTTGAAAGGCCCCAGAGGGTTATTGGCCATTGCCACCCCTATACCATTGCCCCCGTTGCCAAAGTACAGAAATACCTTTCCATCCCGGGTGGCTGGCGAAGGCGCCCAACTTTTAGGTGCCCAGCTGGCATCTTGCGGCACCTGAAAAACAACACCGTGATCGGTCCAGTTTTTCATATCGCTACTGGATATACAAACGATAGAATGCATTTCATAACTACTTCTTTCGCCGGAAGGATTATCGTCGTCATTTGAGCAATAGAGATATACTCTACCATTATAAACCAATGCTCCCGGATCGGCCAGATAACGATGTGAAGCAATGGGGTAGTCGGCCGATACATACTGGCTAACTCCCAAAAACAGAAGCAAAATAATGGAGAGGCGATTAATTATTTTCATACGTAAATAATTGTTTTTTTTAAGGTCGTATGGAACTCGCATGTCAAATTTTCACTATCTTTGGTGAATACTCGTATTCATGCTCGTTTCATGCGTTCCTTTAGTTTTTTATAGAAAAATCTATTTAATGTTTGTATAATTATTTAGTTGATATTTATTTGATTTGATTCAATTTGAAAAAGCATAAGTGCTCAATAATAATTATTGATATGTTTTTGACACATAGTCCACAGTAGTTTTTAATTTAGAAAATAATACTAAGCACACATAGCATTATTCCGAAAATCGGGATAATTTCATGCCTGGCAAAAGTATCGTCAGATACTTTTACTATGTGAACTAAGTTTTTTTCTTCCATAATGGCTATGTGAACTATTGTATTTGAAAATATATCATTAAATATTACTCAATTAATCATATGTTTAAATCGATACTGAATTCAGTGTTGTTGATTTCAATCTGAATGTTTTTTAGGTAAATTATCAGTAAAAAAATCGACCATCAATTTTAAATTTTCAGCCACATGCACTCCCGGGCCATGCTGACCACCCTGCACAAGGAAGAAACGGCTTGTCACCTTTGCCTTTTGGAGCGCTTCGTAAAGCAATTCGCTCTGGCAATGTGGCACTACCCGATCTTTGTCGCCATGAAAAATCAGAAAAGGTGGATCGGAAGGATCTACGTAAGTGATAGGACTGGCCAACAGGCATTTGTCCTTATTGTCCTGAATAGGGCCACCGATATATGCCGAAGCTGGAGAGTTGGGGGCATTGTGAATAAAATCCGTGCCTCCGCACGAATCCATCACCAGCATGTTGGTGGGGCCAAACCAGTCCACCACAGCATCTACCGAGCTGCTGAACCGGGTGTTAGGACCAACATTTCCTTCAATATCAAGGGTAACCGCACCCGAAGTTTGTTTCCTGACGTTTCGGGAAGTACCGGCCATGGCTGCCATATTTCCGCCCGACGAACTTCCTGAAATACCGACAAAAGTGGTGTCGAGCCGATATTTATCCGCATTGGCACGCACAAAACGAATAGCAGCTTTAATATCGTTCATAGGAGCAGGGAACTTAGCGTCCATGCTCGAACGGTGATTGGGCATTACTACGGCAAAGCCCGCATCCAGCAAGGCTTTGCCCACCGTATTGAGGTCGGCACCCTTGGAACTATTCGAGAACCACGCACTTCCATAAATATAAACCACCACGGGATAGCTTTTCTTCTCGGCCTTAGGCAGATAAATATCCAACCGGTGATATACCGCAGAATCGCCTGCATAATTCAGGTCTTTCCAGCTTTGGGAGTAGTCCTGAGCAAAGCAATTTATAGCAAGAGTCGCCAATACGATCAATACATATTTTTTCATCATGAATTTAAACCTGAAAATTATTTGAATAACAGTGGAGCAAACTGATAGAGGCTTCTTCTCCACGAATGCCATTCGTGAGCTGTTTCCGGCGAAATGTACGAAATGCCCTTGATTCCGGCCTTAGTCCATTCTTCGGCGGCAGCGCCAATACGGGCTGAACCTCCTTCACGACCACCAAAGCTCATGAAAACCAATTTCCCGTTTTTCTTAAACGCAGCTAAATCAGGAATCTCGGAAGGAACAAATGTGCCGCTACTGAACATGCCCACGTAGGCAAATTTATCTGGATTCGCGATAACAATGGAGCGGGTCTGCATGCCTCCCATCGAGAGTCCGGCCATAGCTCTGTTGGCGGTGTTGGGAATCACCCGGTAGTTGGATTCAACAAAGGGAATCAAATCATTGAAAAGAATTTTTTCGAACTCGGCGGCAAAATTCATTCCGCCTCCAGGACGTGGCGCATTGCCTGCCTGAGGTGCAGCCTGAGTATTTGGACGTGGACCGCGGGGTATATTTACACTGCTGTTTTCCATTACAATAATAAAAGGCACGGTTTTGCCTTCGGCTATCAGGTTATCCATAATCAGTCCGGCATGGCCCTGATTGCCCCAGCCAGTTTCGTTTTCGCCCATACCATGCTGGAGATATAAAACAGGATAACGCTTGTTACCACCTTTCTCATATCCCGGTGGCGTGTAGATATAGGCTGTACGAACCTTGTCCGAACTTTTTGAATAGTAATAGGTCTGACGCAGTTCGCCATGAGGTACATTTTTCAATGCAAAAAAGTCCTGATCGGCAGAAGGCACTTCAATGCCGCTTCCCCAACGGCTGGCTCCGTAAAAATAGAGGCTACCGGGATCGGGGACAGACGCACCGTCGATATTCAACTGATAGTAGTGGAAGCCAACGTCCTGAGGAGCAGATTCGCCCGTCCAGACTCCTTCTGCGTTTTTGGTCAGATCATATTTCTTTCCGCCAATATCTAACTGCACTAATTTGGCATCGGGCGCAGGTATGCTTACACGTACCCTGCCTTCGGAATTGACCTGCGGATACTGCTTTCCTTGCTGGGTAGTGATTCCCGGCTTAAAGTCCTCCACCACCGATTGTCCGTACATCACGCCACCCATGATAGCGAAGGACAATAGAGTTATTCTGAATTTATTATTTCGTTTCATAATATTTTATTTAATTTAAAGTCATCTGAATAAAAAAAAGCCATTCACTTACTTTTGAAATAAGAGAGGTGCCAATTCGCGCAAACTGCGACGCCAGGTCAGGAATTCGTGAGCCGTATTATTGGAAACATACGAAGCAGCATTGATTCCGGCAGCTTTCAGCTCATCAGCCGATTGTTTCACCTTGTCCGGATTTTCGCGGCTACCACAACTCATGAATACAAGTTTGAGTTTCGATTTGTCCTTAATGTCAGTTGGTGCGTAAGTGCCGCCACTCAACAGCGCATAGTGCGAAAACACGTCCGGGCGAGCCAGCGTAATCATTTTGGTTTCCATGCCACCCATCGACAGACCTGCCATTGCCCTGTTGGGCTGATTGGCCAAGGTGCGGAAATGGGTATCAACATAGGGAATCAGCTCATCGATAAGCACCGTCTGGAAATTTTCGATTTTGAAATCACCAATTCTGCCCCATTTTGTATCGTTGGTCATGCCATAAGTCATCACAATGATAAACGGTTTGGCTTTTCCTTCGGCAATCAGGTTATCCATAATCAAGTGGGCAAAACCCTGATTTGTCCAGGCAGTTTCGTCCTCGCCCCAGCCATGTTGCAGATAGAGAACAGGATAACGTTTGTTGCCACTCGCTTCATATCCCGGAGGAGTGTACACGAAAGCACGGCGGGAAGTATTAGTGCTTTTCGAAGGAAAAAGCACCTGAGAGACGTGTCCGTGAGGAACGTCCTTCAAAGCATAAAAGTCTTTGTCGGAAGCCGGAATTTCGATTCCGCTCTCCCAACGGCACGAACCAAAAAAGTTCAGCGTGCCGGGATCGTTGAAAGTACCACCGTCCACCGTGAGGTGATAGTAGTGGAAGCCTTCGTCCATCGGCCCTTCGGTGGTTCCCATCCAGGTACCGTCGTCGGATTTTTTAAGCACTGTACCACCACGTCCGCCCAAGCCAAGGCTTACGGACACAGCCTGCGCATTAGGCGCTACGATCTTGAAGCGGGCATAACCCTGCGAATTTACCTGTGGGTACATTTGCCCGGGCTGGTTCAGCACCGAAGGCTTAAAATCTTCCTTAACATCCTGCGCCGAAGCCAGAGATATTGCTAAAGAAATAGCCACACACAACATTACAATTTTATTTTTCATCTTTTAAATTGTTTTTTTATTTGCCTGACGGAGCGTATAAAACAAGATTTATTCTGACGACCATTATCGGCTTGATTAAATCTTGTCATATTCGTTTCTAATGGCGTTTTATTTTATTATTATGTCCAATATCTGATTACGGCATTCTGTTGATTTCATCAGCGTACAATCAATACTTTCTTACCGTCTACTATATACGCACCATTAGGAAGTTCCAACAAAGCATCTGCACGTCTAACCCTTTTCTTAATCAGTTTACCTATTACTGAGTAAACATCTACCATATCATTTTCGTTACCAGAAGTAACAATATTGTCCAGTCCGGTCACTTCTTCACCTCCAGCATCATCATTAGTAACATATATGTTATCAATAACGTAATCGCCCCCACCCGACCAGAATCTGACTGCCGTGATATGTTTAGGCGAAATAGTCTCTCCTTGTTCGGTAGTAATAGTTCTGAGATCTATCATCAACTCTTTTTTACCTTCCCACTTATATTCTTTTGATTCGGTACCACCATCTTTAATTCGGATATGAGTTCCCCATGGATAATTATAGTTTCCAAATTTGAAAACCAGATATTTAAATCCTGACAAATCGACTCCATTCGGGAAGCTCCACCCTGCTTGCCCATATTGCGTAAGATGAAGTGTTCGGGTGGCGTTGTCAAAAGTATTGTTTCCAAACATGGTCAGGTTCATAGCTTCGGATAAAAGAAGAAAATATGACGTTTTAATAGAAACCTCTTTTTGGAATCCACCATAGCTTACCGTAACCTTGGCCGTTCCTAACTGATGCGATGTAATTCGTCCTAAAGTAGCAGTGGCTACAGCAGTATTGTTGCTTTGATAAGTTGATTTGTGGCTAACATAATCGGTATAGCCATCGGCATATGTAGCCTTTACCAACAAATAGAAATCGCTGCCTATAGCTACCGGCATCGTCTGTCCATCATCAACCGGTTTTAAATTACCACCCAGGATTTCAAGATTAGTAACTACTCTTGCTGTAGGATTAGCATATTCCTTATACCAGTGATATGCCTGCCACGGACAGGCTTCCGGATCAGTCAGGAAAGTGTAAGGAACCCCCGCAGCAGGTGCTTCATCCTTAAATTCGGCTAATTTTGCTGCATCGGTAAAAATCAGCCAACTTACATTTTCCGAATTATCAGTAATATATTTAAAGTTAGCTCCAAAACCATCACCTCCAACTATTCCGGTAGTGCTTTTTCCCCACGAAGAGTCGTATTTTTCCGGTGCCCAGTCCATTTCTGTGACCATAATCGGAGAAATCTCAGCCACGGGCTTAATTGCGCTATCCCATTCTCTCTGGAACGACATATACCCATTGGAACTACCAAACCATCCCGGATAAAGGTGGATTGCATACCCCAGATTGTTCCCTACAACAGGATATTTAAGGTATCCAGAATAGGATTGTTGCCAGGCTAAACCCGGTATCCAGAGGATATTGTCAGCGCCGTTATTCCGGATTACGTCCACAATGGCTTGCATGTATTTTTGCAAATTCACAAATTTAGCATCTCCATCACTTCCATAATTACCATCCGTTCCAAGAATTTGAATAGGTTCATTCCCAAGTTCAAACATGATATTAGGATGATTTTTTAGTTTTGGGTGATTGCTAACAATATCCCATACCTGAATGAGGTATTTATTATAAACATCATCTACCGAAATTTTCTCAGGAAAAACCCCGGGAGGGCGCATCACCACATACAAGCCTTTTGAGACACAGAATTCGGCCATTGGGATAAAAACTTCGTCGAGATATTTTTTGAAACGAGTTTCGCTGAAACATTCCTCACCCTCATATCTACCACTACATCCCGGAAAATTACTCCAATACGGATCCATATGCAAACGCACAAAATTAACTTTCCATCCTACTTCCTGCATATTGATTATAAGCGACTTGTTGTAACTAAGGCATCCTGGCACATCATAATTATCCCAACCATAACTATTAAAAAACGGGCTATATGTTTGAGCAAATCCCTTTAAATTCACAATATTTCCATCAGGGTCTTTCAAGAATCGTCCTTCTACGTGGAGTTGAGGCAAGGTTGTATTTACCGCAGCACTTATATTCAAACTATAAATAATCCCCAACATCAATACAAGAACTTTAACAAGTGAATTTATTTTCATACTCAACACAGATTAAAAGATTAATCCTGCAAACTGGTTCAGCGACCGTCTCCAGGTAAGCCATTCGTGCGAAGTACCGGGTGATTCGTAATACACATGTTTGATTCCAGCTTTTTCCAATTCTGTATGAAAGCTGTTGACAGTTTGATACATGTTTGCCGGTTCGGTAGTGCCAATGCTGAGGTAAACTAATTTCATCTTTTGATTGAAAGCATTAGCGTCAGCCCATACACCATTGTACATTTTTGAGAAATCGTCTCCCGGCTGCAACATGCCGCCACCACTGAAACCGCCTACGTAAGCAAATTTATCGGTATTAGTCAGTGCTATCTGAAACGACTGGAAACCACCCATCGAAAGGCCGGCCATAGCGCGGTGGTCGCGGTCGGATATGGTGCGAAATTCTTTATCAATCATAGGAATGAGCTCGTTGACGAAAACTTTATCAAGCGCACTTCGTTCGATAAGGGCACGAACTCCCTGAAAATTGGGTTGGTAATTACGTTGCGGAACTGCCGGATCTACCGCATATCCATTGTCCATCACTACAATCATCGGCTTAGCTTTTCCTCCGGCAATCAGGTTGTCCATGATGGCATCCATTTTTCCCTGATTAGGCCAACCGGTTTCGTCTTCGCCACCACCATGCTGTAGGTACAGAACTGGGTATCGTTCAGCTACATTTGCATCGTATCCGGCTGGTGTATAAACAAACGCCCTGCGCCAGGCTTTGGTAATATCAGAAAAATAGCGAATCTGTCTGATTTGTCCGTGAGCTACGTTTTTCATGTTGTAGTAATCCACTCCTTTTTCAGGAATTTCAATACCACTGGCCATCCGGCTCATACCATAAAAAGTCTGGCTTGCAGGATCGCAAACAGCCACACCGTCAATCAGAATGGAATAATAGTGAAATCCTTCTACAATTGGTTCGGTGGTGATAGCCCAGGAGCCTTCTTCCTCTTTCACCATATCATACTTTTTACCCAAATCTACCTGCACTTTTTGTGCCTCAGGAGCTTTGATGCGGAAAAGAACCCTGTTGTCGGGCAGTATCTGCGGATATTGTGCTCCGGGAACGTTGGTCGAAGCTGGAACAGCCTTGGCCTGCTCTGCCGGAATGTTACTATATTGTTCAATCAGAGCCGGGGTAATAGGTTTGAAAACCAATTGGGCAAACATATACAGGTTTTGTTTCCACACTTTAAAGTCGTGGTATCCACCCGGAATTACCTGATAAATATGAGGTACCTGATTAGATACCAAATAATCATGAGTGCGTTTACTGAAACTTAACAGTCCGTCCTTATCTCCGCACGAAATCCAGAGTAACTTCAGCTGTTTTTTAGCTAATTCAGGGTTCGGAAGCAGTTCCTGCGGAGCTTTGGTGTTGGGAGCTGACGAAAATCCACCCACCCAGGCAAAAGTATCGAGGTTGCCCAGACCGAAATTCAGAGATTGTCCGCCACCCATTGAGAGACCTGCCACGGCACGGTTTTGCTGATTTTTCAGCACCGGAAAATTTTTCTCTACGTAAGGAATCAGGTCATTAATCAAGTCTTTTTCAAATGTAGCAAAAGCTTGCACTTTAGGCCCCTCCATGATATTTCCTACTGCCCGATCGTCTTTCATTGCCCGTCCGTTAGGCAACACAACAATCATGGGAGCTATTTTTTTATCAGCATACAGATTATCTAAAATTTCCCGTGGTTTACCTTGAACGAACCACTCTTTTTCGTCGCCACCAATACCGTGCAACAGGTAGAGAACCGGATATTTTTTCGATTTTGAATATCCCGGAGGAGTGTAAATCAATGCCCGGCGGGTTACGCCCACAGTGGCCGAAGGATATACAATTGTATCGATTTTTCCTTTGGCTATTCCACTTCGGGGAACATCAAAACCATCGGGAGCAGATTTATAGTTCTGACTATAGGCCGCAAAGCCAACAGCCAAAACTATGAAACATAGTAGAAATGTTTTTTTCATGATATTGAATGATTTAACAGTTACAAGCGATAATGTCTGGTTCAAGACTTATTTAAGGATTGAAAGCATGGTTTCAGCATAACGTTTGCCCAGCTCACGGTATCCGGCAGCGCTGAAATGCAGGTGATCGGCAACGCCCTCGCAACCGGCAGATGGAACAACATAACTATTAGGAATTACCTGCGGCAAAGTGGCGATAATTGCATTCATGGATGCACAAGCGCCGTGCTGATCAGAATTTACAAGTTCACCAGCCAGCAAAGGCACTTTTTTAGGATTCAGTTTTAAATCTTTCATCAGGTTATCGTATACCAGTTTTACTTTCATTGGCCACTCTTTATCACCGGTGTTCGACTCTCCCTGATGCAAAAGAATCCCTTTGATAACACCCGACTTTTGTGCAATTTTAGCCATCTCAACCAAACGTCCATAGGGATTTCCGTCGTAGTCTTTCACCATATTCTTTAACCAATCCGGAGCAGTTGCAACATAAGTTGTGTAGTTATCTTTATCAAACAATTCTATTTTACAGCCTCCAATAGAAACGTTGATAATGCCGATTTTGGCTTTTTCAGGAAGTTGGGCAAGTAGGGCGCGTCCAAAATAATCGGCAGGTGTAAGTCCCGTGTAACAACGGCAAAGCGGTGGAACGGCAGTATACCAGTTACCTTTGGTTCGTCCCAGATTGGGACAATCAAGTGTTTCAAGAACTTTGAATCTGGGGTCAACATCGGCGGTATCCTGAGCTTGTATTTTTGCGTTTCCTTCCATATTGGACTGTCCAAAACAAAGAAAAATATAGAAATTCTTATCTATAGAGAAGGAATTTACACTTAAAATAAGTGAGCATGCCACTAAAAGTAGCTTAAATTGTAATTTCATTGTATTAGTATTATTTTAGAAACTGATTAAGATTATTCTTTTGGTTATTTTACTGAATCACCCTTAAAAGATTAGATCAAAAAAATATTGGAGGGATAAAGTAAAAAACATGAATCCATACGCCGGATTTTTATACGACAAATTTATAAAAGTGTTTATATTTAATTTTTTAATTTTAGATATATAGTTTTCATTTTCAGATAATGAAAAGGCCACTATATTAACATATCTGTTTTTATGCTACTGAAACAAATCAAAAAAAAATTGTTTACGATGTAAACAAACAACTATATATTATGGAGTTAGGAGAATAAACTCTGACAACCAAAACCCTAAAAATATTAACAAATATTCAACTAAAAGAAAATGAAGTTTTGCAAAGCATGAAAGCTTTAAATAAAGAATCTTTTTTAGTCAAAAAAAATTATACTTGAATAATTCACAACTATATTTCGAATCCGGAGGTAATTCAGTAATGAGTAATTCAAGGATAACTTACAAAAGAAAGGGTTGTTCGCAGAGCATATGTGTTCTTGCTTTTTCATACTCTATCGAACAACCCTGAAAAATACAATATACCAATTACTACCTTTTTTAACAAGCGCTTTTGCTTGCAAATGCTTATTTAAATTAAAAATCTTATGCGTTCATTTCTTAGTTAATTATCACATAAAACTCGCATCTCATAGCTATCGGGAAATGGTATTTTGTTTAAGGCTCTGTTTTTAATGCTCGTTTCACGCAGGTGTTTATTTAAAAAGATTAAGATCAATAAACTCTCCCATTTTCCGGTATCCGGCCTGATTGGGATGCAAAAAATCATTATCGTGCATATCCGGCCAAATTGTTGCCGGGTTGTCCGACTGGTGCATCAACGAATCAAAGTCAATCACTGCATCGAACCGCCCGCTGATTCTAATCCATTCGTTTACCTTTTCGCGTGCTTCTAATCTAAAATCTTTATCGTAAAATGATTTTGCAAAAGGAAGTATCGTGGCTCCGTATACTTTAATACCTTTGGCATGTGCCTTGTCAATCAACAGATTGTAAGCATTGATTAAATCTTCCACCAATTTAGGTGCATCTTCGGCAGTCCTCAAACCACCTAAGTCGTTTACCCCTATGGATATAATAAGCCATTTTACATTACTTTGCGATAATATATCACGGTCGAAGCGATTTAATGCCGTAGGGCCTAATCCGCCACGCAAAACGCAGTTGCCGCCAATCCCTAAATTCAGCACCCCAACTTGTTTTGTATCCGTGTTTTTCAACAATCTTTCCGACAAAATATCGGGCCAGCGATTCTGTTTGTTGATTCCCGAGCCACGGCCATCAGCAATAGAATTGCCCAAAACAGCCACCGCAGCTGCTTTTTTAGATGTTTGTACATCAATACCATTAATGATATACCAATGATCGGTAGGGGTAGCTCCTGCAAAATCAACAGATAGTACATTTTCGCCGGTCAGGATATACGAAGTAGTTCTCGAACCTGGGTGACCTGTAATATCGGCAGACACATTACCAAAAGCAATAGTGATGGCTACTTTTGACCCGGGAGCCAGCTTAAACTTCAATGGGTCAGAAACAACCTCAGTTCCCGGCAACATGGTTACCGTATGTTTCTTCTTAAATTTCAGCTTTACCTGCGAAGATGCCTCTACCAGGCTTCCTTCTTGCGCTACAGCTATGGCCACCGATTTCATCGTTACGGGTTCTTTACTGAATAAATTGGTGAAGCGCAATCTCACCACATCGCCACCAATGGATACACGGACTATCTGCCTGAACGTATTGTTGGCCAAACCGGGAGCGGGTGGCATGTTGTGAGGTTCTACCAGTTGAGGTGCAGTAGCCCATGTGCCGGTCCATGTTTTTTTACCGGGAGATTTCGCATTTGAGAAACCCGGCATCAATAGCATTGTCAGCAACAGACCAACGGATAATACTGATTTGAGTTTTGTTGTAATCATTTTTTTTATATTGTTTTATAGATAGAAACCTTTGTTATTTTCAATTTTTATCCCGGTAAGTACCGGAATAATTAATGAGCCTCAATTAATCAATAAAGAGTAATAATTCCTTAAAGCACACATATCGTTTTAGGTTATTTACGGCTTAACGGGCTTGTATATTTTAAAATTGCCCGATAAATGCAGATAGCTTATAAAATAAAGCAATCCATCGTAATAACGGTATAGTCCCGAAGGTATTGGAGTATTGTAAAAATCATCGATAAACTGCCATGCCTCTACCCGATTGCTACCCAACACACCTACTGCATTGCATGCTACCAATCCGGCCGAATGCGGTAAATCTAATTTTTTGCCTTCAACAGTATATTGATTTCCATAAGTTTTGATTCCCTGGTTCATAAAGAATCTGTGAATCTTGTTTATCAGCTCAGGTTCTGAACCTGATTTTCTAAACCAGGCATAATCTACAGCCATATTCATAACGCACCGCCATGCGTCAAACCGGAAATCGCCATGACCACCAACATGTTTGGGTGTACCGTCGAAATTGGCATAATCGGGCATTAGCCCCGTATCTTTATGAGCAAATTTCGGAAACATCAAGCGACTTTTCTTAGCTGCCTGCTTCCAAAAAGCATTATCGGAATCGGCCCAGAGCGCCCACAGTTCATAAAAAGCCGGCAAATGGTACGAAGGATCCGTAAAATCGTCGGCCTCGTCCGACGGTACAAAAACCACCTGTTTTTCGCTGATATTAAACAGGTTGGTAATTGGCTTATTATCTCCCTTATCTTTAGTTGTAGCCAACCGGAGTATTTCGTTGGCCTCTTTTGAATAGTTGTAAATGCCAACGCCATTTCCCCAACGATTGGCAGCTAACATCAATGCAGTGACAATGTATTCCTCGCCATCCGAAGCAGCGCCCGGATCTATGATTTTACCATGTCGGTCCATTTGCCATGCAAAGTACCCTTTGCGCGCCCCTGACTGATGCTGCATATGCGTTTTAGCCCATTTCCAGAGTCGGTCAAACTCATGCTGCTTATTCATTTGTACGCAAATCATCATCCCATACGACATTCCTTCCGAACGTACATCCCGGTTTCCGGTATCGTAAATGTAAGCTTCGTCGGTGCCTACCGGATAATAAACTCTTTGTGTAAGAGAATCGCCATAAAAAAGTTGCTGCCAGATTAACTCTAATTTGGCCGACACATCGGTGCCACTATACCCGGCTTCTACAAAAACATTGCGGTAGGCATCTGTATAAAATGCCCCTTTAGCCGGGATTACAGGCTTTTTTCGCGTAGCTTGCCAAACATCGTTCTGAGCATATAAAGCAGAACTGAGAAGCAAAGCCATTACAACAGACAAAAAAGTGTTTTTCATGTGTTCTTTTTATTTTTTTTGTTAGTTGTCGCATGAAACTCGCAAATGGACATGGCCTTTGGTTTAAACCAGTCCCGATAGCTATCGGGATGCTCGCTTCACGCCTATCTTTTTTTATTTCAAATATTTATATCATTTTCATATTTAGCATATAATTATCATCATTACTGCTATCTACTCTTTCTAAATTTTCTAAATATCGAGCAAGCGACGCATTGGCTGTTTGCCTATTGCACCCATTACTTTTATAAACAAATTAAAAGTTCCGCAAAATTCTCATAGTACTTTCGATATATGTTGCGGCACTATTGTATCAAACTGACATTGAGTTGTATAAAATTTTTATCGATTATACAAACTTTCGGGCATTTTCAAATAAGTTTGTTTATACCCACCAGCATCTATTACTATTTTATGAATAACAATACCGGGATTGAGCGGACGGATTTTCAGACGATACAAATTTTCTTTGTTTTTTAATAAAGACTTCACAAAAACAATTTCGTTTAACCGTGCAGCTCCCGTTGGATACATTTTTGAATAATTATTTTTCCATGTCAAATCATGATTGATATTTCGTATTTCTTCTTCACCTCCTTCAAAAGAGACTGCAACGTTATGACCGCCTTTTATAAACGGCATGGTACTATCGAAGAAAATCCTTACTTTTATGCTATCCTGTTGAGATTGAATTTTCATTTTATAAGCAATGTAAGCACCATCAGTAGATTCGGTATAAGGCATCAAAGCAATACCAGAGAGTGTCCGTCCCATATCTGGAATCACCGTCCACCGGGTATTAGTAGTTGCATTACTCTCAAAATAATGTTCGGCCTCCATCACCACAACACCATTATTTTCGGTAAAAACATATCCACCTCTTAGAGCTTCATCCGTAGTTACTCGTTTTACCTTGGGCATAACGTTAAATTGAGGAGCATGCCATGAAGTATATCCGATATGTACCTGATCCATCATGTGACTCCATTTTCCTTTGGCGATATTATGATTGTAATCGGCACTCAAAAGCGAATCGCGTTTAAAACAATATCCGGCATGGTCGGCCCAGAAATTAGCTGAAATATCTTTTTCTGCCGCTAATTTGAGGTTCATTGCAACTGAATAATACAAATCATAGAGATTAGCTAAAGCCTGCACAGGATAAAGGATAAG
This sequence comes from Bacteroidota bacterium, assembly GCA_017860345.1. Lineage (GTDB taxonomy): Bacteria > Bacteroidota > Bacteroidia > Bacteroidales > Paludibacteraceae > Paludibacter. The sequence continues at coordinate 17,301 of JAFNAV010000016.1, read as the reverse complement.
CTGTTTGTAAGAATCATGATAAATTGCGGGCAAAGTAATAAACTGTCGGAGCGCCCGGGCTTCGAGTGACAAAAATTCATCTCTTACCATTTTAAATTCCCCGCTTTCAAGATTGAATGTCTTGCTGTCTAACATTTCCGGTATTACACGACTGGCATATTTACAATTGGTATTTAAAATTTCCGCTGCCTCGTCAGCCTGATTTTGCCCAAATAATTCAGCACAAAATTCGCGGGAATATTCATTCAGATTATTTAGGTTGTAAGCTTTAGGATTCCAGGCCATTTTCAGGAAAAAATCCATTGGATATTCATTCGGCTTTAAATCGCCTACATTAAGTATCCACAGCTTATCAACACCATAGTCGTAAGTCAGGTACATTTGCTCCCACATTTGTTGAAGTTGCGTTACATTGAGCCATTTACTTGCACGCGGCCCTCCGTAATAACCTGCATGATAGTACATTCCATAGCCACCAGGATGTTTTTTCCCTTTCAAATCAGGTAAATACCGTACATCCCCCCAATTATCATCGCACAACACAACGATCATATCGTCTGGGACTTTCATTCCTTGATCATAATATTCGACCACTTCGCTATAAAGCGTCCATACTTGTGGTGTTTTAGAGGCAGGTTTTCCTGTAACGTCTTCGATAATTTTACGCTGATCTTTCATAATTCCTTCCAGAACTTTGAAATTAGCTTCTGCACTTCCAGCATCTACCATGGGGCGATCCTCATCACCACGCATACCCATGGTAATCAGGCTTTCGTAGTTTTTGGTATTTTCAATACCATCTCTGAAAAATTTTTGTATACCGTCCTTATTGGTTATGTAGTTCCATTCGCCATTGCCGTAATTTTGCTTATTCCGTATCCATTCCTGCTGCGAACGCTGCATAGGCTCATGATGCGAAGTTCCAATCACAATTCCATATTCATCGGCCAAACGAGGATTTTCGGGATCATCCTCATTAAACGAGTTTCCTTCGTAACTTCCATCTTCGTTTTTAAGAAAAGGAATCAGTGGTTTATATTCTTTGAATGAGCCCCACATGCCCGGCCAAAGCAGATTGGCTTTTAACCTCAGTAATAATTCGTACATGCGTGTATACATTTGGCTGTTCATGCCACCAAACTTTGCTCTTGCCCAACGCTGCATACAGGGATTTTCATCGTTTATAAAAATACCACGATATTTCACCTTAGGTTCTCCCGAGGTGTAACGACCGGCTAACACATAAGCCGTTGCGCGTTGCCTGACGGGCACATCGGCCCACCAGTACCAAGGCGATACACCTAACTGCTTCGACAATTCGTATACACCGTAAATAGTTCCGCGCTTGTCGCTTCCTGCAATCACCAAACTTTTTTTTGTGCCGGGCTGAGGGTTGTCAATGGTAGTAATTACAAAACTCTCCCATTTCCCTTTTAAATCCTTTGTATCGAGTTTTTTGCTTTTTACCAAAGCATCAATCCATTTGTTTTTTCCTAATGTTCCGATAATAATTTCGTAATCTTTACCAGATTCGGCAGTCAATAAATCTGGTTTTAGAGCCATTACGCTGTTGATGTCATTTTGCAAATCGCCAATGGCACGAATAACCCCTTTGAAATCGCTCGCATCGTAGCGAATTGATGCAACGGATTTCTCAATACTCACAACCGGAAAATCATTACCTGTCTGTGACTTTTCTATAACAACTTCTGGTATCAATCCTGTAACTTGTTGCCCATTAAGGTCTAAAGTAAAATGAATCAAAATTCCCAAAATACAGACCGATAAAACACTTCGATTAAGTTTCTTCATGCCATTTTATTAAAACTTTTCATCTTTTACTACCAGACTCGTTACCAAACAAATACGAATTTGTATATCCACCAAAATCAACTACAATTTTTTCGAATACAATTCCGGGATCCATGGGTGTAAGCGTAAGCATCTGCAAACCATCTGCTGCAGGAACATTCAATTCTACTTTCTTCTCAACCACGCGACGAGCTACTGTGGGATAAAATATTGAGTAAATATTTTCCTTCTTCTCGTTCAAGTCCGAATTGAAATTGATGGTTTGTTCGTCACCGCCATTGAAACCAACTTTGTAACGATGTCCGTCGAGGTTCGCAAATGCCAGTGTTGATTTTACAACCACATGAACTGTAACCTTTTTTACATCTTCGGGAAGTTTCATTTTATACGAGATGGAAGCTCCTGTCACCGGTTGCGAATAAGGCATTACCGAAATTCCGCTCAAAGTGCGACCCATATATGGTATAACCGTCCATTTTGCATTGGCAGCATTATTAAGCGAGTAATAATGCTCTGCTTCCATTGCCACATAGCCATTGCTTGGGGTGAATACATAATTTCCAACTGAGGTTTCATGATTTTCGATACGGAAAATCTCCGGCAATTTATCGGCAGGAAAATTATCGTTCCAACTGGTATATCCAATTTTCTTTTGAATCATCATTCCGTCCCATTTGCCATTAGCCATCACTTTGTTATAATCGTAACTTAATGCTGCGTCGCGCTTAAAGGTACGTTCCACATTATCAGCCCATTCGTTGGCTTTAGGATTGTTTTCGGCAAATAGCTTGTGGTTCATGGCTTGCGAGTAGTACATTTCATAAATATTGGCCATAGCCTGAACCGGGAATAGAATTAACTGTTTGTAAGCATCTTTGTATTCTGGTTTCAAACTCAGATACTGGCGCAATGCTTCTGCTTCGAGTTTGATATATTCGTCCGAAACCTGTTTCCATTCGCCTGTTTCAAGATTGTATGTGTTGCGGTCGAGCATTTCGGCAGTTACGCGCCCGTTGTATTTGCTGTACAGGTTGAGAATTCGCATTGCTTCGTTAGCCTGATCGTCGCCAAACTGTTGTGCACAAAATGCGCGCGGATGTTCCAGCAGATTGTTTGCAGTATAGCGGGTCGGATTCCAGGCCATGTCCATAAAAAGTGTAATAGGATATTCCATGGGTTTGATATCACCCACATTGAGCACCCAAAGTTTGTCCACACCATAATCGTAAGTCAGTTGCAGTTGTTCCCACATATTCTGAATGGGGGTAACATTCATCCATTTGGTGTTGCGGGGCGCACCCACATAGTCCACATGGTAATACAACCCCCAGCCTCCGGGATGTTTGCGCTCTTTTTCGTTAGGTAAGCGGCGTACATTACCCCAGTTGTCGTCGCATAAAAGCATAATTACATCATCGGGCACACGCATTCCGGCATCATAGTAATCCAGCACTTCTTTGTACAAAGCCCATAGTTGCGGAGTTTCTTTAGCAGGGCGTTTTGTCACTTTTTCAATAATTTTGCGTTGATTTTTCACCACCCGTTCAAGTAATTGTACATCGGTTTCTTTCGACATGGCTTCATCGCCATCGCCACGCATACCAATGGTAACAATGTCTTCGGTATTTTTCATGCGTTCAATTCCGTCGGTGAAAAATTTATCAATAATTGTCTGATTTGTGGCATAATTCCAGGCACCATGTTCTTTACGTTTACGTGTCCATTCCTGATGGTTGCGCGCCATAGGTTCGTGGTGCGAAGTGCCAATAACCACGCCCATCTCGTCGGCCACCTGTGAGTTCATTGGGTCATCGGCATAAAAAGCCCAGCCCCACATGGCTGGCCACAGATAATTTCCTTTCAAACGAAGAATTAGTTCGAAAACACGTGAATAAAACTGATGGTCGCCATAAGCTGTTCCGTATGTATTTTTCACCCATGTTGTGAGACAGGGCGCTTCATCGTTGATAAAAATACCGCGATACTTCACCTTAGGTTCTCCCGAAGCATATCGACCGGCAGAAACATAAGCCGACGCACGGTGCTTAGCTGGCACATCGGCCCACCAATACCAAGGTGAAACGCCTAATTGTTGCGCTAATTCGTAAATTCCGAAAATTGTTCCGCGTTTGTCGCTACCTACAATCAGCAAACACTTCTTAGTGCCGGGCTGAGGGTTGTCAATGGTAGTAATTACAAAACTTTCCCATTTTCCTTTTAAATCTTTTGTATCGAGTTTTTTGTTTTTTACCAAAGCATCAATCAACTTGTTTTTCCCTAATGTTCCGATAATAATTTCATAATCTTTACCGGATTCAGCAGTCAATAAATCTGGTTTTTGAGCCGTTACGCTGTTGATGTCATTTTGCAAATCGCCAATGGCGCGAATAACTCCTTTGAAATCGTTCGCATCGTAGCGAATAGAAGCTGACTCTTTATTTTCGGTTACAATGGGAAATTCATTGCCCGAAACAGCTTTGTCGAGAACAATATTGGCAATTACACCTGTAGTTTGCTGTGCTTGTAATGACAAAACAAACATGCAGTTAAGCAGCATAAGTACTGCATATTGATTGAATTTTGTTTTCATACTTTCTCTATTTTCTGATATGTATATTCGTTCAATTTTTTATTCAAATCTAATCAGTTCACAATTACGATTCCTCCGTTGCAGGGAATAACGATTTCGGCTTCCTGCTTTTTGTTGATTTTCAGTGGCGTAATTTTTCCGTTCAAAGCAGCATCGTCATTGTACAAACTTAGCTGTGAGCCGGCTGCAAACATCGGCAGTTTAAGCTTCAGTTTAATTGTTTCTTTCTGAGCATTAATTCCGGCAACATACCATTTATCACCTTGTCGGCGAGCTATAATGGCATATTTTCCGGGATACCCATCGATAAACCGAACTTCGTCCCAGGTAGTGGGAACGGTCTTCATAAAGTCCACAGCCCATGCCGGAGCATCAGTCAGATTATTGGGTGCCAGCGCAAAATGCTGCACTCCGCTTTGAAACAATACAGCCGTTGCCAAAGCGTACACATCGGAAGTTACACGTTTGGTACCCCGATTAGGTGTATTATTGCTATTGTAGAATTTATTCAGGGCACTTCCACCAAAATCCATGCTTCCTACCGCGTTGCGGATAAAAGGGTGTAAGCAGGCATTAAAGGCTTCGTTGTCGCAACTGTGCTGACCGAAATGCAGGTTTTCGCTGGCCAAAACGGCTTCGCTGGCAGCGTAATTGGGATACATGCGCTCCCAACCACGCGGCAATGTGCATCCGTGAAAAATTACCATAATGCCATAGTCGTTGGCATCATACAAAATATCTTCGTAAAGTTTCATGGTCACCTGCTTGTCGCCTCCGAAGAAATCAACTTTAATGCCTTTAACCCCAATACTTTTCATCCAGGCCATTTCTTTGCGGCGGGCAATGGTATTGTCCATAATGCCACGTGGCCCCTGAGGTGCATCGTTCCAATAGCCATTAGAGTTGTACCACAAATATAGCGAAACGTTTTTGCTTGCACCATATTTTGCCAGTTCTTCAATTTTTTTGTATCCAATCTGTGTGTCCCAAAGCGCATCCACCAGCACCGTGTTGTAGCCCATGGCAGCGCTGAAATCAATGTATTGTTTTTGCACATCATAAACCGTAGCGCCATCCATTTTCATAATCCAGCTCCATGTGCCTTTGGTGTATTCGTATTTTTGCGAAGCTTCGTAGCGTGGTTCAACTACATCAAACGGTACAGTAGTTTCCATAATTGGCGCCAAAGTTTCGCCCACAGTTATGGTACGCCACGGTGTATATCCCGGAAGCATTATACCCGGCGATGCGGTTCCGTTACCATTGTTTTCGCCTTCCATGGGAAATCCAATGGTATATAAGCCGTCTGCACGACCAATCAGGCGACTACCGCAGTAGCGACTATCCACACCGGTTTCAGATATCAAAACCCAACCCTGTGTACCTACTTTAAAGAGGCTGGGAAATGTAAAGCCATTGTTGTCTCTCCCGTTTTCTCCCATTGGGGCATCGGGCGTATAACTGGTTTCGTAGCTCGGCATGGTGCGGGCAAATCCTACCATGGGTTTGCTTTGCGGACAAAGGAACGTGGTGGTTCCTTCAGGAAAAATGAACCCTGAGGTTTCTTCGTTTACCACACACGATAATTTGTCTCTTTGCGGATAAACTTTGTATCTGAATGCCACATCGTTGTTGCTTACCCGGAAGATAATATCTATGGCTCTTTTTCCATTTTTCGAGCATAAAAACACGGCTTCATTAGCCTGATAATGAACCTGGCTTTTTTTGATATTGGGCAAAGCATATGTATTATCAATACTGTTGCTGAGCACTGTATCGTTCAGCACAACATCCTTAGTAAAATCACCCACATTTGTTTTCAAGCCAATGGGCGATGGTTTCAGAAATATTTTTCCATTATACGAAACGCTGTAGCTTGGCAATCCGGCATTGGCACTAATCTGAACTACCAGCTTCCCATCGGGACTGGTTATTTTTTTATCTTCAGCTTTGAGCATACTGGTTATCAAAAAAGCAGCTAAAACAATTAAACTTAGTTTTTTCATCTTTACAAATTCTGTGTTTTTCGGGTGTTTTTTATGCTGATGTGCAATTTTTTAGTTATTGAATAATTTATAGTCAAAGTAATCTACGTCGACATATCCTCCGGCAGATTTAGTAGCATAGTGTATATGGCAAATTTACTTCCCATAAATAATCTTCGGTAATCAAATATCTTTATTTAAATAAAAAGTATCCGCAATAAATACTACTTCACAGAGAATTATCGCGGATACTCATGGCTTTATTTCTGATAACTAACTATCTGATTCTTTGTCAGCAACAATCTTCTACTTAAACTACATACCTAAAAAAGTCTTTTTCTTCCGGAAACTATTACTCGCCGCCACCTTGAATGGTTTTAATTTTACCGTTTTCATCGTATTCAAGTTCCACCACTTTCAGGCTGCGCAACCATGTTCTACCGCCCGAGGGTACACTGTCGTGATGAAACAAATACCACTTGCCTTTAAATTCGGCTATTGCATGATGCGTAGTCCAGCCTACCACAGGGGTAAGTATCACTCCCTGATAGGTAAAAGGCCCGTAGGGATTATCACCTATGGCATAACACAGTAGGTGAGTATCGCCTGTTGAATATGAAAAGTAATATTTACCGTTGTACTTATGTACCCACGAAGCTTCAAAAAACCGACGAGTAGTATCGCCTGCTTTAAGTGGATTGCCATTTTCATCCAAAATAATAATTTCTTTAGGTTCTTCAGCAAATTCGAGCATATCGTGGCTCAGCTTTACTACCCTCGATGGTAAAGCCTCATCATTACCTTCAGGTAATATGGCACTTTCAAGAGCTTTATTGTTGCGATAGCGTTGCAGCTGACCGCCCCATAAACCGCCAAAGTACATGTAGTAATTACCGTCACCGTTATCAAAGATAGCCGGGTCGATACTGTAGCTTCCTTTAATCGGATTTTCCAGAGGAATAAACGGCCCTTCTGGTTTATCGCTTATAGCCACACCTATGCGGAAAATATCCGTTTTATCTTTCAACGGAAAATACAGATAATACTTTCCATCTTTGTAAGCTACATCGCAATCCCATAACTGACGGCCAGCCCAGGGAATATCTTTAGTATCCAACACAACTCCATGGTCAGTTATCACACCGTTTTCGATATCGTCGGTCGAAAAAACATGATAATCTTTCATATCAAAATGATCTCCGTTATCATTTTCTTCAATTCCACTTTCGCGGTCGTGCGAAGGATAGATGTACAATCTTTCGTTAAACACATGCACTGCCGGGTCGGCCATATAGTCACCCGGAACTAAATATTTAGGCGTTTTCATCTTTTCTTTTATAATGAATTAATTTTCCTTATTTTGTTTTTATTGCTTCATCAATAATTTTTTTCACCAGAGGTTTGGCGTTATAATCCCGGTCGAAAAGCAAAGGATAGTCAGTTCTGCCTCTCACCGGAAAGTTATTTTTCCATGAACCACCGTCGCTCACACCCCACAGCGTAACGCGACTGATTTTATCTTTATGTTTCAGGAATAACCTGAAAAAATCAAGATAGCGATTTTCCCAGACTGTTTCGGCCTCGGCCGGAAGTCCGTTTTTGTAAGGGTTAATTTGATCCTGATACGCTGCCACATCGGCAATATTGGCACCTCTATTGCCTTTAGGCGTAGGTAAAGCGCTTAAATCAAGTTCAGTAATCATCACTTTCAGGCCTAAACCCGCATAGCTTTCGATACTTTTCTCAAATTCGCTCAGTTCAGGATAATCCATTCCTATATGTCCCTGCATCCCGATGCCATGAATTTTCACGCCCTGTGCCTGTAATGCTTTTACCATTTTTATAACCCCTTCGCGCTTAGCTGGTATAGCCATGGAGTAATCATTATAATACAATTCCGCTTTAGGGTCGGCTTCGTGAGCAAACTGGAAAGCCAGTTTTATAAAATCTTCGCCTATGATGTTATAGAATTTACTTTTACGCCATTCTCCATTATCCAGAATGGCTTCATTAACAACATCCCAACCTTTTATCTGACCTTTGTAACGGGCAACAACAGTGTGTATGTGATTTTTCATACGTTCAATCAACACCTCGCGGGATACGTCCTTACCCTCTTTATCTACAAAAAACCAGCGGGGAGCCTGCGAGTGCCAAATGAGCGTATGCCCGGTAATAAACATCTTATTTTTTTTACCGTATGCCACAAATTTATCTGCATCATCAAAGAAAAATTCGCCTTCCCGTGGCTGAATATTTTCACTTTTCATGCAGTTTTCGGCTACAATAGCACTGAACTGCGTTTTAACCACCTCGTCGGATTTCTTGTCGATACCCATGTATTGCGCTCTGTTTAAAGCTGTACCGATATAGAATTTGTCTTTAAAAGCTGCTCTTAATGTTGTTGTTTTATCGTTTTTCGCCGCGCACGAAAAACTAATTGCAGCCATAGCAACGACTAAAGTGTAGTATTTTATTTTGAGTTTCATCATTTTTTGTGTCTGATTGTGTTTTTTTGGTATTAATTGATTGGTCTGATCTTTTTTTAATGATAGCTGAACGATTTTTATTTCAATTGCCGTTCTTCAATTTCTATGTTAATTTTATGAATTACATCGTCGTCCAATTCATATTTTGAAATAATAAACATAGCTACAGCAAGCAGAATAGCCGGAATTACAGCTACCAGCCATAAAATACCCTGCTCAGCAAAAGCCGACTGGCTAACTGCATTTTTTTCGTCGAAACCAACAAACGCCAATACAAATCCGGGAACAACCCCACCCAATGCCATACCTGCTTTAAAGAAAATACCCGTTAGCGCATTTACGATTCCCGAGATTCGTTTTCCGGTAGAATGTTCTCCATACGAAATTACCTCAGGTACCAAAGCCCACATATATCCGGTGGCCACAATAACTCCTGTTGATTTCACAAATTGCGCTATCAGTACCAGCCAAACCTGAGTTTTAAGAGCCGGAATCACCGAAATAACGTACAACATTGCCATACCCAGAATAGCTATAGTCAGAAAAACATAAAACATTTGTTTTTTCCCGATAGACCTTTTAATAGCCGGCACCATAGGCATAAAAATAAATGCAGGAATAGAGCCTAGCGCGGCAAAATAAGGCAGCATATCAGGTGCTTGCACATTGTAAATCATATAATACGAACCCGCCGAGTTGCCAATAGCCATCATGGCAAAAGCCGTAATAAAGAAAAAAGCCAGCACGCGTAACGGACGGTTGTGAACAAACTCTTTCCACAAATCGGAAACCTTCACATTCTCGGTTTCTTTAGCATCCATCACCACCCGCTCTTTGGTTTGGAAATAGCAAAAGAACAGTAACAACAAACCCGCCACCGCATAAATTGTCATGGTAATAAACCAGGCACTGCCGGCTTCGGTTGAGTTTATTTTGCCATCGGGCGATAATGACCGGACAATAATAGGAATACCATACGCCACTGCTAAACCGCCCAGATTGGCCAAAAACATACGTGTAGAAGTGAGTTTGGTAATTTCGTCGGTATCGCGTGTGAGCGATGCATTTAAAGCTCCATATGGTACGTTGATAAGCGTATAAAGCATTGACATACCCACATAAGTAATGTAAGCGTAAAGCAACGAACCTGAAAAACCATTCCAGAAACAAAGAATTGCAAAACCGGTAAGCGGAATACCTCCCAGAATCAAATACGAACGGTATTTACCCAATTTCGGGTTATGTTTGTCAACATAAGCTCCAACCAGCGGATCCCAAACAACATCTACTAACCTGACTATCAGAAACATGATAGCAGCTGTAGCGGCCGGTAGCCCGTATACGTTAGTATAAAAAATAAGTAAATACTGTGCCACCGTCTGATAAATAAGGTTCTGAGCCAAATCGCCCGAACCAAAACCTATGCGTTGCACCCACGAGAGTTTGTAGAAACCCTTAGCCTCAATAGTTTTTTGTGAATTTGATTCCATTATTTTAATTTTATTTTCTGAAAACACTGTTTCATTGTCAAACAATTACCAAGCGTTTATTTCAATTTACTTTCGGGAGCTCCCGGATAACCGGTTTTAAGCCTCCCGCATTAATTATTAATTTTCTTAAAATTATACCCGATTCCAGCACACGAAAATGTAAAGTCTGTTTACCGGCTTTTTATATCTTGTGCTTTAATACCGATTTTTATAATCAGAAACTTTATCTACATCAGACACTAAATTAACCACCGACCTTTTCACTCCGGCATCAATATTACTATCAATCAATACAGAAAACGATAACGACGGCTCTACTAAAAACCAAAGCAGAATTGGTTTTGACAGTTTTCATAAAATTTTCAGCAGAAAATACAGGAGAAGTAACTGTTAGGATAGAGAAAATGAAAGTTATGTATTTTAAAATGGTCTTCATGTGTTTTTTTATAATAAGAAATTTATACTCAGGCAACAAAGATATTTTTTACAACTACGCTTCAACAAAAAAATCATTTAAGCTATAAAGATGGTTTTTTGTTAAGGTTGTAAATCAATCAAAAATAATTTCAACGTTCAAGGTTAATATCTCAAATGCAGAACTACGAGATATTGATTTTTTTTAAATTAATAAAAAAAACTATGATAATAACAGAAATTACTGTTCGGCTTATGCATATTAATTATCAATATTTTTTTTTAAGAGCTTACAAATTTATAGTTACATACGCATACATTTTTAAGAAAATAGATATTTAGTTTTGAATTTTAGATACGAGTAAACAAGATATTATTGTATTTAACCCTTTATTTAACGGGTGTTAGCAATAATTTAAATAAAAGAAATCTCTTCACAAAATACGATGTTCTTAATGTAATTTCGTTTCAGAAAAAACAGCATGAAAATGTATAAATATAAACAAAACAAACATTATCAAGCTCAATATTCAACCCGAAACATGACTAATACGATTATTTTATTCTTAAAAGTAATCAGCAAAACCGAAAATCAGCAAAAAAGAGTCTGAATAAAAAAGAAACTAAAACAATAAGTAATCATTTCCTTCCAATTAAAGTAACATCAAACAAAAAGAACAATATAGTTAAATTCAAGACCTTCAATATTAGTAAAACATCAACAAAAAAATATAGTATCCCAGACTAAAAATAAGTTAAAATACATTGATTTCACAATGCTGAATTACACAAAAAAATTGTTTTTTAGTTATTGTATTTATTCAGAAATTTGGAAAAACCGATGGTTTTATGAGATTATTTATGAGATTCATCTAATATTTGTTTTCAAATTTAGTCATGAAAATTGATATAACACAGCTATAAAATTTGGTTAGTAACGTGAAGCAAAGAATATGTAACGAAAAGGAGTTTATTTAATTATTTTTAAGAAGCCATGGTAACATAGATGTTCGCAAAGTGAGTTAATTTTCGTAACTTTGTAAGAGTTGGGGTAATTAGAACTCTAAGATTATCACCAACATAGAAGTAAAAATATACAATAACAAGTTTAATTAAATTTATGTTACTACAAAGAAAAATCAAGTTTTCGTACTGGTTTAAACAGGGGGCAATTGCATTATTTGCTTTCACGGCCTTATCGCCACAGATTGTAGATGCGGCAAATCCGAAAACTAAAAAAAACACAGTCAAAGATGCTCCCGTTTTTTCGCAATTTACGTACAAAGGCGACGACAAGGTGTATAATTTAAACCCGCTAAAGCCGGACGAATTTTACAATCCGATATTACAGGGTTGCTACCCCGACCCTTCGATATGCCGGAAGGGTAACGACTATTATATGGTTTGTTCTTCTTTTGCAATTTTTCCGGGTGTACCCATTTTTCACTCAACTGATTTAGTTAACTGGAAACAAATAGGACATGTACTGGATCGTACTTCGCAACTCAAACTTCAGGATTGCGGTATCAGCGCCGGAATTTATGCTCCATCTATAAAATACAATCCGAACAATGATACATTTTATATGATTACAACCCAGTTTGCCGGAGGTTTCGGTAACATTATTGTAAAAACCAAAGATCCGTTGCAAGGATGGAGCGACCCATACAAATTAAAATTTGATGGAATTGACCCTTCAATATTTTTTGATGATAATGGGAAAGCTTATATTGTACACAACGATGCACCCGCTCGTGGAAAGGAACTTTACAACGGTCATCGGGTAATTAAAGTATGGGAATACGATCTGGAAAACGATCAGGTAATTGCCGGAACCGACAAACTTATTGTTGACGGGGGTGTCGATTTATCAAAAAAACCTATCTGGATTGAGGCTCCACATATTTACAAAAAAAATGGAAAGTATTATTTAATGTGCGCCGAAGGTGGAACCGGAGGTAATCACAGCGAAGTTATTTTTATAAGTGACAGTCCTAAAGGCCCTTATGTTCCGGCTCCGGGTAACCCAATATTGTCGCAAAGACATTTGCCCGAAAACAGAAACAATAAAATAGACTGGGCTGGACATGCTGACCTGGTAGAAGGACCTGACGGTAAATACTATGGTGTGTTTTTGGCTATCAGACCTAACGAAAAAAACAGAGTTAACGCGGGACGTGAAACTTTTATTCTCCCTGTAGACTGGACAGGAACTTTTCCGGTATTTGAAAATGGTTTGATCCCGATGGAGCCAAAACTAAAAATGCCAGCCGGAGTAGAAAATAAAACAGGTAAAGATGGCTACTTACCTAATGGCAACTTTACTTTTACCGAAAACTTTACAACCGAAAAATTAGATTACAGATGGGTAGGTATAAGAGGCCCACATCAGGACTTTGCTGTGGTGAACCCTAAAAAACCAGGGTTGATTATAAACCCATTGCCAACCAACATTAAAGAGGTAAAACCTACATCAACATTATTTTATCGTCAGCAACATAGCAATTTCACTGCCACCACCACACTTAGTTTCGTACCAAAAACCGAGAAAGAACTGGCCGGACTTGTATGCTATCAGAGCGAGAGGTTTAATTATGTGTTTGGTGTTACCAAAAAAGGTAACGACTATTATATTGTTTTGGAAAGAACCGACCGCGGTAAATCAACCATTGTGGCAAGCGAGCCAATTGACATAAAGAAGCAAACTATTGATTTACAAGTGGTAGCTAAGGGCGACGACTACAATTTCAATTATTCAATCAACAAAGCAGAATTTAAAAACGTTGGAGGTACCGTATCAGGCGATATTCTGTCGACTAACAGAGCCGGTGGTTTTACCGGTACAATGATAGGACTTTATGCCACTTCGGTAAATGATATTGTGATTCCATAACCCACAAAAAAAGAGTATAAAAAAACCTTACAAACAATAGCGTGTAAGGTTTTTTTATGTTTACTACTTCCAGCAGTTTACCCAATAATCAGGAATAAATACATGAAGTTGATTATACAAAAAGCACTTTAAATAAAAAATGTTTTATTCCGTATCAATATCCACCGTAGTAACAGCTGTATGAATTAAGTGTCCGTATTGACTCACCCCTTCGAGTATAAAACGATAATTGGTTGATGCATCGGCAGCATAAAAATGTATACTTCCTACTCCGTTAGCATCTATTTGCACATTGGGATTCCAATAAATGGTAGTTCGATAGTCGGGAGAAGGATTGTTTCGTTCGGCTGCTGTATGATAGCGGGGTGAATAAAAAGTGGCAGTTTGCTGATAACCAATGGATTTCACATAACCAATATTGGTATTTAGCTTGTTTGTCTGCACAAAACCCTTTTTAGTATTGATTACAATAGCTCCGTTCGCACCCCGGGCTCCAAAGATAGCCCCCGTAGACGAACCCGGACTAACAAAAGCATCTTTAATATCTTCTACCATCAACATATCGTAGTCGAAATTCTCAACGGGCACATTATCAAGCAGTAGCATCGGCGTATTTCCACGGTAGAGAACATCTTTTCCGGAAACCGTAACGCCGGATATTCTGCGCAACAAATCATAAACAGATATAAGGCGCCACTCTGAAATTTCTTCGGCTGTTATCACCGCAGATGAGTTTATAGAGTAGTATGGAGATTCTGTTGTAGATCCAGATTTCCTTTTCGCTGTCACCAGTAACTCATTCAGATTATACATTCGTATACCTTCGTCTTTCGTTTTTTTGACGCTAAGAGGCACAATTTCAATATCTTCTGGTTTCAAGCTTTGTTGATTTATTAATAAAGGTGCACTCAGAGGTGGAAAACTGGCTAAGGAATCAGTTTGAATGAATACCTTTTTGGAACCATTTTTTGAAATAGCCTGAACAATGTATTTAGTTCCTTCAGGAAATTCAAGGTCTTTAAAAACAAATCGTCCCTGTTCGTCGGGTTTGGTAAGATAAGTACCAATTACTGAATCCCTTAATGCAAGCAAGCTCAAATTTCCATCTTTTAGTACCGAAAATAGACCTTCAACTTTTCCTGTAACTTCTTCGCTACGCTCTACAGGATATTTCAGATCTTTTTTAATGTTATTTTTAAGCAGATTAGGAATATCATAGCGTCTCCATCCCTGTGTCATCATCAACATATCGAGTGCAGCTGCAGATTTTTTATTATTTAATTGCAGGTAAGTAGCCGGAGATTCAATATATCCTTTGAGTTCGGATGCAAGCAGCAAGGTGGTAACAATATTTGAACTTGTATCTACATTAACAGCATTTACATCAACTACTGACAAAGAAAAGTTGCCTGACAATGGCTCGTTATTCTCGTCGGTAACATGTACCGATAAATGGATACTGTCTCTTGGGCTAAACTTGTTTTTGTTAAACTCAAGCTCAGTTTTAGCAAAAGAGCTTCGCTGGTTCGAGAAAACAAGACGTTCACTTAAGATATTCCGTTCAGCATCTATCAGGAGAAAATGAACAACTCCGGCGGGAAAAAAATCTTTGTCGAATACTATATATTCTTTGGAATCGTTCCAGGGCTCCAGATAAACAGGTACGCCACGTATGTGAGCAATAAGTTGTGTGGAAGTCGGCAAATTAACCCCGGGCGACTTCAACACACTGACATACAAACCATTACTCTCTTGTTTTACAGAGAGCGAAACCGCATTTGCTACAGGTTCGGGAAGTTCAAAACGTTTAGTCACATTATCTTTGGTGGTACACAGCACATGGTACTTTCTTCCGGGAGTGTAAAATAAAGTAAAGCTTCCCATGCCTAAGTGGGTTGACGCAAACTCTGTACACAACTGATTCTGATCATCGAACACTTGTCCAGTGATGTTTTCGGCAAGTCCACTGTTATTTATTGCTTTGAAAGCCATCACTACGCTTGCAGATAAAGGTGCCTGACCGCCTTCGGGAAAAAATGTTACATCAAACGATTTATCGGTATACGGAATAGTAAAATATTTATTAAAAACACGTCCATCAATCAGGGTTTGTAATAAAAACGTTCTGTCTTTGCTCAGCTCTTTCTCTGTAAATTTGCAATGTCCGGTATTTTCATTGAATAGCACAGCCTTTTCATTTTCGGCTGCCTTACCTCCATGTAATATTGAACATAAAGTGGGCATTACTTTTTGTTGGTCCGACTTTTTACGAAATTGCATCTCGGCCTCAACAGCGTTACCTGAGTTTACCGAATATTTAATATCTACCAACACGTTTTCAGAGACTAAACTACTTATAAACAGCTGTTTTGTACAGAAATAATCTTCGCCCACATTCTGCATAAAGCGCGTGTAAGCTCTTAACGAATAGTTGCCTTCGCCAAGCTCAGCATCCAGTTTAAATTGTCCGTAAAAACAACCCGTACTATCGGGTCTAAGTTTTATACGTTCAACCAGTTGCTTTACCGGATTCACCAACTCAACATATACATAACGACTGGCATTGGCTTGTTTCAGAAAAACGGCATCGACCAAATGTACCCGAAACCAAATAATTTCGCCATTAAAATACTTGCTTTTGTCTGTTTGTACATATATTTTTTCCTGAGGGAAAAAAGATATTTGATCTAAGAAAAGCTTTTTTATTGGATTTTCGACAGATTCCTGAGCCTGAGCAATAGCCAAACAAGCAATCCAGGAGAAAAAAAACATTATAGTCAATCGTACTTTCATAAAACTTAATATGGATACTGTTTACAATGTATTTAGACTATAATCGTTACCCATAGTTTAATTTAATTAAAAAAAAAAACGTGAACTTAGAAAATGCCTATAACTTTTGAGATGAAGTAGATTGAGAGCTGAAAGATTCTATTTTATTAATTGGAATAATCAATGCTAATTCAGCAAGTACAATAACAATAAAAAGTATCAAAGAAGTAAGCCAGATTCTTCTGTTTCTTTTAATAATACCAATAAAAAAAGCAATCAGAAAAAAAACAGGCAGCCCAATAAAAAGAAGAAGTAATAGATTCATGACTTAGATATTATCAGATTAAGCAATAAAAGAATAGATATAATAAGAAAAAGATGCCTGAAAAGTATTTTAATAATTTTATAGCCCGATTCAATCATTCTATCGTTAGTACGAAAGGCCTATTAAGGTAATTAGAATGCTTGAAGCTATAAAAAATCCAAAAACTTTTCAGACACCTTAGTCCGAATCCGGATTATTTAGCTAACGGATGCTCTTCGATCCAGTCGTCTATAATCCGTTGTTCATCCGTAGTTTTGCGAGCCTTATATAAATAACCTACCGTTTTACGAATCACTCCACTATCGTTAAAAGTATACCAAAGGCTATATAATTTCAAATCGGGATAGTAAGTTCCGCCACCGTCAATAATAGCAAAATCTTTATACGTAGCAAACGACAAAGTATTATCATTATTCACGGTAATCTTGAATGTAAATCCTGGACGATAATCAGTAGCATCGCCCTGAACAAATTCATTTTTGTAATGATACATACGAACGGTTTTTCCATTGTCAATAGCCAGAAGATTTC